>CAZNFW010000025.1:0-39825 GCA_964572725.1 uncultured Melioribacter sp.
ATCAAAGATTATTCCTGTGAAAGCAGGAATCCACTTTTTTCATTTCTTCTTCTGGATACCCGCTTTCGCGGGTATGACAGTGTGTGTAAATGTTATTCTTTTTTTAAATGTCACCTGTCTTTCGGCAAATAAACCTATCTACAAACAGGTAGACTTCTGCGGTAAAACACATCCCTAACATCATTCACTGTACATCTGTCATTCCCGCGCAAGTTTACCTGACGGTAGACAGGCGGGAATCCACAAAGAACATTAATTCCAAATATTTTATTTTATCGTTGTCTAAAAACAATTTCTTATGAATCAATATTTTGTTTACATCTTAGCAAGTAAAAAAAATGGTACTCTCTATATTAGTGTAACTAATGATTTATTACGCAGAGTCTACGAATATAAAGGAGGTCTTATTGATGGTTTTACAAAAAAGTATAATGTTAATAAGTTAGTTTATTATGAAATTCATAAAGATATTTATGAAGCTATTAAACGTGAAAAAGCAATGAAGAAATGGTTAAGAAAATGGAAAATCGATTTAATAGAAAATACTAATCCTGATTGGAAAGATTTATATGAAGATATGGTTTGATTGGATACCCGCTTACGCGAGTATGACAGGTGTGTTAAATGTCATTCCCGTGAAAAACGGGAATCCAAAAATTATAGATACCCGCATTCGCGGGTATGACAAGTAAGGTGTCATACCCCAGCGTAGATGGAGATCTAACATACTAGCAATAATCTATAAGATTCATCATTACTATAAGTATTAACAACCTTCTCGTTTTTTCTTTGGAGCAGATTTTATATTTCCTGCAGGTGGAGTTGTTATCTTTGGGACTGATGGTGCCTGAACATTTTGAATAACATTTGAAGTTATTGTCCCTGAAATAATTTGAGGCATTCCACCAAAGTGTAAACTTATTTGTTTTACTTTTTCAAATTCTGATTTTTCTTCTTGCGTAGCATTATCAGCAAGTTTGGGATAAAGAATTTCATTCTTCCATGCATTCATTCCGCCTTTGAGAATGTAGACTGATTTATAATTTGCACTTTTTAATATGAACCATGCTTGAGCTGAGGTTATATCATCATCTCCATATAAAATAATTTTTTCATTTCTCATTAAATCGGATTCAAGAAGATTTTCAATTTCGATATTAACTGAATTTGGGATAGCATATTCGTTATAAGATTTTTCATCTCTTAAATCAACTAAAACAAAATCTTTATTTCCTTTGATTAACCAATCAGCTAATTCCATAACAGAAATTTTATCTTGATTTTTAATTGTTGATAACGCCAGCTCTTTTGCATTAACTGTAATTTTATTCTTATTATTTGGATTACTAATAATAAATGCTACAACTCCTAAAAGAGCTGCAAATAAAGCTAATCTTTTATTAGTATTCAATTTTATGATAGGACAGTTCATTCTTATTCTCTCCCTATTTTTTTGGTCATTACTTTTTCACTCCATTCTGCTGCTGCAAAAGCACTTAAAGCCATCATAACAACTAAGAAAACAACCGTTCCATGTGATACACCTAAAAATTCAGGCAATGTTACTTTTCCCATTGGAGTTGAATTATAAAATTCTTCAATCAAAGGAAATACTTCACCAAATACAAAAATTCCAAATAACATTCCAAGTAAATAGACCATGCCATCATATCTGCCAGTTGCTGCAGAAACAATAGAAGTTCCCGGGCAGTAGCCTCCAATAACAAAACCAATTCCAAGAAGTAAGCCGCCAATAATTTGTGGAATTAAATAAGTATCAGTTAAGTAAACCAAAGACAAATCAAGCCAGCCAATCCAGGATAAATAAAACAATCCAAGCATAGCAGTAACAATTGCAGTAAACATAACTTTAAGAACTCGCATATTATAGAAATAAAATTGAGCTGCAAGAATTCTTGCGTTTCCAAATCCACCTCGCTCTAATGCAAAGCCGAAGCCAATTCCAATAATGAATGCAACGGCTAAACTAAAGTCGAAGCTGAAGTAGTCGAATTTATAATATGGCATCATAACCATTGCCTCCTTAAAAAGTATGCAGTTAAATAACCACCAGCAAACACAGCAAACATAAAAGCCCAGCTTCCAAGATTAAGTAATGCACCTCCCGTTAACGCTTGACCGCTTGTACATCCTCTTGCAAGTTTAGCACCAAATCCCATAATTGCTCCGCCAACGAAAGCATAAATTAATCTTAATCGATTAGAAACATTTGGACCTTTTTCAATAGTTCGTTTAATTCTGTGAGCTAATGTTCCTGATAGAAATCCACCAACAGCTACACCAATTACTTCGAATACAAGCCAATCCTTTAGTGGATTAGTAGTTCCATCGCTTAGATATTCTTTGTAAAAATTATTATTTGATGCATGTTCAGGTGCTATTTTTGAAACTGTAACTGCTACAACAGTTGAAGCGGCACCAGAAGCTCCTAAACCTCGTCCCATAATTGCAAATGCTGCTAAAAGAACAAGTCCTAACCCAAAACCAACAAGATATGGATTTGAATAAGGTTTTGGTTCGAATACTTTTTCTTCAATTGCATTTTCTTTTTTTGGAAATATTCCAGTTAAAGTTGTCATTTTGTTTCTCCAGAAATTTATTATATACTTCTATTTAAAATGTGCATTTAAATAATGACTGTATTGACCAGCATAAACAATTATAAATCTTAGAATCAGTCCGCCAAGAATAACCATAATTGGCGCAATTGGTGTATGTTTAATTTTATGATTGACTGCGAGCAACTGGATAATTAAAGGAATAACTATTCCCATTCCAATTACAAAAGTCCAGAACTGAGGAGCATATTCGCCACTGATTAAAAGCTTTGCAGCAGCAATGTGAACCGCAGAGGAAGTAGATAAACCAACAAGCAGAAGCATAATTACAAAAAGTTCTATTACCAAAAATCCATTATCTGCTTTGGCTAATAGTTCTCTTTCGTAAACATTTTTTGCAATTATATGAACAAATGCAGCTGCAGTTGATAATCCAGATACTAAAAATAAAATTGATAAAATCGAACTATTCCACAAGGGACGAGAACCCATTGTACTTAAAAGAACACCGGTATAAATTCCAAGCATACCGCCAAGCAGCATATTTACAACTCCAATATTTTGAATCAATTTTTGTCTTTCATTAATAAAAGTAGTTATCTTGTTTAATTGAGGAAATTTTTTAACTAAAAATTCAGGTGGACTAATCAAAAGATTTGCAATAATTCCGGGATATACTAAAATTAAAATCCAAGCGCCCCAGGACATAGGCGAAAAAATTCTAAAAGTGGTATAAAGCCGCCAAACATAAAGTTTATGTTCTAAATCTAAAAACAAAGCAAACATACCAAAGCTGAGTAAAATCAAACTTATCAAAGGCAAAGTATAACAAGCGCAGCTAATTTCTTTGTATCTTTTGCTGAACAAAAAAAATCCCGAAATAATCATCATCCCGGCAACTAATCCGCCCAAGAAAAGATAAACAGGAATTTCCCAGCCCCACACATGAGTAAAGGGATCTATTTGTGGATTATGTCGTGTAGTTGTTAATTCTTGCATTTAAACCTCATAAAATTTTGTGAATTAAAATCTGTTGCATCAATTAAAGTGATATTATTTAGATTAATTACCAATAAATTCAGTGTCAGAATAATTTGATATAAATTATCATATGTAACTACAATCTATTTTCCCATTTTCATTCTGGATACCCGCATTCGCGGGTATGACAATAATGGCACGCTGTCATTCCCGTGCAAACGGGAATCTATTTACTATTTATCATTATAGTAATATGTTTTTCTGGATACCCGCCCGTCTACCGACAGGTAAACTTTCGCAGGTATGACATTCTCGGTTTGTCATTCCTGCGAAAGCATGAATCCATTTTTAATTTTCTTGATATCCGCTTTGCGTGGGTATGATAATGTGCATGGTTTCATCTTCGCACAATCGAAAAATCCAGTCCTTCAAAGTTTTTCTTTATACACTTTGTGAAAATACTTTATGAATTTGTGTTTAAACTCAACATGCAAAGAACAAATAAAACTATAATGAATTTTTTCAAAAATATTTTTTTATTTCATTCAAAATTTATTATATCAATCATTATGTTTAATTAATGTTTGTAATTAAATTCATAATTAATCATATCAAATAAAAAATTTTTGGTGATGTTCCTGCCTCTGGCAAAAGTGTATGATATTTTCTCGAGGCAAGTAATTTGCTTACTTCACTGTTTGGATCATCAAGGTCGCCAAAATACATACAATGAGTTGGACACACAGAAACACATGCAGGCAGTTCACCTTTTTCAACTCGATGAATACAGAAAGTACATTTATCAGCATATCCATCGGGGTGAATAAATCTTGCATCATAAGGACAAGCAGCTAAACAAGCTTTACATCCAATGCACATTTTATGGTCAATTAGAACAACATTTCCTACTTCGTGAACATGACTTGCACCTGTTGGACAGCATGAAACGCATGGTGTATTATCACAATGATTGCACCGTTGTGATTGAATTTCAAGATGAACATTAGGAAATTTTCCTTCGGTTATCTGCACAATCCAATCACGATTATATCCTTCAGGCACATTATTTTCAGTTTTACATGCAACCACACAATCCATACAACCGACACATTTTTTAGTATCTATAACCATTCCATATCTTGCCATATCACACCTCTAATTCAAAAGTTACAAAATTTACATTCATACCGGTTCCTCCCATAATTGGATCAGTTACATATTTTGTAATTAATTGAGAATCACTTGCACCTTTCTGGAAAGCTCGTTTTAACATTTTTGAATTATGACCAAATCCATGAACCATGTAAACACAATCAGGTCTAATTCTTTCTGTTACTTTTACTTTTATTTTGTTACTTAAAACTCCATCCTGATTTCGCAATCTTATATATTGTCCAGATTTAAGCTGCCATTTTTGAGCAACATCAAAATTTATCCAGACTTCATTTTCTTCCATCATATCCATTAAGATTGGATTTGATTGTGTTCTCGAAAATGAATGAACTGGAGCTCGACCAAATAACAATCTATAATAACCATCTGGTGGTTCTGCTGGTCTTTTATATTTTGGAACAGGGTCAAAACCTGCTTGAAGAAGTTGTAATGAATAAAATTCTACTTTACCAGAGGGTGTAGAAAATTGAGGTTCAATTCCATCTTCAATATAAATTGGTTGAGATGAACCTTTTACTATTCCTTCTTTTTTCAACAATTCTAAACTTAATCCAGCAGCTTTCAATCTATAGTCAAGATATTCTTCAATATGATTCCATGGGAAATAATGACCGATGCCAAGTTTTTCTGCAAGTTTTTTTGCAATCCACCAGTTTGGTTTCTGGTCAGCAGGAGGCTCAACAACAGGTTGACGAATTCCTACAAATGGTTCTTTGAAAGCAGATGTATGAAGGTCATCATATCTTTCAAGATAAACAGATTCTGGCAATACAACATCTGCCCAGCCAGCTATTTCACTTGGAATTACATCTATAACAACAAGTAAATCTAAATTTTGTATAGCTTTTATAGTTTCTTCTTGATTTGGCAAAGCATGAATTAAATTAGTTGCATAAACAAACCAGCCTTTAATGGGGTATGGATTTCCAGTAATTGTAGCTTCACGAATTCCTGTTGTAATTTCTTCTGAAGCAAAAGGATATTTATTATTTGGATTATCAAGTTTTTCTTTTGTTGGAGTAGGATAAGGAGGATATGGATAAGGAGGTAATGAATAACTAACAGGGAAATAAAATCCACCTTTCCTTCCCCAGTTGCCAAGTAATGCATTTAGTAATGCAATAGCACGACTTCTTTGTGTATCGTCTCCGTACCATGTAGCATGTCTTCCTGGATGAATTAATGATGCTGGTTTGTGCATTGCAATTGTTCGTGCAGTTATTCTAATTAATTCCGGGTCAAGACCAGTTTCTGGATAAGCCCATTCTGGAGTGTATTGAGAAATTTCAGCGGCAAACTGTTCAAAACCAAATCCATATTTTTTAATAAATTCTTCGTCATAAATTTTTTCTGTAACAATAACATTCATCCATGCTAATAAAAGTGCAATATCAGTACCAGGCTTAATTGGTAAATAATATTTTGCTTTTGAAGCGGCTGTAGAAAAACGTGGGTCAACCACAATAATTGTAGCATCATTTTGAATTGCTGCTGCAAATTCTTGAGCCTGCGAATTATGCATATTTTCACCAAGGTGTGAACCAATTAAAACAAGGCATTTAGTATTTTCAATATCAGTTCTTTCTGGTGAACCAATAGAATCGCCAAAAGTTAATTCGAAGCCAACATCGCGGGGACCACGACATTGTGCAAAAGATGGTGCAGCAAAATTAATTGCGCCATAAGCCCTTAACATATGTTTTAGAAAATTTCCACCAATGCCATGAGAAAACGAAGCAACAGATTCTGGTCCGTATTTTTCTTTAATTAACAACATCTTTTTAGCAATGTAATCGAGGGCTTCGTCCCATGTTACTTCTTTCCATACTTCTTCACCTCTTCTTTTTGTTCTTATTAAGGGAGCTCTAAGTCTGTCTGGGTCAAAATGTGCACCGATGCCGCCTGTACCTCTTGGACATAATCTTCCTTTGCTAAGAGGATCTTTTGGGTTACCTTCAATCTTCCATAATTTTCCATCTTTCAAATAAGCAATAGCACCACACTTCCAGAAACAAATGTCACAATAAGTTGGAATTTTCTGTATGCCTTTAATTTTACTTTCATTAAACTTCTTTGCTCCTTTTACGACTGGTCCTAAGGTAGAAGTGGCTGCAGCAGCCCCAATAGTAAATCCAGTTATCTTTAAAAATTTTCTTCTTGATATTGCATTCATTCTCACCTCGAAATAGATTTAATTAATTCTTTTATTTCGCTGCATTGTGTATATTTATTATAAACTTCGCATTCTCTGCAATCTTTTTTTTCACAAATAGTTTTAGGATGTTCATAATTCCAGCATGGTTCACTATGACCATTAAAAGCTTTACAATTTTTTCTATCTCGTAAAGAGCATTTAACAATCTTCCAGCAAGGAATTAGAGAATACAAAGTTTTGATTCCATTAATACTTATTTTCGCTTCGTTAATTGCTTTGCGAATGCAATCAATCCTTTCAATATCAGATTTTGAATAAAGTCTTTGATTAGATTCTTTTTTGTAAGGAATTATTAGTCCCTCTCTTTCATACATTCGCAAGGTATGAACAGAAATATTAAGCAATTTTGCTGCTGTGCTTATTGGAAATATTGGTTCGTTATTTTGAAATTTTTCTAACATTTATATTTCTAATAATAATTGATATTTATAAATATCAACTTTATTGCCAGATATAATTATTAATTATTTTTGTTTATGCAGTTTTTGGGATAAATAAATTTTCAAATACAAGAAAAAAAGAAGGATTAATTTGTAAGATTGGGAATAAGCGGAGCCGAAGTCATTTTAAGAAAAAGAACTTTATCTTTAGCTTTCCTTTAAGAATTATCACAATAGTAACATTTTTAGTTATACGACAGCATCGTATATAAAAACAAGATTTTATACGATGGCATCGTATATTTTACCAATCAGGCAAAATGCATTTCTCATCAATATTTCTTTTTACTTTATCATAATCCCTAAGGGCATCTTTCATTATCCTGGAATTTGAGGGATGACAGTTTAAACAGGCACCAATTGTTAAAATTCTTTTTTGCTCTTCTACAGTAAATGGTCTGCTGTTTTTTCTGGTTGTTGAATTTTTCTTTCTTTCTTGCAAAAATCCAATCCATGCATCCAAAGGCAATCCATCATATTTTGATAATGCATAGAGTGGAGTGAAAATCCATTTACCTTTCTTGCCTTCAATCTTGTATTCTAATTTTCCTCTGCCATAACCTAATGCCACTGGATTATTATGGCACGATTCGCAAGAACGGGATTCTTTTCTTATAGTATGTGAAAAAGATGGTGCGTATAATCTTTTGAAAATTATTTTATCACTTCTGCTGAATTTATCTTTATCAATCGTTATTATCATACCTGGTATAAAATTGTCAATAATTCTTTCTTTGCTTCCATCTTGATTTATTATTTCCTTTACTCCAAGCGAAGGATACTCTGCCAAAAAATCTTTTGCATGTTCAATCCATTCGCCTTTCATTTCTTTATTATTCAACAGGTCATATGCAACACCATTTCTATTAAATTCAGTATGACATCCAATACACTGCGGCGACCATGAAGTGTGACAAGTTTTGCAGCTTAAGTCTTTGTGAGCTTTTCCCTCAAAACAAATTGAAAGAGGTGGTTTTATTTTTACTGCTGTATTACTTTGCTTTTTAATTAAATAAGCTTCATTGCCCACAATGTAAGAGTTTATAATCGGTTCATTCGTTTTTTGTGTAACTAAGAATTTGCTTTTAGTTTCATATTTTCTTAATTCAATAATTTTTTTTGATTCGTTATCAAATTGGTCAATTGTCTTTGTCCTGGGTTCAGTTATCAAATGACAATCAATACATTGAATTCTAACCTGTTCTTCTTTGTGTTTATATAATTTTCCATCTCCCATAATCTCAGAAGAAAGATGACAATCGATGCACAACATTTCTTTTTCAAAATGAACATCAGAAATTTTTTTGACAAATATTCTTCCATCTTTCAGCATACGATAATTATTATTGTCTGGCAGATAATTCAATTCAGTTTCATGCCAGCCCTCATAATTTGTTGAAATCCTTCCTGAACGAGAATGACAGCCAAAACAATAATCATTAGAATTTGGCAATTTTATATCAGGATGAAATTCAACTTTTCCAGAATCGTTTTTTAAGACATCTTGTTTATAATCCTTAAACTTTTTTATCTGTTCATCATGCAAAACTGCAATCTTGTAATCTTGCAATCTTGTAATTTTATAATTCCGTAAATATTCCAAAGCACCATCGGAATAATTTAAATGACAAGCATTGCAGCCGCCTCCGCGTGATAGTTGATTTACAGGTCCCCATTCTTTCTTTTCATTTGAAAGATGACATGAAGCACATAAATTTCTTAAATGAGTTTCGGAAGGTGAATTTCCTATTTCATCTGTTCTGTATAATTGGTTAAGAGAATTACTTTCATCAAAAACAAATTTATTAACATTGATAATTCCACTCATGGAATTCATTAAAGAATTTTTAACTCTTTCAATTATTTCAGAATGGCATTGAGACAAACCGCAAGTTTTCTTTGCTGAAGATAAATTACCTGGTATTAAAATCATGTTTTTATGAGCAGAATTTTTATTTAGAGTAAAAGGATTACCAGAGTGGCAAGATACACAACCAATTGAATTTGGATTGTGCGAGATTGATAATCCGATTGTATTGTTATGACAACTCAAACAGCCTTCATATCTTCCCATTACTAAATTAATTTTTACATCATTATTTGTTGTGAAAAAATTTTTAAAGTTATTTATAATACCGCTGAAAGTATTTTCATAAACATTAATTTTCCATGGAAGTATGAATTCCCAATTTTCACCTCTGAAATAAAATCCGATGATTGTTAACAATAAATAAAAAAGAAACAATATGAATAAAAATATTTTCGTTAATCTTGATTTTGTTTTACTTAAAAAAGGAAGCAAGTAAATAATGATTAATAGAATCAAAATAAAAATTAAAAATAATGATGGATAACTAAGCCAATGAAAAATTTCCTGAACCCCCACCAAATACCAAGGACCTTTTACAATTAGATTAGAATTATCATGAAGTGATGGCGGCAACAAAAAAGAAATTATTAATAACGGAATAATTATAATTGATAATGCCTTTGACTGAGGAAAATTGATTTTAGCATGTTCAATAATAAACAAAAGAAGAAATACTGTAGCAGTTGCAATATGATGAACATAAATTAGCTGGAGATTATCTGTAGTGCCAAGAAAAAAATACGAGAGTGAATTTCCTATTATTGGAATCTTATAAAATAAACTCGAAATAATACTATGTGCTAACTGACTTTCAGAATCGCCTTTTAAGATAAAACCACTAAGCATTATATAAATTGTTAAAAAAATTGTAATAGTTAATCTTAGCCAAACATTAGCTTTAACATTTTTTTCTGTTGATAATCTTAGATGGTCCCAAAAATGAATCACAGTAAAAATTAAAAAGAACTGAGCACCCCAGTAATGAAAACTTCTAATTAATTTTGCATTTTCATTTATAAGCAGCAGTTTTGATATTGATTCAAAAGGTTTTGATACATCATAAGATATTGCTAAAAATATTCCTGATACTACACAAATTAAAAAAGATGCAAAAGCAATTTGCCCAAATGTAACACCAAGAATTTTTATATACTGTTTTTCTTTATTCATATACAAAATATTGTTGAGCAGAATTATCGAATTGAATATTTAACTTTGTTAAATCTTTATTGGCAGGTCCTTTTAATACTTTTCCATTATAAGAATATTTTGAGCCATGACATTTGCATACTAAATGATTTGATTCAATCTTATCAATCTTACAACCAAGATGTGTACACCTTGACGAAAAAACAATTATATCATTTTTGTTTTTATAAACAATTACTTCATTAAAAAAATTTATACCTTCATTCAAATCTTTTGGTAAAAATATTTTTCTTCTAATAAATAGTATTCTTCCCTTCTCTGTAGAAAAATATGCTATTATAAACAATGGCAGCAATAAAATTTTATATATGTATTTCAAAAATTTTTTTCTGGATATTTTCACAGTAATTCAAAACAGTTTTTCTTTTACGTATTCGAAATCTTCGGGTGTATTTATATTAAAGAATAAATCACTGAAATAATATTTTTCATTTTCAACATCTACAATTTCAGCACCTACTCTTTCAATAAAATTTTTCATACTAAAGATAAAAGACTTTTTTTCTTCATAAATTTTTTTTGCAACATAATTAGCACTTAATACTTGTTCTGCAATAGGCAGCAATTTTTTTGAATAAATTCCTATTGAATGATGAACAATTCCTTCTGCTTTTGGAACTACAATTAACTCATCTGTTTTAATTCCAAGAAGATGATTTATTAAATTTGTCGTTATAAAAGGAGTATCACAAGAAAAAACAAAAATCTTATCTACATCAAGCTCTAAAAGTGTTGAGTGAATACCTGAAAGAGGTCCAAGATTTGGATATTTATCTTTAATCTTTTTCAAGTTTATAAAATTATATTCATCTGGTGTATTCGTACTTATTACAATTCTATCGAAAGACGAACTAATTCTTTCATACAAAATTTCTATTAATGTTTTATCGTCAACTTTGAGCAAAGCTTTATTTATACCCATTCTTTGACTCATACCCCCAGATAATATAACTCCTGCTACACTATTCATAAGATTATTATAAAGATAATTTTTTACTTACAAGATTATGATAAATAAATGAAATAGAAAAGGGTGCATCATGCACCCTTTAATAATTACTATGCAGCTGCTTCGGCAGATTTTTCTTTGGGTTTATATATTAATGATGTAATTATTCCAAGTATAACATATTGAATAAATCCATAAATAAACCATTGAAAAGTAAGATAATATGGAAGTGGATAAACAACGTATTGATAATATGCTGCAGGCAGACTCATGAATAATCCAATATAAATTCCGTAACGTAATCCTTCGAGCCAACCTTTATTTTCATAACCTTTAATAAAAATGAAGACGAAAAAGAAAGACCAGATTATATCAACTACCCATCCGACCCACATTTTGCTCTGCATTTCTTCCATTGGGCGAAATACTTTTGATATTTCTTCTTTTGCGTAAGTGGACGATAGTATTACATTGTGAACAAGAATATTAGTTAATTCCAGAATTATAAAAACAACAATAAAAGCAACGATTAGTTTTTTTACGTTCATAACAACCTCCTTTTAATTAATTAATAATTAATTTAAGAGTAACAGGAGGATAATATTTTTAATTGCGTATGGGAAATAATATTTAATGAGAGACAATGAATTATATTATAAAAATTCACTTATACTCCATGAAAACCTAAAAACAAGTTAAGAGAAATATTTTAAGAGAGCAACAAAATTATTAAACAAGAAGAATTTCTAATTCAACAAATTAATTAAATGAATATATCTTAATAACTTTATATTCTGCTGTATTATTATGGAAATATGGTTTCCAGGTTGATTTTGTAACAGATTCAATTATTTCAGGTATATATTCATTTTTTATTGTACTATCCAAAATTTTATAATCTATTACTTTACCTTCATTATCAATTACTAATTCTATTTTAATGGTTCCTTTAATTTTATTATTGTACGGCGGCATTACTTCGAGTATTTGTTGAGGAAAATTTTCATCATAATTTTTAATATTTGTTTGTATAGTATTCTCCGTTTCCTCAAGCAAATTATTTTGCAGATTTTCCTTTACTTCTACATCAGATAATATTTCAGGTTCTTCAATAAATATTCCTTTTGTTAAGTTTGGTTCAACTAATTTCTCCGTGATTTCATTATAAATTTTTGTCGGCGGTATTTCTATAATTTTTATCAATGGTTCTTCGTTGAAATAATATTTTTTGATTTTATATTTTCTGTATGGAATAAAAATGAAAAGCAATATTGTTATTGTTAGACTTATTGCTAAACTGACTTTAAGATTTCTTAAATAATATATTTTTTCGTTTTTGAAATTCATTTAAGCAACCTAAATATTTAAATACTCATTCCAGATTTGATAAAGTTTGTAAGTTGCTCTAACATCTTCTCCGCAATAAATTGCAATATCTTTGGTTCTGCCTGCTTTATATAACTCTTTTACTTCCATTCCAGTAATTCCCTTAGATTTAGGAGACTCCACCCCAAAAGCATGACAATAAAAATCTAAATTGAATTTCCTTGTAATACCATAAAATGTAAATTGTTCAAGAAGATCAATATGATTTAAAGAATCATATTTACTTTTAATTAAATTTCTGCTTGGCTTTATTCTCAGAACTGCTGACCTTAACACTATAAAAGGCACATCAAAACTTTTTCCGTTAAATGTTATAATCTTATCAACTTTCTTTACACAATCCCAGAAAAACAAAATCATTTCTTCCTCGGTCATTGATTTGTATGCTACTTTTTTCTCCTCGAATTTGAATTCTTCATTTTCTTTACCTTCATACAATACCATTACATTTTCTGTATCTGTATTTAGCATTCCAATCGCAATAATTTTTGCTGTAAATGGATACAAACTCAAATAACGCTTGGCATCTTCAATTTTTTCTTCTCTCTTTTTTTCATCTTTTTCTTGTTCAGCGTATCGAAGAAGATATTCTTGTTGAGATTCGGACAGGGAATTAAATTCGTATCCGACAGTTTCTATGTCGAATACTAAATTCATAAGCACCTCTAAAGTGTAATTAAATTTAGCAAAATTTCCCTTTTATAAAAATTAAAAAATGAACAGTTAAAAATTTTTTACGAATCAACAAAAAAACATTTTTAACTTGGAATAAAAATTTCGAAATTAAACATTAACAAAATCTAAAAATTACATTGAAACAAACAAATCGTGCACTTTTTATTGATTTATTAAAAGGTATTGCACTTCTCATAATGATTGAAGTGCATGTAGTTAATGCTTTTTTATTGCCAGAAATTAAATCACAAGGCTGGTTTGAAATATTAAATTACATCAATGGTTTAGTTGCTCCAGCTTTCACATTCACTTCAGGGATGGTGTTTGTTCTTTCACTTCAAAAAGGAATGGACGAATTAAGAAGATTTGGTAAAAAATTCTGGAAAAAATTCGGAAGATTAATTTTAATTTTGCTTGCTGGTTATTCTCTTCATGCTTCATTTCTGTCCTATAAAAAAATTAATAACCCAAATTATCCGCACATGATGATTGAATTTCTACGAGTAGATATTTTACAATGCATTGCTGTCGGTTTAATGTTATTACTTTTTTTAAGACTGCTGATTAAATCTGATAAATATTACTATGGAATCTTAATCATTATTGATTTATTCATTCTGGCATACTCTCCAATTGCATGGAAAATTGATTTCACAAAATATTTTACTCTCGGAATTGCAAATTATTTCAACAGAATGCATGGTTCACTTTTTCCAATTTTTCCATGGCTTGCATTTATTTTAACTGGAGCATTATTTGGGAAATTTTATGTTGATGCAAAACAAAAAAATGGTGAAATAAATTTTATAAATCAAATTATAGGTATTGGCATTACTTTCTTTTTAACTGGAATTATACTACTAAATTATATTTTCCCTGATTCTCTCGTAATCATAAAACCAAATTATTTCTTTTTTCTGCAAAGATTAGGGATATTATTAGTTTTGCTCAGTTTATGTTGGATATACATAAATCAATTCAATCAATATGACTCTTTTATTTTAGATATTAGCAGAGAATCACTGCTTGTTTACTGGCTTCATTTGAAAGTGATATATAAAAAAATATGGGATGGAAAAAGTATGGTCGACATTTTTGGTCAATCTTTGAATATCTTTGAGTGCGCTGTGCTGACAATTCTTTTAGCAATTTTAATGGTATTAATTGCAAAAGGCTGGGGTTATTTGAAAATGAAATATCCTCAAGTTATTTCAAAAGTTGTTTTTGCTACTGTTACAATTCTGGTAATTATTTTTATTTTCTTTTAGTAATGTAAAAAAATAATTATACTTTATAGTAAATCTTTCAAAAAAAATTTTAAAAATATTTTTGATTATTCTATAATAATGTTTGATTAATTATTTCATGATTTTTTCAATAATCTTTGATGCAATCATAATATCATCTTGTGATACATCCATATGAGTTACAGCTCTAATTACACCAACCTTTCCAGTTCCAAGCAATAAATCATTTTCTCTGCACTTTAAAAGAAATTCTTCAACAGAAATATTTTTCAATGAAAACATTACAATGTTTGTTTCAACAAGTTCTAAGTCTATATCAATATTTTTTATTTGTGAAAGATTATAAGCAAGGAGTTTAGCTTTCTGGTGGTCTTCTTTCAGTCTTTCAATATTATTTTTAAGAGCATACAAGCCAGCAGCAGCAATAATTCCGACCTGCCGCATTCCACCGCCCCATGCTTTTCGAACACGATAAGCTTCTTTAATAAAATCTTTAGAGCCTGCAATTATAGAACCAATTGGTGCACCAAGTCCTTTTGAAAGACAGCACGAAACAGAATCAAAATATGAAGCATATTCAGCAGGAGTAATGCCTGTTTCAACTGAAGCATTCCAGATTCTCGCACCATCGAGGTGCATATATAAATTATACTTTTTTGCTAATTCAGAAATTGATTTAATATTTTCGATAGGATTAATAGTACCGCCTGCTCTATTATGAGTATTTTCTATTTCAATTACTTTTGTACGAGCCATATAATATGCGCTAAGAGGACGAATGAGCGGTTCAATTTGTTGTACTGTAAAAATTCCCTTTTTATTTCCCTCCACTAAATTTAATTGTAAACCACTCAATGCAGCAGGTGAACCTGATTCATAGTGAAAAATATGAGCATCTTTTTCACAAATAACTTCGTCACCAGGGCGAGTTAAAACATTCAAACAAATTTGGTTTCCCATAACTCCGCTTGGCACAAAAAGAGCAGCTTCTTTTCCTAATAACTCAGCGGCATATCTTTCCAATTCATTTGTTGTCGGATCTTCTTTATAAACATCATCGCCAACTTCTGCATCGTACATAGCTCGGCGCATTCCTTCAGAGGGTTTTGTGACAGTGTCACTTCTTAAATCAATATACTTTTTCATATCTCTTTCCTAATAAAAATTTCTTAATAACAAAAATTAAAATAAAAAATATTGACAGCGATAAAGATATTAAAGGAATTATTAATGGATATCTGCTAAAGAATGTTTTTTCATCTCTTAATTCTGCATATCCCACAAGAACATTTTTTGTAAAAAGTTTTGTCTGTGAAACTGTTCTTCCAAGAGGGTCAATAATGCAGCTAATCCCGCCATTTGCTGCACGAATAACTGTTCTTCTATTTTCAATTGCTCTTAATATAGAAATTTCTTTATGCTGAAACGGACCACTCGAATAACCATACCAGCTATCATTAGTAACCACAACTAAAAGTTGAGCATCTTTATTAACAAATTCTGCTACAAAATCCGGATAAATTGATTCAAAACAAATGACTCCAGCTGCTTTAAAATTCATTAAATCAAATATTGTTTTCTCTTTACCAACATTCCAGCTTGAAATTCCAACCTGCCATTTAATTAAATCTCCTAAAAAAGGTAAATATTCAACGAATGGAACTTTTTCACCAAAAGGAACAAGTTTTATTTTACCATATTTTTGAACTGAACTTGAAAAAGGAGTAAAAAGTAAAATGGAATTATATGAAGTATAAGCTGCATCACCACTTTTTATTTTCTTTGCATCCGGCGGAGCTTTATCTAAATTAAAATAAAATGTAGCATCCGGCATGCCTGTCATCAAATACACATTATTTGAATCTGTAAACTGATGAATTTTTTCTACTTCATTAAAATAATTTCCTGAAAGCAAATAAACAGGCAAAGCAGATTCAGGCCAGACAATCAATTTTGCCCCCTGTTCAACAGCTTTTTGTGAAAGACTTAAGTAGAGATTTAATTGTTCATCTAAATTTCCAGCTTCCCATTTATCCCATGGATTTAAATTAGGTTGAATTAAACCAACTTTAATTCTTTTCCCTGAATGCTCAAAAGTTGATGTTTTATACACTCCATAAATTACTGGAACAATAAAAAGTAAAACAGCAACTGCAGCATATAATAAGTTATCTCTTTTTTTCATTAAATAACTTTTAATAAAGAGATAAAGAAAAATATTAATGTATAAAATCAGAAGTGATATTCCATATGCGCCAATTATATCAGCAAATTGGATAAACCAGTTAAAATATGGCAATGAATTTGAAAGCATAAGCCATGGAAATCTTAAATCTGTAATGCTGTACATATATTCAAAAGCAACCCAGAAAAACGGAAATAAATACAAAGCAGCTTTATCATTAAAAGTTTTTTTGCAGAAATAATAAATTGTAGATGGTATTATAAATATTGCTGGATTAATAAACATTAGAAGAATTCCGGAAATCATTAAAAATGGGTCTGCTTCTTTCGTCCAGCTTCCCACCCAGTACAATGTTATTAAAGTAAAGAAAAAAATTGTAAAGTATGTAAATCGATTTATTGAACCAAGATTTTCTTTTTTCTCAATTACAAATAAGTATGGAATTAAAGCAAAAAAAATTAGAACTGGAAAAGGAAACGGCGGGAAAGAAATTCCAAGAAGAACTCCACTAATTAATCCATAAATAAGTTCTTTTTTTTTATTCTTTTTTTCTTCAGGACTTAATTTATAAAATGATTCAAGTATTTTCATCCTTTCGCTTCCTTTTTAGAAAATATCGAACAATAAAAAACAAAACAACAATGAGAGTAAGTATTAATGCAATATCCAAGTAAGTTGTCAAATATTTATCAATGAGATTTATATTATTGCCTAAAAATATACCGAGCATGATTAACAAAGTATTCCAGAGCAATGAACTAATAAAAGCATAAATAAATGTTCTTATTTTTTTCAATCGATGAAAACCTGAAAAAAAGCTAACAACTGCTCTCGTTCCCGGCAAAAACCGATTAATTAAAATTATGTTATAACCATATTTATGAAACCATAAATCAGCTTTCTCAAGAGATTGAGGTTTAATAAACTTTAATTTACCATTTCGAATTAAATTTTCTCCTAAATATTTTCCTATAAAATACATAACGATAAATCCGATTCCGCTTCCAGTACTTGCAAGCAATAAAACAGGCAAAAATCCTAAAGTTGAATTTGCAATTAAAGTTGCGCCTAAAACAATTACAACATCACTGGGAGATGGAGGGAATAAATTTTCGATAAATCCGAAAAAAAATACAATCAAATAAATTAAAGATTGATCAAGTGTGCTTATGTATGAAATTATACTTTCGAGCATTAATTTTCTTTTTTGGTGAGTAGAACAACAGCGTAAGCAGCTGCACCTTCTTCCCTTCCAACAAAACCAAGTTTTTCGGAAGTTGTAGCTTTAATAGAAATTTGATTTTCATCGACTTTTAAGACAGCTGCAATTTCTTTTATCATCAATTTAATAAATGGTGCAACTTTAGGTTTTTCAATAACAAGTGTTGCATCAAGGTTATTAAGAGTATAACCATTTTTTTGAATTAAATCATAAGTTCTTTCTAGTAAAATTTTACTGTCAATATTTCTAAATTCTTCGCTTGAATTTGGGAAATGTTTGCCAATATCGCCAAGTCCAAGTGCTCCAAGCATTGCATCGCAAATTGCATGGAGTAAAACATCTGCATCAGAATGCCCTTCCAATCCTGTTTCATAAGGAATAACGATTCCACCCAGTACTAAAATTCTATCTCGAGAAAATGGGTGGACGTCGTAACCAAAACCAATTCTAAATTGCTGATTCAATATCTTATCTCAAATGTTTTAAATTCGTTTTTAGGTTCACCCCATTTAATAATTGCATCTTTAACATCTGCAGAAATCGGTCCTACTCTTAATCGATTAAACAATTCTTCGATTAAATGTGCTTCGCCTTCTACGACTGTATAAACCTCACCTGTATAAAGATTTTTAGTATAACCTTTTAATCCCAAATTTTGAGCATGTCTATAAACAAAATATCTGAAACCAACACCCTGAACAAGTCCTTTAACAATTATTTCAGCTCTTTTTATGTTTTCCATTTGAATTGCTTAAAAAATTCGAATAGATAAAATCAAATATTTCAGATACAATTAAGCCAGAAAAAATTAATGCGCTTCCAATCAAGCCAAAATTAGTGAATTTTTCATTGAGTATAAAGAACGCAAAAATTGCTGCAAATATTGGTTCAAATGAATAAATAATTCCAGCTTTAGTTGGACTTACAACTTTTTGAAATTTTGTCTGCAGACCAAAATTCACACATGTTGCAAGCAATGAAGTATAAAGAATCCCAATCCATAAATTTGAAGTCAATTTTATTTTTACTAATTCAAGTGAAGTAAAATGAAAAATGACAGACATTAAAAAAGCAAAAACAGAAACACTTATTAATTGAGAGACAAATAAAATCCAGAAATCATATTTAGGTGAAATTATGTCCATATAAACAACATGCAAAGCAAAGAATAAAGCACAAATTAAAGTTAATGTATCCCCCAGATTAAATGTTCTGCCAAGTTCAGATAAAAAATTTTCAATTGAATTCCCGCCGCTTGACAGAAACAGGATTCCAGTGAATACAAGCAAAGTACCAATTAATGCTCCCTTAGAAGGAATTTTCTTTTCAATAAGCATTTGCAAAAATGGAACCATAACAACAAGGGAACCAGTAATAAAACCAGATTTTGTAGCTGTTGTATATTTCAATCCAAGAGTTTGAAATATGAATCCCAAAAAAAGGAAAACACCAAGAAACAGTCCCGAAAGAAAAGCATCTTTATTTAATTTATATTTTTTAAAAAACAGATAAGCAGAAATAATTAATGATGCTATGCCAAAACGAATTGATACAAACAGCATTGAAGAAATATCATAAAGTGATTCTTTGACGATTACAAAGGTACCACCCCAGATGATTGTCATTAACAACAAAGCACCTTCGCCTAAAAAGTGTGTTGATTTCTTTTCTTTGGGATTGTTCATTTGTCTGTTGAAAGTTTATGCAGATTTAAGAAAACATATACAATTATTCTTCGGGCGGAACATAACCAAAAGATTTCAGCAAATTTGGTTTTGAACGCCATTTCTCTCTTACTTTAACATACAATTCAAGATAAACTTCCCGTTGTAAAAATCTTTCGATTGATTCTCGAGAAAGTCTGCCCAATTTTTTTATAAGTTCACCATTTTTCCCAATTATTATTGGTTTTTGTGATTCCTTTTCAACAACAATAATTGCACGAATATAATCTTTCCCTTTTTCTCTTTCTTTAAATTCTTCTACAACAACTTCTGTGCTGTATGGAACTTCTTCGTGATACATTTCATAAATTTTCTCTCGAATAATTTCCGAAACAAAAAATCTTTCATTTTCATCGCTCAACTGGTCATCAGGATAATATTTGGGATGTTCAGGCAAATACTCAAGTATTGCATCAATTACAGCTTGCAAATTATATCCTTCTGTAGCAGAAATTGGAATTACTTTCTCAAAAAATTTTTTCTCGCTTACAGAATTTATTAAATTTTCCACTACCTGTTGATTAACTAAATCAACTTTATTTATTAACAAAATTTTTTTGATTTTTTTATCCTTAAGAATTTCAAAAACTTTTTCATCAGATAAAGTTTTTTCTCCTGTAGGGTCATTCGATATATCAATCATGAACAAAATTAAGTCTGCATCTTTGGCAGCAGCAACTACATATTCAAGCATTCTTTCCTGAAGAAGATACTCCGGATTTAATATTCCCGGTGTATCTTGAAATATAATTTGATAATCATCTGTTGAATGAATACCAATAATTTTTTTTCGTGTTGTTTGTGGTTTATTTGTAGTAATTGATAATTTTTCTCCGATCAATGCATTCATTAAAGTTGATTTGCCTACATTTGGTTTTCCGATTATCGAAACAAATCCTGCTTTAACTGGCATAATATTACTCCATAATTATATTTCAAATATAAAAAACAAAAATATCACATTGTTTAATTTTTCAAACAAATTATATTACTCATCAATATAATTTTGCTCTTTTTGAAAAGTAACTTAACAATGCTCTGTGAAAAGGTGTAGTTGTTTCTATAAGGTTATATTGAATTCCATAATTCAAGCACTCTGTCTTTAACTTATTTATAAAATCTTTCATAGCATCTTGATATGCTTTTTGAATTAAGTAAGGTTGAGTTGTTATCTCATCTTTTGTTTCAAGGTCAACAAATATAGAATCACTATCGAATCCAAAATTCGTTTCAATGGGGTCTAAGATTTGAAAAACAATTATTTCATTTTTTTTATAGTGAATATGTTTGAGAGTTGTCATTATCGAATCTATAATATCATTTTCTGAAATAGAAGGGAAATCAAAAAAATCCGAAATTAAAATTGTTAAGCCTCGTTTATTAATTTTATTGACAATTGTATTGATACAATTAGAAGTGTTTGTATTTCCAGATGGAGCAGTTTTAGCTAATTCAGTAAATAATGTTTTTAAATAAACAATGTTTGATTTCGGCGGTAAATAAGAATGAATATGGTCCGAATAAATTGCAAGTCCAACAGCATCTTGCTGATTAATCATGATATAACTTAATGCAGCTGCAAGTGTAGTTGCATATTCAAATTTTGTAATTTGAGATGAATATTTAAAGTTCATTGAACTGCTGACATCAAGAAAAATATGACAGATTAAATTAGTTTCTTCTTCGTATTGTTTAATAAAAAATTTTTCACTCTTTGCATAAACCTTCCAGTCAAGATTTTTAAGTGAATCTCCCTGCATATATGGTCTATGTTCGCTAAACTCAACGCTAAAGCCATGATATGGACTTCGATGCAGTCCAATCATAAATCCTTCTACAATCATTCTTGCTCTCAATTCAAGATTTTCAATTTTAGCTACAATTTCGGGATTAAGAAAAGATTTTACTTCTTTAGTTTTTATTGACATTTGATTTCATTTTCTTTGTTAATATTTCATCTGGCGAGGCACCAAGATTTTCCAGTTCAAGTTTGACAGATTGTGCTAACTCACTCTGAGGATAATTTTTCAAAAATAATTCATAGTTATATTTTGCTGAATCAAGCTGATTTAATTCATTTGCAAAAATAAAGCCCGATACAAATAATGCTCTTTCTGCTTCGGGTGAATTTTTATATTCAAAAAAAATTTTTTTGTAGTAATTAATTGCTTTTTTCAACGATTCTTCTTTATCGATTCCGCTTATCAATTGTGCATGGTATATTTTTGCAATTTCATATAATGATTGCGGTGCATATTTACTGTCAGAATAATTTTTCAATAATTCATCAAAATCTTTTATTGCTTCCACATATTTTTTTTCTTTAATTTTTTGAAGTGCTTCATCAAAGTATTGCTTATCACTTTTTGAACTACAATTAAAAATTATTAATGATGATATAAGAACCAGCAATGATTTACTGTACAATCTCATAATCAATCCCAAATTATTTTGAATTCTTAATGAAAATATACAATCAAATTTTGTAGCTAAAAAATTATAATCATTTAGTTGTGAAGCTGCATTTTGAGTGAATCACCTCGTGAAGTTGAAATTTTTCTGCCTATCGATTCAATTTGCAGCTGAAGGCAGGAACGACATGATTTAGGGTCATCATTTATACATTTTCGATTGGCATAAATTTGATAATGTTGTCTATATGGAAAAGGTGTAAAATCTGGCATAATAACATTAGCTCCGGCTTTCAAACCTTTGATTCTTCCATTTTCATCGAGCGTTGCAAGTGCAGTTGTAGCTGGTATATGAACAGATTTTAAAACTATCCTTGCAACTGCCATTGTCTTTAATGTTAACTCAACACTAGCAGGTTTTTTATTTCGATAAGGTGTATTTGGTGATGGAATAAAAGGACCGAAAGCAGCCATATCTAAATCAAGTTTTTTGCACAGTAAAATATCATCAGCAATATCTTCGATTGTTTGCATAGGCAAGCCTATCATATTTCCAGAACCAACCTGATAGCCGAGTTTTTTCAAATATTTTAGATGAGCAATTCTTTCATTTAATTGTTGATGCAGATGATAAATTGAATACAATTTAGGATTTGCGGTTTCATGTTTTAAAAGATATCTGTCGGCACCAGCAATTTTCCAAGTTTGATATTCATTAAAATCTCTTTCCCCCAAGCTTAGTGTTATTGCTACATCTGCTACTTGTTTTATTGAATAAATTATGTAAGCAATTAAATCTGTATCAAAATAATTGTCTTCTCCAGATTGAAGAACAATAGTAAATATTCCCGAATTAATAATTTGTTTAGCAGTTTCTATAATTTCTTCTGGTGTCATTCGATATCTTTGAAGATGAGAATTATCTGCTCTTAAGCCGCAATAAAGGCAATTTTGTTCACAGTAATTGGAAAAATCTATAATTCCTCTTAAATGAACTTCATCGCCACAATACTCTGCCCTTATTTCATCAGCTCTATCATAAAGTTTTTGTATATCTTCTTTATCGGAAAGATTAAGAAGAAAAATAATTTCCTCTCTGCTCAATTCCTTTTTATGTAAAATTTCTTTTAAGTTCATCCAATGTTATAATTTAATGAAGAAAATTATTAAAAGAATACATCCCTTTCGCCGTTATTAACTCTTTCAAGCATTTTAATTGCTTTTATTTTTGTAGGACCATCTAATTTTTCAATTTCATTCTGGATAAAACTTTCTGCAACCTTTCTTGTTTGTTCAGAAGCATAATCAATCACATACTCCTTGAATGTTGAAAGAGCATTTGGCGAGCACATAAAATGAATAGTTCCAGATTTTGCAAATTCCATAAATCTATCACCTGTTCTTTGAGAACGATAGCATGCAGTGCAAAAGCTTGGTAAAAATCCGAGTTCACAGCAATCTTTAACCACCTCATCCAATGAACGATGGTCGCCAAGCTGAAATTGCTGCATTTCATATTCATTCAAGCTTTCCTGAGATTCACGATAAGCTCCTGGAGAAGTTCTGCTTCCCGCACTAATTTGTGATACACCAACATGAAATAATTCCCGCCTTAGTTCTGGTCTTTCTCTTGTTGATAAAATAATTCCAGTATATGGCACAGCAAGTCGTAAAACAGCAATAAGTTTTTTAAATGATAAATCATCAACTGCAAACGGCGGCTTATGAGAAATTGGTGCATTCAAAGCTGGTTCAAGTCTTGGGACTGAAATTGTGTGAGGTCCAATTCCATATTTTTCATCAAGATTAAATGCATGACTTAACATTGCAAGAGTTTCGAATTTGTAATTTGTCAATCCAAAAAGTGCACCTATTCCTACATCATCAATTCCTGCCTGAAGTGCACGATCCATCGCATACAATCGCCAAGCATAATCTTTCTTTGGTCCATCAGGATGCATTTTTATGTAAGTTTCATAGTGATATGTTTCTTGAAAACATTGATATGTTCCAATTCCAAAACTTTTTAGAACTTTAAAACCCTCTATTGTTAATGGTGCAGTATTAACATTAATTCTTCTTATATTTCCTCCATTAATTCGAACATCATACATTGTTTGAATTGCTTTGCCAATGTAATCAAGTGAAGAATTTTTAAGACTTTCTCCAGCAACAAGCAGGATTCTTTTATGACCCTGTCTTACTAAAAATTCTGTTTCTTCCCTTATTTCATCTATTGTAAGTGTTTTTCTTTTTAATTCTTTATTATCTCTTCGAAATGCACAATACAAACAATTATTTACACAAACATTTGTTACATAAAGCGGGGCAAAAAGTACAAGACGATTACCATAAATTTTTTCTTTTACTTCTTTAGCAGCATGAAATAATTCTTCAAGGATTTCACTGTCGGTTATATTCAATAATGCTGCACTCTCTCTAAGATTTAAGCCTTTTGCTTCTTTTGCTTTTTGTATTGCATCTCTTTGTAGTGCAGTATCATTAAGCTTTTCATCATTCAATAAAGAAAAAATATATTCTTCATTTATGAATTCCATAGCCCTACCATAAAATTATTTTTAGCTTTTGCAAACAACAAATATACCAGCCAGATTAATCATTAAAAAAACCATAAAAATGCAACATTTTGATATGTTTTTCTTAAAATAGAGAAATGTTTGAGGAGGTATTCTTTATATGAGTAAATATTAATATTATTTTACAGCACTTTCAGCAATTTCAATTGAACTATTTCCAGAATTTATAACGCATTTAATTCCAAACGGAAATGTAATATTATCCTTTATATGTCCATGCCTTACATTATAAATTACAGGAATTTTCATTTTCTTAAAATATTCAAATATTACTTCGTTAAGTGTAAAAGATTTTTTATCTGGATTGGGCTCAAAGCAGTTTATAAAATCACCAAGTATAACACCTTTAATCATATTAAATATTTTTGCAAGTCTAAGCTGATTTAACATTCTATCAATTCTATAAGGAGCTTCATTAATGTCTTCTAAAAGTAAGACTGCTCCTTTTAATTGCTGCAGCGGGAAAAATTCCGTGCCCATTAATGATGTAAAAATACTTAAATTTCCACCCAAAATTCTTCCTTGAGCTCTGCCTTTTGTAAGAACAAAAAATTTTTCATTTCGAGGATTCTGAAGTTTGCCAATTTTTTTATTTGAAGTTAATATTCGCCAGAATAGTTCTTCGCAAAAAGGACTTATTTCATCCTGAAAATCTACGGCGACCATTGGACCTGAAAAAGTAACAAGTCCACATTTTGTCAAAAATGCCATTTGAAGTGCATTTATGTCGCTGTGTCCAACAAAAATTTTAGGATTGCTTCTGATAAGTTTATAGTCAATTTTGTCTAATAATCTTGATGATCCATATCCACCGCGCAGCGTAAAAATTGCTTTAATATTTTTATTTTTGAACATATCATGAAGATCTGAAAGACGTTGAGAATCTGAGCCTGCTAAGTAACCTTCCTGCTGCCCTACATTTTTTCCAATTTCAACCCGATAACCAAGACTTTCAAGGTAGGTAACCCCTTTATTGATTTTAGATAAATCATCAGGGGAAGCTGGAGAAATAATACCTATTACATCACCCGGTTTCAGTCTATCTGGTTTGATTATTCCCATTTATAAATAATCACTGAACTGGTGTTAAATATAAAAAAACTAAAATCTAAAGCAAAGAATTTTTTTATTGAAAATTTAATAAATGATAAAAAAATAAGATTTAAGATATGTAAAACTTAAGGACAAAATGTTTAGCAGAGAGAAAGCTACAAAATATAAGATTGAGTACAAGTTTCACATGACTAAATTTTACAATTCCTTGTCTTTTTCGCTTTCTTTTTCCTCTAATTTTTGTAGCTTCTTTTTATGGGAAATAATTTTTGCTTCTACATAAAAGACCAGATCTTCTGCAATGTTTGTGGCGTGGTCTGCTAATCTCTCAATATGTCTGGTTAGAACAATGAGATGAGCAGCAGGTTCAATTAAAATATTATTTGATTGCATTTTAGTTACTAAAATTTGAAAAGCTTGTTTGTTAAGATTATCTACAATTTCATCATTTTTGATTACATTATCTGCAAGCTTAGTATCACCATAAATAAAAGAATCAATAGCATTTTTAAGCATTTGTCTCGCCTGTTTACCCATTTCGTTAATTTGTGTTTCTGCAATTAATGTACTAAAGTCATTTGCCTGAGATATTGATTTCCAAATTTTTTTTACACGTTGAGCAATATTAACAGCGATATCTCCGCATCTTTCAAGCTGATTATTAATCATCAAAGCAGAAATGATAAAACGAAGGTCGGCTGCAACAGGTTGAAAAAGTGCAAGTATATTTTCACATTGAGCTTGAATTAGATTGTCATACGCATCTACTTCTAAGTCGCGTGCTTTTACACCTTTGCATAATTCAACATTGCCTGTTTCAAGAGAATTAATGGCTCTCTCGACCTGTTCATCAACAAGTGATGCCATTTTTATCAAATTTGTTTTTAAGCTTTCAACTTCTGCCATGAAATGTTCTTGCATAATCTTTTCCTCTTTATTTATAAAAAAATTACAAGTTTTTTAGTTCTAAGATTCTTCACTTTGTTCAGAATGACTATTATTATTTAATTATATTTTTCTGATTCTGGCATTGGATAGACAAAGAATCAAGACAAATTTCATTTTTCAAAGAATCCATCTTATAAATAAACTTCATTCAGGTTAAGTAAATAATTCATGAATTAAATAATAAACAATATGAATCACACAGCATAATATCTGAGATTTTCAAATAATATTATTAAAAATAATTAACCAAATCTACCGCGAATATAATCTTCAGTTTGTTTATTATCTGGTGCAGTAAATATTTTTATAGTATCAGCATATTCAATTAAATTTCCCATATAAAAAAAAGCAGTATAATCACTCACACGAGATGCCTGCTGCATATTATGAGTAACGATAATAATTGTATAATTTTTTTTCAATTCAAAAATAAGGTCTTCAATTTTAGTGGTTGATATTGGGTCGAGAGCACTTGCGGGTTCATCCATTAAGATTATATCTGGTTCAACAGCAATAGCGCGAGCGATACAAAGTCTCTGCTGCTGTCCACCGCTTAAAGACATTCCACTTTTTTTCAAGTTGTCTTTTACTTCATCCCAAAGTGCTGCTTTTCTTAAACTTTTTTCTACAATTTCATCAAGCTCTTTTTTATTTCTGATTCCATTTATTCTTGGACCATATGCAACATTATCATAAATTGACATCGGAAAAGGATTTGATTTTTGAAAAATCATTCCAACTCGTTTTCTTAATTCGACTACATCGATTCTATCTTTATAAATATTTTTACCATCAATTATTACATCACCCTTAATTTTTACATTATCTATCAAGTCGTTCATTCTGTTTAAGCATCTTAAAAAAGTAGATTTACCACAGCCAGATGGGCCGATTAAAGCAGTAACTTTTTTTTCTTTAATATTTATTGAAATATTGTTTAATGCTTTTACCTTTCCGTAGAAAAGATTCAAATTGTTTACTTCAATTTTATATTTATCATTCATAGTAAAAAAAATTTTATTAACCAAAACGACCTGAAATATATTCTTCCGTTTGTTTATTAGAAGGATTAGTAAAAATTTTTCTTGTATTAGAAAATTCAATTAATCTGCCCATATAAAAAAATGCAGTATAATCACTCACTCTTGCAGCTTGCTGCATGTTGTGAGTAACAATCACAATCGTATAATCTTTCTTCAATTCATAAATTAAATCTTCTATTTTAGTTGTTGCAATTGGATCAAGGGCACTCGTTGGTTCGTCCATTAAAATTACATCGGGATTCAATGCAATTGTTCTTGCTATGCATAATCTTTGCTGTTGACCCCCAGATAAACTTGCACCAGAACGATTAAGATTATCTTTAACTTCTTCCCACAATCCAACTTTCTTCAAACAATTTTCTGCAATTTCGCTTAATATTTTTTTATTAGTAACGCCATTATATTTTAAGCCTGCTACTACATTGTTAATAATCGACATCGTTGGGAAAGGATTTGGCTTTTGAAAGACCATTCCGATGTTTCTTCTCAAATAAACTGGATTAATGTTTTGAATATTTATTCCATTATAAAAAATTTCACCTGAGGTTGTCCCTCCAATTACCTCATGCATTCTATTTAAACATCTCAAGAAAGTTGATTTGCCACATCCAGAAGGACCAATAATTGCTGTTACATTATTCTTTGGAATTGAAATAGAAATTTCATTTAATGCTTTAATTTCACCGAAAAACGCAGAAAGTTTTTCTGTTCTAATTATTTCGACAAATTTTTTTTCTAAGTCTTTGTCGAGTTTTAATATTTTTGAAATTACATCATGTTCCATTAAAAAAATCTAATTTGTTTTGTATTTAGATCTTGTAATAATTCTAAATGCAATACTGAAGATAGAAATAAATAAAATTAATACAAGAGCAGCTGTCCATGCTTGATTATTCCAATCTTCGAATGGTGCACGGGCATAATCATAAATATAAACTGTCAGTGAAGCAATTGGTTGAAAAATGTTAGTTGACCAGAATCGATTACCAAGGGCAGTAAATAGCAAAGGTGCTGTTTCTCCTGCAGCTCTCGATAATGCCAATAAAATTCCAGTTGCAATTCCCTTCCATGCGGTTCGCAATACAATAAATAATGATGTTTTCCATTTTGGAATTCCTAAACCTAATCCAGCTTCACGATAGCTGTGTGGAACTAATTTAATCATTTCCTCTGTAGTACGTGTGACAGTTGGAATCATCAATATTGCTAATGCTACGCCTCCAGCTAAAGCTGAGAAATGTTTCATTGGTATTACAACCAAAGTATAAGCTACAACACCAACAACAATGGAAGGAATACCGCTGAGAACATCTGTTAAAAATCTTAAAAGCAATCCAAATTTATTATTACCAAATTCAGCTAAATAAATTCCAGCCATAATTCCAATTGGTAATCCAATTGCACCACCGATACCAACTAAAATTAATGTTCCCACAATTGCATTTGCCATTCCGCCGCCAGATTCTCCAACTGGTTTTGGCATTGATATAAAAAAGTCCAGGTTTAAGTGTGTTATGCCTTTCGATACCGTGTAATAAAAAATAAATGCAAGCGGAACAATTGCTAATAATGATGCAACGAATGTAAGTCCCATTACAACAAAACTAACAATCTTCCTAAATATTAATTTTTTCTTATAACGAAGATCTTGATTTCCTTTATTCATTATGCTTTTTTCCATTTCTTTTCTAAACTCCAAACAAGTAAACGAGCAGCAACATTAATTATAATTGTTATGACGAAAAGAATTAATGCTAATTCAATTAAAGCACTTAAATATAAATCCGATGTTGCTTCAGTAAATTCATTTGCAATAACACTTGCCATAGTATAAGCCGGGTCAAAAAGAGATGCAGAAATTATTGGTCTGTTTCCTATAACCATAGTTACAGCCATAGTCTCGCCAATTGCTCTTCCCAATCCAAGCATTGTTGCCCCCAAAATTCCGGACTTTGAATTAGCAAGAACAATTTTAGTTGCTTCCCATTTTGTTGCTCCTAAAGCCAAAGCTGCTTCTTTTTGAACTGAAGGAACTGATTTCATTATATCGCGTGATATTGAAGTGATTATTGGTAAAACCATAATAGATAAAATTATAGCAGCAGCAAGCATTCCGAATCCGTACATTGGTCCTCTAAAAAAAGGAAGAAAACCTATGTGTTCATAAAGAAAAGGTTGAACCTCAGCTCGAAGCCAAGGCACTAAAACAAATATTCCCCATAATCCATAAACAATACTTGGCACGCCAGCTAATAATTCTACAAGAAATGATAATGGTTTTTCTAACCATCGCGGTGCTAATTCAGATAAATAAATTGCAACGCCAATACTTAATGGAACTGCAATTAATAGTGATAAAAATGATGAGACGAGAGTTCCAAAAATAGAAGGCAATGCACCATAAATTTCTGCAACTGGGTCCCAAGTTGTTTCTGTTAAAAATTTCCAACCAAATTTTGAAATTGAAAGCTTAGAGCCGATATACATTTCATAACCCATTAAAAAGACTAGCATTAACACTATTATTGCAAAAATTAATGTCAGCTTTTCATAAATGAAATCACCAATATTTATTTTTTTAGATAATCCAACTGCTGCCGAGTTGGTTTTCTTCAACTTTTCATTAATAAGATGATTGATTTTTTCTGAACTTAATACTTTTTCCAAAGGAATGAACCCTAAATTTTATTTTACAATTATTGGTTTACCATTTACTGTAAGAGATTTAATTTTCTTTTCATTTAATTTAATAACAGATTTTGGAAGAGGTGCATAATATAATTCTTCTGCATAAACCTGTCCCTTTTCCATAGCCCATTTTAAGAATTTTACCAATGCTTCTGCTTTCTTTTTATCTTTCATATCTTTATAAACCAACAACCAAGTAAAACCAGAAATTGGATAAGAGTCTTTTCCATCTGCATTTGTAATCATTGCTCTTAAATCTTCGGGCATGTTTTTAGATGCTGCATCTGAAGCAGCCGTAACAGTTTTAAAATTTGGTTCAATAAAATTACCAGCTTTGTTTTTTACCAATGCATATGGCAAGTGATTTTTAACAGCATAAGCTAATTCTATATAACCAACTGCTCCTACAGATTGTTTTATTACACCAGTAACACCTTCGTTTCCTTTTCCACCTAATCCAACTGGCCAATTTACTGATGTATTGTATCCAACTTTTTTCGCCCACTCAGAACTAACTTTAGCAAGATAATTTGTAAAGATATATGTAGTACCGCTTCCATCAGACCTGTGAACAACTATAATACTTTTATTAGGAAGTTTTACTCCCGGATTTAATTCAGCAATTCTCTTATCGTTCCACATATAAATTTTGCCAAGGAAAATATCTGCGATTGCAGGACCATCTAATTTTAATGGCTGCTTAAGTTCTGGTAAATTATAGCTCAGTACAACAGCACCAAGTACAGCAGGAATATGAACAATATCAGTTCCTCTTTTTTGTTTTGCTTCTTTTAATTGTTCATCACTCATTGGACCATCACTTGCACCAAAATCAACCGTTCCTTCAATCACCTGTTTAATTCCTCCCCCGCTTCCAATTGATTGATAATTAATTTGAACGCCAGTTAATTTTTTAAATTCATCAAACCATTTTGAATAAATTACATAAGGGAAAGTTGCGCCTGCAGCATTTAATTGAGTTTGTGCTTTAGCAACTGACACTAAAAATATTACTGAAAGTAATATATAAGTTATTCTTTTTCCCATTTTAACTCCTTTTATTTAATATTAAAAAAATTTTTGAACATTCAAAGTCATTAAAATTCCCAGAAGAATGTTAGTCGTGGTGTTATATCATTAACCCCGTAATAATATGTTTTTATTTCACAATTAGGTGAAATGTGAACTTTAGGAACAGGTTTATAATCAAGCGCAAAAAGAATTAATGAGTTATGATCATAATTTCTATAGGAATTTGGGTCATAATAATCATATCTCCCAACAAAATTAAATTTATCACTCAATGAATAATAAGCCCAAGTTGAAATTCCATAGGAATTCAAATTTTGTAAAGGAATATTTTCTGATTTTTTATAACCATTTTGAATTGTTCTAAAAAACGTTTCGATACCGATAGAAATTTTCTCAAACTTATAATTGCAAAATAGAGCGCAGACGATGCTATTGTTACTTTTCGAAGTATTTGCAGCATTATCATAAACATCGGAGTTTGCAGCATAATCGCCATAGGTCGTTATTATCATGTTTTGATAAGGATGAAATTCGAGTAATACATAAAATCTTTTGTATTTATTATTTTCAGGACCGCTGTTAGCATTATTACCAATTTTGATCCAATATTTAATGTTTCCATCAGCAATCAAATTACCTCTTAAATCAATACCCATATCCCTACTCGACACAATTCCATTATAATCTAAGATTGTTTTTTCAAGGAATCGATTATTCCATACTCGAGTTGAGATTTCAAAAGCTGGTGTAGGTGAAATTCCTATAAATAAATTTGAGCCTTCAAAAATATCAACCCATTCTAAATAAGCATCTTTTACCCAAACGTTCATTTTGTTTGATGATGAATTCATAATTGAAATATTATCAGCTTCGAGACGAAATCTCGTATTAAATTTTTCTGCGATGGAATAATCTGTTGTAATAAAAATTCTTCTGAACTGAAATCCATTCATTCCTTCTTCTGAAGTACTATTTTGACTTAGATTATAAAAATAATCCCCAAACATAAGTCCACTAAACTTAGGTAAGTTCTGAGCAGATAAAAATGAGCCTACAAAAAAGAACACACAGATTGGTGTGAAAAAAAATTTCATTCTACTTTCTCTCCTCTATTGCAATAAAAAGAAAAAATTTATTAATCAAAAATACGTTTTGTAGATAATTGTTAATGTTAAGAAAATGTTAATTTTTTATGAGATGGAATTATTTATTTTTATTGTAAAAAAAGGTGCCCCCTTTTGAAGGGAGCACCTTTTGAGTGAGAGGAGAGAGAGTATGAAAATTATTTTATCAAAGTCATTTTCCTTACTGAATTGAAATTGTTTGTTTCAAGTTTATAAATATAAATTCCAGAAGGAAGGTTTTCGGCATTCCAATTTATATAATAAGTTCCAGCTTCCTTATAACCTTCAGCAAGTTTTGCAATTTCTTGTCCCAAAGAATTATAAACAATCAAATTCACATAACTTGATTTTGGTAATGTGAATGAAATCGTAGTATTAGGATTAAATGGATTTGGATAATTTTGAAATAACTGAAAATTAAGAGGAATATTTTTATTCAATGTTTCTTTAATATCTGTTAACGTATAATCAGTATTTTGCGGGTCATAATTGGTCCAGCCTTCATCCCAGCGAGGTGCATTAGGATTAAATGCCCCAAGATATGTAACATGTGTAAAAAATGAATCTTGTAACCTTTCGTTATTAAAATCAGCATTAGAAGCTGCGATTGAATTTGATAGCGGCACTGGATTTGGTTTTGCAAGATTAAATGGATCACTTAAACCTACTTCAGTACTTGTATTAAAAACTTTATTTCCATATTCTGAAGTATTAAACCACGATAATACATCAAAGCTTGTAACATTAGTTGTTATATTCTTATCAGTTTGTGAACCTGCTATGATAGAATTTCTTATTTGTAAATCATTAGCAATTGCCCCGTCAGCAGAATTCTGACCATCAATTAAAAGTCCAACTGGGTATCCCATAATTATTGAATTATAAATTGATGTAAGAGCAGATCTTCTTAAATGAGCACCTCTCTTAAAGTTTGGATTGAATTGAGTGAAATCTGGAGAAGAGAGTGGTCCAATTAAAGTTACATTTGAATAAATTGGTTGAGTTCTTGGAGTATTCAATGTACCGGTTCCATCATTATCCGATTCAAATCCATTGCTGCCACTAATGTCTGCAATATTAGGGTCTCTAAACCCAAATAGAAATTGACATTTTCCTCTATATCCAAAGTCAGTATCAAAATCATCATCCACTCCTTTATAAGCAATTAAGTATTTACAATTAACTGTTCCACCAAACCATTCAAACGAATCATCTCCACTATAACTAACCTGAACATATTCAATTATGGTTTTTCTTCCTACTCCACCCAAAGTTAAACCATTAATTTCATTATCAGGAAGGAATGCGATACCGGGGAATTCAATTCTAACATATCTAAGGACCCCGCTGCTGTCATCGTCATTAGGATTATCACCTCCGCCATAGACTGTTCCAGTACCACCCTCAATTACTGCTGTTCCACCAGGTACATTTATTCTTGCTTTCCCGGCAATTATAATTCCACCCCAATCGCCTGCGGAACGTTGTCCAATTGGTTCTTGACTTGTAAAAATAATTGGTTTATCAGGTGTTCCAGCTGCAATTATTTTTGCACCTCGATTTATTATTAAAGTACCCTTAGAAGATTTTTCTCCAAAAATTATTGTTCCTGCTGGAATTGTTAAAGTTGCGGGTTCGTTTACATTAACAAATCCTCTTAACAAATATTTTTTATTTGCATCAAGAGTTTTATCTGTGTTAATATTTCCTTCCAATATTTCATCATATGAAGAAAGCTGCGCAAATAATGATGTAAAAGTGATAAAAGTAATTACAAATAATTTTAGAAATATTTTAAACATGATTTCCTCCTATTATAATTTGTATGAAATGTTAAATGAAATTGATGAATTATTACTATCTAACCGAGCTTTTTTATTACCTTGCATAAAAATTTTATTTTGTGCTAAGATATCTTTAGCAGTTAATTTCAATTCTATATTTTCAGTTAATTTATGATTTATAACAAAGTCTATTATATCACGTGGTTTTTCAATAATATCATCTTCATACGCAGTTGCTACTTCAATAATTCTTTCACCTATACGGTTATATAGCAGGCTAAATGTAGTATTAGAATTTTGGGAATTATATGTTAAACCAACATTTATTACATATGGAGATTGACCTTGAAGTGGCCGTCCAGTCCTTGCAATTGTAGTCTCAGAACCTTTTACTGTAACAGTAGATTTAACCCAAGTGAAATTTGAGTTGATTGAAAAATTTGAGAGCAATTTACCAAGCCGATTTAATGATAATCTTCCCTCTAACTCGATACCATAAACTTTTGCTAAATCAGAATTCATAAAAGTTCTTTCAGTACCTAATGCGCTTCCAGTTACAACTACTTGCTCGATAGCATCTTTAATATCTTTATAAAAGATACTGACAGATAATAATTCTCCAATTTCAGGATATGTATCAATTCTTATATCATAGTTTTTAACTAATGCTCTTCTTAAATTTTGATTGCCGCGTATTGAAGTTTGAGTATAAAAATCAAAATAAGCAAAGGGAGCAAGTTCTCTTAATTCTGGCCGGTTTACAGTTTGATTAGCAGATAATCTAAGATTAGTATTATCAGACACTTTATAAATAAAATTCAGAGATGGAAGTATATCTAAGTTCTTTAATTCTATAGATAAATCTTTTTGGTCAGAAAAATCGCGTGATTTTATTTCCTGAATCGAATTTTCTATTCTTGCACCAACTATTATTTTTAATTCTTTTTCTAAAAATGAAATACTATGGTCAAGCATTAAATAAGCTGCAAGATATTTTTGCTGAGCATTGTAATTATTAGTTCCATTAAGATATTCTTGAATTGAAAAGCCATTCTTTCTAAAATTTTCTGGAGAAAAAATTTTATCTAAAGGCAAATACAATAAATTAAAATCTGTATAACCATTACCAGGTGCATTAATAATGGTACCAATTAATCTCGATTTAAAATCTCTGTTTTTATTTTCAATGCTTCCGCCGAATTTTAGTTTTACTAAAAAAACTGGTAAAGAAATGTCTATGTTTATTCCTTTCGTATCCTCATCTAAATTTGAATAAAATCTTCCTCCATTTTTTAAATTAACTTGTGGACCTAATAACGCTGCAAATTGATTACTGCTTCCTAATTCACGTGAATAAATAACTCTTCTATAGTCTGGTTCATTTCGATGAGAAATCGAATTAAATAATTTCCATTCTAACTGAATATTATTTAAGTGAGAGAAGAAATGTTCGCCGCTTAATTGTCCCATATAAACTTCTCTGGAAGTAAATCGCATAGAAGATAAAATTTGTTCAGTCCCGGAATCTGTATATTGAGCTCCCTTTAGTTCAGATACTTCATCATCAGATGTATGACTATAAGTATTTTTGAAACTTAATTTGTGATAATCAGTTAACTTGTAACTAAGATTTAATATTCCGCCCCATAAAGTGGAGTAAGTAAATTGCTCGCCAGAATAATTAAATCTTGGTTCACCGCTTGCTTCAAATTCATTTCTATCTAAAAGAGTTTTATTAAACTGATTGCGATAAGATATTGCCGCAATGAATCCAAATCGAGGTCCAAACAAAGTAATCCCATCTCCTAATGAAATCATAAAACCACCATTCAACGGTGCTTTTGTTTGTTTGGTTGACCAGTTATTTGGTAATGATTTAGCAAATTCTAAAATTTCATTGGCTGAATAATTTCCTTTACTCAAATTAGAAGGTATAGTTGAAGGAAGACTTCTTGAACCATCATCAATTCCAAGAAAATCTAATTTGCCGCCTTTATATGTTTTGAAACCCGAGAATGTAATATTGTTTGTATACGAACTCGTTAATGAAATATTAAATTTTAGTTTATCAGGAAAATCAATTGTATTTAAGTTAACTAAGCCCCCAGCAAAATTTCCTGGTTTATCCGGTGTGTAAGTTTTATCAACTACTGTATTATCAAGCAGATTGGAAGGAATAAGGTCGAAAGCAAATGATTTTTTATCCGGTTCTGTACTCGAAAGCGGTGCATTATTAAGCATTGCATCACTGTATCGTTCACTTGTACCTCTTACAAAAATGAATTTATTATCTATTATAGAAACACCTGTTACTCTTTTTAATGCCTCGCTTGATGTTGCATCTGGAGATTTTTTGATTTGTTCCGCGCTAATACCATCGCTAATCGATATTGAATTTTTTTGTTTATTTAATAATGCTGCTTCATATGAAGTTTCAGCTTTGCCAGTAATTACAATTTCATCAACGTTAATTGCTTCAGGTTTGAGCGCAACATTTATAATGGTTTTTTGACCTGCTGCTACTTTTATATTAGAAATTCTTGTTTTAGTATATGAGATATAACTAACAATTAAATCATATTCACCAGGTTCTAAATTTGCAATCAAATAATTTCCGTCTATATCGCTTGCAGCACCAAAATTTGTATTAACTAAAATTATATTAGCACCAATTATAGGTTCACTGGTTGATTGATCAATAATTCGCCCCCCAATCGAACCTTTTATTTTACTTTGTGAGTAACTGGTTATATTTAGTAATACTAACAAAAAGAAAAATGTTATGATGCTGCTCTTAAATATAGCTTTGAGGTAATAATTGTATTCATTTAATTGAATCATTTCTCCTCCTCTTGTAAGTTAAAATTCTTACACAAAGATAGACTCGATATGTTAACTCATTATTAAGAGAGTGTTAAAGAAATGTTAAGTTTTCGGGGAGGACTATAGGTAATTTGTGATTTGTATTTGGTGATTTGTTATTTGTGCTTGGTAATTAACAATCGGTTAGGAGGTATACTATAATATTTCTATTCTTGAATTAATTCGTTTCTATTCCATTCGATAAATTTATTTTTTATAAACTCAATAACTTTTTGGTGTTCTTCATTTCCGCTTCCGGTAATTTTCATTGGTTCGCCAAAACAAATTTTTACTTCTTTTGATGGGTCAATCTTACCGAAATCCTTTATTAATTTTCCATTCCTCCACGCATCAGTTATGAGTGCAATTGGAATTATTGGAACATTATTTCGTTTTGCTAATTTTATTCCGAGTGTGTTAAATCCCGAAGGATTGAGAAAAAGAGATCTTGTTCTTTGTGGAAAAATTATAATCGATTTACCTTTTGCAATTTTTTCACTGCCTTGATTTAACACAGCCATTAAATCTTCCCTTGGATTTTTTCTTGAAACAAGTATTGGGTCTCTTGCTGCCGAGATAGGACCAAATAATGGAAATTTCACAAGTTCTTCTTTCATAACATATACAATTCTTTTAATTGGATGAATAATAGCAGGGAAAATAAAAGTTTCTAAGATGCTCATATGATTTGAAATAAAAATTACCGGACTTTCAACTTTTTTAAGATTGTTCATTCCTGTGATATGAAATTTTATTCCGGCTTTTTCAAGACCCTTCATCATATCCAATGAAGAATCAATCCATTTATTATCATCATAAATTCCTTTAACAGCTTGACGATTGCAATAATAAACTATGCGAAGTAAATGTCGAAAATAAAAATATAAAGAAGGGAATGGTTTTCTGTGGTATTGATTAGTAGTTACATATTCATCTTTTTCAGCAAGTATAACATTATGATTTTTCATAAAAAAATATTTTTTATTTAGAAGAAAATTATAAAAAATGTTTGTTAAGAAAAATTAGTAATGAACATATTGAATAAAATAGTTGAAAAAATAACTTTTGCCAGTTTTAGATTTTAAAAATCCTTTACTAATTTATTTTATAAAAATAGGTTATGTATTATGTATTCATACTAGAAAATTCAATTTTAATTTTTAAAAAAATAAAATAAATTTTATTGTAACTCTCATTAAAATTAAAATTCATTTTTTAATCTACTTATTCAAGGAGGTTAGATGGAAATAATTTATTCATATATAAAAGAACTCAATCCTTTAGATGTTGCAAATGTATTTCGTAATTCCGGCATTAGAAGACCTTTTAATGATTTAGCAAGAATTCAAAAGATGATTGAAAACGCAGACATAATAATCACTGCATGGCATGACAATAAATTAGTTGGTATCGCAAGAGCATTAACAGATTATTCCTATTGTTGTTATTTATCAGACTTAGCAGTGGATAAAGAATATCAAAAGATAGGAATAGGCAAGCGTTTAATAGAATTATTAAGAAATATCATAGGTGAAGAAGTTGCTTTGATATTAATATCCGCTCCAGAGGCAATTAATTATTATCCTAAAGTTGGATTTGAAAAATGTGAACGTGCTTTTATAATTAACAGAAAAAGATAATATCTAATTCATAGATTAAACAGAAATTTTTGATTTTTTTCTGTTCTAATGAATGTAAATTATTTTTTAATAAAATTAAAACAAAACTATTTTCTTAATGAACACAAATAATTAATACTCTTATTAAAAAATTAATCTCAAGGATTTTTTGAAAGAACCTTAATATCACCTTGAATGAGTGATTAATTTGGAATTGAATTTTCGGAAATGATTTGTGACCCCAACGGGAATCGAACCCGTATTTTCACCTTGAAAGAGTGATGTCCTAACCGTTAGACGATGGGGCCAAAATTTTAGTGGGTGAGCAATGGGACTTGAACCCATGACCTTCTGGGCCACAACCAGATGCTCTAACCAACTGAGCTATGCTCACCATAAAATTTCTTATTAAGCAAACAGCAAAATTATTTAGTATGCCAGAGCGGACCCTCCCAAAGGGACTCCTTCGGAGGAACCACTAACCCTCAGCTTTTAGGGTTTCTTAGCTTACTAATTTCTCAAAATGTTAAAGAACTGTTAGTACGCCAGAGTGGACTCGAACCACTAACCCTCAGCTTAGAAGGCTGATGCTCTATCCTATTGAGCTACTGGCGCATTTTTAAACCTTAATTTTATTTTCTATAATTGTTCTGATTTACCAACAAAACTCAATTTTTAGAGTTTTTTATTTTGGCAAAAATATAAAAGAACATTTTACGCCAGAGTGGACTCTCCCAAAGGGACTCCTTCGGAGGAACCACTAACCCTCAGCTTAGAAGGCTGATGCTCTATCCTATTGAGCTACTGGC
>CAZNFW010000025.1:39925-40045 GCA_964572725.1 uncultured Melioribacter sp.
GCATTTTAAAACTTCAGATGATGAGCAAGTAGTTCCAGTTAACAATAAGTAAAGAACACAACGTTGTCGGGGAGACAGGATTCGAACCTGCGACTTCTTGGTCCCAAACCAAGCGCTCTA
>CAZNFW010000026.1:0-39694 GCA_964572725.1 uncultured Melioribacter sp.
ACCAATTTTTGAAAATCGGGTAACAATTTTATTTAATCTGTTTAAATCATTTTTTATTTCTTCGGCTACGTCAAGAACTTTATCGGGATTATCAAAATTCATTTTTAAAATTTCATTCCAGCCTAAAAGGCTTGAAATAGGTGTACCTAATTGATGAGCTGTCTCTTTCGACATTCCAACCCAGATGCTGCTTTGTTCATTTTTTCTTATGTGATTGAAACTTGTGTATGCTATCAGAAGAAAAAATATTGCAAATAATATTTGTAAATAAGGATAGTATTTTAATTTTTCAATTATCTCAGAATCGCCATAATATATATATTGAATTATTTTTCCGTCTGGAGTTTTAACGCTAATTGGCGATTGCTTGCTTGATAATTCTTTTAATTTATCTTTTAATATTTTTTTTATTTGCTTTTGGGATAATCCTTTTTTGATATCAATGTTTTTGTAACCAATTCCTGCTTCAGTTGAAATTAATTCATTATTTTCGTCTGTCAAAATTAAGGGGAAATCAATTCTTTGAATTATATTTTGAAAAATAAATGTTAAATCGGTTTCGGGTGAACTTGTGTTTGTGATATATTCAAGACTTTTTGCATATAATTCGACAATTTCTTTTTCTCTTTTTTGTAATTTGTTAACAAGGTATTGAGTATAATACCAGGTTCCTAATGCTATAAGAGTACCTATAAGAAGCAGCATTATTTTTAACTTCAAGGCAAGTGAGCCTCTGAAGATTTTCATAGAAATTCTATTTTAATAATTATAAATAACTTAGAGTTCAATAGTTTGTTGACGACTAGGTCCAATAGAAATTATACTAATTTCAAACCCGCTCTGCTCAGAAATAAAAGTCAGGTAATCTTTAGCTTCGCTTGGTAGGTCATCATAATACTTAATGTTAGAAATATTTTTCTTCCATCCTGGTAATGTTTCATAAATTGGTTTTACTTTCATAAGTTGATTTACATCAGTAGGAAAAGTTTTTAATTTTTTACCATTTATTTCATAACCAACACAAACTTTAATTTCGTCGAGGTAACTAAGAACATCAAGTTTTGTGATTGCAGCTCTTTCAATTCCATTTATCATTCTTGAATAATTTAAAAGAAAAGCATCAAACCATCCGCATCTGCGAGGTCTTCCAGTTGTGGCTCCATATTCTGCACCTACTTTTCTTAACTGTTCGCCTTCTTCATCTGTAAGTTCAGTAGGAAATGGTCCTAAGCCAACTCTTGTTGTATATGCTTTTACAATTCCAATTACAGACATAATTTTTGTTGGTGGTATTCCAGTGCCGGTGCAGGCACCACCTGATGTTGGATTTGAAGAAGTAACATAAGGATAAGTGCCAAAATCTATGTCAAGTAAAGTTCCTTGAGCACCTTCAAGTAAAATAGATTTGCCTTCTGATATAGCATTGTTCAAGTATGTTGGAACATCAGTTATATACTGGTCAATTTTTTTATCGAATTCAAGATATTCTTTGATAATTTCATTTACATCCAATTCATCATGATTGTAAACTTTTCTTAACAAAGTATTTTTTTCTTCTAAGTTAAATTTTATTTTTTCTTCGAGTACAGATTTGTTTAGCAGGTCAACAATTTTAATTCCTTTTCTTGCATATTTGTCTATGTAACATGGACCAATACCTCTCCCGGTTGTGCCAATTCTCGCAGTGCCGCTTTCACTTATAGAATCAAGAAGTTTATGGTATGGCATTATAAGATGAGCATTATGACTTATAAATAATCTTCCTTTAATATTGATACCATTACTTTCAAGCAGTTCAATCTCTTCGAGCAATGCCTTGGGGTCAATAACTACTCCATTGCCAATAACACAAATAACATTTTCTCTTAAAATTCCAGACGGAATAAGATGCAGTATGTATTGTTTATCTCCGATTTGGACTGTATGACCTGCATTAGCACCACCTTGATATCTTACAACAATATCATACCTCTCAGAAAGTATGTCTACAATTTTACCTTTACCTTCGTCTCCCCATTGACTTCCAACGACAATGGTAACACTCATCATTTACTCCTTTTAAATTAATAGGAAGGGAAAACTCCGGAAGATTCCGGAGTTAATTTTAATTACTAAAGCTTTTTACTGCTTCATCAACTGATGAATAGTGTTCAAATATTGTTATTAATTTAGTAATAACTAAAAGGCTTTCAATTTTCTCAGTAGCATTGGCTAATTTTAAAGAACCCCCGCCATTTTTCATTGTTGTATATCCGCTTATTAACATGCCTAAACCAGAACTATTCATAAATTTACAATCAGCCAAATCAATAACAACATTTTTTTTGCCTTCGTCCAGAAGTTTGTGTAACAGGTCACTGAATTCCTGAGCTTCTGGACCACCCATTACATTTCCTTTGAGCTCAATTACAACAGCTCCGTATTTTTCATAAGTTTTTATTTTCATAATTTCTCCTGAAGATTATTTATATATTCAATATAATTTATAGCCTCAATTGGATATAATGATTAACAAATATTTATATTGGCAGTTAAGTTATTGAATCTTATTGTAAAAATAAAATAATTTTATTTACCATGACAGTGTTTAAGAAAATTTTTTATTAATAGAACATTGTTTCTTATTTACCGTCTAATATCATGGCTTTAGAAGAATATAAAGAAAAATCTAAAATATCAAATGTAGAGGACGAAGATTTTGAATTAATTAAAAATTTTATTGCTGGAGATGAGTCTATATTCAGAACACTGGTGATTAAACATCGAGATAAAGTGCGCAATCTGGTTTTTATTACTCTTGGAGATGCTGAAAATGTAGATGATATTTCTCAGGAAGTTTTTATTAGTGTCTATCACAAATTAAAAGAGTTCAGATTCGAATCGAAATTTACTACATGGTTATATAGAATAACAATTAATAAATGCAGAGATTTTTTAAGAAAGAAAAAGGTGAGAAGTATTTTTGTTCCTCTTGCAGATTCTGATAGAGAATATCCAACAGGTCCATTTTCTGAAAATATTGATATACCACAGCTTGTCAGAAAGGCAATTGATAAATTACCAGAGAAGTTGAAGATTCCTTTAATTCTTAGAGATATAGATGGCTTAAGTTACAAAGAAATAGCTGAACAGCTTGGAACTGAGGTGGGTGTTATTAAATCAAGAATATTTCGAGCCCGTGAAAGTTTGAGAATAATTCTTGAACCATATCAAAAAGAATGGAAGCTTTGAAGTGAAAAATTCAAGTGAAAATATTGAAAAAACATTTCTAAAAAAATATTTACCAATCTTTCCAATTATTATTCTTACAATTTTGTTAATGATTCTTTTCCATTATAAAAAAGATAATGTTAGTAATTTAATTGAAAAGGGGAAAAAAGATTTAGTTTCATTTTATATGGAAAATCTAAGACCAATTTTCTCAAGCTCTCAGATTACAAATGAAGATATATTTAATTTTGCTTTGTATAGAACAATTCCGATAGATAAACAAAATGATAAAGTGCTTGTTGTTTCTGATAAGAACAACAATCAGCAAATTTTTGAAATAAAAAAACTCCCTTATAATAAAAACACAGAGAACTATAAAAAATTTGTTGAATACATGGAATTAAATGAAAAGGAAAAAGAGAAAGTTGATTCTATCCTTAACTCTTATAAAAAAGAAATCTCTTTGTCAATATTGATGAATGATAATAAAACATTAGCAATTAATCCAAAACTTGCAGAACTGCAAAAAGTAATTACACTTGATTTATTAAATTACCTGTTGAAAATAAATCCTGATTTAGCTGATAAAAGATTTAAAATTCCAAAGAATGTTAATTTTCAGGAAATAATTTCATTGTCAAAGAAGCTACATGATAATCAGTATATTTTTATTACCCCAGATACAATTTTTAAGAAGTCATTTAATTTTGATACAAACAGAATTAAATTAGATTTAGATGGTCATATTGATCCTCATCTTATTGATAAAAAGTTGAAAGAGTTTAATATTGAATTGTCGTTTAATAAGAAGAACAAAAAAGTTCCAAGATATTTTTCAATTGTAGACTCAAATAAAATTAAGATAAGCATCCCAGTCGAATTTAATGATATTATTTCAATGATTAATGAAAGTGTAAATGTGAAAATTATAGATAAACTTATTAAAGAACTTAATAAAAATGAAAAATTACTTAAAAAGCAAAGACATGAATTGAAACATGAAATTCATTTAAATTTCGAAAATCCTGTTGAATTTGTAAATAAAGCACTCGAAATTGCAGCAAAGCAAAAAAAATGGGAAGAATTTGGCAAAAAGATGGATTCATTGGGAAGACAATTGGAAAAGAAATATTCTGATTCAATTTATAAATCCAAAAAGGAATAGAAAATTAAATAAGCATTGAAAAGAATTTTAGAAGTTTTATGATTACAAATAACTTAAGAACAACATTAGCTAAGAGATTAGAAAATACAATTATAATTTCAATTTTATTGGTAATCTATAATCTGATTTTTCCCATTCATAATTCGTTGATATTATTTTTAATTAATGAAATATTGGTTTTTGGTGTTCTTTATTTTTTGTATCATTACATTAATTCAATTGTAGAATCAAAAAAAGAATCGCCTCTATCTTTAATTCTAAATTCAGGAATTCTTACTGCCTTAATTTTCTTTGTAATTTCAGTTACAGATTCATTATTAGGAAAAAATATTCAGCAAAATTATCATGCCAATATTTTTAATTCTTTAATTTCTATTGCAATCGACTTTGTTTTTATTGTTGCAGTAATCTATATATTTTCTACATTGAGAACACTTTTTTTTCTTAGACAGGTTAAAGATCAATCGTTATATTTCAATACAATGATAGTTTTCTTTGCAATTACTTTTTTCTCTGATTTTTCCAAAGTTAATTCTTCACTCGATTTTATTCATGATGCTTTTTATGTTGTTTCAATTGTTTTAATATGCTTGAACTCATTAAAAGTATCATGGATTGCATTTTTATCAAAAAAGCAAAAAACATATTTATTGATAATTTCAATTGTATTATCAATTCTATTTGGACTTAATTATTCTTTATTAAGTGAAAGTACTCCTGCTAAAGTATTTCTCTCTAATTTTTCTTCGGGTTTTGTTTCAATTTACAGTTTGATTATGATTTATGGGATGATATACTTTGGAATTATATTCTTTACAACATTATTTCATATGCCTACTGCAGAAGCTTTTGACAGAAAGTCTGAAGAAGTTTCTTCGCTTATGGACTTAACAAAATTAATTACACAGGTTTTTGATTTCAAAGAGTTAGCAGATACAGTAACTTCAATTACAACCAAAGTTTGTAATTCGTATGCTGCATGGCTTGTAACTAAATTTGCTAATGAGTATGAATTAAATTCCGTTAAGAATATTGCTTATGTTGATGCAGACAGATTAACAAAAAAATTTTTACAAAATGAAGAAACTTTAAAAACTGTTAATATACTTGATGGCAATTTGCTCAACCATGTTAATAGTGGTGAGATTTTAAATTACAAATCAATTGCAATTGCACCGCTTAAAGTTCATGGTGATATAAACGGTTATCTTTTTGCTGCAAGACGTCACGAAGTAAACTTTGATGAAGAAGACAAACGTTCTATTCAAGCTTTTGCAGATTATGCAGCTGTAGCCCTTGAAAATGCTAAATTGATTTCTGAATCAATAGAAAAAGAAAGACTCGAAAAAGAACTTGATGTTGCTAGAGATATTCAAAGAAGAATTTTACCAAATAAAATTCCAGAATCCGAGCAATTAAGAATTAGTGCTATGTTTATCCCTGCTTTTGAAGTGGGCGGGGATTATTATGACTTTTTTGAACTGAGTGATGATAAATTGGGTTTTGTAGTTGCAGATGTTTCAGGCAAAGGAATTACTGCCGCATTTATAATGGCAGAAATAAAAGGTATTTTCGAATCACTTGCAAAGTTAATTGTTTCTCCAACAGAATTGTTAATTAAAATTAATGAGGTACTTAAAAATAGTCTTGACCGTAAAAGCTTTGTTACCGCTGTTTATGGAATTGTGGATAAAAAAAATGGAATTCTTAATTTTGTAAGAGCAGGTCATCCACCTGTGATTTATTGTTCTGAAGGAAAAATTGAAAGACTGCTTCCACCAGGGATGGGCTTGGGTTTGGATTATTCAAATGGATTTGCAAACTCTTTGAAAGAAATGAAAATTAATCTAAAAAATGGAGATATAATTGCATTTTATTCAGATGGTATTCCCGAGGCAAAAAATGCAGAATACAGAGATTATGGCTACGATAGATTTGAAAAGATAATTCAAAAAAATTGCAATAAAACTCTTGATGAGATTTCCAATGAAATAATCAAAGATTTAACTTTGTTTTCTAAAGACAATACCCAGCATGATGATATTACTCTTGTATTGTTTAGATGGTATTCAGATAAAAACTGATTATTTTAATAAATACAAAAATCTTGATAGAACAAATCAAGAAAAAATATGGAGTGTTGAATGGCAGATTTTAATGTAAATCTTCGTTGTTTTAAATCGGTCAATATTATTGATGTTAAAGGTTATCTTGATGCACATACAGCCCCGGAATTAGAAAATGTTTTTAATAAACTTCTTGAAGAAAAAAAATTCCGGGTAGTTGTTAACTTCAACGAATTGAATTATATAAGCAGTGCAGGGCTTGGAGTTTTTATGGCATACATAGAAACTATGCGTCAGAATAACGGAGATATTAAATTTTCTAATCTTAAGGAAAATGTTTATAACATTTTTGATTTACTCGGTTTCCCTTTATTATACGAATTTTACAAAGATGAAAAAGAAGCTATTAATAAGTTTATTGAACAGGAAAAATCTTGAACCATTTAAATAAAAATTTTGAAAAAGTACTTGTATTTAATAGTACTACAGAAAATTTGTTAAAAGTTAGAGAATTTACCAGAAAGGCGGCAGAGGAGTGTAAGTTTTCTGAAGACACAATTGAAAAAATTGTACTTGCTGTAGATGAGGCATGCACAAATATTATTAAACATGCTTACAACTTTTCGCCTGATGGGATTATTAAACTAGCAATACAAGTTAACAATAATAAATTTGTTGTGACTATAATTGACAATGGACTTCATTTTAATCCTGAACTTGTTCCAGAACCCAATATTCAGGAATATTATAAACAAAAGAAAATTGGCGGCTTGGGAATGTATTTAATGAGAAAACTTATGGACGAAGTAAAATATTCCACCCTTTCTGATAATAAAAATCAGGTTGTTTTAGTTAAATATTTTGAACATTAGGAATGCAAAAATTTGATAGTAATGCAGCTTTAAGAAATCTTTCTGCACTTGTTGATTTTAGCAATCTCGTAAATTCAAGTCTTGACCTCGATTTTGCACTAAATAATATACTGCTTACATGCCTTGGAAAATTTCATACTTCTAAAGGTTTAATTGCTCTGCTTGATGATAATAATGTCCTGAAAGTTAGAGCCTTCAAAGGAATTAATAAAGAAATTGTTGATTTATTCCCTTCAGTCAAATTGGAAGAAGTTTCATCAAGCAGAGAATTAAATGAATTCATAACCAAAAATAATTTTGAAGTTATCCAAACATTAAAATCTTCTCAGGGAGTAAAAGGAATAATTTTATTGGGCAGAAAATTAACTATCCAGAAATATGAAGAAAATGATATAGAATTCTTAAAAACCATATTAAATGTAGGTGCAACTGCAGTTGAAAATTCTTTAATAGTCAGTAAGCTGAAAGAAGTTAATCGTGAACTTGATGCAAAGGTAAATCAATTAAGCTCACTTTTTGATTTGAGTAAAGAATTTAGCGGAATTCTGCAACCAGAAGCAATTGGCAGATTACTGGTTTATACTTTAATTGGACATATGCTAGTATCGAATTATGCAATTGTGATTTGCGATAGAAAAAATTATTCTTTTTTAGAAAATAATTTTGATAAAAATTTATTAAATGATTCATTGAAAGAATGCAATATTAATTTATTTGATAGACCTGTGAATAGACAAAATTTACAGAAAGAAAATAAAAAGCTGTTTGATTTAGGTGTTGAATTAATTGTACCGATGCAAATTAAGAATGAAACAAAAGGATTAATATTGCTCGGGAAAAGAAAAAATAATCTCCCATATTCAAAATCTGATATTGAATTTATTTACTCACTTGGAAGTCTGGCTATTATTTCAATTGAGAATACAAGATTATTTCAGGAAATGATAGAGAAGCAGAGAATGGAAAAAGATTTAGAGACAGCACGAAGCATTCAAAAAAATTTACTGCCCAAAACTATACCATCATTATCGAATTTAAGTTTGGCGGCATACAATGTTTCTGCAAGAATTGTAGGCGGTGATTATTATGATATAGTAAAACTTGATGATAATAAAATTTTAATTGCAATTGCTGATGTATCGGGCAAGGGAGTTCCTGCTTCGCTTTTGATGGCTAATTTACAGGCATTTTTAAAATCAATTTGCAAACAAAAACTTCCGCTCGATGAAGCAACTAATTTGATTAACGATCTTGTAGCCGAAAACACAACAATGGGAAGTTTCATTACATTTTTCTGGTGTGTATTTGATGATTCAACAAAACAGTTAACATATGTAAATGCAGGACACAATCCCCCTTTGCTTTTGAGAGAAGGGAATATTCAAAAATTAAAAAAGGGAGGAATGGTGCTTGGTTTTTTACCAACATCAATTCCATATATTTCTGAAACAATTGAACTGAAAAGCGGAGATATTATTGTTCTGTTTACTGATGGAATTACAGAAGCAATGAACAAAAATTATGATGAGTATTCTGATGAACGTTTGGAAAAATTACTATTGGAAAATTCAGAACATCAACCACAGGATATTCTGGATAAAATAAAAAAGAGTGTAAGTGAATTTATTAATGGGGCAGAACAAAGTGATGATATAACTTGTTTAGTTATGAAAGTAAAATAAATTGAAGGGGTTGACAAAAAAGTAATTTATTAATCTTGAAATTTGTGAATATCTTTTTTCAGTCAACCCCTTCTTAACGGGGTGAATTAAAATTCAATTTTGGTTTTTGTTCTGTTTGCCATTTCAAGAACAAATGCACTTGCAATAAAAATTGATGAGTAAGTTCCGGTAATCATACCAATAAATAAAGCAAATGCGAAACCTCTTAAAACCTCGCCTCCAAATATTAAGAGAACAATAATTGTTAATAAAGTTGTGAAAACAGTTATTAAAGTTCTGCTCATTGTTTTGTTGATAGCATGATTCATATTTTCTTCAAGGGACAAAGACTTGTGAAGTTTCATTTGTTCTCTTACTCTGTCAAAAACAATAACAGTATCGTTAATTGAATAACCAACTAATGTAAGAAAAGCAGCTACAACACTAACAGTAATTTCAAGATTTAATCCCGGTATTACCCCATATAAAACAGCAAACAGACCGAGTGTAATTAAAATATCGTGGAACAATGCAATAACTGCACCCAAAGCAAAAGCAAATTTAAATCTGAAGCCAAGATAAATCAGTATTACAATCAAAGATAGCATCACTGCTATGATTGCATCAGTTTTTAATTCTTTACCTACTTTTGGACCAACTTTATCTTCTTTCAATACATTGAAAGGATTGTCTACAAATTTTTCTGAAAAATTTTCTTTAATCCAATCAGCAATACCAAGTCTTACAACAACAGCAGTATTGGTTGGTTCTTCAGAAGCTTTTGCAGTTTGAAATCCTGCTTCGAATAATCGATTGTTAATAATTTCTGCAGTTTGTGGGTCTGAGAAGTTGTAAGTAATAGAACTTGAAGTAGAATCAATTACTTTTTTTTCAATACCCGGGAGTGTATTTTCAATTATAGATTCAATTTTTGATTTAACTTTTGGAATAACATTCGAAGGGATTTCCTGTAGTTCAGTTCTTAGAAGAATTCCGGTAGAACCGCCAAATGTTTTAACTTCAACATTTCCCAATCCAATTTTATCTACCTCACTTCTTATCTCAGCAATATTAATCGGCTTTTCAAATTGAATTGCTACCTCTGTTCCTCCCTTGAAATCAATACCAAATTGAAGTCCCCTAATTAGAATATTGAGTAATCCAATTAATAGAATAATTGAAGAAACAACATAAAATGTTGTTCTTTTACTCATAAAATTAATATTTAGGTTCTCGAATAAGCGCATCTATTTAATTTCTCCTTTATTAACCGACGTTGATTTTGTAACCTTTAGAAACCATGTAATCGAAAATCATTCTAACAAGAACAAGTGCAGAGAATAAACTTGTCAAAATTCCAATCATAAGAGTTAATGCAAAACCTTGAATTGGACCGCTTCCAAACTGATATAAAATGATACCGGTAAAAAATGTAGTAATATTCGAGTCGAGTATTGCAGAGAGTGAATTTTTAAATCCTGCATCAACGGCAGCGCGGTCAGTTTTTCCAGTTTTTAATTCTTCCCTGATTCTTTCATAAATAATAATATTAGCATCGACTGCCATTCCCATTGTTAAAACAATACCTGCGATGCCTGGTAATGTTAATGTAGCCTGAAAACCAGCAAGAACGCTAAGTATTAATAAAACAGTGACTACAAGACCAAAATCAGCTATTGTACCTGCTTTTTTATAATAAAATGTCATGAATATTGCTACAAGCAAATAACCAAATAAAACCGAATTAGAACCTTGTTTAATTGAATCCTGTCCGAGCGATGGTCCTACACTTCTTTGTTCAATTATGTCTACCGGGGCAGGAAGTGCACCAGCTTTTAATACAATTTCAAGTAGTTTAGCCTCATCTAAGTTTGGAATTCCACTTATTTGAGAATTACCTGAGGGGATTTTATTTTGAATCACAGGAGCTGAATAGACAACACCATCAAGAACAATAGCACACCTTTTACCAATATTTGAACCAGTTATTCTTGCCCATTCACGTGCACCTTCTGAGTTCATTTGCATTGTTACAATTGGAGCAGAAGTTGTAGGATCAATATTTGATTGAGCATCTACAATTACTCCGCCTGTCAACTCTGGAGTTTTATTCAACATGTACAATCGATAATATTTTACTCCGTCAGAACCGACTTCTGATTTAGCATCATAAAGGAATTCAACATTATCGGGGATAACTTTTTTTACTTCAGGCTTTTCAAGATATGAATTTAACGTTTGTCTATCTGATTCTTTTACAAATGCATCTGGGATTCTGCCTTGAGGGTCAATTAGTCTTGCAATTGCAAAGAATGGGTGTTCTTTAGCAAATTGTTCTTCTGTTAATTTCTGCTGTTTTGAAGTATCAGCTTTTGCAGTTTTTGCAGTATCAACTGCTGAAGTATCACCTTTTAGCGATGCAGCTAATACTTCATCTATGCGTTTCATTATTGGTATAGCAAATTCAGGGTCTTTAACCAATTTGAATTCGAGCAAAGCTCTGCCCTGAAGAAGTCTTTTTGCTTCTTCTTCTCTTGCAATGCCTGGAAGTTCTATAACAATTCTTCTTGAGCCTTGCTTTTGAATATTTGGTTCAGATACACCGTATTGGTCAACCCTGTTGCGAATAATTTCGATGGCTCGTGTAACTGCATCTGCTTCTTGTTCTAAAAGTCTTGAAATAATTTTATCGTCATCTTCTCTAATTGTGCCAAAGTATCTGCTTAAACGAATTCCTTTTTCTTTTAATTTGCGAGCAAGAATAGAAACAACATTCTCATTTGAAATTCTGGATTCTTTTTCTGCTTCTGATAAAATTTCATTGAACTGGTCATCTGGGTCTTTGGCTAATTTTTCAAGAAGTTTTGCAGTATTGACTTCCATTACGAGATACATACCGCCCTGCAAGTCGAGGCCAAGTTTAATCCTTTTTTCGCGGGCAGCCCTGTAATCTGGATTATTAGATAAAATACTGTCTCTTTTATTATTAATAAACTCTTTAATTTGAATTGCTGGTATGTTAGGATTGCTCTTTTTTATACTGTCTTCGAGAAAACTTAATTGTTGTGTAACTTTTCTGTTATTCTGAAAATCTTTATAGGTAGGTATTAAAAGGTAGACAGAAAGAGCAATAGCTCCTAAAACCAGGAATAGTCTAAATCTTATCTCTTTCATTCCAAATCTTAATTTTAGTTAATGAATTAGTTTGTTGGAACCAAGATGATAAAAAGCCGGCACATAACCGGCTTTTTATTATTCTCTTACAACCCATGTTTTAACTGTTGCTGTAACACTCGGATGAAGTTTAATAGATACACTGTAAATTCCGAGTGATTTAATTGGTTCGGTGATTTCAATTTTGCGTTTATCTAAATCATAGCCCTTTTCTTTCAGAGCATCAGCAATCATTTGATTAGTAACAGTTCCGAAGATTTTATCTTCCTCGCCAACTTTAACTGGAATTGTAACAGATACTTTTTCAAGTTCAGCTGCAAGAGCTTGAGCAGCTTCGAGTTCTTTTGCTTCTTTTTTAAGTATCTGTTTTTTTTCTTCTTCCAGTGCACGTATGTTTCCTTTAGTTGCCTGGTAAGCAATCTGGCGGGGGATAAGATAATTTCTTGCGTATCCATCTTTAACTGTTACTATGTCGCCAACTTTTCCAAGCTGTTCAAAGTTTTTTCTTAGAATTACTTTCATTATCCTCTCCTGTTTACTTAACTGCTTCTGCAACATAAGGCAGAATTGCTAAATGGCGAGCTCTTTTAATAGCTCTAACCAATTCACGGTGTTGTTTAGCACTTAAACCGGTTATGCGGCGGGGAATTATTTTCCCCTGATCCGTTATGAATTTTTGTAATTGCTTGGCATCTTTGTAATCAATATATCCTTCGATTACTCGTTTTATTTTTTTTGTAGTTTTCATATTCTTCTCTTAAATTATTGATTATCTTTCATCAAATCAGATTCTTCATCAGTTAAAAATTTATCGAATGAATTATCTTCGTAGTCTGAATCATCACTTTCAGAGACGATATCATTGTTGTTCGCCTCTCCATTGCCTTGTGATTTATTAAATTTGTTTAAGAATTGAATTCTTTTTGCTTTGATTTCAACAATAGTTCTATTTTTGCCATCTTCAGTTTTAAAAGTTCTGCTTTGAAGTTCACCGTCAATTAAAACGGCACTGCCTTTTTTAAGGCGGTCGCGGCAACTATCTGCTAATTTGTTCCATGCAACTACTCCAACATAGCAAACATCTTCCTGCCATTGATTGTTGCTGTCTTTGTATCTTCTGTTTGCTGCTATGTGAAAATTAACGACAGGTGTGTTGTTTGATGTTTGTCTGAAAACAGGATCTTTTGTTAAGTTTCCTGCTACTATTACACTGTTTAGTTCTGGCATCTTTAATTCAGCCATCGTAACCTCCATCTTAACTTAGTTTGTTATTCAATACTTTCGTTATTTGTGTTTATATCTTCTTCTGAAGATTGCTCTTCAGTTTGAGAAGATTCTTTTTGTTTTTTAATTGCTTCTAAAGCAAACTTGTCAAGTGCTATTGTTAAATAGCGTATGACATTTTCATCAAGTCTTAAACTTCTTTCTAAAATACTGATTAAATTAGTTGGAGCATTAAAGCGGTATATAACATAATAACCGCTTTTTGCTTTCTGAATAGGATAAGCTAAACGCTTACGTCCCCATTTGTCAATATCAAGTACTTCACCACCATGAGTGGTAATTACTTCCTGCAGCCTTGAAATAGTTGCTTCTACTTGTTCATCTTCTAGTGCTGCATTAATAATCACAACAGTTTCATAACTTTTGGTTCGCATTATGTTTCACCTCCCTTTGGACTTTATGGCTCCTTCTTTCTATTATTTTGAAGGAACAGGGTTATAAATTATTGAATTAGGTCTCAAAAATAAAACTATTTTCTAAGTCGTGCAATAACTATTCTTAATTGATTTATAAATTAATTAAAATATAAATTTCTTGAAAATTTCTAATTTTTCTTCTGAGCATTCATTTTACTGAAATAGTCTGACATCATTTTATACCCGCCTTGTATAAAATATTCAATTAATTCAATAGAAAATTCCAGACTATTATTTATGTAAGATAATTCTTCGTCACTAAATTTACTTAGAACATAATCAGCAAGTTCACCTTCTGTAAATTTATTTCCTATTCCAAAACGAAGGCGGGGAAATTGATTTGATTCTAAGTGATAAATTATTGATTTAAGACCATTGTGACCTCCATCGCTTCCAGATTTTCTTAATCTAATTCTGCCTAATTCTAAGTTAACATCATCAACTACAATTAACATATTTTCTAAATTAATTTTGTTTTTTGAAAGGAATTCTGAAACTGCCACACCACTCAGATTCATATATGTAGTTGGTTTAACCAAAAAAAATGTGGAAGTCCCGATTGAATCTTCCACATATTGATAATTTTCTTTTTTTTTGAAATGAAGATTTTTTTTTGATGCAAATTTGTCTAATATTAAAAAGCCAATATTATGTCTTGTCAATTCATATTTTTTGCCTGGATTACCCAAGCCTACAATCAGATACAAGACTTAATTATTCCTCTTCTTCAACTTTACCTTTTGCTATTACTTCAGGTTCTTTTTGAGCTTCTTCGCCTTCAGCTGGTGCCGTTGGTTCTGCAGCAGCTCTTGGTACAATGACAGATGCTATAATTACATCATCATGATGTAATATTTTAATGTTTTCTAATTTCAAGTCCCTAACATGAATAGATTCTCCAATACCAAGATTAGTAATATCAACTGTAATATGTTCTGGAATATTAGTAGGAAGACATGCAATTTTTAGTCTATGCATTTGATGCTGTAATAGACCGCCTTCTTTAATACCTTTTGCAGTTCCTTCAAGAACAACGGGAACTTCGATTTCGATTTTTTCATCAAGTGAGATGCCCATAAAATCACAGTGTACAATTCTATCAGTAACGGGATCAAAATGAACATCCTTTAAAACAGATTTTCTTGGTTCAGAATCATCAATTGTAAGATTAACAATATGAGTTTCTGAAGTGTAAACAAGAGGTCTTAAAGATAATTCGGGCAAATAAATTGGAATTGGTTCAGTTCCTTTAGCATAAAATATTCCAGGAACATTGCCTTCTTTTCTTAATTTATTAACCACACTTTTTGTTGATATGGTTCTTCTTTTTGCTTTGATACTTATTTCTGACATAGTTATTAACTCCTGATTATACTTACTAAATTTTATCTTTATCTATATCGAACAGCGAACTTATAGATTGATTTCTATTGCATCTGATAATTGCTTCTGCTAAAAGAGAAGAAGCTGATTTAACAATTATTTTATTTGATTTCTTCTTTAATGGAATACTATCTGTCACATATAACTTTGTAATTGGGGAATTGTCAATTTTTTCTACAGCATCACCTGAAAGTAATGCATGAGTAATTGCACCAAAAACTTTATTTGCACCGCTTTCTAATAATTTTTCTACTGCTTTAACAATTGTTCCGCCTGTATCAATTAAATCATCTACAATCAATACATTTTTACCTTTAACATCCCCTATTAAATTCATTTCAGCAACTTCATTATGTTTTGCTCTTTTTTTATCAATTACTACTAATCCTGCATTCAATCTATTTGCATAAGAACGTGCTAACTTTATGCCTCCTACATCTGGGGAAGCAACTACAAGGTTTTTAATTTTACCTTTGAATAAAGGTGTAAAAATCGGCGACGCATATAAGTGGTCAAACGGTATATCAAAAAAACCTTGAATTTGAGCCGCATGCAAATCCATTGTAATGACTCTATCAGCACCTGCAACAGTAATTAAATTGGCGACAAGTTTTGCAGAAATCGATACGCGCGGCTGATCTTTTCTGTCCTGTCTAGCATATCCAAAATATGGAAGAACAGCTGTTACACGCTTAGCCGATGCTCTTTTAGCAGCATCAAGCATTATTAGTAACTCCATTAAATTTTCTGCTGGCGGTTGAGTCGGTTGAACTATATAAACATCTTCACCGCGAACATTATCAATAAATTTTGTCCAGATTTCACCATCATTAAATCTCTTAATAAAAACTTTTCCTTCAGGTAATTTTAAATAATTACAAATTTTCTTTGTCAATTCGGGATTTGAACTGCCAGAGAAAATTAATGGTTGTGTTTCCAATTTAGTTTTTTTGCTTTGTATTCTAAAAAATTGCTGCCAAATATAACTAAATCATTAAGGTTAGTCAAACTTCATACTTAGGTAAATATTATAGTTATTTACTTAACACGTTTATTAAATAAAAATGCAATTACAACCACAAGCACAAACAATGCAGCAATGTATATCCATAAAGGTGTTTCTTTCAGTTTGAAAGGACGGTAAGTAGCAGTAATATATTTACCAGTCCCAATTTCATCTAAAGTATATTGCCATGTGAGTTTATTTCGTGATACTTCCGTAGCATTATGGTCAAGTATCTGTCCTGGTAGGTAATAAATAAATGTCAAAGAAAAATTTTTGCTTTCAAATCCAAAACCGGTTGCTATTGGTTTAATGAATTGGGAAAAAATTTTAGTGTTTTTTTCACCATCTTTTATCGAAAGTTTGGAATCCTTAAATGCAGGAGTAGAATTCAAAGAGTCCAGGCTGTTAAATTCAAGTTCAACTTTTGCATGAATTGTACTGTCTTCGTAATCTCTGTAAACTTCAACATTGGTAATAGAGCTGTATTGAGAACTAAATTCTTTGTAAACAGAATCACGATTGAACAAACCAAGTTGCTCTACAATTATTGAATCTCTTGGATTTGTCCATTTCATCCAGTAATGAATAAACATGTTGCCACTGCCGTCTTTTTTGATTGTTGTTACCTGCATATAGTTAAGGCATCCGCTGAGAAGTAATATTAGAAGTAATGTAAGTGATATATTTTTTTTCATAAATTTTAAGAATTTGATAATTCAATATGCAAAAAAAGAATTAAATAACATTCGTGTTTTTATCTGAAACTATCTTTATTTTTACAAATTAAAATTTTGTTATTATAGTAAAAATAAAGCAATGGAGGTGAATGATGCCAACTTATGATTATAAGTGTATTGACTGCGGTTACATTTTTGAAGAATTTCAGAACATGACAGAAGACCCGCTTACAGAATGTCCAAAATGTAAAGGACAGTTGAAGAGAATGATTGGTCCTGGAGCTGGACCAATATTTAAAGGTTCGGGTTTTTATCATACAGATTACAAATTGAAGTCAAATAATTCTTCAAATAAAAATAATAGTGCTGATAAGAAATAAAAATTGTAATGAGGAATGGGTGCCCAAATAAAGCACCCATTTATTAAAAATCCATTCCTATTGAAATGTAATAACGTGGTGTAGAAAATCTATCGAGGTTCCATTTCCAGGCTACATCTATTTTCCATAAAAACAACATATATATTCTAAACCCAAAACCAGTTCCAATTAATAAATCATGTGTTATAATGCTGTTATCCTGATTACGACCAAAAAGTTTTAACTTTTGAGTGTCATTCCATGCAGAACCTGCATCGAGAAAAGCAACACCAAGAATATTCTGGAATAAAAGCGGCAAAGGGCCAGTAACTAAATATCTAATCAATGGAAGGCGTAATTCCATATTTAGGAGAGAATATTTAGTTCCAATTTTTTCAGCATAATCATAACCTCTTAGAGGCATGGCAGGGGAAAGGAATGCAAAGTCTGAAGCATTTTCAATTGGAACATCTTCAGTTGCAAAATTTCTGTTAATCCAATTTTCAGTTCCACCAAGGAAAAATCTTTGAGGATTTCCACCCCCTGAATAACCTCCTGATAATCTAAAAGCAAAAGAGTTATCAAAAAAGAAACGGAAGTAAGTTCTGTAATCAATATTAAGTGAATAAAAACTTTGCTGTTTTCTTGATAATCCAGGGTCACCAAATACAGTTAATGCATATCTTGTTCCTTCAATTGGTGATGTGTAACCTTCAAGTGTATTATCATGAACAAAGCTGAGAGCAGGAACAAGATAAGTTGATTTATCAATTGGCTGGAAAATGTTGTCAAGATTTTCTGCGGTAACGCTCATCAAACTTAATGAACCATCAAGTCTGTAAAATCTATTAAATGGATAACTTGCAGATGCTACAAAACCAAAATTTCTGAAGCGATATAAATCATAACCAAAAAATGAAGTTCGATATAAAAATCTTGCTGTGTGAAATGCTTCGAAACCCAAATCAAGCCTGTTTTCAAGATAATAATAAGCTAAACCATAATCGCTGTTTTTTATATCAATTTGTAAACTGGTAATTCCTATCAGTCTATGATTTCCAAGTACATCACTGAAAGCGAGAATAGTTGTTCCCTGTAAACCGTAAAGAGTACTGTATCCAGCATTTGCATAAATTAAATCTGGTGAGAAATTTACTTTATAACGATTAACAAGGAAATTTCCCTGTGAATCTAATTTTTCTGTAAAAAGTTGTTTACGCCTTTCAATTCTTGCACTGTCGCTTTCTTCATTTGCAGCTCCAAATATATATCTGCTGTAATCAGTTTTTGCGGAATCTTTTTTAACGTCAGATTTTCCAATGTATGGACCAACAAAAAACTTTCTTTCTTTTATTTGTGTGGAATCTGTTTTTTCCTGAGTGAGAGTTTTAGTCGAATCAATTTTAGTTGTATCCTGTTCTTGAGTAAAAAGGGAAGTAGTGTCATTTTTCTTTGACTGCAGTAATGTCATATAATTAGTTGGTTGCAATGAATCTGAAACAGCACTCATTTCAAAAGGATTGTTCAGCATAAATATGTTGTAACCAAGTTTATATAGTGCTGTAAAAACCAATTTTTTGCCATCATATGAAATTGATGGCTGACTTACTTCACTTAGTGAATTGGTTATCGGTACAGCTTTTTCGTTAAGCAGTTCAAAAGCATCAGCACTATCAACTCTTGCAATTGATTTTTTATAAATATTATTAATCCCATTTTTATCAGATATAAATAAAATTTCCTTTCCATCTGGAGATACTACAGGATATCGTTCGTTGCTGAGCGACCAGTTGGTTAATCTTTTAATTTCTTTTGTTTCTATGTTTATAATGTATAGGTCTAACTGTTTGTAATTATGTTTACTCATCATAAAATCTGAAGTTATCATTAATGGATTAACATAATTTTCTCTATCTGATGTGAAAATAATTTTTTTACAGTCTGGAGTCCAAACAGGGTCGTTATCACTAAAAATGTCATTTGTGAGATTAATAAGCTCATTAGTTTTCAAGTTATAAATATAAATATCTGATTGAGTAGAATTATGAGCTACAAAAGTTAATTTATCTCCATCTCGTGACCAATCAATTGATTCAATTCCATCAAACTTAAATGGCAAATCATAAGTTTTTTCTGTATTTGTATTAACGATTGTGATTACATCATATCCATTCTTTTTAGTTGATAGTGCAATTCTAATATTATCGGGTGACCATGCAATTAATGGATGAAGAACGGTCAATTCTTCAAAATCTGTTGTCTTACCGCTTTCAACAACTTTTTTAATAATTTTTCCTGTTAATGCATCCATGATATAAACATCAAGATAAATATCTCTGTCCGAAATAAAAGCAATTTTGTCTCCCTGAGGTGAAATTGCAGGACTAGTATTGTAAAAGCCGTAAGATTTTTTATTGTCAGTTAATCTTTTTGCAAACTCATCCGGGTCTTTATATTTTGCTATATCAGGCCAATATTCTTTTTTCAAACTTTTTTTCCAGCGTTCATTTAGTTCTTCCATATCAATACCGATAGAAGATTTTAAAGCAGCTTCGAGAGACCCAAGTCCTTGAATTTTATTGATAAGTTCACCTAATTTTTGTCTTCCATAAGTATCTGCAATATATTTAAAGACTGACTGACCGCCGCGATAACCGAGATAACCGCTTAGTTGATTAATATCGGGCAGGGATTCACTAATGATGGCATTTCTAATAAACATATCTGTATAAGTTTCCCAGCCTTGTGAAAAATATTCTGCACTTCCTTCCATGAACCAATGGGGAAGTTGAAGAGTAATTCCTTTTGAAATTACATTTTGAATTGAACCGCCAAAATACATGTCCTGCATTACAGCATGAACAAGCTCGTGATGAATTACATGACGAAATTTTTCATAAGAACCTTCGAATGGAAATACTACTCGATTCTTAAATGGTTCTGTAAAGCCGCCAATACCTTCTCCAAGATATTCGTCAGTTATATTAGTTTCCTGAAAATCGTTATGCGAATTGTAAACAACGAGAGTAATTCTATTATTAATTTCGTAATTAAAATCCTGTTGCAATTTTTGAAGAGCATCTTCAGCAACAGCTGCTGTAAACTCTGCAATCTTTTCTCCGCCGTTTGAAAAGTATATATCAAAATGTTTGGTCTGAATGTAAAACCAATTGTGATTTTTATATTGAACTCTGTTTTGTCCAAATTGAGAAAATATATTGCAGGTTGTTAAAAAAAATATTGAAAGTAAAAAAATGAATTTTTTCATACTTTACCTCGCCAATAATAACAAACAGATTGATTAATTAATCAACTTGAAATCAATTTCTCTTTTTTCTTCATCTACACGAATTAATTTTACATTTACTTTATCACCCAGACGAATTCTTTTGCCAGAGCTTCTTCCAGTTATTGAATAATTTTTTTCATCAAATATGTAATAGTCATCATCCATATCCCGATAACGAATTAAACCTTCTGCAAGATTCTGGCTTAGTTCAACGAATATTCCAAAATTTGTAATTCCAGATACAACTCCGTGAAATTCCTGTCCCACTTTACTTTTCAAATATTCAATTTGTTTCAGTTTTACGGATAATCTTTCCGCATTAATAGCAGTTCTTTCTCTTTCAGAAGCATGTTCACAGATTTTTTCTAAATCTTCAATGTTATATTTTTTTTCCTGTTTATTTTGTAAATAATTATAAATTAAATTGTGAACTATTAAATCAGGAAATCTTCTGATAGGCGATGTAAAGTGTGTATAATACTTAAATCCAAGTCCATAATGACCAATATTTTTTGTTGAATATATAGCTTTTGCCATAGAACGAATTGCAATTTCATTTACAACAGCTTCTTCTTCGGTTCCTTTTACACTCTCAAGAAGTTTTTGAAATTCTTTGGATTTGTTTGAACTGTTAGGGTCAAATGAATAACCAAGTGAACGGACAAATCTTGCAAACTCGATTATTTTTTCCTTATCAGGATGGTCATGAACACGATATACAAAAGGATAAACTTCTTCTCCTTTTTTCGGTTGAACATGTGTAGCAATTATTTGATTTGCCATAAGCATAAGTTCTTCAATTAAATTGTGGCTTTCGCCAACCTGTTTGATATTTATTTCTACAGGTTTTCCATTTTTGTCCAGTTTAAAGACAACCTCAGGCGTAAAAAAGTTTATGCTGCCTTTCCTGATTCTTTTTTCTCTTAGTACTTTTGCAATTTTGTTGAGTAATGCGATTTGTTCATAAAAATCACCTTTCCCTTCGTCAATTATTTTTTGAACTTCTTCGTATGTAAATCTTCTTTTGCTGTTAATTATTGATTTGTGAATTTCATAATTTACAATTTTTCCAGCTGGAGTTACTTCTGCTAATACTGAAAAGGTTAATCTGTCTTTACCCGGTACAAGTGAACAAATTTGGTTTGATAATTTTTCGGGAAGCATAGGAATAACTTTTCCAACAAGATAAACACTTGTGCCTCTTTTTAGAGCTTCTTTGTATGTTGCAGAATTCTCTCGAACATAGTGGCTTACATCTGCTATATGAACACCAAGCAGAAAATTTCCATTTTGAAGTATTTCGACTGATACAGCATCATCAAAATCTTTTGCATCTTCAGGGTCAATTGTAAAAGTAATTTTATCTCTTAAATCAATTCGTTTTTTGAATTGTGATTGGGGAATTTCTTCTGTAATTTTTTCAACTTCTTTTAGCACAGAATTTGGAAATTTGTATGGGAGTTCAAACTCACGAGCAATTGAAGCAATTTCAACATCGAAAGAACCTGCTTTACCAAGAACCTCAATTATTTCTCCCTCTGGATTTAGATTAGGTGAAATCCACTTGATATTTCCAACTACTACTTTGTCACCAGCTTTTGCAGATCCTAAATTTTTTGAAGAGATATAAATATCGCGATGAATTTTTTTATCATCAGGAATAACAAAATAAAATGAATTGCTTTTTTGAAGTGTGCCAACAATTTCTTTTCTGCTTCGTTCAACAATATTTACAATTGTTCCTTCAATATTTTTGCCTCTTTGGCGTTCAAGCAGTTTTACTTCTACAATATCACCATCAAAAGCTGTGTTAAGATTTTTTCCTGCAATAAAAACATCTCTGATATTTTGATTATTCAGAATAACAAAACCATAATCGCCGTTTGAAATTATTTGTAAAGTACCTATTAATTTTTCGCTGCCAGAATGACTTAGCTGATAACGCTTGCCGGATTTTTCAAGAAATCCTTCTTCTGTAAGTTTGTGTAAATAATATTTTAGTTCAGCATATTCATAACTTTCGAATATGTTTAGTCTCTCTGCAAGCTCTTTTGATTTTATTTTGAGAGACGGATTGTTTTTGAAAAATGATTTTATTTTTCTTTTCATTAGAATACAAACCTGTATTTTAGTGCAAGTTCATTTATTTTTTCGTCGAAACTGTATTTTTGAACAATCGGGTCTTTTCTTTCAACCCGTATTAAAAAATTAGGATTAAATGGATATTCAATTTTTATATTTGCTTTGTTAATATTTTGAAAAACCTCTGTAGTGCCTCCAATGCTGTAACGAAGATTTTGAATTCTTCCTGAGAAACTAAATTTTGTATGTTCTCCAATTCTGCTTATTTGAATGTTATTTACTAAATCGCCGACTGCAGAGTTTATAAAGCTTGTAAGCATTGAACCAAGAAATGAAGTTGCAGAGTTCTGTACATCAGTGATTAAACCAGCAGTTTCTGCTCTGTCCTGTGCAGTCAAATCATCTTTAAATTTTCCAAGAAGTATGAAAGAGAATGCATCAGAATAATCATATCGTGTGTCTTTAATATTATTCTGAATATTTCTTGTTCCAACATAAACTCCAATACTCTCAGGATTATTCGCAAGATTTTTTCCTATTTCAGAAAGGAGACCTTTTATTTTAATTTTTACAGCAACTTCCTGAGGAGCTGCATTAATTTCTCTCGGATTAATATAATCATTTGTATAAGTTGCAATGATGTCAAGATAAGGGTCAGCAATATTGCTTTCGAATCTTATTACGCCTTCTGCATCAAAAGTTTTAAAGAATTCTAATTTTGAACCCTGCATTAATTGAAAAGAACCCTGTGCTCGTGTTACTCCATCAGCATATTCATATTTTAATTCACCTGTCATTTCCACAAATAACTTTTGATTTGCTGCTTGAGATAAGATGAATGTCATTTGTGCAATGTTATCAACTTTAATTCCTATATCATAATCAAACTTAAGTTCTTTTTCATTCAAATTCTCATTTTGTTTTTTAAGATTTTTTTCCGCTTCAAGTATTTCGCTAAATCGTAATAATTCTTTATCAATTTTTGTTGAATCCACTACATAAGTTATATTAAAATTACTTCCTGAATTTAGGGAATTATCGCTGCTTACAGTGTAAATTAAGTTTGTTTGTTTAAGTAAAACATTTCCTTTGAAGAATAATCTGTTATCTTTCCATGTAAGCTGCCAATCAGGATTTGTTTCCACAACAAGGTCACCGTAAAGATATGGACTTGTCTGCCGTGATAACTCGCTTAAAATTGCGAGTCTGCCAGTCATGCTTATTGAAACATCTTTGATTGAAAAACCATCGTAAAGAATATTTCCATAACCCGATATTCTCCCGCCGTAACGAGTGCCGCCAACATTAGCAAGCAGTAAACTATCTACAGTAATTTTATCTTTCTCAAATTTTAGTTTGATTCCACATTCATAATTTAAATTATTGTTAAGCGACTTAAAATATCCATTGATAAGATGCACATAACCCGAAAATTCAGGTTTGTTCAGCTTGCCTGTTACATCTATATCAGTAACTAAATTACCACGCTGCTCAATAATATTCGGAATAAGATTTCCAAGAGTACTTATGTTGAAACTTTCTGATTTTATTTTTAAAGCAATTTTCTCATCATTTATAATTCTATCTTTTACATATTCAAAACTTAAGTTGACAGGAATACTTCCAATTATTGTAAGAAGCGGATTGTTATAATTATAAGTTGAATCAAGATATTTAATGTTGGTTAATATTTTTTTGTTTTCATAATTAAGTGTGCCGATAAGATTTCCCAATTTTCTTTTAGAATATGAGATATCATTAATATTAATACTGGTTAATATTTTTGGATTTTTGAATTCACCATTAACAGATATATTTATATCACAATCAGCTTTGAGGAAGGGATTAATGGAACCCATAAGATAATTACTCAAAATTTTGCCAGAGATGTTATTAAAATTCAATTGTAAATTTTGTTTGCCACTTGACTCAATAATTCCACTTGCTGTTATATACGATGTATCATGAAGTAGAACAAGGTTTTTAATTTTGAAGTAATCTGGATTAAAAAGAACTTTTATTGTATCTCTGTTTTTCCATTTTATATTCTGAAAATCAATTGATAAATCGTTTAATAAAATTTGTTGTTCAACAGGTGTTATAAGAACTATTCCTTCTGCATTTGCTTTAATGATATTTTCAATTTCAGCTGCTGTATTAAAAAATAATTTACTTTGATTAAAGACAATATCTGCTTCTATATTTTCAATATTGCCGCCTGAATAAAATCTTTTTCCAGTCAGAGATGCTGTTCCAAATAATTTATCGAAAGATAAGTAATTATTATTGCGTGTAAAATTAATGTCGGTTTCCAAATTAGAAATATAAATCGTTTCATCTTTCTGCATAAGAATAAAATAATCTATATTAAGTGAAGTATTTATTGAAAAATTTGATGAATGATTATTAACATTTCCTTTGCCTGTTCCAACTATATCAAGTTTTTTATTGCCAAGAAGCGATGCGATTAAACTAAAATCTTTCAGTTTAAAACTGAAATCGAAAGACAAATCCTGTTTTGCAATTTCAGGCAGACTTATCTGCAGTGTATCAGGCTTGCTTTCTTTTGAAATTACAGCAAGCGGATTTAATTGATTTAGTTTATCAGAAATAATTTTAGAGAGAGTGCTGGATTCATAAGAAAGTAGTTCAATTGCATTAGTTAAAGAAAAATCACCTTCAATTTTAAAATCAATGAAATCGGAAACTATGTCTATTGTTCTGTATGTATTTTGTTTTTTAAGTATTACATCGATGTTTGAATATTTTATATCAGTTTCTCTAAATTTCGATGAATCTATGCCAAAGGAAAAAGTGCCTGTGATTTTATCAGGGTCGATGTGTTGACCTTCTGCGCTGAAGTAAAAATTCAAATTGCTTTTGTCATTTTCTTTTTTTGTGAATACTGATAAATCAAGATTTTTCAAACTACCAACAATACTGTAGGTTGGAATTGTATCATTTGCAAAATCAATGTTTCCTAAAAATACAGCTTCAGTTGATATTGAATTTCCTTCAATGTCCAAATTGATATTTTTGTTTTGAGCTTTAGCAGTAGCCAGAAGTTTATCAATCTGTATATTATTAACCGAAGAATTTTCAGCAGAGAATTTGAAGTTACTTGATAGTTCAGCTGGTTTCGTTCCTATTCCAGTTAAATCTCCAGATGAATTAAGAATTGTTTTAAACCCAAGTAATGGTTCTAAATTTATATTGCCTGTTTTGAATTTGATGTCATATGTAATTGGGCTCTTTTTTAGATTGAGTGAACAATCGAAAGTCAAATTTCCATCTTCAATATTGCCTGCAAATTTAGCCTTGAAATTTGTAGGCTCTCCTTTGAATTCAATATTTACAGCAGATACAGAAAGTTTAGCAAAATCAGGTAATTTCAAATTTGGGAGAAGAGCAATCACATCTTTATAATTAATATCTGTGTCAATTATTTTTGCATCAATAAATAGTATTTCTGGTTTATTCAGATTCATCATTCTTCCGTTAATTTCGAAATGAGAATCTCTGTAATCCAGCACCAGTTTTTGAATATTGAAATCTCCAAACTTTCCTTTTGCAAATAACTTAAGTGAGGGATTGCCTTTTAGAATTTCTGTGCTTTTGATGAATGATGATAAATCAGCAAAGTTGAATGAATTAATATCAAGTTCAATTGTAACAGGACAATTTTTAAAATCATTCAGTTCAACATTTCCAAATAGATTCAGGCTGTCGAGTCTTGCATTTAATCTAATGTCGCTGCTGTCTGTTTCTAAAGCAAAATTTGTAACTGCAGAAAAATTTTTTGTGATTGCAAAATTGCCCGAGATATTTTTTAATGTAAAATGATAGAGATTTGGTTTCAAAGAGAATTCTTTGAGTAAGAATAAATAATCGGAATTATTAATATCAATAAAAGCCTGTGCAGACAAATTTAGATTTTTAATTTGAATATCATCATAATTAATGCTGTTGTAAAATTTATTGGACTTAATATTGTCAAAAGTTTGTTTTACAATATTTATGTTCTTTAATTGAAAATCGTTTATCTGTATATAAAATGGGAATGTAGATTTTGTCGTATCTTTTTTAGGTTTTAGCAGCTTTTGATAATTCCATATTCCATCTTCGTTCTGAAGTAAATTTATTTCTGCATTTTCAAGTAAAATTTTTCTTACATAGATTTTTTTTAATATTAGTTGAAGCGGACTTACTTTAATTTCTATTTTATTTGCGAATAAAAGAGTATCGTTATTAATCTTAATAGAAGAATTCCTTAAGAAAAGGGAAGTGAGAATTGTTCCATCAATTTTTTCAATGTTAAGTTTTCCATTAATTTCTTTGTTAACCAGTTCAATTACTTTGTTTCTGAAAAACTCACGAAAAGTTCTTGTTTGTGAAAAACCAATAAAAAGAATTAATAAAAATATAATCCCGAGAAATATACCTATGAAAGTATTGATAATTTTTCTGAATAAAGAGCGTTTAATTTTTGTTTTTTTTAATGATTCATTCATTCTTTAAATTTCTCGAGGATTGTATTAATTATATTTGTTGTTGATTGAAAATTAACAAACTCAATTGTTTCAACTTTTCCGCCTGCAGCTTCGACAATATCACTTCCAACAATTTTATCTTTAGACCAGTCAGCTCCTTTTACTAAAACATCGGGTTTTAATTTTTTAATTACTTCGTAAGGTGTTTCTTCTTCGAATATTATTACATAATCAACAGCTTTTAAATTAGAAATTATAAAAGCTCTTTCATTTTGCGGAACAATTGGTCGTTTGTTTCCTTTTATTTTTTTCATTGATGAATCTGAATTAACAGCAACAATTAAAATATCTCCAAGAGATTTTGCTTTATTTAAATAATCAACATGACCTGCATGAAGAATATCAAAACATCCATTCGTAAAAACAACAGTTTTGCTCTGCTTTTTAAGCTCATTTCTTATTTCAATAAGTTCGTCAAGTTTTTTTATTCTGTTCATTCTTTTATCTCTTCAATTACTTCGTTAAATAATTTGTCGATTGAAATCGGCACAATTCCAACTTCTTCGCAAACAAGTCCGCCTGCAAAGTTTGCAAGATAAGCTGCATCATAAATATCTGTACCTGCAGCAAGAGCAATAGTCAACGTTGAAATCACAGTATCGCCTGCTCCTGAGACATCTGCTACTTTTCTTGCTTTAGTTGGTATTTTTCTTTCTATTTTACCGTTTTCAAAAAGTGCTACTCCTTCTTCACCAAGTGTTAAAAGAACATATTTAGCTTTTAGTTTTTCCATTAAAATGTTGCCAGCATTTGTTACATCTTCCGATGTCCTTATCTTAATGCCGAGCACATCTTCTGTTTCTTTTCTGTTAGGTTTGAATACAGTAACATTTTTATAAGAAAAGAAGTTATTGAATTTTGGATCAACGGTAATAATTTTTTTTGATTCGTTTGCAATATTTATAATCTCTTCAATTAATCGGGGAGTGAGAACACCTTTATTATAATCTTCAAGAATAATTGCATCAATATTTTTAATGTTCTTTTTTACTTCATCAATGATTTTGTTTTCGATTTTAGAGTTGATTGGTTTTAAATCTTCTTTATCAATTCTTACAATATGCTGATTGTGAGCTATCACTCTGGTTTTTGTAGTTGTTGGACGTTCTTTGTCAACTATTATAAATGAATCATTAATTTTTAATTCTGCCATTAAAGTGCGTAAAATTTTACCATTGTAATCATTTCCAATTACACCAATAGGTAATGGAATTCCACCAAGTGTTAAAATGTTGTGGGCAACATTCATAGCTCCGCCAAATCTTGCGAACTCATTATCAACTGCAACTACTGGAACAGGTGCTTCGGGTGAAATTCTGCTAACTTCTCCCCAGTAATAGCAATCGAGCATCATATCACCAATTACAGCAATTTTTTTGTTGTAAAATTTTTTCTTAAGAGCATTGAGTTTTTTGATTGTCGTATTGAGCATAGTTATTTATCTCCATTGTGCAAGTTGATTGAAGAAATTTATTTTGATTACTCCATTTTCTGTTCCGAGCCAGAGGAATGTTCCATCAAAAAAAATTTTGTTAACAGTTTTTGGAATTCGTTCGTCATTAATTGGAATAACTTTATTATTAATCCTATTTATCAAAACAATTCCTCTGCCATAAGTTTCTTTAGTTTCTTTTCCAAATTGATAAAGAGAAGCCCATATATAATTTCCTGTTCTTTCGAGATCATAAATTCCATTTCCTGTAAGACCCTTAAAATTATCAAAACGTATCCATTCATTTTTTCTGTTGTATCTGAATAATCCTCCAACATTAAATTGAGGGCGTTCTGCAGTGATAAATTCATCCAGACCAATCCAAACAAAATTTCTTTCGAGCAAGATTGAGGAAATTGAAACCTGCTCACCTTCGCCATTGAAATAGTTGTATCTGTTATCATAAAAAGTAATTGCATTAGCATTATTCAAATCTTTTGATTTATGATACTTATGCAAACCTGCTTCTGTTCCAAACCAGACTATGCTGTCGCCATCAACTTGAATTGTTTTTATTGTATTTGTTTTTTCATTGTTGTTAACAGTAAGGTTGTAATCAATGTAACGACCACTTTTTAAGTCATACTTTGTCAGGTATTGAAATCTTCCAATCCATACAACATTTTCATATTTATCATAAGCAATTGAACGAATCCAATTTGCAAGTTGACCGCCAAGTGCAAATTTTCTTTTAATCCAGTTTTTTCTTTTTTTATCATAAATGAATAATCCATCAATTGAACCAGCCCAAACAAAATTTTCGTTTGCAGTTATGCAATAGAAATAATCATGCTGCAAATTTCCTTTCGATGTTGAAAATTGTTGAAATGTATTTTGAGAAGGAATATACTGGAAAATTCCATTGCCATTTGTAGCAATCCAGATATTTTTTCCATCACTGCATATATCAGTTACAGCCGAACCTTTTAAGTAAAATTCAAAATCATCATCTGATTGTGAAAAAATGAATGAACTTAAAAATAAAAGTGCAATTAGAGTATTTTTCATGGCAATTAGTTTTTGATAATTTTCAACTGGAAAAATAATATTAAGATTCTTTTGATGGAAATATAAAGATGCAATTATTTAAGAATGGGGAAATTATTTTCACTTTTTTCGAATTCAATATTCCATATTTTTTTAAATCCATCAAGTAAACATTCAGAAAGTTTTTTGTAATCAACATGTTTACCAAGTATTGTTTCAATTTCTATTGTTTTTTGAGATATATCATTTTCGATTAATGATTTTGTTTTGTCGTCAACATTTATGTAATCGACAAGTTTTTTGTGATATTTTCCGCAAAGAATAGAACCATGTTGAAGAATTGCATTATTTAGTTTTCTTTGAGCACTTCCAATTAATTTCCTGCCAGTAAATTTAACTTCATTTTTTGCTGCAGTACCAAAACATAAAATGCCCGATGGTTCTTGGAGAAATTTTACGAAATCAGGTTGAAGATTTTCTAATTCAAGATTAGAAAATACTGGGTGATATAATTTTAATCCTTCAATTAATGCTAAAGATATTTTTTGATAAACTTCTTTCACACTTCGAATTTTGGAAAAGGGGAGAACAACAGAATAAGTAATTTCTTCTGCATGCAAAATGGCTCTTCCACCTGTTGGTCTTTTTACAACATCAAGTCCATCGTTATAAGCTTTTTCAAGATTAATATCTTCAAATTTTTGATGTGCACCAATTGAAATGCAATATGGTTTCCATCTGTAAAGTCTGAAAAATGCTTTGTCATAAGAACAGTGTTGCGCAAGTTGAAAATCAAAATCCATATTAAATTTACCATTTGATTCACCAGTATCAATGAAAAACCATTTCATCTTCTTACAACACCACGTTCAGAGGATTCAATAAATTCAATTACATTTTTTACAAGCGGATGTTCTGAGAATTTTTCTTTAATAATTTTTAATGCATCAGTGTGATTCAAACCAGAATTGTAAAAAATTCTGTAGGCTTCTTTAAGAGTATTGATATCTTCAGAAGAAAAATTTCTTCTTTTAAGACCAACAATGTTTAATCCCATAAATCTTGCCGGATAACCGCTGACGAGAGAGTAGGGAGGTATGTAAGTTCCGACCATTCCCCCGCCGCCAACCATTGCATGTTGACCAATTTTACAAAATTGATGAACTGCACCTTGACCGCCAATAATTACAACATCTTCAATTGTAACATGTCCTGCAACCTGAGTTGCATTGGAGATTATAACTTTGTTTCCAATTTTACAATCATGAGCAATATGTGTGTATGCCATAAGTAAACAATTTTTCCCGATTACAGTTTTTCCTGTAGCAGCAGTTCCTTTATGAAGAGTTGCAAATTCACGAATTACAGTATCATCACCTATGTATAAATAAGTTTGTTCGTTGGCATATTTTAAATCCTGAGGTAAATTAGAAATTGAGGCACCCTGAAAAATTTTTACACGGTTCCCAATTCTTGCACCATTATAAATTCCAACATGTGGACCTATTATGCAGTCATCCCCGATTTCAACATCGTCTTGAATGACTGCATAAGGACCAATTTCAATGTTGTTACCTAATTTAGCATTAGAACTTACAATCGCGGTTGGATGAATATTGTTCATAGCGGTAAAAATTAATTTTGAGGTTTATTTTCTTTATCAACTATAGCACCCATAAATTCTGCTTCAGCAACAAGGTTGCCGTCAACATATGCAGAACCTTTAATGGAAAAGTATTTTGTTTTTTTAGAAATAATTTCTGCTTCGAGAATCAGCTGGTCGCCAGGAACAACGGGTTTTCTGAATTTTGCATTGTTAATGCTCATAAAGTAGACCAGATGATTAGCAGGGTCGATAAAAGAATTAAGCACTAAAATTCCGCTTACCTGAGCCATTGCTTCAACAATTAGAACTCCGGGCATAATTGGCTGACCGGGGAAATGTCCGGGGAAAAATGGTTCATTAATTGTTACACACTTAACGCCTACAACTCTTTTGTCAAGTTCAAGATCAATAATTTTATCAACCAGTAAGAATGGATATCTATGAGGTAAAATTCTTTGAATTGCATTTGCATCAAAAACAACACCTTCTTTTTTGACGAGTTGATATTTTTTTACAAGTTTTTTCTGTTGGTATAAAGTTCTAATTTTCTTTGCGAATTCTACATTTGCTTTGTGACCCGGTCTTGCAGCTAAAATTTGAGCTTTTATAGGAACTCCAATTAAAGCTAAATCTCCCATCATATCAAGCAATTTATGACGCACAGGTTCATTCTTAAAACGCAGTTGATTATTACTTAAAAAGCCTTCATGTGTAACTGAAATATCTTCAGGAAGGTTTAATTTTTCTTTCAATCTTTTTAATCTTTCCTCATCAATTTCATGGTCAACAATTACTACTGCATTATTAATACTTCCGCCTTTAATTAAGCCCTGATCAGCAAGTTCCTCCACTTCGCTTAAGAAGCAGAATGTTCTTGCGGGAGCAAATTCAGTTATAAATTCTTTTTCGAGATTAAATAAACCTGTGTGCTGACTTCCAAGCGCAGGATTTTGGTAATCAACCATAATGGTTATTCTATAATCATTCAAAGGTAATGCAACTATGTCAATTTTCCTTTCTTCGTCATGATACATTACAGTCTGGTCAATAACGAGATAATCTTTTGGACTGTTTTGTGTAACAAATCCAGCTTCAAGAAGTTTTTCAACAAAAGGCATTGCACTACCATCGCCAACAGGAGGTTCAATGCCATCTATTTCAATTATGATGTTGTCAATTTGAAGACCTACTATTGCAGCTAATACATGTTCAACGGTGTGAACTTTTGCTTCTCCAATTCCAAGTGTAGTTCCTCTTGATAAATCAACTACATAATCGACATTTGCAGGTATTTCAGGGCTTCCGCCCAAATCTATTCTTATAAATTTTATCCCGTAATTCTCGGGTGCAGGCTTAAATGTAATTGTGCACGATGTGCCAGTATGTAAACCAGTGCCAGATAATGAAACTGGTTTTGCAATTGTTCTTTGTAGTTCTAACATTAGTTATCCTTCTTTCCTGTTAGTTCAAAAATTTTACTTTCCAAAAATGCAATTTTTTCTTCTAATTTTTTAATTCTTTCTGAATATTGAGGTAAATTTCTTATATGAGCTTCTAATCTTAATTGGGTGGACATTTCTTCGGCAGGAGTTCCTCTGTATTTGCCCGACTTTTTAATAGATTTCGAAACGCCAGATTGGGCACCTATTATTGTTCCATCGGCAATTTCAATGTGCCCTACAAATCCAGATTGACCTGCTATCATGCAGTGTTTTCCAATTTTTGTGCTTCCCGATATACCTGATTGTGCAGCAATTGCAGTATGTTCACCAATTACAACATTATGTGCTACCTGAACAAGATTATCAATCTTTACACCTTTTTTAATTAATGTTGAACCAAGTGCCGCGCGGTCAACAGAAACATTGGAACCAATTTCTACATCATCTTCAATTACAACATTTCCTATTTGAGGGACTTTTTCATATTCACCTTTTTCATTTAAAACATATCCAAACCCATCAGAACCAATGCATGTATTTGAATGAATGATTACATTATTTCCAACAATGCAGTTTTCTCGGATTGTTACATTTGGATAAATTATTGTATTCGAACCTATTTTAACATTATCCATTAAGACAGTGTTATGAAAAATGAATGTGTTATCTCCAATTTCACAATTTTCAGAAACAACAACATTTTTTCCGATTGCTACATTTTTACCAATTTTTGCCGTTGGATGAATTGATGCAGATGAATCTATTCCAGATAAATTTAATTTCGGTTTTAGAAAAGTTGTAATAATTTTTTGAAAAGCAACATTAGGATTTTGAACTTCTATGTAACTTAAATCGCTCCTTGTTTTTTTGAATTCAGGACTTATAATTACAGCCGAAGCTTTTGTAGTCTCAAGGTATTTTTCATAAGAAGGAAGGTAGAGGAAAGTTAAATCACCTTCTTTAGCTTCTTCAATTTTTGCGATGCCTGATATTTCAACATCGGGATTCCCGATAACAGTACCGCCGACAAAGTCGGCGGCATCTTTTAATCTAATTTTCATAAAAACTCACTTTAATTTTTCAAGAACAAGATTGGTAACATCATATTCTTCTTTAGCATAAAGAAACATTATATCACCGCTTCTATCAAAAATAAAATCATAATTATTTTCTTTTGCTACTTCCTGAATTGCATTGAAAATTCTATTAAGAATTGGCTTGTTTAGTTCTTCTTGTTTTTGGAACAGTTCGCCTCTAACTCCAAATTTTTCCTGTCTGTATTTTGAAATTTGGTCTTCTAACTGAACAAGTTCTTTTTCAATTTCAACTCTTCTTTGTTCGCTCAGGATTAATTTTCTTTTTTCATAATCGTCATATTTTGTTTTCCAATCTTTTTCCATTTTGCTTAATTCTTCCTGCCATTCTTTAATTATAGCATCTAATTTTTTTTGTGCATCTTGATATTCTGGAAGTTGTTTCATTATAGCATCACTATCAACATAACCAATTTTTAATTGTGCATATGAAACTGATGCAACAAGAAAACCAATTAATAAGAATTTTTTCATTTTATAATTCCGTTTTTATTTTCCTCTTTTCAGACGGTCAAGAACCTTAAATGTTATGTCGAAAGAAGGATCGGCATAAAGCACAACTACTTCGCCAGCTTTATCAAGTACATAATGCATTCCTTCTTCTTTAGCAATATCTTCAATTGCTTTGAAAATTTTTTGTTTTACAGGTGCCATTAATTGATCCTGCTTTATAAAATATTCTCCGTTTGGTTGACTGAATTTTTGTTCTCTGAATTGTTGAAGTCTTTGTTCTTTCTCAATAATTTTTTGCTGTGCTTCGCGCTGTTTTTCCTGAGTCATTGTTTGAGCTTGTTTTTGATAATCAGCATAAGCATTCTGTAGTTCTGTTGCCATGCTATCTGCTTGTTTTCTCCACTGAGATACAAGTGCTTCAAGGTCACTCTTTGCTTTAATTGCTTCAGGGAATTGTGCTAATATAATTTCTGAATCAACATAACCTACTTTTAATTGATTTGATTGTAAAGTTTGTGATTGTGATGATTGTTGAGTTTGTGCAAATAATGTTGCAGCTGCAAAAATGAATAATATTACTTTTTTCACGATAACCTCATATTTTAATTAATAATTAAAAACCTTTTCCAAACTGGAAATGGAATAACCATTGTGGATCTTTTCCGTCAACACTTCTTCTGTCGAAACCGTAACCATAATCAAATCCAAGTAATCCAATTGGATTAATTAAAACTCTTGCACCTACACCTATAGAACGTTTTAAGTCAAAAAAATTTGCTTGTTTAATATCGAAAAATACATTACCAGCTTCTGCAAATGCAAGTAAGTAGATTGGAATTGGTTCTAATGCCAGTGCTGTTCTGAATTCAAATGTATACTTAACCATTACGCGGCTTCCTATAACATTTCCGCCAGCATCTACTATTCCAAGACTTCTATCCTCGTATCCACGCAATGGAACTGTTGCTATTATCATTCCATTTCCACCCATGTAATAAAAATCAAATGGATTTATTTTTTTGAAATCGCCAAGATTATGAATATATCCAAGATTTGTGTTAGCGTAAAGTACAAATCTATTAGAATTGAATAACGATTTATACCATTCTGTCGATAAATCAATTTTATAATAATCAACATTTCCTGGAAGAAGCGGACCGCCGGATAATTCAGCATTAAGAGCAAATTTAGAACCTCTTGATGGGAATATTGGATTATCTATATCCGTTCTTGTAATTGCTGTTCCAATTGTGTATTGTCTTGTTAGACCTTCAATATAAAATCCGCCGCCATCGATAATATCATTGTATTGAAATCTAAATGAGCCTTGAACATAGAAAAAGTCGTCGGGCCATGTTAATCTTCTGCCAAGTCTAAATGATATACCAGATTGGCGCATATCATAAACATATCTTTGTCGTGTATCAAACAAGTCGAATCCAATTGAAGTTGGTGTATCCATCAGCCATGGTTCTGTAAATCCAAGAGAAAAAGTTCTATAATAATTACCAACACCAAACTGCCAGTTGAAGTTAAGAATTTGTCCGCCTCCCATCTGAAAAGGTTCTGTAATTGAAAAGTTAGTTAACGTAAAACCAATTGCTCCGCTAAAGCCAAATGCGCCGCTATAACCAACAGATGCATTTAAATAATCACTGGATTTTTCTTCTACTTTGTAGATTAAATTAACTGTGCTGTCGTTAACCGGTCGGTAGTCAATGCCAGTTTTATAAAGAGCTTCCGAATTAAAATACTGCAAATTTGCAAGTTGTTGAAGACTTCTTAAAATTAATCCTCTGCTGAAGTAATAACCCGGTATTGTGTATAGTTCTCTTCTTATAACTTTGTCTTTAGTTTTTGTATTACCCTGAATATCAACTTTTCCAATCTTAAAGCGATTTCCTTCATTAATTCTAATAATTATATCAATTGAATCTTCTGCAACTTTTTGTTCTTTTGCTTCAAGTGAAAAACCTAAATAACCGTTATCCTGATAGAGTGAGGAAACATCAGTTTGTTTTTCATTATAATGCAAATTTTGGTTGAAACTTTCGTAATTGTAAATATCACCTTTCTTAAATCCAAGACGTTCGGTTAAAACTTCGTCGGGATAAACAGTATTTCCTTCCCATATAATATTTCTAACTTTGTATTGATTGCCTTCGTAAACATCAATAATTAAGTCTAAATACTTTTTATCTTCGGAAAAAATGATTGTATCTTTTAAGATTACAAAATCTCTGTAGCCGTTTTTTTGATAGAATTTTGTTAAAAGCTCTTTATCTTTTTCGAACTTATCTTTTTTAAAGTTAGCTGAAGACCAGAATTTCCACCATTTCTTTTCTTTTGTGTCATTAAATTCACTTTTTAAATCGTCATCATCAAAAGCAGAATTACCATTAAAAACTATGCTTCTAATCTTTACTTCGTTGCCTTCTTCTATGTTAAGAACGACAAGAACTCTTTCTTTAATTCTGTCAATTGAATTGAACGATACAGCCTTTTTTAATTCATATTTGGTTTGATATTCTTCGGAAAAATCTTTTTCATTTCTCCATGTTACTGTGATTTCATCTTTTGATGTATCGGCTTTAAAAAAGATAAAGTACTTTGGAGTAATCTTTGCATTAAGAAAACCTTCGTCAATGTAAAGTTCTTTTATCTTTTGAATTATTCTTGCTACTTCCTGAGGTTTGAGTGTTTGACCGCGAACAATAGTTATTTTTTTATTGATATCATCAGTACTGACTTCATCATTACCTTGAATTACGAATTGTTCGAGCCGTGGATATTCTTTTACTTTTATTTGAAGGAAAATTCCATCATCAATTTTTTTTTCAATAATAATCTGAACATCCTGAAATATACCTAAATTCCAGAGTCGTTGAATTGCATTATTTGTCTGGTCACTTGGAATTGAAATTTCATCGCCAACTTTTAAACCAGTATTTGCAATTATTGTATTTGCATCTGCTGTTTTATTACCAACAACATTAATTCCAAGAATTTTATAGGATGTTTTTTGATATTGGGGATAAATTATTGATGTTAAAAAGAAAAGACAAATAAAATAAAATGCAATCTTTTTGAATATCATTTCTGGCATATTAATTCTTCTTGATGTTCTTTGATAATTGTTCGCTTACTAAACCAAATCTTCTTTCTCTTTTTTGATAATCTTTAATAGCATCAAGTAATTGTTTACATCGGAAATCTGGCCATAAAATATCTGTAACATAAATTTCTGAATATGCAATTTGCCATAAAAGAAAATTACTTATTCTAAACTCTCCGCCGCTTCTGATTAACAAATCAGGATTGGGTAAATCAGCCGTAGTAAGATTTTTTGATATTAATTCTTCATTAATTGCATCAATAGAAATTTTTCCAGTAAGAACTTGTGCGCTTATATTCTTAACTGCTTCTACAAGTTCCCACCTGCCGCCGTAACTTAATGCAAGATTTAAAATCATCTTTGAGTTGTTTGCTGTCTTAGCAATTGCATTATCAAGTTCTTTTTGGACAATTTCAGGCAGAGAATTTTTATCTCCAATTGTTGTTAATCGAATGTTATTTTTGTTTAGTTCATCAGTTTCTTTTTTCAGACTTTTAACAATCAATTTCATTAAAGTAGAAACTTCTTCTTTAGGACGTTTCCAGTTTTCTGTAGAAAAAGTATAAAGTGTTAGAACATTAACACCAAGACCTACACAAGTTTCAACAATTATACGAACAGTTTCAACACCTCTCTGGTGTCCAGCAACGCGGGGTAAATTTCTTTTTTTAGCCCACCTGCCATTACCGTCCATTATAATTGCTATATGCTTAGGAATATTTCCTTTAGCTTTTACTTCTTCTATAGCTCTTCTTTCTTTATCTGTCAATCTAACTTTCAATTTAATTCTTTTTTACCCCCTAATTTAGGCTCGAAAAAATACTCTCCCATGCTGTAAATGTCAAGGAATGTAAAAGAAAGTTGGATTAATAAAATTGTTTTTATAAAAAATTATCAGAGTTTTTTATGTTTGTTGCAATATGAATCCTTATAAAAATTTTTTTGATTTTGTAATGCGGTTAATAATTTTATTAAAATTACAACTTCATTTTTTACATTTTTGTGTTTGTTATAAAATGAATTTGTTTTTTCTTATTTATGTTTTTAACACAGCTAATTGATTTTTAAAAAATAGCAAGAGGATTTTATGGCATTTGAAAAAACATGGAGATGGTTCGGTCCAAACGACCCGATTTCATTAAAAGAAATTAAACAAACTGGTGCAACAGGAATTGTTACAGCACTTCATCATATACCGATTGGGGAAGTGTGGACAGTGGAAGAAATTTTAAAGAGAAAAAATGTTATTGAGTCTGAAGGTTTTCAGTGGTCGGTTGTAGAAAGTGTACCTGTTCATGAAGACATAAAAAAAAGGAAAGGAAACTATGAATTATATATAAATAATTATAAAGAAACTATTAGAAATTTAGGCAAATGTGGTATCGATACAGTATGTTATAATTTTATGCCTATACTTGACTGGTCACGCACAGATTTGGAAACAGTCTATGAAGATGGTTCAATCACATCAAAATTTGAGACAAAAGCTTTTGCAGCATTTGATATATTTATTTTAAAAAGAAATGGAGCTGAAAAAGATTATACTGATGAACAAACCAAACAAGCAGAAATCTATTTCAAAAACATGAATGATAAAGAAAAAGAAAAATTAATTAATACAATATTGTTCGGATTGCCGGGCTCATGGGAGGCTTATTCACTTGAAGAATTTAAAAAAGCTCTAAATGAATATTCAGACATTAATGATGAAGCATTGCAAAATAATCTTATCGATTTCATAAAAGAAATTATTCCTGTTGCAGAAGAATCAAATGTATTTTTAGTTGTTCATCCAGATGATCCTCCACGCTCTTTACTTGGTTTGCCAAGGATTGTAAGTTCTAAAAGTAATATTGAGAAAATATTGAAAGCAGTTGATTCAATTTATAATGGGCTTACATTATGCACTGGTTCTCTTGGAGCAGGTTTTCGTAATGATGTAATTGATATAGCAAGAAGTTTTGCAGATAGAATTAATTTTCTTCATTTGAGAAATGTTACAAGAAATTCTGATGGTGATTTCATGGAAGCTGACCATTTGAACGGAGATATTAATCTTTATGAAATCATGAAAATTCTTTTGTATGAACAAAAAAGAAGAATAAATGCTGGAAGAAAAGATATTAGAATGCCTATGCGCCCCGATCATGGCAGACTTATGATTCCAGAACAAAATAAAAAAGGAATTTACCCCGGTTATTCTCTTTTTGGAAGAATGAGAGCTCTTGCAGAATTAAGAGGTTTAGAACTTGGGATAATATGTTCAGAAAAATTATTTTAAGAATGATTATGATTGAAAAAAATAAATTGA
>CAZNFW010000027.1:0-39190 GCA_964572725.1 uncultured Melioribacter sp.
CTTATCATTATTTTCAATTAATGACTGCATAAACTTTTGAATTCGTGTGCCAGTCTTTCTTTCGCTTATTATATTTTTAGATAAAAAAGTTATTTGGGGAAAAGAAGCCGGTAAATTGAGAGTAGAGTTCAGCCAGCGATTAATATCCTGTTGATTAAAAGGTTCTTTTTTTATTATCAATGTTGGTGGGTTTATTTCTGATTCTACAACAGCGAAATGTTTTAAAGCTTGTTCAACACTTATATCTTGTTTTTCGAAAGCTGAAATTGCTGTTACAATTAATTTTATTACTTCCCAGTCATTATGTAATGTAAAAATGAGATAACCATTTGAATTAAGAATTCTTAAATAATCAAAAATGCTTTCTTTTGTTAAAAGATAATTCTCGTTAGCAGCAAGTGCGTCAATATTTTGTAATTGTTCTGTTGATGGAAGAGCCAGAAGAATAATATCATAAAATTCTTTAGAATGTTTTACGAAATTTCGTCCTTCTTGAATTTTAATATTAACATTTGGAAAGTTAGTATATATTCCACCATTAAAATCACTATAATCTTTAACCAGATTAACAAAGTCGGGATTAATTTCAACACCAGTAATATTTTTCACGTCACTTAAAAGTGCTATTAAAACATCTCTTCCGCCACCTGGACCAATTACAAGAATTGAATCTTTTTCAGATTCCTTAAAACATATAAATGGTGTTGTAGTTGTTTGATGAACTAGCTGGTCAAGTAAAATTCTGGATGGTTGTTTTACATTTCCATTAAAACGATACATTGGAGAACCTGCAGCACCATCGACAAAAAGATGCCAGACAAAATCCTGATTGTTATATCGAACTAAATCTGAACGACCATAAATGCTCCATCGGCTTTCAAGGATTTCTTTCTGAATATTTTCATCAGAATAAACATAATGAAAATCTTTTTCAGGAAATTTCCCAATTGGTATTTGACTTAATATTTCATTCTTTCCATTAATCGATAAAAAAATTAAACACACTAACAAAACTGAAGTAATAAGATATTGTACTTTCTTTTTGCCATATGAATTTAAAACTGAACCAATCACACATATAGAGATTCCAATTATTAAAATGCTGTTTGGCACCGTAAAAAAATTTATAATTAATAATGGAATTAATGCACCAATAGCTGCACCTGACAGATCTGCGGCATAAATTTTAAAACTTAGTTCAGGATATGATTTATAAATAAAGGCATAAATTATTCCAGCAATTAAGAACGGTAGCAAAATTAAAATAAAGTATAAAAGAGGATTAGTTAAAGAAAACAAACTAACAAAGATGATAAATACGTAAAATGAAATTCCATAAATTAAAAGGAGCCGGGCAATTGTATTTTTTTCAGAACTTAATTTTTCATGTAATTTTGTTGAATAGAGAATTGCACCATTGCCCAGACCCAGAATTGCAAGTGATAAAATTATGTACGCATAATCACTAACAAAAATTACTGATGTTACTCTTGTTGCAAGTATTTCAAAAGATAATACAGAAAGCGACAGAAAAAAAATAATTGTATAGAGATTCATCGTTCAATAGTCATTATATTGATAAGTATTTACAGCATATTAATCAAAAATTATTTTTGATTTACTAATTCTTGAATTGCATTAGCAAAGAAAATATATGCAGCACAGCCATCAATAACACATTCGTTTTCACCCCAGAGGAAAGGCCAATCATCTTTGTTTTCAAGTAAATCTGGTTTTAATTGTAATAGACCTGGTACAACTCCACCTGGAATAATTGAAAAATCTGCTCTGTTACCACCATAAGCTACCTTCTTTGATTGAACACCAACAGCCAGAACAAAAGATAAATTTGAATATGGATGACAACCAAAAATATAATATGCTGCTTTCAAAACATTATCGGTATTAACCAAATCTGGAAAAGTTTTATTTAATAAGTAATTAGTAATTCCCCAGTTAATTATTAAAGTATTAGAACCCCATCCTTGATTTTCAAGTGGTACACCAAATGGATTTAATTTGTTAAGTTGATTTGAGAATTTAAGATACTTTTGAACATAAGGCTTAAATTGATTAAGATATTTTTCGTCAAGAACCAGTGCTGCTCTTACAGCTATAGGCATATTCCATAACATGTTAACAGGCATATAGCGAAATTTTGTTGTATCATTCAGAGCTGACCAGATATTTTCATAAAAGTATTTAACATATTGAGAATCTTTTGTAGAACGGTATAATTCCAGTGCAGCTAAAAGATCTGTACGAGAACGGAACCATGGGTCTGCATTTCCTTCTGCTTTATACTTTTGTTCTTTTTCCCATGCCTGAACAGCATAATGTAAAGCTTCGTTTGCAAGAGAATCGTTGTAACCTTTTAATGCACGGTAAGCTGCAGCCAGAGCTGCTGCCGCATGATAATTTAACCATGGAATTCTATTTGTAAAAACCCAGCGGTCATCTAAAGTGCCACTCGATTTCCCATCTGTTTCATAAGGCTTTAATTCCGGATTATATGGTAGATTATCTGTGACAGTTGATGCATCACCAAGATGATGATATTGATGAAGATTTCCTACAACAATACCTCTTACTGCATGGCCAATATATTTTTGCTGAGCAACAAGTTGTAAAGTACCATGTTCAATTTGCTGCAAAATATCTGGCTTTCCATCAGGTCGATGTATATCAACATATCTTGTTTGTTGGTCAATAAAAGTTTGATCATGTTTAAGACCAAAGCGTTCCCATGTATCTACAAAACTTAGAATAACACTGCAATGCGAAGCAGTTTGAATATCAAAATCACCTGCATCAAACCATCCCCCTACATTCAATCCGGGAATTCTTTCAAATGGTTTGTATTTTGTATCTGTAGTAGAACTCATTCTATAACCATCAAAATGCTCGTGATTTACAGGAGCCTGCAGTGCATCATCAAGATAAGGCACACCATGCCATACACGATAAGCTTCGTTTACAAACATGTGGTCCATTTGAACAGGGAACCAAACATCAAGTGTTAAGTTCCATATATCTTTGTAAACCTGTCTACTGATAGGAAATACATTTGTTTTTTGGTTACCATATTGAATAAAAAATATTCCTGTATCATTTACAGAACTAAAATCGAACATAGCATAAACATATCGCAAATATTTTCCCCATTGTGAAACTTTTCCTTTAAATACATTCACAGCATTTCCATTGTCGTTAACTTTAAAGAGATATGCTTCCTTTTCAATTTTATCATTTGGGTCTAATTCAATTACTGCGAATTTTTTTTGTGCCGGATGATATCCAGTTTGTGAATAAGCAATATTTGGTATTCTTACCCAGTTCTTTATTAATCCTGCATTTAATTTCCATTCAACTACTACACCAGTTTTATTTTCTGGAATAAGAGTACGAACAACATACCATCCATTTTGAGCTAAAAGCCTTCCATCAAAAAGCATAAGCGAACCTAACTTTGCTTCAATTCTTATTCTGCGTTCATCATCTTCAGGAGCCAATACAAGCAATTTACCTTCAGCAATAGGTTTTGGTTGAACAAATTCATTTCTTCCGCGGTCATCAAATGTAGAATGATTTGCATATTGCGGCACTTTATCTTTAATTGGTTTTACTTCTGCAGAACTTGAAGGATGACGCGGACAAATACCTGGAGTTCCATCCATCAAAAATGTTTTTTCAAAATATGCTGAAGGCAAAAATTCAAGATTAAATCCTGCTTTGCCAACTAATTCATGTGGTAAAGGTTTATCAAGAATTGTTGATAATAAAATTCCGTCATCAAGAGCTTTAACTTTTACTCGAACATCAAAATTGTACAATTCATATCGAAGAGTAACTTCAATTGATTGATCATTTTTATCAACTTTACGATTAATCATGATTGGTATTTGATCCCACTGCTCAGGAGTGTTAGATAATCTAACTGCTCCGCCAGTTGCAGTTCTTACTCCGTGATGCACAAATTCAATTCCTGAAGTTTTTTCATCAAAGAAAAAGCCATTATATTGATTACTGAAAACCAATACATCAAATCCTCGTGATTCAAAATACTCCAGATCATTCAATTTTAGTTTTTGACCATTAATTGATATAACACATACTAAAATTAAACCGAATATTAATTTCATTAACTTCATACTTATCTCCTTTGAAAAATAAATTTATTATATCAATAAAATTTTCACCTTGGAATTTTTAATTCTGAAAGACAATAATCCAGTTTATCGTAATAAATTTTTGCATTGTATTGCTTTTCTAATTTCTTTTGAACTTCACTTTTAATTTTTTCTCTGTGGTAATTCTTAAAATCATTTTCGATTTTGTTTTTTACTTCATCATATGCTAATTGTTTTTCTTCATTTTTAAGAACACACATAATCAGCGCTAACATTTTACCTTCTTGTTTATAATAGAATTCAAAAGGACCAGCAACATCATACAATTTTAATTTCAATGCAGCTTCTGCAATATCTAAACTTACATCAGACTGCTCTGGTTTTATATTACCGTTTCTATCTCTAAAAATTCTTCTTACTAAAATTCGGTTGTCAATTTTTTCAAACGGAATGCCTTCACTTAATTTTTTCTTCAATTCATTTATTTTAGTTGTATCAGGAGCAAGCGCTATATAAATATTTGATTGCTCCAATTGATAGTATAAAGAATCTTTATTCTTTTCATAAAATTGTTCTAATGATTTTTTTGTTATAGCAGGAATTTGTTTTTCGATAACTTCTTCATCATACAACTTTGCTATTTCATCAATAAGAACATAATTACTTGTAAGTGGATTGAAAATATTTTTATCAAGTCCCTGAGCCTTTGCTTTATTAATAATTATTTCCATTGAGAGAGCTTCTTTTATGTAAGCTTTAATATCGTTTTCATTAATATCATTTTGTTTTCTTATCATTAACACATCGGTCAGTAAATAAAAAAACTTTTTAAGATCTATATTTTCAACAGGTAGTTGAGCAACTATAAAATTTCTACCTGAGTTAATATTTCGTTGAATTGTATCCAGATATGTTTTCTCAAAAAATTTAGGAATTTGACTCCACTCAACAATTTTAGATAAACCTTCCGAATTCCATTTGATTGACTTTTCATCTACAAGCTTTTGTAATTCTAACTGAAATTCTGCAATAGCTTTTGGAGCATAAAATAATTCTAATGTCTTTACAATTTTATCTTTAATATCCTCCAGTGGTTTAGATTCATCGTAAACTATATCAATAATTTTTATAATATGCAGAGCATTTTCATCTTCCAGTATATAAGTTGATTTATCTTGAAGATTAAAAATGAGATAATTGTGATTGTCTGTATAACTTTGTTCCCAATTCAAAGATAGAGTTGTTTTGAATGATGATGTATCATCAATTAGTTGATATATTTTATCATTATTACCATTTAGAAGTAAAGATTTTATTGAATCAGCCAAAGCATATAAAGAATCGAGAGCATGTTGTGAAATGTTTTCTACTTTTTTAAGAATAATATGTTTATAAAAAACTTTTTTATTTACTTTTTTATATTCATTAATAATAGTTGAATCGTTTATATATTTATCGTAATACTTTGTTTTGTAATATTCATTCACAAGCTCATCAGCAAATCTTCTGCGGAAGTCATATGTTAGTTTGCTTTTTTTATCAAGATTTTTCTGAAAGAAATCAATTACTTTTAATCTTTTATTAACAATTTGTTCGAGTGCTGCCTTATAACCTTTTCCTGGTGGACGATATAAATAAGCGAAATGATATTCATTAAAATAATTCTGAACATCTGTAAAAGTAACTTTGAAAGTTTCATCTATTTCAGCTAAAATAGTATTAAAAACTTGAGATTGAGCTTGAATTGTAGTGAATTGTAAAATAAAAATAACAAAAAGCTTCAATAAACTTATTCTTTTAATTAATGGAAGACATGACTTCATAGCAATAAATATATTAGGTTTAATAAAATGGAGGCAACCAATTTTATTTTGGCTGCCTCCTGTAACTTAAAGAAACTGCAATGATTTGCGATTACTTCATTAATACCATTTTCTTTGAAATGGTAAGTCCATCATATTGAACTGAATAGATATAAACACCGCTTGTTAATTTAGAAGCATCAAATTCTATATGATGTGTTTGAGCTGGCAAGTTGCCATTAAACAAAGTAGCAATTTCCTGTCCAAGTACATTGTAAACTTTAACAACTACATTACCAGCTTTTGGAATTGAGAAAGTAATAGTAGTTGTTGGGTTAAATGGATTTGGATAGTTTTGTTTTACTTCAAATGCAGTTGGGATTGGCTCAGTTTCTTCTACACCAACTGGCAACTTTCCGCTGTCAAGTGCTTGTTGAAGAGCTGCATATTCTGCATTTCTTTGAGCAAGCCATTGAGCTTTCTTATCGGGGAACCAGTTCAAATCTCCAAGCGGGAAGCCATTCAAACCAGCTGTTAATAAATCAGCATCAGTATATGCAAGATTTACTGGTACTGGGAAATCTGGATAAACATAATAATCCTGACCAACAAGAACTTTTCTCCATTCTGGTAAAATAGCTGACTTGCTTAAGTCCATTGTTTCTTTAGCGAATGTTTTTAAAATATCAACCTGATCGGTTAATAGGTCTAATGGTTTTACAAAACTTGGTAATTTTTCATACCATGTACCTTCAGTCAAATATGGATATTTAGCATTATCATCGAACATTGCTTTTGTACGAGAATTCATCTTAATGTTTTGATTGAACCATTTATTTGTGCTATTGATATTTTCTGCAATCATTTCAGCAGCAAGATTACTAAGTTTTGGATCCCAGTAAACTAAATTTCTGTCAACAAGAACTTTGCGCGGCACCTGCTCGTAACTTTCTGGTAAATCTCTCACATTGATTAATCCAAGTGCTAAGGTATCGGGGTCAACTTCTGGATAATCTTCGGCAATAAATGTAAATGGCTGAACATTGCTGTTAACGAAAATATTATTTGTTACAGTCCAATCACTTTGATAACCATTTGTTTCGAAAATTATACCAGCACAATTAATGAATGTGTTATGATTGAACATTAATTTCTTGATTGGATAGTTACGGAATTTATACATCATTCCTTGAGCCATAAGGTGAGTACTGTTTTCTACCCAGATTGTATCAGTTGGATTATCAACATTATCATATACACCACCGTTACGACGGCAAGCTTGTCCACTGAGATTTACAAAATAGCAGTCTTTAATATATAATCTCGTACCTGCTACAGCATTTGAACCTACAATAACCCAGCGGGTTTTTTCAAAAATACTGTTTTCAAGTGTAACTCTACTATTAGGAGCAGAACCCCAGAAAAATACCCATCCTAATGTTCCTGTTGCAGAAGCTGGTACTACAATAACATTTTTAACAGTTAAATCTCCTCCGTAATTAATGCCTCCCGAGTTACCACCTGAACCACAAATTACTGGGAACATATCATCTGTACTTGTATTTTGATAAATTGGAGTTCTGTTCTCACCTACAATAATAGTATGGCGCCCTCCTTTTGTAGTTGGATTTGATCCAAGTGCATATGTTGTTGCTTTTTTCAATAAATAAACTCGTCCTGCTGGAACATTTAGAGTATCATATTGAATTGCTTCATACAGCATGCCTTCTTTTACAACCGCGGTATCACCACGGAATTCTTCTACATAATCAGAAATTGCACTCTGTGCATTAAGAACAGAAAAAGATGCTAACAGAAACAGAATGAAATAGATTTTCTTCATAGATACCTCCTATTTAATTAGTTGATTGTTTTTAATTATTATTTTTTGGTATCAAAAAATTTTTTACGCCATAAGCAAAACCTCCTTAATTAATTGTAGATTAAAATTCATAACGTAATACCAATTCATAAAACGATGGAGAATAAGAAGTTGTTATTAAATTAGAAACAGGTTCTGTTTGATTTGGTCTTCTAAATGTTCGATAAGTTTTAACTGCATCACGGAATAAATTGACTCCATTAAACGATATACTTAATCCTTCGATTGGTAAGCGCTGCTTAAATGAAATATCCCATCTTGGAATTGTTCCTGTTATAGCATCTTCTTCTGGACGCAAACCAACTGAAGATGTTACAGCATCCTGCAAATTATATGAAACTCTTCCGGAAAAACCTTTGTAATCAAATCCTACAGTAAGATTCAAAATATGATCGCCTTGATACAATAATCTGCTCTTAAATGTCTTTACTTCTGTTTTATATTTATGTCTTGTAAATATTCCCTGCTTGTAAGTTGAATCTATATTTTCAATTCTCAGATATTCCATACTTGACCAGGTTCTTGTATAGTTAATACTTACTACAAGAGAATTAAATGGTTTTGGCAAATACCATAAATTAGATTGCCATTCAATTTCAAATCCTCTAACATAACCTGGATTTGGATTATTTAAATAAACAGTTACCAATTCAGATGGTTCAGGAACATCAGTAATTCCAACTGCACGAAATGCAGCAGAATCAATGAAATTAGTATTAAAGTATCTAAGATTTTGATAATACATTCTTGTCTGGTAGAAAACATCTTTCATCTTTTTATAAAATCCTGAAATAGTAAATAATCCAATTCTATTGCTATAGAGATAAATTGATGCATCGTAGTTATTGATTACAGTAGGTTTTAAGTATGGATTTCCAAAAACAGTTTCTTCATTTGGTGCATAGTAGATATTAGGCATTATGGCTAAATAATCTGGTCGAGATATGGCTTTTGAATAAGCGAGTCTAATATCTGCCCAATCAGTAATTTTATATTGTAAATGAATATTTGGGAACCAGTTTTTATCTGATCTTTTTACAGTGTTCAAAGTATCAAAAAGAAGTGATACACCATCAACAGAATGAGTTACATAAACAAAATTAGCTTTGTAATCCATATCATATTGTTCGTAGCGAATCCCACCTATTAATGTTAATCGAGGACCAATTTTCAAAGTACTCATTAAATATCCTGCTGCAAAAGTTTCTGTACCATTAAAATCATTTCTTTCTGAATTAGCAACATGTCTTGACAGACCCCATCCGCTTCTTGCTTTTGGTAAAAACACATCCATTAAACCTTTATCGACAACGTAATTGATAGGGTAATCCCCATCAAGAAAATATTTTCCCCGTTCACTTCCATAATTCCAGTTCATAATTTCATTTAACATGAGCGGATAAGTTGGGCTTAAAGGTCTGGAAGGATTTCTAGGTATTAAATCAACTGCACCAATGTACATATCATTATCACCTACTCTATGGTATGCACCTTCTATATCATTTTTTCTTACAGAACGATCATATTTTGCGCCTGCTTTAAATTCTGCATTGATATATTTTGTTAAAGCAGCAGGTAATGTAAAATCTGCTTTTGCAGTATATAAATTTTGTTTAAAAGCTTCCCAGCGCATTACAGCCCAGCCAGACATTTTTGCTCTATAAATAGATGAGTCATCAATAGCAATTTTATATACATCTTCTGGTGTAAATAAATCACTTTGCGGTGTATAAGTTATTGGAATTGGCTTACCACCGCTGTATCCTTTAATGCCAAAAGGATAATTATCATCAAATCCAAAATTTTGGCCAGGGTCTCCATAACGTAAATCTGTTTTCTTTTGACTGAATGAATGTGATAAACTTAATTCTGCCTTTAATCTGCCAAAATTGTATTCAGCTGAAAGTGCATTAATTAATAAGTCTCTTTTATTTTTATCTCTAAATAATGAATATGTACCAAGATTTTGAGAAAAATTTAATACCGTTCTATAATCTGCCAAATCATTTGCATTATGCGAGAGTGAATTTTGAAATATAATTTTACCTTCCGGGAATAAATAATCAAAAACAATACTGCCACCAACATTACTTACAATATGTTCTTGATCTGTAAATGTGAATGAATCCATTTTATATGCTGCCTGCCCAAATGGTGCTTTATCATCAAGAATTGTAAAACCTCCACTTGTATAATCACCACCTCCGTTGGTTCTATCAATGTTTGCTTGAGCAAATAAACCAAATTTATCATTAAAGAATCTGTTGCTTACACTTGCCCAGAATTTGTAATTATCTGTTGTTCTATCTTGACTGTTATAAACTCCCTGAGTTAAAACATCATAATGAAATCCTTTTGGTGCTTCCATAATACGCAAGTTAACAACACCACCCAGCGCATTTGCATCCATATCTGGTGTAAGAACTTTTATTACTTCTATACCAGAAAGCATATTAGAAGAAATAAAACCAAGATTTACAGAGCGATCTGATATATCAGTTGATGGCAATTGAACACCATTTAAGAGTACAACATTCTGTTTTGCCTGAATACCTCTTACGACGATTTTATCACCCTGTTGTAATGAGATACCGGGTAATCTGCTTAATGCTGCAGCTGCACTTGCATCCGGCAGTTCTCGAATTTTTTCCGCAGATACAACATTCTTAATTGTGTTGGAAGTAAGCTGCTGGTTAATAGCTTCACGTTGACCTTTTGCCTGTGCAGTAATTACAATTTCCATAGCAGTTAGAGCTTGAGGTATCAAATCAAAATCTAATTGTATTGTTTTACCTGCCTGTACATCAATTACTAATACAGTGTCTTTATAACCAATATATGATACTTTTATGCTTTGTCTACCAGCTGGGACATGATTTAAAACATATTCACCTTCAAAATCTGAAGCAGCTCCTAAACTTGTATTTAAAACCAATATATTGGCTCCGGGTAAGGGCTCTTTAGTAGTTCTATCAAAAACTTTACCTCTAATTCGTGCCCATTGTTGTCCTTCCAAAATTGAGTTATTAAGAATTAATAAGAAAAGAGTAAAAAATATTGTAATAATCTTTTTCATGGATTCCCTCCTCTTTGTATCATTTTTTATAATTATTATTACGAAATAACAGAGAGTTATACTGATTTAATAATTATTAAACCGTTTCATTTTATCAATAAACAATTTAAAATGCAAGTAAAAAATTTTTATGAAAAAAATTTTTTTACTTTACAACAATAATGCCATTTAAAAATTTTTCATTACTATTAATAAAAGAGTAGCAAATTAGAAATCTTAATTCATGTGATGCCGAAAATTTATTATCTACTTTCATAAATTTATAATGTGCTTGATAAACTAATGTAATTCATTAATAACTTTTTTTCTTATTAACTTTATGTACTGTCAAAAATTCAGTTTATATTGATAACAAAACATACTCTAATTTGATAATCAAACATAATCACAGAATTTTAGTTAGTCTTAATCACAAATCCACCATAAGGATGAAGATTTATTTTTAAGGGTTTAGATAAATTCACATCATGCCTTAAAAAATGTTTTTCATCATCAGAATCTGTGATGATAAAACCTTTTGAATTCTTACTAAGGAATGAAACATTCAATTCAATTGTACGTGTTGAGTTTTCACCATTAATGCCTGCAATGTACCACATATCTCCTTTCTTTCTTGCAAGTATCACAAACTTACCTGGATATCCATCAATAAATTTCACATCATCCCATGTGTTGGGTACTGTACGCATGAATTCTATTACGAAATCTTCCTGTTTTGCCATTCCCTCTGGTGTTTCTGCGATGTGTTGAATACCGGATGTATACAATACCGATAAAGCTATTTCGAAACCTTTTGTTGTTCGACGTTGAATGTTTGGTATACCTGAAAAATTAACTGGAGTAAAATCCATCGGATCAAAAAGATTTCGTGTAAAAGGAATAACTGTGCAATGCCATGGTTGATTATCAGCAAAATATTGACTAAATGTAACATATTCCATTCCACGTATGCCTTCCATGCTTACTAAATTTGGATAGGTTCTATGCCAACCTCTTGGATAAGTGCACCCATGGAAGTTTACAGCAAGATTAAATTTTGCAGCATCTTTCAATATATCGATGTAGTATTTCATCATCGATTGTCCATCTCCACCAAAAAAATCCACTTTGACGCCTGCTATTCCTATCTCTTTTAATTTTTGGAATTCAATTTTTCTTGACTCTCTTGTAAGCATCCTGTCACGTGGAGATAGAGTTGTTGAATTCCAATCACCTGCGGAGTTGTACCACAGCAAAATCTTTATATTTTTTGTTTTTGCATAGTCTGTCAATTCTTTGATCTTGTCGTACCCGATTTTTGTATCCCAGAATGCATCAATCAGGCAGTATCTCCACTGCATATCTGCTGCAAAATCAATGTAGCGCTTTTGTACATCATAAATAGTGGAATCATCTTTCAGAATTACCCAGCTCCATGAAGCAATACCAGGTTCAAGCCACGATGAAACATCGTATTGAGCAGGATTTGCTAAATCTGTTCCCAAAGTTGATTCAACCAAGCCAGCCAAATTATCAGCTATTGCAATAATGCGCCAAGGTGTATACCAGGGCAAATTTGATTCAGGCAAATATGGTTCGCCAGATCTGCTTTCCTGTGGTTGAGGAAATTGAATAGTGTACTCGCCATCTGGCGAAAATTGACTTAACCGTGTGCCGCAATAATTTGTATCCACAGCAGTTTCAGTAATACAAATCCAGAAATTCATGTATTTAAAAAGTGCCGGCATGATCCATCCTGCTTGATAAGGTGCTGGAGTGCCAACAGGTATTTCTAATTGATAATATTCTTCATACGAAGGTTGAGTGAAACACCATCCAGTTCGTGCATCAGGACAAGGTTGTAAAAATCCCATTGCTGATACATCGAAATGAAATGAAGATATTTCATTTAAAATTTTCACCTTGTCAACAGTTTTACCCGGGAAATAATATCTGAACGCAACCCCATTATTCGAAACCTGAAAAATTATTTCATACGACTTCTGATTCTCACTTCTTAAATAGAATGTTCTTTTGTTTCCTTCATAGTAGCAAATTGATTTCTTTCCATGCAAAAGTGTGTATTTATCATTTACTTTAATTTCATTAGATACTGAATCTAAAGACAGATTCTGAGTAAAATCTTCATCACTGCGAATTATGCCCAATCTCGATTCTTTTAGAATTACAGAACCATTATAAAAAACCGAGTATACTGGCTTTCCATAATCAGTAATCCAGAATTGTACATTAATTTTCTGATTTGGACTTTGAATAGAATATCTTACGTTGCACAAATAATCTTTGAAACAAAAAACAATTGTAATCAAAACTATCAGCTGCAGAATGTTATTTTTCGTATTCATTATCAGTATTATCTCATCTTATTCTTTAATTAACATCTAATTAAAATAATTCTTAATACAAACTGGTTAATTGTGACCAATATGTATTTCTGATTTACATTATCACATCAAAGTATATCGTAAGTTGATTTATGTGTATAAATTTCAAAAATTTTTCCGTAAGATTAATTTGTTATTTGAAAAATGAAATCACGATTCTGTTTTAATATCATTTATAACATCAAACTAATAATGTTTTGAGTGAGAAAATTGATTGATTAAATTATTTTAAAAATAATCTCTTACTAAAAAATAGAAATAACTTTCCCTTGTTTATTTTATAAAATTAATTTTATTCTTCTACTAATTTTTGTTTTTGAAATAATCTCTTCACAATATTTTTGTATTTATAATTTTACACAAATAAAAATTTCACATAGGAAATTATCTTTATACAAAATAAGGAATGAGATAAATTCTATATAACCAAACATTGTCAATAATTAACCACATAGCGGCAATTTAATGCGGCTGGTGAAGTTTGCGAAATTCTCTTAGTCCAATTCCTTTTTCTCTTTTAAAATATCTCGAAATATGTTCAGCATCTGTAAAATTAAATAATGAAGTGATTTCACAAATCGGGAAGTCAGTTTCGATAAGAAGTTTGGATATCAATTCTATTCTTTCATGTTGAATTTGGTCGTAAATTGTTCTATTGACAATTCTCTTAAATCTTCTCTCAAGTGTTCTTCTGCTTAAACATGTTGAATTAACAACATCTTTAACTTTGATTTTATTTTTTGCATTAATTTTTATGAACTGAATTGCTTTGGCTACTTCACTGTCATCTACTGCAAGAATATCAGTTGATTGTCTTTGAACAATATGAGTTGGAGATACCAAAATATATTCGCTGTAAGTTTTTTTATTTTCAATCATGTTATCCATAAGTTTAGCTGCTTGGAAACCTGCAGCTTCGACATTCAAAGCAATGCTTGTAAGCGGGGGATCACTTAATTCACATACCATTGGGTCATTGTCCACTCCAATAACAGCAACATCATCAGGCACTTTTATATTTATCAATTTACATACTTCAAGAATATGTTGTCCACGGTCATCATTACAGGCAAATATTCCTACAGGTTTTGGTAAAGATTGAATCCATTTGATTAAACATTGTTGTTCAATTTTAGTGTAATTACTTTTTGTTTTTTTTGGTTGTTGGTAGTTATAAGTTTTGAAACCTGCTTCGTCAATAAATTTATTAAAATAATATTTGCGTCCAATTGACCAGTCATAATTATCAAAACCACAGAATGCAAAATATTTGAATCCTTTTTCTATGAAGTGTTCTGCAGCCATTTTTGCAATTGAACTAGAATCGGTTTTAATCACTGGTAAATTTTTTGGATATCTTGAATCATGAATTGCAAGAATTGTAGGCTTTTTAAGTTTCAGAAGTTCTTTAGTGATTAAAGAATCCCTCATTATTATTCCATCAGGATTCCAGTTTTTTAGATGAGGCACAGATGATTTTAAGTCAATTGGTTCTTTATAAAACGACCATGGACCATGTAATTTAGAATATCTTGTAATGCCAATAATTAATTGTCTGCCGAATGCTCTTGATGTTTCAAGAAGTAATAAGATTCTTTTCATAACCAAAATTTACCAAACATGGTCAAATCTATTGTTATTATTGTTATAAATTCCATCATTAAAATAAATTTTTATTTTCTATCAAACCATACTTTCATTTTTCCAATTCCCCTATTTGACCATAAATAATAAGGAATTAATTTTATCTCTGAACCATCAATCATTCCCTTCAATGAAATAAATTTTTCTCCTGCAATATTCATTTCATCAGTATAAAAAATTATATCGCTTGGGATATAAATTTCATCAATATTTTTATTATCAATTTCTTCTGCACAATATACAATTGGACCATATTCAATAGCAATTTTGTTACTATCCTCTTTTACTTTTTCATTTGCAATAACTTTATGAACTGTCATTGGTAAATCAAGTTCTATTTTATCTCCTTTCTTCCATTTTTTTGATATTTCGATATAACCTTTATTTAATTTAATTGTTTCTTCTTTGCCATTAATCATAATTTTAGAATTATTAGAATAAGAATTTACATAAGAATATAAATCTCCCGGAAGAGGTTTATTTAATACCCATCCCGGCAAACGAATTTTAAGAGTGAATGTTTGTTCTTCGTCTGGATTAATAACAATGCCTACCTTCCCATTCCATGGATAATTTGTTTGCTGAACTAAACTAATTTTTTTGTTATTAATTGATACTTGCATGGAGCTGGAGATAAATAAATTTATATAAATACTATCATCATTTATTGCATAAATTAATTCAGGCATAGAAGGTATAAAGCGAATTAAATTTGTTGGACAGCATGAACAATCAAACCAGGGTTGTCTTGTGCATGAGCCCATATTAAATTCAAATTTGCCATCTGATTCAAGAGGATTGGGATAGAAAAAATTTTTGCCGTCTAAAGATATACCAGCAATTAATCCGTTATAAAGAGTTCTTTCAATAACATCATAAAATTTAGAATCACCATTTAAAAGAAATAATCTATGATTCCAATATACACTTGCTATTGCTGCACAAGTTTCGTTGTATGCTGTAAGATTAGGAAGTTCATAATTATTGCCAAAAGATTCTCCTTCATGTCTCGAACCCAATCCGCCTGTGATATACATTTTTTTATAAACAATGTTTTCCCAAATTTTCGTTACTGCATTTAAATAATCAGTATCTTTATATATCGCAGCAATGTCAGTCATTCCAGCATACATATACAAAGCTCTTACTGCATGCCCCACTGCTTCTGTTTGTTTTGTAACAGGTAAATGATCCTGACTATATTCTCCATATAAATTATGTGTAGTTGAATCGCCCCTGATATCAAGAAAAAATTTAGCTAACTTAAGATACTTATTTTCATGAGTAATTTGATAAAGTTTAATCAGTCCTGTTTCAACTATTTGATGACCCGGCGGTGTATGTAATTTATTAGGACCAAAATTTTCAACCAATAAATTTGCATTTTTAATTGCTATATCCAGAAAATTTCGTTTGCCTGTTGCCCAGTAATGTGCTGCTGCAGCTTCGAATAAATGGCCGCTGTTATATAATTCATGACTGCTAATTTCATTTTCCCATCTTGTTTTGGAAGGTTTTACCCACCATGCAGGCGGCTTTTCACGATTAATTGTAAACCAAGTTGTAATATATCCATCTTCTTCCTGACCAATTTTAATTATGGCAATTATAGAATCTAAATATGCATCTAAATTAGGGTCATACTTGTTCATTAAAGAATACGAAGCACCTTCAATAATTTTATACAAATCCGTATCATCAAAAGGCATCTTACCTTTATATGCTCCTTCCTTTTTACCACCTGCTATCAAAAAATTTTCTATGCGTCCTTCTTTATCACATTTATCAAATGCATACTTAATTGTAGTATCCTGAACAATTCTAATCTTGGGCAACCAAAAATTATCATTGAGAACAATGTTTTTTATATTAACAGGTGATATTGGATAGTATAAATATTTTGAATAATTCTGGGATAAAATTAGTGATGCTGATATAACAATAAATGATAACAATAATTTTTTCATTTCAAATCTCTACCTATGAATATTTAATTTAATTTCATCATATATTTTTGTCAGAACCTGAGAAGAATTGTTTTTAAATATATCAATCAATATTTAGAAAAAACTAATTATAAATTAATAATCAGAAACAAGAGCTTAAAGTACAAAAAGAACAATTTGCATTTTAAATAGAGAGATTTGACAATTAAAAACTCATGAACATGGATAGAGATTTACATGTATTTATTTATTGCATCTACATAAATCATTCTTATTTTTTCATTCTTACTTCATCACGAATATCCAACAATTCTTTCATTACATTGAACAAAGATCCATTCCAATTTTTTGTACCAAAAGCATCGTGCAACTGTCGATATAAAGCATAAAGTTTTTTATAGGTTTTATGAAATTCTTCATTTGGATAATAAGTTTTACTTAAACTGGTCATTGCTGCTTGTGCATCTTTAACAGAATCATAGCCTCCCTTTTGTTTTCCGGCAGCTACAGCAGCAAAAATTGCTGCACCCAATGCTGGAGTTTGCTCACTCTTAGAAATTTTCATAGGTCTGCCAATTACATCTGCATAAATTTGCATCATTAATGGATTTTTGACTGCCAATCCTCCACAATTAACCACATCTTTAATTTTAACTCCATATTCTTCAATTCTATCAATTATAGTTAAAGCACCAAAAGCAGTAGCTTCAATTAATGCGCGATAAATTTCGTGTGGTGTTGTATGAAGTGTCTGACCAATTAACAATCCTGCCAATCGAACATCAACAAGAATTGTTCTATTTCCATTATTCCAATCAAGAGCTAATAAGCCAGATTCACCGGGTAATAATTCAGAAGCAGCTTTTTCGAGATTAATAAATTTTTCTTCTACTGTTGAACCATATTTTTCTGGGGTAAGATAATTTACGAACCACAACAAAATATCACCGACAGCAGATTGACCTGCTTCAATTCCATAATAACCATTCATAACTGAGCCATCAACAATACCACATACACCTTCAATATCTTTAAGCGGTTTTTGATTATTCCATACCATAATATCGCAGGTACTTGTGCCAATTATTTTTACCATTGTTTCTTCAGTAATTCCAGCACCAACTGCCCCCATATGAGCATCAAAAGCGCCTACAGCTATGGCAACATTTTCAGATAATTCTAATTTTTCAGCCCATTCTTTGCAAAGATTACCTGCCAGGTTTTCTGCACTATAAGTACTTTCGTATAATTTATCACGAAGTTGTTCTAAACCGGGAGAGAGTGATTTTAAAAATTCTTTATCAGGCAATCCACCCCATTGTAAATTATACATAGCTTTATGTCCTGCAGCGCAAATACTTCTTTTTATATTATCTGGTTTAGTATTTCCAGTTAAAACTGCCGGTATCCAATCACAAATTTCTATCCAGCTGTATGTATCATCGAATAAATCTGGGTCAACATTTTTGCAATGAAGAATTTTACTCCAGAACCATTCTGATGAATATTTGCCGCCGATCTTTGATAAATACTGAGGACGAATTTTAGATGCTAATTCTGTAATCTGTTCTGCTTCCTGAAAACTTGTATGGTCTTTCCACAACCAAACCATTGCATTTGGATTATCTTTATATTTTTCTTTGAAACACATTGGCAGTCCATTTTCATCAACTGGCATCGGACTGCTGCCTGTTGTATCAATCCCAATTCCAATTACATCATCATTATTAAAATTAGGTTCAACTTCTTTCGATTTTTTTAATGCTTCTTTTATTGTTGATTCAATGCCAAGTAAATAATCTGCTGGATTTTGTCTTGCTAGATTGGGGTTATCAGAATCAATGATAACCCCGTCTTTTCCGGATGGATATGGAAATACATGACTTGCAATTTCTTTTCCATCAGAAACTCTAACTATTAATGAACGGCACGAATTTGTGCCAAAGTCGAGACCAATAACATATTTGCTCATATCAACCTCTTAAAAAATTAACCTGTAAAGTAGATATAAGCCATGAGTATGAAAATAATTACTAATAAAGAGAAAATAACATCCCATTTATTCCAGCTTGCTCTTGATTCCTTACGATGTTCTTCTGTAACTGTTTGATAAGTTAATCCTGTTATTCTATCATACGATGGTTCTTCTGTAGCATAACTAACTACTACCATAACAATTAGACTTATAAGAAATATTAGCAGACTATAGTATTGGAAATAAATATTGTTGACAATCCACAGAAATGAACCTTCGGAGTAATGAAATCCTTTAATTAATTTTACTGGTGTATCAACAGCAAGTCTAAAAATTCCTAATGCAAAACCAGTATAAAGAGCAGCCAGACAACCTTTTGCATTCAATCTTTTATGAAATACACCGGCAAAAAATACAACAAAAATTGGCGGAGCTAAATAAGCTTGAACACCCTGAAGATAATCATAAAGACCTTTTCCTCCACGAATTACAGGTAACCATAATAATCCGATTAAAACCATAACTGCAGTAGCAACTCTTCCAACCCATACCAATCTTTCCTGTGATGCATTTGGATGGAGTCGAGAATAAAAATCAATTGTAAATAAAGTTGAGCTTGCATTAAAAGCACCAGCAAGAGAACTCATCAATGCTGCTAAGAGACCTGCTACTACTATACCTCTTATACCAATTGGCAAAACAGTAGCAACCATTAGAGGGAATGCCTGCTGAGCATTATCTCGAATTATATTTCCATTAGCATCAAGTAAAGTTTGTTGAATTGCAGGAATTTTTCCACTGAGTGCAAGCCCGTAACAAATTATTCCGGGAATAATAAAAATAAATACGGGTAACAATTTGAAGAATGCAGCTGCAATAGTACCCCGGCGAGCTTGAGTTTCATTTGGAGCTGCTAAAACTCTTTGAACAATATACTGGTCTGTAGTCCAGTACCATAATCCAATTATTGGGGCACAGAACAACATTCCAACCCAGGGATAATTATCATTGAAATACCATGCCATTTTACCTGCTTCTTTTACAGGTGCCCATGTACCTTCAACGCCATGAGGGACAAGTGGTTTCCACAGATTGAACATTTCAGGAGAGACAATTGCTCTAAGTTCACTCCAACCACCAATAGCCTGCAGTCCAAAAAATGTTACTAAGGCAGAACCAATAATTAAAATAATAGTTTGTAAAGCTTCAGTATAAGCAACAGCACTCATTCCACCAAGAATTGTATAAATTCCAGTAACAACAATTACGAGTATTGAACCTATCCAGAAACTATCCATGCCCATAAAATTGATATCAGGCAACAAAACAGCAAAAACAACTCCGCCTGCAAAAACACCAACTGCAATTTTAGTTAATATATATGCAACCAAAGAAATACCAGAAAGGACAATTCTTGCTTTGGGTGAAAATCTTTTTTCAAGGAATTCAGGCATAGTAAATACTTTTGACCTTAAATAAAAAGGAACCATTATCCATCCTAAAACAAGCAGACACCATGCATGCAGTTCATAATGAGCCATTGCAACACCATCAGTAGCTCCTGAACCTGCTAAACCAACTAAATGTTCTGAACCAATATTAGAAGCAAAAATTGAAGCCCCAACTATAAACCATCCTAAACTTCTTCCAGCTAAAAAATATCCATCAGAGGTTTTCTTTTGTCTTTTTATGACCCACCATGCAAGACCAAGTATTATGGCGAAATAACCGGCTATTACAAGCCAGTCAATTGTGCTGAGTACTTCCATATTTAACCTCATTTATTTTGATGTGATTATTTAACTAAAAATCGATATATAGTTTTCTGTGTATATTTTTCTCTCGGTTTCAAAATTACAGATGGGAAATCAGAATGATTTGGTGAATCCGGAAAATGCTGTGTTTCGAGACATAACCCAGTCCTATAATCATATGTTACTCCATTTTTACCTTTTATTGATTTATTAAGAAAATTACCAGAATAAAATTGAATTCCAGGTTGGTCTGTTAATACTTCCATTGCTCTGCCACTTACTGGTTCATATAATTCTGCAACTTTTCTCACTTTACCATTATAATTATTTAATACCCAGTTATGGTCATAACCTTTGCCAAAAATTAATTGTTGATGCTGTTGGTTAATTCTTTCACCAATTTTATGAAAAGTTTTGAAATCAAATGGAGTGCCTTCAACTCTCATTAATTCACCTGTAGGAATTAGCTGGTCATTAACAGTAGTTATATAATCAGCATCAATATATAATTCATGATTTAGAATTGTATTTTCAAAAGAGCCGCTTAAATTAAAATATGAATGATGAGTTGGATTAATAATTGTGGGTTTATCTGTTGTTGCAGAATAATCAATAACAATTTCATTATTGTTATTAAGAGTATAAATTACTTCGATTGTTAAGTTACCTGGGTAACCCTGTTCGCCATCTTTACTATGATATATAAGTTTCAATGACTGCGAACTATCTGTTAATATTGGTTCTGCATTCCATAAAACTTTATTAAAACCTATTGTTCCGCCGTGCAAATGATTTACACCATCATTAATTGTCAACTGATATTCAACACCATCTAATTTAAATTTTCCTTTATTAATTCTATTTCCAAATCTGCCTACAATACATCCAAAGTAAGAACTTCCATTAATGTAATCTTCAAGATTATCATAACCCATTACAATATCATCAAATTTATTGTTTTTGTCTGGTGTAGTTAATGATACAATCGTAGCTCCATAATTAATAATCTTAGCTTCCAAACCATTTTTATTAGTGAGAGTGTAAATAAAAACTTGTTCGCCTGTTGGAAGTGTGCCAAATAATTTTTTTTCAATCATTTTTCCCCTCGTGTTACTTGTTTGACATGAAAATAAAAAAGTCACAACTACTACTATGCTGATAATCTTCTTAATCATTTTATTAATTCCCTTTTTATTAATTAAATGATATAAATGATATATTAGATAAGAATCATAAAGAAACCAAATTGCGACTTTTAATAACCAATTTACGAAATTATTTGGAAAGATAAATCATAATTTTAAGTTGTTCATTCAATATCATGAATAACAAACTAATCATTTGCTCATAAATAAATCTTTGCAATAATAAAATTTTTCTTTGAGAGTTTTTTATAAAACAACAATTTTATATAAAAACATCTTAGCAAAATTTTTTTGTTGTTTATATAGGAGTAATATTAAAAAAGGTTAATAAAATAGAAATTATCAGATGAATTATATTGTAATTTTATTTTTGGGTTTAGGATACCCGCTTTCAATTGGGAGAGAAAAATTTCTGGACCATTCATTCCATGAACCTAAATAATTCTTGACATTTTTAATTCCTGCAAGCTTCATTGCAATAAACATATTTGAAGTTCTTGCACCTTTGAAGCAATAAATGTATACTGTACTGTCTTCAGTAATGCCCTCTTTCAAAAAAATTTCTCTCAATTCATCAGGTTCTTTAAAATAAGCGACATAGTTTTTGTGATACATGGTTTGATACCATTCAATCCATTTAGCTCCCGGAATTCTTCCTTTCCTTGGTGTATAATCAGGTCCATATGGAGAAGAACTTGTTCCTACCCATTCTGCATGGTCACGACAATCTAAAATTATAATGTTTGGATTCGTCAGAGCTTCTAGCATATTTTCCTGTTCAATAATAATCGAATTATCTAAATTAATTTTGAAAATTTTTTCTTCAACATTAGAAATCTTTCGTGTAACAGGAAAATTTTTAGCAATCCATGCCTGATAACCGCCATGCAATACATTTACATTTTGATGCCCCAGATGTCTTAGTAAAAAATAACCTCTGCAAGATCTGCCATATCCATTGTCCATTGCATCTTCATAAACAACAACTCTTTTACTTTCATCAATGCCTGCTTTGCCAAATAATTCGGCAAATTTTTTTCTCATGGCTTCATATCCACCATTTTCCTTTGTGGATAGATATGTAAATATTTCATAAATATTAATTGCACCGGGTATATGGTCTACAAGATAATCTTCAGGTTCTCTTGTATCAATAATTATTAAATCCTTATCCCCTAATATTTCATATAACTCTTCAACTTCAATTAAATATTGTTTTTTAATTTCAGAATTCAATTTAATCTCTCAATAAATTAGAAAGTAAATTTTTTATAAAATTATCGGAAGTTTAATCGCGGATTTTAACAGGGATTATTTTTTTTGTTTTTGATAATGTCTTTCGATCAGATTATTCAAAACTTCCTGAAGTTCAATATTTTCTTCGACGAGCATAACCAAGAGATGATAAATTAAATCCGAAACCTCATTTATAATTTCATCTTTATTCTTATTCTTTGCAGCAATAATTGTTTCAACAGCTTCTTCTCCAACTTTTTGAATTATTCTGTTCAATCCGCTCTGAAATAATTTAGTCGTGTATGAATTTTCAGGCAATTTTTCTTTTCTTTCTTTAATTAATTCAAAAAGATATTCCAGAAATTTTGTATTTAATTTTTCATTACCGAAACATGAATAATTTCCAAGATGACATGTTGGCCCATCTGGTTTAGCAGTTATTAAAAGTGTATCGTTGTCGCAATCAGTTTTGATGTCAATTAAATGCAGATAATTTTTTGATGTTTCACCTTTAGTCCACAATGTTTTTCTTGTTCTGCTATAAAATGTAACAAGTCTTGTATCAATAGTTTTTTGAAGAGCTTCCTTGTTCATGAATCCAAGCATTAAAACCTGACCGGTAAAATTATCAATAACAATAGCTGGAATAAGTCCAGAATTTTTTGAAAAATCAATCGAATTCAAGTCTATCATAGTCTTATGTTTATATTATTTTCTTTTAAATATTTTTTCAGTTCATTAATTCTTAGTTCACCATAATGAAATAATCCGGCAGCAAGACAAGCATCAACATTAGCAATTTTAAATGCATCAAGAAAATGTTCTTTTGAGCCGGCACCTCCACTTGCTATGACAGGAATTGTAACAGCATCAACCACTTTTTTCAAAAATTCAATATCATATCCTTTGCGAGTTCCATCATGATCCATTGAAGTCAATAAAATTTCTCCTGCTCCAAGTTCATTAACTCTTTTACACCATTTAAGGCCTTCAAGCTGAGTTTCTTCTTTACCTCCTTTAATGAAAACTTTTTTTATTCCATTAACCACTTTAACATCAATAGCAGCAACAATTGCCTGCGAGCCAAATTGTTTTGCAGCTTGTGTTATTATATCCGGATTTCTTACAATTGATGAGTTAAGTGATACTTTATCTGCACCAGCCTTTAATAATTCTTCAATATTATCAAGAGATGAAATGCCGCCGCCAACAGTAAAAGGAATTCTTAATACTTTTGCAACATCACGCACAAGTTCTATTAAAGTTTTTCTTTTTTCTTCTGTTGCAGTAATATCAAGAAACACAAGTTCATCTGCACCTTCTTCATAATATCTCTGTGACAATTCAACTGCAGAACCTGCATCTTTCAGATTAAGAAAGTTAACTCCTTTAACTACTCTGCCGTTCTTTACATCGAGACATGGTATTATGCGTTTAGCTACCAATTTTTATTAAGTCCTCCAGTTTAATTTTGTTTTCGTAAATTGCTTTCCCAACAATTACTGCATACAAGTTAATGTTTGAGAGAACTATAATATCGTGCAAAGAACCAATTCCTCCCGAAGCAATAAGATTTATATCTGGGAATTGAACCAAAATTTTTTCATATAATGCTTTATTTGAACCACTAAGTGTTCCATCACGACTAATATCTGTGCATAAAAATGTATTTATTCCATGTCCCAAACAATATTGAATATGTTCGTAAATTGAGATGTCGCTTTCTTGCGTCCATCCTTTAATAAGTATTTTTTCATTATTTGAATCTATTGCAACAATAAATCTTTCCTTACCAAATTTATCAATTATTTTTTCAAATGTTTTTTTATCAGTTATAGAAAGAGAACCAATTATAATTTTATCAACTTCAGCACTAATTAATTGCTCGACCTGTTCAAAATTTCTTATTCCTCCCCCAAACTCAATTTTCAATTTTGTATTTTCTTTTATCTGCTGAATTATTGGAAGAGTTTTAATTTTTCCATCTACTGAAGCTGCAAGGTCAACAATATGAACCCATTTAAAACCTGCGGAATCATATCTTTCGGCAACTTTGAGCGGTGTGGTATCATAGTAAGTTGCCTGATTAAAATCTCCTTTTGTAAGTCGCACTACTTTGTTGTTCAATATGTCAATAGCTGGAATGATTAACATTTTTCAATAAAATTTTTTAATACTTTTAATCCATTACTTCCAGATTTTTCAGGATGAAATTGGATTCCATAAAAATTATCTTTTTCACATGCGGCAGAGAAATCCACATCATAATTTGATTTTGCTACTGTAAAATCATTTAATGGGACATAATATGAATGAGCAAAATAAAAATATGAGTTGTTTTCAATGCCATCAAAAAGCCTGCTATCTTTAATCACTTCAACTCTGTTCCATCCCATGTGCGGCACTTTTACTCTTGATGTATTAAAAATTTCTGTGGTAGTATTAATTATTCCCAGACAAGTTACATTTCCTTCTATTGATTTATCACATAATACTTGCATACCAAGACAAATGCCGAGCAAAGGTTTTTTAATAATTCTAAGCATTGTAAATAAATTCAGAAGATGTAATTTTTTTATTGCAAAAGATGCTTCGCCGACACCCGGAAAAATAATTTTTTCACATTTCAATAAATCACTTTCTTTATTTGTTACAATGAAATCTGTCGTTATATCACTTAATGCATTAACAACAGATTGAATATTGCCGGCACCATAATCAATTACAGCAATCATAATTTCCCTTTTGTTGATGGCAGTAATCCTTTTGCTCTTGGATCAATTCTACATGCTTCGTTTAATGCTTTAGCAAATGCCTTAAATATTGATTCTATTTTATGATGATCATTTTTGCCTTCTGCTTTAATATAAATATTTGCTTTCAATCCAATTGTCAACCCACGAAAAAATTCCTCTGTTAATTCTGTTGGAAACTCTCCAACTTTTTCTCTATTAAATTTACATTTGAAATTGAGATAACTCCTCCCGCTTAAGTCAATAGCACATTCAGCAACTGAATCATCCATGGGCAGCATAAAGCCAAATCTTTTAATTCCTTTTTTGTCTCCAAGTGATTTTTTTAAAGCTTCGCCAAGTACAATCCCTGTATCTTCAATTGTATGGTGTTCATCAACATCTAAATCTCCTTTAACTTTAACAGTTAAATTTATGTTTGCATGACGGGCAATTTGTTCAAGCATATGATTGAAGAATCCAATTCCTGTATCTACTTCAGCTTTTCCTTCACCGTCAAGTTCAAGTTTAATCGTGATATCTGTTTCTTTTGTTTTCCTGTTAATCTCGGCATAGCGCAACTTCTTAATAATTTTATCTACTGCTTCTTCAATATTTTTTATTTTGTTTTTGGAAATAACAATTTTATTATCGGAAGGTTTCCCTTCAATTCCAATTTCAATATAATCTTTATTACTTTTTACAAGATTAATTTTAATGTCTTCCAGTTTTAAAATATCCAGAACAGTTGAATCAATTTTTTCTTTATCAGCAAAGATTTGAAATGAATATTCTGATAATTTCTTTAATGAACTTATTAATCCCTTTGAAAATTTGTTTGTTGGATTAAACAGCTCTGAACTTATTAAAACATTTTTCATAAAATCTCATTCAGTTTTTCAAGAAATAAATTATTTTCGTCAGGTGTCCCAATTGTAACTCTCAAGTAACCTGCAAAATTATATTGATTGCTTCTGTCTCGAATAATAATTTTATTTTTTTCAAGAAAACTATAAACTTCTTTTGGATTTTCTACTTTAAAAGAAATAAAATTTGAATCCGAAGGCAACACATTTAATATTTTTTTATTCGATTTCAATGAAGAATATACTCTTTCTCTTTCCTGTAGAATCATCTTTGTGTATTCATTTCTTTTGTCAATATTTTGAAGTGCAATACTGACAGCTTCTGCTGTAAGTTTACTGATATTGTATGGTAATTTTATTTTGAAAAATATATTTATAATTTCTTTTGAAGCTGCACAAAAGCCGCAGCGAACTCCCGCCATTCCCCATGCTTTTGAAAATGTTCTCATTACAATCAAATTTGGAAATTCGAGTGTGTATTTTATCAGACCCTCATCCTGAGCAAAGTCAATATAAGCTTCGTCAACAAGCACTATGATATTTAATTTCCTTGTTAACTCAAGAATTTTTTCTTTATCAAGCAAATTTGCAGTGGGATTATTAGGCGAACATAAGAATAAAATTTTCGTTTTTTCATTTACGGCTTTTTCAATTCCATAAATATTCAAATTATAGTCATCAGTTAATGGAACATTAATAACTTCCACTTGATTTATATCGCATGCAACTTTATACATACCGTAAGTTGGTTCGCAGACAATAGCATTATCTACTGACGGATTACAAAAAATTCTAACTGCTAAATCAATAATTTCATCAGAACCAACTCCAAAGAATAAATTTTCCACAGGAATATCTAAGAATTTACTTACACCTTCTCTCATCTTCTTTTGATATGGATCTGGATAACGATTAACACCAGAGAAATCTTCATCAGGCAACACTGTTCCAAAACTATTTTCATTAGCATCAAGAAGAATTCCTTCAGTATGCGATTGACGAGCAGAAGTATAAGGTTTTAGTTCTAAAATATTTTTTCTTACTAATTTTTCTATGTTCATTTATTCAACCTTATTTTTATTGCATTAGCATGAGCCTGCAGTTCTTCAACCTCAGCAAGTGTAATTACTGTTTGAGCAATTTTCTCTAATCCATCTTTTGATAATTTTTGAAAAGTTATCGACTTCATAAATGATTCAACATTAACTCCGCTGAATGATTTTGCATAACCATAAGTTGGCAGCGAGTGATTTGTTCCAGATGCATAATCTCCTGCACTTTCAGGTGAATAATTTCCTATAAAAACTGAACCAGCATTTATTATTTTCTTAATAAATTTAGTGGGATTTCGGACTGCCAGAATCAAATGTTCAGGTGCATATCTATTACTAATTTCAATTGCCTCTTCAAAATTTTGAACCAGAATTATTCTTGAATTATTGAGAGATTTCTCTGCAATTAATTTTCTTGGTAAAAATTGAATCTGATTTTTTAATTCAACTAAAACCTGTTCTGCTAAATTTTTGCTTGTTGTTACCAAAATTACCTGAGAGTCTTCACCATGTTCAGCTTGCGATAATAAATCAGCAGCAACAAAAGCACTTTTTGCAGAATCATCTGCAATAATTAAAACTTCACTTGGCCCTGCAGGCATGTCAATTGCACATCCATCAGGGTCAATGCTTACAAGTGTTTTAGCAGCGGTTACAAATTGATTGCCCGGACCAAAAATTTTATCAACTTTTTTTACATCTTCGATTCCAAAAGCCATCATTGCAATTGCATGAGCCCCGCCAATTTTATAAAATTCATCCACTTCGCAAATTCTTGCAGCAAATGCCAAAGCAGGATTAACTTCATTTTTAACTGGGGAACAAACAATTACTCGTTTACAATCAGCTATTCTGGCAGGTATTCCCAGCATAAGCATTGTAGAAACTAAAACAGCACTTCCACCCGGTACATATAAACCAACATTCTCAATCGGAACAGATTTACGCCAGCATTTAATTCCCGGCATTGTTTCAATTTCGTACCCATTATTCTTCTGTCTTTCATGAAACTTATAAATATTCTCTGCAGCTGTAATTATTGCTTTGCGAACATCTTTAGATAATTTTTTTTCTGCTTTTGATAATTCATTTTTATTAATAAGAATATTTTCATCCTGCAAACCGTCAAATTTTTTTGCATATCTTACAACAGCACTTCTTCCTTTCTTCTTTACATTTTGAAGTATTGGTTTAACTTGTTCATAAATCTCTGCTGTTTTAATAGCAGGACGAGTTAATAATTTTTCAATCTGTTTTTCAGTTAAATTTTTAAAATCAATGATTTTCATATTATCATATTCTCAATTGGTAAAAGTAAAATTCCAGAAGCACCGGCATTTTTCAATTTCTGATAAATTTCCCAGAATTGTTCTGCAGGTATTACTGCATGAACTGCAACCATTGAAGGATCAGCTAATGGAAGAATGGTTGGACTTTTAAGCGAAGGGATAATTTTTTCAATTTCTTCGAGAGCATCTTTGGGTGCATTCATCATTAAATATTTTGATGTTTTTGCTGTTAATGCAGAATCAATTCTAACCAATAAATTATTCAACAACGAACTTTTGTTTTCATCATTATCAATAAATTTATTTTTAATTAAAACTGCTTCAGATGAAAAAACATCAAATGATTTTTTAAGTTTATTAAGCTTTAGTGTATTCCCAGTTGAAACCAAATCACAAATAACATCTGCAACTCCAAGTGACGGGGCAATTTCCACTGAACCGCTAATTTCTACTATTGTTGCTTTAATATTATTTTCATCAAGAAATTTTTTTAAAAGATTTGGATAAGAAGTAGCAATTCTTTTCCCATTAAGTTCAGATATACTGCTGAGTGTTTTATTTTCCGGGATTGCTAAAGATAAATTACATTTGCCATAACCTAACTTTCGAATAACATCAACTTCTGCATTTCTTTCATACAAAACATCTTCTCCTACAATTCCTATGTCTGCAACACCATCACTTACATATTCTGGAATATCATCATCACGAAGGAATAAAATATCAAGATCAAAATTTCTCGTAGTAATAATTAATCTTTCTGAATAATCTTCAATATCAAGACCGCAGTTACGCAAAAGCTGAAGTGATTTATCGGTTAATCTTCCTCTTTTTTGTAAAGCTAATTTTAAATTTCCATTTAACATATTCCACCCCATATAACAAAAAACCCCGACATGCGCCGGGGTTTTATTGAAAATTAATTATTTAATTTATAGTATACCGGCGCTTCTCTCAAGAGGTAAATGATGATGAATATGATGATATACTAACTTTTTCATTAGTCTTGTAAATTTTTGTTGTAAATTTAGAAAACTTTGATTAAGAAACAAAAATATTTTTTTAAGGAATTAAAAAATGCTTTGCTACTTTACATCTGACTTACATGGACATAAATCGAGATACGAAAAATTATTTAACTTAATTATTCAAGAAATACCACAAATTTTATTTTTAACAGGTGATTTACTTCCTCATCGTTCTCCACAAACTTTTTTAATGGATTATATTGTACCAAGTCTAAAAAGAATTAAAAATATTCTATCGGAAAAATATCCACAGATATATATAATACTTGGAAACAATGATGAAAGAATTTACGAAGAAATCATTGAGAATATTAGCAGAGAAAAATTGTGGAATTATATCCATTTCAAAAAAATAAAATTAGATAATTATAATATCTGTGGTTATAATTATTCTCCACCTTCACCATTTTTACTAAAAGATTGGGAAAAGTATGATATAAATCATGAAATTAAAAAAGGTTGTATATCACCTGAGACAGGTAGAAGAACAGTCGAAATTCCTGAAGAAGAAAAATTATCTACAATTCAAAATGATTTAGAAAAATTAGGAGCTGAAATAAATCATGCTAATTCTATATTTTTATTCCACGCTCCACCATATAAAACAAATTTAGACAGAATTGGCAGCAGAATAGAGTCCGATTCTCATGCAGGAAGTAAAGCTATTAGAAAATTTATTGAAAAGAATCGTCCATATATAACATTACATGGTCATATTCATGAATCAACAAGAATAACAGGGAAATGGAAAGATAAAATAGGCAGAACAATTTGTTTTAATGGTGCTCATGATGGCGAAGAATTATCAATTATAAAATTTTATATTGATAATCCAGAAAATGCAGAACGAATTTTAATTTGACTTAGATTTTAATTTCAACGGATGAGCAGCTTCAGTCAAAGTACTAATTTTTAATGCATAACTTGTTTTATTTTCAATATCGTCATCAGTTATATAATGAACATCCAGTAAACCCTGAGTTTTTATACCAGTTCGTAAGTAATTAATTTCACTCAAGCACAAACTCCAACCTTCAAACCACAATTCGAGTTCATACTTTTTGCATTTTTCTTTATCTATATGAACAATTAAATCTATATCACTTGCTGGTCCAGAAACTGCATCTTTAGTGCTGCCAAATATGTAAATACCTTTAACACCAAATCTTTCTCCGTCAAGTTCAGAAGCAATTTTTTCTGCCATTTTCATTCTCCATCGCCAGTGGTCACTCGGATGAAAATTTACACTTTCTTTAATTTCTTTTTCGATTTGAATGTCCATCGATGGAGCAACAAACATTGCTATTGCTTCATCATATTCAGCATTCATCAATACACGTAAAATCATTCCGCCAGTAGATTTCACAACATCTATAACTCTAATAGTATCCTGCAGATAATAGTATTCAGGTAAAAGATTTTCAAAAATATTTTCTGATTGAGTTAAGAATTGCTCATTAAATATAATCCCCTCATCATCAGGATAAAGGGGCAGATATTTAATATTAGACTCAACTAAATCCTGGAAGAAATGAGTTCCAAAAGAAACTTCCGGTACATAATTGCCTTTCTTTCGTGCAATTTCTATGAGCATTGCAGTATTGTTAATATCGGAATAAGTTACACTTACACCTAATTTAATATCACCACGACTGCCCCATCTGCCCGGGCCCATTAAAATAAATTTTCTTTTTGGTAATAGTTTATTTAATTTGCTTACAGCTCTTCCAACTTGAATTAATTTATTTCTTTCAGAAATTTCATTGTATTTTATCGGGTCAACATAAACAATATGAGTAATTTCAGGAACTCTTCCATTAGACACAAACTTTTTTGCTGTAAAAAGAATTTTTTCAACAGGAACATCTTTGGGAATTATATCAACAGCAGTTTCTCTTGAACGACTTTGCGGCCGACATTGCAGCAGATAAAAATCCTTGCTGTCACAAGCAAACTCTACATCAATTGGTGTTTTCATTTTAGATTGAAGGGTTTTCAGAATTGTATCAATTTTTTTGAGAAAATCAGTTTTCAAAAATAATCCATCAAATGTAACAACGTATTCTTTAGATGGGTCATCAAATTCAAAAGCCATTGGTTGACGTATAATGTTCCCTTGCAGAACAGAAAACACTAAATCAAAAGAAGGGAAATTATTATTTGTTTCTTCAAGAAATTTTTTTATTGAGATTGTTTCAAACTCATTAGTCTTTAAATTAATCACATCAATATTTTTAGGAGAATATCTTAACATTTCTTCTGGAGAAACATTTACTCTTAAATTTGGTTGAGTCGGTGAAATTAAAATGGGGTAATCATCACTTAATCTATCAACTGCACGAGTTCCCAAACCCGGGACGAGACGAACCAAACCATCTTCTCTTTTAATTCTTGGAGACCATCTAAATTCATTCAAGCTGAAGGCAACACCGGCAAAAGATGGTAAGAAATAATTTCCAATTCTTGTCCCTACAACTTCTTGAATCATAATTCCCATTTCTTCATGGAAATCCAATAATCCTCTTTCAATTCTGTATTCAATTGGGTCCGGTCCAAATGTCGAAGCATAAACTTCAGCTATTGCGTCCATTAAAGAAGCAAGTCGTTGCTGCTTTGTTCCCTGATTTGCAAGGAACAAACTCTTATATTTTCCAGAGAATGTGGCATCCATCTGGTCTTCGAGTAAACTTGAACTTCTCACAATTAAAGGTCTGTCACCAAAATCATCTAATGCAACTGATAATCCTTTCACTATATCTGGAGGAAATTCAGAATTTTTAAATAATTGAACAATATGAGGATATTCAATTCTTACTTCATCTATTTCTTTATATTTTTGTTCAAGAACCTCTTCTAAGTTATTATATTGCATGAAATTAAGTATTCCATCTGAAGCTATATACCATGTCTTAGGAACTTTAATATTTTTCAACAGTTCATTATTTTCCGCTTCTTTTTGTAAAATATGAGAAGCAATAAATAAACCAGCACTTTTACCGCCAAGTTTTCCGTGACTACCCGGCGGGAATATCATTTTATCAATTAACTTATAAAAATCAGTTAACTTAACGTATTCTTTCGCAATCGAAATAAAATTAAGCTGGTCTGTGAAAAATCGTCGGAGCAAGGAAACACGCAAACCTTTAATAGTTGATGGTGGCAATTCAAATTTTTCCGGAGCCAGATGATAATATTTACGTAAAGCATCTGCTATTTCTGTTAAAGATGTGTCCTGATTGTCAACAACTTTAATCAATGCACTTGATTTATCTTCTTGAATCCATTTTTGAATTTTATTAAGTATTACTTCATCTGGCAAATTATCATCAGCTAATCTCTGAATTGTTTCGACATATTCATCATAATTTATAATCTTTTCAACTCTTATTGGTTTGTTTTCGTCCTGCTCATCACTATCATTATATCCAATTCTAATTCTTCTTGAAATATTAGAATGCTTCATTAGCAACTCAGCTTCTTCTATTCCTTTCCAGCACAAAAGATTAAGAAGTTTTCTCATTAAACTCATAAAAAGATTTGGGTCGGTCTTTCGTATCATATCTAAAACAATTTTCCATTCACCTCTAATTGTTTTACCTACATCTTTTCTAGCATTTTGAAGCTCTTCAAAAACATTTTTTAATTTTTGATGAAGTATAAAATGTCCCAATCTTTCAGCAATTGTATTCAGCAATCTTTTTTCTTCTTTGAGGAAGGGACTACCATCAACCATTGGGACTTCTTTAGTATAATAAACAAAAATTTGCCCAACAGCTTTTTCCTGAACTATAATATCAGTACTTATCACCCACGGTGTTTCTTCAAATTCAGAAGTTTGATAAACAATATCACCATATACTAATTTAGCTTTACAGAATTCAGAATATTGAAATCCTGTTGGAATTGCATCAAGAACAGTAAGAAAAGCTTGACGCAAAGAAATTTCGGAACGATTAAGATTATCCTCTATCGTATATAAACAATTGAGCTCCTTTGTTCTTTCTTGCAGCTGCAAGATAAGATTATCATTTTGCTTATTATTATTTTGTTTATCATCATTTAACATATCCTAAAAATCCTCCTCTGGCTTTACCATCCGCTTTTGCTAAAATACTTCTTTTTAATCTAATATGAGAAAAAAATTTTTCTAACAATATTCATCTTAAACTTTGAGCCATTCCAATTTATTTACATTTATAATTTATTGAAAAATAAAACACAATAAAACCCCATAAATTATGAAAGAAATGAGAACACCATATTTAATTGCTTTAATTATTTCTGGTAAGAAATCCGTACTTTAATGATTTTCGGGGAATCATTTTAGTAGCAAAAACTCCTGCAATCGCTTTATTTAAAATCATTCAGAGAACTAGAGAGATTTACTAAAGGAATTTTTATTTTGTTAAAGAAGTAATATAAATCACCCAAATATTTTCCTAATTTCTTTACATATGATTTTTTACTTAAAGTAATATTATAAAGTGTTGCAGGATATAAGTTCAAAAACCACTGTTTGCAATAAAATTATTCTCAACCAAAATTATAATACAGGTAATTTTGAAGTATTAATTTTTTAGAAATAATTTAATAATAATGAATTCATCTATTTTCCAACATAAACATTTTCAAATTCAGAAATGACTTATGTGAGATTCAAATAATCTTCTATGAAAATATTCAATAATACAATCATCAAAATTTTTTTGAAATAATTATATCTTGGAAATAAAAAAACCAGGAAATGAATGAATTCAATTCCTGGTTTAATATTAAAACAAACAGATAATTATACCCAGCCTCTATCTTTACAGGCTTGAGCTACACGGCTGACTGAAATAATATAAGCTGCATCACGCATATACAGATTTTTCTTTTTTGCAAGTTCACTTACGGCTAAATAAGCAGAGGTCATTTTAATATCAAGTTTACCAAGTACTTCATCTCTTTCCCAATAATAATTCATATTTGATTGAACCTGTTCAAAATAACTGCATGTAACACCTCCAGCATTAGCTAAAAAATCAGGTATTAGGAAAATTCCTCTTTCCTGAATTACTTTGTCTGCATCTGGAGTAGTAGGACCATTTGCACCTTCTACAATTATTTTAACTTTTTTGTTTATCTTAGATACATTATCAGCATGAATTTGATTTTCAAGAGCGGCTGGAAGTAAAATATCTACTTCTTGTTCAATCCACTCATCACCGCTTAAAACTTCATAACCTAATTCCTTAGCTCGATTTTTATCTATTCCTCCAAATCTATCTGTAATTTTTAAAAGTTCATCTTTATCAATTCCACTCATTTTTCTAAAAGTGTATGCACACTGGTCCTGTTCATCCCAGCTTGCAACTGCAATTACTTTACCACCTAACTGTTGATAAAGTTCTATTGCATATTGTGCAACATTACCAAAGCCCTGAACTGACATTGTTGTATCTTCAATTTTAATTCCCATTTCTTTTAGAGCTTCTCTTAAAGTAAAAATTACGCCATAACCAGTTGCTTCTGTTCTGCCTAATGAACCACCCATACCTACAGGTTTACCAGTAATAAAGCCGGGATATTTACCACCATAAATTGTTTCATATTCATCAAGCATCCATAACATATGTTGTGCATTAGTCATAACATCAGGAGCTGGTACATCATTAACAGGTCCAACATTTTTAGCCATTTGACGGACCCATCCTCTGCAAATTTGCTCTTGTTCTTTCATGCTCAAATGATGAGGGTCGCAAATTACACCACCTTTCCCACCCCCAAGTGGTATATTTACTACAGCACATTTCCATGTCATCCACATTGCAAGTGCACGAACTGTATCAATTGTTTCATGCGGATGGAAACGAATACCGCCCTTTGATGGCCCCCTCGCATCGTTGTGCTGAACTCTAAATCCTCTAAAAATTTTTGTTGTTCCGTCATCCATTTTTACAGGAATGCTGAAATGATATTCCCTTAAAGGATATCTTAATAATTGACGGGTAGCTTCATCTAAATTCAGCATATCAGCTACTTTGTCAAATTGAGCTTGTGCCATTTCAAATGGATTGAATTCTTTAGATTTCATAACTTCCTCAAAATTTTTTATTGAATTTTTAAGTCATCAACCCGCATTATTTTGGAATTAATGACTTAACCTATTTTTCTTATAAACGAAAAATAGAGAGAGATTATCACAAAGCAAAGTGAATATAAATTCCTTTACTCAGAAAATGTTTTCTTAATTTTAGCATATTGTAATCAATCATATAAGAAAATTATGTTATTAAGTTTTATCACTTAATTTTTACTGGTAATGTTCGTTAATACCTAACTTTCTCAAAAAGTTAAAAAAATTTTTAAGCAAATAAATTTTATGGACATTATAACTTAATATAAACTAAATTATATCTTGGTTTTTTCCCAAATGAATTCTATTTTATAATAAATGATCTCCCATTTTTAATTCTTTGGAGAATAATATGAAAAGAGTAATTCTAATAATACTTTGCTTTAATTTTTCATTTTATTTGAGAGCACAAAATTTACAATATCCCGAAACAAAAAAAATAAATCATATAGATGAATATCACGGAGTAAAAATTGCAGATCCATATCGCTGGCTTGAAGATTTAAATTCAGAAGAGACAAAAGCATGGATTGAAGCACAAAACAAATTAACAAACGATTACTTATCAAATATTCCATACAGAGAAAAAATTAAACAACGACTAACAGACCTCTGGAACTATGAAAGATACAGTACACCGTTTAAAGTTGGGGACTATTATGTATATTCAAAAAATGATGGTTTACAAGAACAAAATGTCTATTACATACAAAAAGGGATTAATGGAAATCCCGAAATTTTAATTGACCCTAACAAACTTTCGCCCGACGGTTCTGTTTCACTTTCAGGAATCTTTTTTTCTAACGATAACAAATATTTAAGTTATGGAATTTCAAGAGGCGGTTCCGATTGGCGAGAGTTTTATATAATGGAAGTTTCTACAAAAAAATTGCTTGACGATAAAATTATGTGGTCAAAATTTTCGGGTAATGCATGGTATAAAGATGGTTTCTTTTATGCTAAATATGATGAGCCAAAATCAGGTGAAGAATTAAAACAATCTAATCAGTTCCAGAAAATATTTTATCATAAAGTTGGCACTCCTCAAACTCAAGATGAATTGATTCTTGAAGACAAAGAAAATCCTAAAAGATTATTTAGTGTTAATGTAACGGATGACGAAAAATATTTAATTATTTCTGTTTCAGAAGGGTCATCATCATATAATTTATTGTGGTATAAAAATCTTTCTGAGAATTCTTCAATAATAAAATTAATTGACAATTTTGAAGCTGAATATAATTTTATCGATAATATTGATGAAAAATTTTTAGTTCTCACAAATTATCAAGCTCCAAATAATAAATTGGTTTTAATTGACCTTAAAAATCCTTCTAAAGAAAATTGGAAAACTATAATTCCAGAATCAAAAAATGTTATTCAAAATGTATCTCGGATTGGTGGCAAATTAATTGTTACTTACTTACAGGATGCTAGCAGTAAAGTTTCAGTCTACAATGAAAATGGAGATTATCTTTATGATATTAAACTGCCCACATTAGGAACTGTATTTGGTTTTTCAGGAAAAAATAAAGATATTGAAACTTTCTATACTTTTACTTCTTTCACATATCCTCCAACTATTTACAGATACGATGTTAAAAACAATAGTTCGACTTTATTTAAAAAATCCAGCTTAAAATTTAATATGGAGGATTATGAGACAAAACAAATCTTTTATGAAAGTAAAGATGGCACAAAAATCCCATTATTTATAGTTCATAAAAAAGGGTTAAAGTTAGACGGGAACAATCCTGCATTACTTTATGCATATGGAGGTTTTAATATTTCGCAGCAGCCAACTTTTTCAATTCCAAGAATTCCACTTTTGGAAAATAATTTTGTATTTGCATTAGCTTGTTTACGTGGTGGAAATGAATACGGTGAAGAATGGCACAAAGCTGGTATGTTAAGTAATAAACAAAATGTATTTGATGATTTTATTGCTGCAGCTGAATGGTTAATTAAAAATAAATATACTTCACCAGAAAAACTTGCAATTCAAGGAGCTTCGAATGGTGGTTTGTTAATTGGAGCAGTAATTAATCAAAGACCTGAATTATTCAAAGTTGCTTTCCCAATGGTTGGTGTAATGGATATGCTGCGTTTTCATAAATTCACAATCGGATGGGCTTGGGTTTCGGAATATGGTTCAAGCGAAAATCCAGTACAATTTGAATATCTATTAAAATATTCTCCTTTGCACAATATTAAAAATGCTGAATATCCTGCAACACTTGTTACTACTGCTGACCATGATGACCGCGTCTTCCCTGCTCATTCATTTAAGTTTATTGCAACTCTTCAAGAAAAAAATACTGGCAAAAATCCAACTTTAATCCGTATTGAAACTAAGGTTGGACACGGTGCCGGTACAAGCACATCAAAATCAATTGAACTCTATACAGATTTATGGTCATTTATGTTTTACAATCTTGGAATAAATCCAAATTATTAAATAAATATTCTTTCTTCACTAAACATTTTTTCTATGAGGAAAAGAAAAATTAAAAAGATAATTATCAGTATTGTTGGTGGTATTTTATTAATAATTGGAATTATCATGATTATTGTGCCGGGTCCTGCATATTTAATTATACCAGCAGGATTAGGAATTCTTGGCAGTGAATATATGTGGGCAAGAAAGCTGCATCAAAAGCTTAAAAGTTTTTTTCAAAAATTTTTCGGCAAGTAAGCAAAGTTTTTTGACTTAAAATTTTTTCTTGTACTTATCGTTTAATCCTTGGTTTCCTAAAATCATAGGTATAATTTTTTCTAACCTTTTTAATTTTGTTTCTTCTTTTTTTGCTTCTGCAATGTATTCTGAATATTCCCTTTTACATGCAATTGATAATTTTTGAAAAGCTTCATTTAATGTTTTATTCTTTTTTAATGCTTTTTGTAATTCTGGTGGTATTGACATTTCTTTTGTTTTATTTTGTAATATTTTTTTACCACTCTTAGAATTTTCAATAGCTTCTTTGATATATGCTTCTATAATTTTTTCATTTTCTAAAAACTCGTTTTGATTTACAAACCTCCACTGCCTTAGTGCTTTTGTCTTTCCTGCTTGAGCATTGATTAATTTTTTATATTTATACCAATCATAAAAAACTGAACCAACCGGATCA
>CAZNFW010000028.1:0-38606 GCA_964572725.1 uncultured Melioribacter sp.
TTTCCTTTGTAAGTAATTTCTCTTACTTCTTTTTTGAATCGAGTACCTTTGCAGTCATCGCATTCAAGATAAAGGTCAGCAAGGAACTGCATTTCAATTTTTACAAAGCCTTCACCTTCGCAGGTTTCACATCTTCCACCCGGAACATTAAAGGAAAAAAAACCGGGTTTGTAACCTCTGGCTCGTGCTTGCGGAGTAGAAGCATAAAGTTCACGAATTAATTCAAAACCTTTTACATAACTTATCGGATTTGAACGAGGTGATTTTCCAATAGGTGATTGGTCAACTATTACTACATCATCGATATACCTTGTACCTTCAATAGAATCAAATTTACCTAACTTTGGTGGATTGCCTCCAAAATGTTTTAACAGACCACCATATAAAACATCGTGAACCAATGTACTTTTTCCCGAACCACTCACTCCAGTTACAACTACAAATTTTCTTAAAGGAATTTCTACAGTAATATTTTTAAGATTATTTTCACGAGCGCCAATAATTTTTATGGATTCTGTTTTTCTGGTATTTCGTTCAACTGGGATAGGAATTTTTAATTTACCCGATAAATATTTTCCTGTCAATGATTTTTCGTTTTTAATTATTTCCTTATAAGTGCCTTTGGCAATTATCTCTCCACCATGAACACCCGCACGAGGACCCATATCAAAAATTAAGTCTGCTGCATGCATCATTTCGGGGTCATGCTCAACTACAAGTACGGTATTACCTAAATCTCTCAATGATTTTAAGATTTTTATTAATCTAGAATTATCTCTTGGGTGAAGTCCAATAGACGGTTCATCGAGTACATACAGGGTTCCCATTAAAGCTGAACCCAGTGAAGTAGCTAAATTTATTCTTTGAGTTTCGCCGCCTGATAAAGTGCTGCTCAATCTGTCAAGCGTGAGATATCCAAGGCCAACATCATTTAGAAATGTAAGCCGTTTTAAAATTTCATCGTGAATTCTTTTTGCAATTGCTTTTTCATTGTCATTGAGTTCAAGATTTTTAAAAAAGTTATAAGCCTGTTCAATTGACATTTGTACAATATCATGAATAGATTTACCTGCAATTTTAACCTGAAGAGCTTCGCGTCTTAAACGCGAACCCCGGCATGCAGAACATGTAGTGTAACCGCGGAATTTACTTAAGAGTATTCTGATGTGCATCTTATAAGTTTTTTCTTCAAGATGTTTGAAGAAACCATTAATTCCAGCAAATCCTTCAAATCCTTCTTTTAATAAATTTATTTGTTCTTGAGTTAAGTTTTTGAACGGGACATTAAGAGGAATTCTGTTTTTGTTATTTTTAATAAGGTCTCTTAAATATGAACTATACTTAACAGTTCTCCATGGAGCTATTGCACCTTCACTAATACTCAAGTTGGGATCTGGAACAATTAGATTCATATCATAATCCATGGTTTTACCAAAACCTTGACAAACTGGGCAGGCTCCAAAAGGATTATTAAAGGAAAAGAAACGCGGTTGGGGCTCTTCGTATTTTATGCCGCAGCATTCATAAAATTTAGTGAAATGTTTCAGTTCATTTTTATCTGTATTTATAATTGTTAATCTTCCTTCACCTTCTTTGAAACTTATTTCAATTGATTCAGCAAGTATTTCTCTTACTTTCCCTTTTTTTATTTTGAAACGGTCGAGTACTATTATAATTTCTTTTTTGGAATTGTTGTTAATCTTAGAAATAATTTCTTCGATTGTCTGAGAATTAAGATCAATTAATTCATCTTTATAAAAAATTCTAAAAAATCCTTTCTTCTTTAGTAAATCAATTTCTTCTTCAATTGTTCTGCCTTCATGATAATGAATTGGAAATCCAATATAAAATTTATCTTCTTCGCTTTGGGTTTCAAGCCACTCAGATACTGTTGCAACAGTATCTTTTTTAACTTCGCTGCCGCAATTAAAACAAAAAGTTTTGCCAATTCGAGAAAAAAGTAATCTCAAGTAATCATAAATTTCAGTGCTTGTTCCTACAGTAGACCTTGGATTACGTGCACCTGTTTTTTGTTCAATTGCAACTGCGGGAGAAATTCCATAAATAAAATCTACATCTGGTTTGCTCATCCTTTCTAAGAATTGTCTTGCATAAGAAGACAAACTTTCAACATATCTTCTCTGTCCTTCTGCATAAATTGTATCAAATACAAGTGAAGACTTGCCACTTCCGCTTACACCTGTAAAAACAACTAATTTATTTTTAGGAATTTCAAAAGATATATTTTTGAGATTATGTTGTCGTGCACCTTTAATAATAATTTTATGATTTTGTAATTCTTTATCAGGTTTCATATTAAGATATTATATAAAATCGTAACTATTAAATTACAAAAATCTAATCTGTTTGACAGGTCAAATTTGGAATGAGTGTTAAAATTTAATTTGTATAATAAATATCAGAATAATAATCATTTACAAAAATCGTATAAAAAAATTAATAAGTTATTGATACTACAATACCATTTTCAATAAGTAAAGAAAAAAGTATAATAATTTATTTTTCTAAAAATTTTTATTAGCATTTTAATGCTATATATCAATAGGAACTTTTTTATTTAAAAGTAATTCCTCTGCGTAAACGGGAAACTGTTTATTCTTATCTTCATTCCTGAGTGAATATTTTCTGGATACCCGCCTGTCTACATACAGCTAGACTTTAGTGAGTATGACAAAAGGAATGTAAGGATACTCGCTTTCGTGGGTATGATAATAATGGCACAGTGTCATTCAAATGAAAATCTATTTGTCTTTCGATATGGTTAAAACTTTCGTGGATAGGAGATAGGGACGACTTATTAATTTGTGAAAGTTGGAATTTATTTCTTAGTAAAAATTATCGAAAAATTTTTAAAATTTTATTCCAGCTTAATACTCTTAAAAAAGAACGATCTTGATTCCTATTACCACCATAGACTAAAAATGTATCTAAATTTTTTTTGCAGATAATTCTTTATAAAATAATAATGATTTAAAAAAATCATCTGTAATTGTTTTTGCAGCTTTAATTTCAAGAATAATTCTCTTAGTAACAGTATCTATAATACAATCAATTTCCCTTCCTAACTTATCTCTCCAAAAAGAGATATTGAAATTGAGTCCATAATTCATTCTATATTTTAATAATTCTGAAATAATGAAATTTTCGAAAAGAGGACCTAATAAGTAATGAGTTTTTAATTGATTAATATTTTCTAATCCAAGCAGTGAACAAATCAAACCTGTATCATAATAATAAAGTTTAGGCATTTTAACGAGTCGTTTATTAAAATTTTCATGATGAGGTTCTAACCTAAAAATAATATAACTGGCTTCAAGTACAGAGATCCAAGATTTTATTGTATTAACTGAAACACCAACTTCATTAGAAAGAGAAGACAAATTCAGCAGCTGTCCGACTCTGCCTGCACAGAGTTTTACAAAAAGAGTGAAAGAATTTAAATCCGGAATATTTTTTATTAACCTTATATCTCTTTCTATATAAGTCCGAGTATAATTTGGATACCAATCATTAGGTGCAATTTTTCTATCGTAAATAGGGGGATAGAAACCATTAAATATAAAATCATAAAAATCCAGCTCTTTACCTAACTGTTTTTTTGTATTTGAAGGTAAATTAAGCAGGTTTGACGAAAGCACTTCATTTAAGGAAAATGGGAGCAGTGTCAATATTGCTGCTCTTCCTGCAAGAGTTTGTGATATTTTTTCGTGCATTAAAAAATTATTTGAACCTGTTAAGATAAATTTACCAGGCATTGGATTTGAATCTACAATGGTTTGTATGTAAGAAAAAATATCCGGTACTCTTTGAGCTTCGTCTATAATAATCCCATATTTTCTGTCAAATAAAAATCCACGTGGGTCGTTCTGTGCAAATAAACGTGTATCGGGTTCTTAAAGGTTAGCGTATTCTTTTTTGGGAAATGTTGCTTTTACTAAAGTAGTTTTTCCTGATTGTCGAGGGCCTACTACTACAACAACTGGAAATTTCTCGGATAGTTGAATAAGTTTTTTGTAATTTCTCTTTTAACCATAACGTAAAACAATCTTTACTGGACAGATATGCAATATGAATGCAAAATTGTCCAGTGGTATATTAAAACGATGACGATAATAAAAATATAACAAGTTTTTATGGTTGCTGCAGTTTTATATTTAATTGAATAAATACTGTATTGTTCGTGAAAACTTTTGTGTTTTTCTTAAATAATTAGATTTTACTATTATCAGAAAATATGCATCTTAAATCTTTTTTATGTAAACGAATGTTATTGCTTACAAGAAGTAAAATAATATAAAAGAAAGTATAACAAAAAGTCATTTTTCTGACATAGTATTTAGATTTCTAATTTAGAGTACCTACCTGTCTTTGCCAAGATTAAAATTTTTTAGCGAATATGACAGTGTACTGAATGTCATACCAGCAAAACCTGCCTGTCGGTAGACAGATAGGAATCCATTTTTTTGCTGTATTGACATACGTGAGATATGATTCAAATGAAATTAAATGAACGTTTGCACTTTAAAACTCTGGCAAAAAAATTATTTTTTTAATCCCAATTCTTTGCACATTCTGTGATAGTTAGGCGGAGCCAGTCCGAGTATTGATGCAGCTTCCTGATCAGAATTTACTTTGCTTCTGATATATCTAAAATATTTTTCACGAAAAATTCTTTCCATTTGTCTTAATGGTAATGGTCCATCAGGAGTTTTAAAACTTATTCCTTCGTTTCCAAAGTAATCTTCAAGCTCATTAATTTTTTTTCCGAGAGCAGTCTCAATTAGTTTTGGTGTAATAATTTTGTCATCAAAAAATAAAAGTCGTTGAACAAGATTTTTAAGTTCACGAATATTTCCGGGCCAATCGTATTCAATAAGTAATTTCATTGCATCTTCTGAAATTATTGGAACTTCTCTTCCAATTTCTATTGCAAATTGATTCATATAATAGTCAATTAAACAAATTATATCTTCTTTTCTTTCTCTTAATGGAGGAATGTGGATGTTAATAACATTCAATCGATAATATAAATCTTCACGAAATCTTTTTGCTTTTACTTCTTCTTCTAAACTTTTGTTGGTTGCAGAAATTATTCTAACATCAACTTTTATTTTATCTGTTCTGCCAAGTTTTTCAACTTCTCCATCCTGAAGTACACGAAGCAGTTTTACTTGTGATGAAAGTGGTAATTCAGAAATTTCGTCTAAAAAAATTGTTCCGTTGTTTGCTATTTCAAATAATCCCGGTTTACTTTTTTCTGCTCCTGTAAATGCACCTTTTTCGTAGCCAAAGAGTTCACTTTCAATTAATTGGTCAGGTATTCCGCCACAATTGATTGGAACAAAGTTTTCAAATTTTCTTGGACTGTTATAATGAATATTGTAAGCAACAAGCTCTTTTCCTGTGCCGGATAATCCTGTTATTAAAATGGGCACATTACTGTTTGAATATCTTTTTATTTGTTCTCTTAATTTTTCTGTTGTTTGAGAAACCCCTATGATTTTTTTGGATGACAAAATATCATCAACATTCTTTCTTAATTTTTGAGTGGACTTTTGTTTTTCCTTTAATAATTTTCTTTTTTCATATGCATTGAAAATTGACATTATAAAATCTGTTGGCTGATAAATATGTTCTTCAATATCTCCGGGATATTTTGTGCAGTACCAGAAAGCTCCGGCTTCAATAAGACTGTGAGCAAATTCATAATCTGTGACATTGACTGTCATCTTTGTAATTACAATAATCTGAAGTGAGGGGTCAAAATCCTTTATTTTTTTGATGAGATATTCACCGTGCAAACCGCCTGCAATTTGATAATCCATTATCACAACGTCAAAGTTATTTTTATTAGACTCAAGAACTTCAATAGCAGACTTGCCATCAGATACTACTTCACAAATTTTTATTTTATCAGCAAAAGGATGAATAGTATTTTCAACTCGTCTTACATCAAAATCTTCATCTTCAATAAGCAATATTTTTATTTGTTCGTAATTATTCATTTTTTGCTCCGAATTAATTTCGAATGGTAATTGTAAATTTGCATCCTCTTTCTGGAAGATTTTCTGCATCTATATCCCATCCGCATCTTTGTTTTGAAATTTCATAAGCTATGTAACAACCATAACCGCTGTTAGAATGAGCAGTGTTTTTTGTAGAAACATTTTCAAGAAAAATTTTCTTAATGCCCTTTTCATTTTTTTCTAAAAGCTCAGGTTTTATACCTTTCCCATTATCCTCAATAATTATATTTGAAATTTTTGTTTCAGGGTCATACTTGGTTGTAATGGTTATCAACAAATCATCATGACTGCCGTGGTCTATACTATTTTGAATTAATGGTTCTAAAATTTCCCACACTACAAATTCATTTATATTAACTTTAGGAACTTTTTCATCAAGATTTAATTTTATTTCGAAAGATTTTGATTTTCGTGATGTTCTGTTGAAAATATTATCAACCATAAATTTTATTACTTCATTTATATCTGTTGAAAAAGAAGAATTGCGAATTGTTTGAATGGGGGGTTCATACCATTTCATGTCATATATAACTCGTGAGATAAAATTAGAATACTTTGTAGCACGATATTTAACTTCATCTATGTTTTCAGTTGAAAGAGCTCTTAAATCTTCTTTGATAAAACCCATTATTTTTTCTGCTTTGTGATGAGTATGATAAATTCTTTTTGTAAACATAGATTCTTTTTCATGTTCAATTTGCTGTTTAATATTTCTTTCATGTTCTTCCATTAATAATTTTTGTGCTTCATCTCGTTCTTTGACTGTGTAAGTTGAAATATAATACATTGCAAGAAGTCCAAGCAGAAAAAGTGCTGAATAAATTATGGAAGTTTCTTCGTAACTTGAAACCATTTCTCGTTGAATAAAAGAAAAATCGGGAATGTTGCGGATATAAAGTGCTCCTGCGAATTCCCCGTTTGGCACAAAAGGAACAAATATGTGATAAGTATTTTTGTTCAATAATACATTTACAATCTGTTCGCTGCTTATTAATTCGTTTTTTACTTTTTTGTATAATTCAATTGCAAAACGATGTCTTGAAGAGTTAATGTTTTCATTATGTTCAAACATAATTGCAAACAAATCGTTGCCGTTATCAATAGCTTTTATTTTATCACCTTCCCCGACAAGCAGACAAATTTCTTCTATATTCTGCTGCAAAATTTGTTGATTGAGAATAATGTCAAAGAATTGAATAATCCGGCGTTTTTCGTTTGGGTCAATTGTTTTTCTCATTTTTACAGTTTCGTAAAATAATTCGAGAGAAGTTGTTGTGAGATTTGCCAATCTTTCGGCAGAATTTTTTTGATACCACTCCTGAGCATTTTCAACAAAATTGCGCAAAGAAGTTTTGTGCACAAAAGAAAGAATCAATTGAAAAAAAATTAATCCAACAAACAAAACTGTTAGATGCTTGAATTCAAAATGATATTTTTTAAGATTTTCAAAAAAATTATCCATGACTCATTATTTGATATAACTTGCTTCTGAGTTAATTATTTTTTCGGCTTTGCTTAAAGCTTCGTTTACAGAAATTTCATTTTTAATAGCTCGATTGATGTAATAAGTAATTATGTCAGAATAACGAGTATATTTTTCGAGAAATGGTCTGCGTGTACAAGTTTTGAAAACTGATTTATAAAAATTTAATTCTGGATTTAGCTTCAAATAATTTTTGTCTTCATAAATTTTTGCATTGATAGGTAAATATCCGCCAAGTTCATAAAATTTTTTTTGAATATCTTCTTGAATCAGGAATTTAATAAATTCAATTGCTTCACTCTTTTTTGAGGAATATTTTGATATCATCAGGTTCCATCCGCCTATAATACTTATTTTTGAACCTTCTTTGAAATGGGGCAAAGGAACAGTTTCAATTTTATCTGCAAAGCTTTTATCGTTGAATTTGGTCTCATACCATTTTATAAATCCCGGCCATCCGCGTAAAAATATTCCATTGTTTTCAATAAAATAATAATAAGTATCGTATTCTTTAAAGTTGGTTATTTCTTTTGGTGAAAGTTTATATTTATTGACAAGGTCAACAAGCAACTGAAGTGCTTTATTGGCTTGAGGTGTGTTTAATTTTAGAGAATCACCTTCGAGTATTTTGGAGTTCTGTGATTCAATAAGTTCAACAAAACTGCACATCAATCCTTCGAATGCTTCTGCTTGATATAAATAAAATGGATAGCCGGAGTTTTTCATACGCTGGCCAAGTTTAATAAATTCTTCCCATGTAATTGAGTTGTCAAGCAGAGTTTTTATTTCTTTATAATTGCTGACATTTTTTAATAAGTCTTTTCTGTAATACATAACACTAACATCAATATAGAGTGGAATTGTGACAAGTTGATTTTTGTAAAAACAGGACTCAAGTGCATATGGAATTATATTTTCTCTTTCAGTAGTTGAAAAATAATTACTAAGCGGTTCAACAAATTTTGCAAAACGAGGAACCCAAATCTGGTCTATTGAAAAAATGTCAAGCCTGTCGCTCCTGCTTCTCAAATATCTCATCAATAATTCTTTTCTTTCATTGGTCTGAAATTTTTCAAAAGATAAATCAATTGGAATTACTTCTATTTTACCTTTGTGTAGTTGATTGAATTTTTCAATTGCATATTTATGACTTATAGATATATTATCAGCAAAATAAATTTTTTTAGGTGCACTTTCTCTATTTTCTACGAGATTTCCAAATATATACATAAAGATAAATACAGATAAAACAAGAAAAGTTATGGCAGTAATTGAGAAGTAGAATGTTTTCATGTAAGGCTTAAAGATTTTCATATCTAAAATGATAATTCTTTTTTCATTTGTTGATAAATATTATACCACTTATAAAAAAGAGGTGCATAAGGAACTGCAATAAGTTGTCCGCCAAATCCAAATCTTCTAAAAACAATCATATTAATGTTTGATACTTTAATTGATTTGAGAGCGTTTTCATTTATCTCTATGCCATTGTCAACAGCAAGCTTTGCAGTCAGTTTATCTAATTCATCATACATTTTTTTTGTTTGAATTATATTTTTAATGTCGTCTTTAGCTTCTTCAAAAGTTTCTATTTTCTTTTTTGCTCCTTTCTTTTTGTCGATTAGTTTAATAATTGAATATCCATTATCAGCTTTAATTGGACCATAAACATCACCAATATTCATATTGGATGCAATCTTTCCTGTTTCACCAAGTTCATTTACAGGCAGCAGTCCTGTGATTTTTGCTGTTGAATATTTCTTCTGTATCTCATCGAAACTGATGCCATCGTTTAATTCGTTTAGTATTTGTTCGATAGTTTCAAGATTTTCTGAATTTATTTCTGCTATATTCACACTGTCGGGTTCTTCAATTGTTCTGTTCATTTTTAAATAAAATTCTTTTGCTTCCTGATCGCTTACATTTTGTTTTTTGAAAATCTCTTTCATTCTTATGCGCGATAAATAATAATCTCTCCACATGTTTAAATCTTCATAAACTTCAGGCAGTTTATCATATCCCCGTTTTTGTGCTTCTCTTGCATAAAGTTCATTTCTGATAAAACTGCTTATAAAATTATTCAATTTGTTTTTGATATTTTCAAAGCTTGTTGAATCGAATTCGATTCCTGTAAACCCAATATTTTTCAAGAAATATTTGAAAGTAATTGGTAAATCCTCAAATTTTACAAATGGTGAATTAATTTCTTTAATCGAAAAAGATTTTTGTATTTGAGCAAACTCTGTTTCTGAGAATCTTAGTTTATTATTTTTTTTGACTGCAAAGTAATTTTGATTTTGTTTTATAAAATTGAAAATCTCGTTTGCTAACTTATCAAATAATTGGCGGTCAACATTTATTGTTATTCCTTTAAAAAATTTATTATAAAATTCTTTATAGAGTTTATCTTCCGTTCTTGATTCAATTATTTTTTTGATTTTTGAAATATCTGAGGAATTCAGCTCACTTTTTTTGATTATATCATAAACTTTACAAATATACCATCCTTCTTTTAATTTAATTGGAATTGTAAATTCTCCGGGCATTAACTTAAATATGTGTTCTTCAATTTCTGGAGCTGTATTTCCAAAAGTTACATTGGCAAAATCAGATTGTTCTAAATTTTCCTGCCGCTTTGACAAAATTGAATCAAAAGATAAACCGTTTAGGAGTGATGAATAAATTTCTTTAATTTCATTTTCGTCAACTGAAAAAATAAATTTTATTTTGAGAGTTTTTAGCATCTTATTTTTGCCATCTATAACCGCTGAATCAGTTATTACAATTTTATCTTTAATTTCTTTTTTATAAAGTGCATCACGCAGATAAATATTTTTGAGGTGATTCATCAGATAAATAAAGTCTTCAGATTTATCTAAATTTTGTTTAATAGCATCCTGTGCCAATAATTTTTCGGCTAAAAGTGTGTATAAGAAATCTCTTTTTATTGTTGCTGTATCAAAAGCATCCTTAGTTTGTGAATGGGGAGAAAATTCATATCGTTCAATGAATTCTTTTTTAGTGATTTTAAGATTTCCTGCTTTAGCAATTATTTCATTTTCTGTCTGGCAGAACAATTTTGAAAACTGAAATAAATAAATAAGGACTAAAGAATATACATAAGATTTATTGTTCATAAATTCACTAAAAATATTTATCAATTATTAATAATATCTAAAGATTACAAAAAATGAAAGAGATAAAATCAGAAGTTTAGTTAATATTACATCAAATTATTTTCAGGATTATTTTCGGTAATAAAAATACAGAAATTATTTTATCTTAGTATCAAAGTAATTTTAATTTATTAAATGAAGGCAACAATATCACAAGCAATAGCTCATGCATTAAATGATTTGGGAGTTGAAATAGTTACTTTTGTTCCCGGTTATGGAGCGAGTGAAACATTTCAATATTATAATGAAATGACATTGAGAAATCTTAAAATGTCATTTCATGAAGAAGTAGCATACACGATTTCTCACGGTGCAAGCATTCTTGGCAAAAGAGCAGCAGTTCTAATGAAAGCTCATGGATTTATGAAAGCTGCAAACAGTGTAAGTGATTCGCTTTATACAGAGCCATCAGCAGGATTTGTTACAATAATCTTTGATGATAAATCAGGAAAACATTCTGACAATATACTCGAAATAACTCCGGTTCTTGAAGGCATGAGTATGCCGTTTATTACTTTAAGGACTGAAACAGTTTATGATGATGTGGTCAGTGCATTTCTGGAATCGGAAAGAAGAAAGATGCCGATTGCTGTTATTGTTGATGCATTATGCAATAAATTAGAGATAGAGTTCACTTCAAAACAAAATCTTAAAAGAAATTTTTCATACGAAAGAAATGTATATTCACATGTAGTAAATCCACTTCTTGCAGATTATCAGTATAAGTTATTTATTGCTAAAAAATTAAATGGAAATCTTGAAACGGTAGTAAGACCAGAATTGCCTTTTGTTCCTGATAGTTTAACGGAAAAGGTTAAAGAAGGAGCTCTTAAATTTATTCCTTTCTTTGATGTTTTTAAAAATATTAAAAGAGATATTGCAACAGGTGATACGGGTTCATCAAGTTCATTTGCATTCCCTCCTTACAATTGTATAGATATTGTAACATACATGGGAGGCAGCATTCCGCTTGCAATTGGTGCATATCTGGCAGGCAAAAAAAATGTATGGGCTTTAACAGGTGATTTTAGTTTTATATCAGCAGGAAGTCTTGGTCTGTTAGAGGCATTTAATAGAGAAATTCCTTTGAAGGTTGTAATATTTTATAACAAAAAAGCTGCTGCGACGGGAGGTCAAAAAATTCATAAGAAATTGTTGAGACATTTACTTGCAGGTTACGAAAAATATCTGCTTCACATTTCAAATCCGGATGATTTATTTGAAATAGATTCTGTATTGAACGAAGCAAATTCATCTAATGAAATGAAAATTGTTATTGTCGATTATCCAGAATGAAAATCGAAGTAAAAAATATTTATAATCTTACAGGTATATTAAAATCTGTAGATGAAAAATTAAAAGAAGAATATTTTGAAGAAATAATTCAGTCAGAAAACTTTAAGCTGGAAAGAATAATTTCAGAATGTCATCGGTCGCCTGAAAATTTTTGGTATGATCAGGATAAAAATGAGTTTGTTTTGTTATTGAAAGGAAGTGCAGAAATCTTATTTGAAGATAACACATTAATTAAAATGAAAGAGGGAGATTACATAATTATTCCAGCTCACTTAAAACACCGAGTAGAAAAAACTGACGAATTACAAAAAACTTTCTGGCTTACACTTTTTTATTAATTGTTTGATTAGTTAAGTTGTTTTTTATGAATTAAAATTTTTTTAAGAATACATAAAGAAAATTAATCTTCAATATACGTATGTCATACCCTCAGAAGTTTTTATCCTTAGCGAAAGACAAGTAGATTTTCACTGGAATGACACCTGCACACTGTCATACTCGCAAAAGTCTTCCTGTCGGTACAAAGGCGGGTAACCTGAAAAAACATTAATACTGTTATAAAGTTTTTATTAATTCATGAACTTTACTTAAAGTGTGATTGATTAAAAAAATAGCTGTGCAAAAATCCAATTTATAATGCAACAATTAATTTGCACTATATAAGGATTTTTCACACAGCCTTTATAGGGGGCACCAATTGACTAATTTTCTATCACTGCTAAAATATCGGAACGCTGTATAATTTTTAATTCTTTGCCATTTGCACTAACTTCTTCTCCGCCATATTTTGCAAATAAAATTCGGTCACCTTCTTTAATTTTTTCACGCAAATCTTCATCGGTTCCGACAGCAATAACTTTTCCAATTCTTGGTTTTTCTTTTGCTGTATCAGGAATAATAATTCCCGATGTGGTTTTTGATTCTTCTTCAATTGGCTCAACAAGAACTCTGTCGTCAAGTGGTTTAATTTTCATAGTAGTCTCCTAATCTTTTATGTTTAACATTTGATTGATTTTCTGTTTATCAAATCCAATAATTGGACGATTATTAATTAAAATTACAGGAACACCTGTTTGACCTGTTCTTCGCATCATATCTCTTGCTGCTGCTTCATCTTTAGAAACATCAACATCAGTAAATCGAATATTTTTTTCTCTGAAATATCTTTTTGCTGCATTACAAAAAGAGCAAGTCGGAGTAGAAAAAATTATTACCTTTGGTTGTGATGCTGCTGCCATAAATAACCTTAATTTTTGTTCGATTAGATGAAATGTTTTTCAGAAAGATTCAAAAATTATTTTGTAATTTCCTCTGTGAATTCTTTCAAAGTTTATTATGCTGAAAAAGAAATACTTTATCTTCATAATACTATTTTTTAATGCAGTTGGACTGAATGCTCAAATTAAAAATTTAAATCCCGGATTTAATTTCGGATTAGGAGAAATAAAAGGTAATACGGCATCGGTAACAAGTTTTGGCGGCACTTTATTTTTTGATTTTAATTTATGGTTCTCTGAGGAAATAAATTTTAGAGCAGGATTTTTCTATGCAAGAAAAGTAGAATATTTTATACCAGAAGATCGACAGGGCAGGTATTATCCATTTATAAAATCATTTTCATTGAAATCACAAGTTCAACAAAATATTTATAATTACTTTTTCATTGAAGAAGGGCTTGGCGTAATTTATTTGAATGACAGAACTTTGAGTGATACAAATAACTGGCAGCCGGGTATCAGCTTTAATTTAACTTCAGGTATAAAATTTTCTAAGTTGAGTTTAGGTGTTGGTGTTGATTATGGTATGGGAATAACAAAAACTAATGCAAGTTATTACATTATTTATGTTCAAGGGAAAATGAATTTATAAAGTTCATGATATTAGATTTTAGAAAAACCGCATACTAAAATTTTTGGAAATTATAATCTGTACAGCTCCTTCATTAATTCTTCAAATTGACTGAAATAAAGTGCCTGCTCAGGATCACTTAATGCATTTGGCGGGTCGGGATGAAATTCAACCATTATTCCGTGAGCACCAACAACTTTTGCTGCTTTTGCAAGCGGTATAACTTTGTTCCTTTCACCAATGGCATGTGAAGGGTCAACTATAACAGGCAAATGAGTTAATTCTCTAAGAACAGGTATGGCGCTTAAATCCAATGTGTTGCGTGTAGCTGTTTCAAATGTCCTGATTCCACGTTCACATAAAATAACCTGTCTATTTCCTTGAGATAAAATATACTCTGCTGCATTTAGCCATTCATCAATCGAAGCACTCAAACCTCTTTTGAGCATAACAGGTCGATGAGTTTTTCCAACTTCTTTAAGCAGTGCAAAATTTTGCATATTTCTTGCACCAATCTGAAGTATATCAGCGCTTTTAGCCACTTCCTCTACCTGATCGGTATCCATAACTTCTGTAATAATCGGCAAATTGTAATACTTGCCAGCATCAGCAAGTAATTTTAATCCTTCATATCCAAGCCCTTGAAAACTGTAAGGCGAGGTTCTGGGCTTAAAACATCCTCCTCGAAGTATGTGAGCACCATTTTCTTTCGCTTCGAGTGCACACTTCATTATCATTTCTTCATTTTCTACAGAACATGGGCCGGCAATTACAACAAAGTTGTCGCCGCCAATTAAAACATCTTTTACTTTTATTATTGTATCTTCATTTTTGTATTCTCTGCTTGCAAGTCTATAACTCTTGGATTTCGATTTTATAATTGCTGGAGCTTCAGATTTTGATTTTGTTTCTTTTTTTGTTTCTTCTCCGTTTAATAATTTTGAAAATTCTAATTTGGTTCTTTCAAGTTCCTGTGAAGGATAACTACCTAAAACTTTCATAAATCTTGTGAACTGCCCTAATTCGTCAAGAACTTTTTGAATTGTTTCGCTTGCAATATTTCCTTCAAAATCGAGATAGAACATTTCTTCCCATGGATTTCCAATAATTGGCCGGGATTCAAGTTTGGTTAGATTTACATTATATTTTCTAAAAACATTCAAAGCTTCTACAAGCGAACCGGGTGTATGAGAAGTCGCCATTATAATTGATGTTTTACAAGGTATTCTTTCATCAATAGTTTGCGGTTTTCTCGATGCAATTAAAAATCTTGTATAATTTTCAGACTGATTGGCTATATCTTTTTTCAATATTTTGACATGAAATAATTTAGCGGCTTCTTCACTTGCAATTGCTGCATGAGAAAGATTTCCTTCCTCTTTAATTTTTTGTACAGACATTGCAGTATCGTCAAAATATTCTATTGCAACATGAGGAAGAGATTCTAAAAATTTGCTGCATTGTGCCGCAGCCTGATAGTGTGCATAAACTTTTTTGATTTTTTGAAATGGTATATCATCAAGTGCAACAAAACAATGTTTGACCTGAAATTTTTCTTCACCAATTATAGATAATGTTGTATGAAGCAGTAAATCATAAACTTCGTTAATTCCTCCTGATGTTGTATTCTCTATTGGAAGAACAGCAAAATCTGCTTCTCCTTTTTCTGCTGCATTGACAACTTCATCAAATCTTCTCTTAAATAAGAAATTAAGTTTGAAATCTGAAAGAGCAAAAAATTTATGACTTGCTAAATAACTGTAAGAACCTTCAATACCCTGAATTGCGATTGTAATGGTTTTTTTTCTGTTATCTTTTTTGTTTAAGAGAGATTGAACATAATTTTGCTGGAGTCTAATTGAGTCTTCAATAATTTCATAATAAACTTTAGAAAGAAAATTTGAATCAAGATTAAATTTTTTTCCTAATTTGATTAATCTTCTTAATAATTCTTCTTCTCTCTTTTGATCTCTAATTGGAGAATTACTTTTTTCTTTTGCTAATGCGACTTCTTTACTTAACGAGCGTCTTTCAGAAAGCAGTTTAATAATCTTTTCATCAATAGCATTAATTTTCTCTCTTAATGATTCGAGATTTTTTACATTTTTCTTTGCCATCTTCAATTTACTTTTATTTTTAATTTATTTGCGAATCTATAAAAATTATTAACTTAAAAAAAGACTATATGACATATTACATAAGAATTCCAGTATAATTCTCTATTAAAATGAAAAATTCATTGACATATTTTGAGTAATCAAGTAATTTAGAAATGGATAAATAACTCCATTTAGAAAATTGTCTTATAATCTTATTTATTGACACACCGACACTGGAGGTCAAAAAATATGGTAAAACAGACCCGCCGGGAATTCTTAAAAACCTCAACGATAGTTGGAGCTGGAATTACAGGATTATGTGCAAGCAAATTAAAAGCAGCACCCAAAAATGTTCTTGATGAAAATAGAATGGGAGTTCTGGTTGATACTACTGTGTGTATTGGCTGCAGAAAATGTGAATGGGCATGCAAAGTAGCGCATAATTTACCAACTCCTCCTCTTGAATCTTATGATGACAGAAGTGTATTTAAAAAAATGAGAAGACCCGATGACAAAGCTTTAACTGTAGTTAATGAGTATCCTCCGTCAAGCGAAGATGGATTTCTAATTAATGTGAAAGTTCAATGTATGCATTGTGATCACCCGGCATGTGTTTCGGCATGTATTGTTGGAGCATTTTCAAAAGAAGAAAATGGTTCTGTAATCTGGGATACGAAAAAATGTATTGGTTGTCGCTATTGTATGGTAGCTTGTCCATTTCAAATTCCTGCATTCGAATTTGGCAAGGCAATTCAGCCGGAAATTCGGAAATGTGATTTTTGTTTCAATCGAACAAAAGAAGGAAAACTTCCTGCATGTGTAGAAATTTGTCCAATGGAAGCATTGACTTATGGCAGACGAGAAGATTTAGTAAAAATTGCTCATGAAAAAATTAAATTATACCCGGACAGATATGTTAATCATGTATATGGTGAATATGAAGTTGGTGGAACAAGCTGGCTTTATTTAGCAAGCAAAGATTTTTACGAACTTCAATTTCCTAAATTAGGCAGAAATCCTGCCCCGGGTGTAACCGAAGCTATTCAACATGGAATTTTTGCTTACTTTGTTCCGCCAGTTGCTCTTTATGCATTGCTTGGAGCTGTAATGTGGATTAATAAAAATAGAAAGAAAGAACCGGAGGAAGAATAATGGAAAATTTTCTGAAACCGACACCCTTAGAAAGAAAATTTTTTACACCTACAGTTATAGGATTAACAACTATTGCTGCAATTGGTTTGATAGTAGTTTTTGTAAGATTAATCTTTGGATTAGGTGCAGTAACCAATTTAAGTAATCAATATCCATGGGGAATATGGATTGGAATTGATGTGGCTGCTGGAGTTGCATTAGCAGCTGGTGGATTTACAACTGCTGCTTTGGGTCATATTATGCATAAAGAAGAATACCATGTTGTAGTAAGACCTGCACTTTTAACGGCAATGCTTGGCTATACTTTTGTAGCTCTCAGTGTAGCACTTGATCTTGGAAGATATTATTACATCTGGCATCCTTTAATTATGTGGAATGGCAATTCAGTTCTTTTTGAAGTTGGCATGTGTGTGATGATTTATTTGTTTGTTCTTTATATTGAATTTCTTCCAATCGTAACAGAAAGATTTATTGGAAGAGTAAATTTGCCAGGGTTTTTAAGTGCTCTAAATAAACCATTAGATAAATTATTAAGATTGCTCGATAGAACATTAAACAAAGTAATGTTTATTTTTATAATTGCTGGTGTTGTTCTTTCCTGCTTACATCAATCATCATTAGGAACTTTGATGGTAATTGCAGGACCTAAAATGCATCCATTATGGCAAACTCCGATTCTCCCGTTACTGTTTTTACTTTCTGCAATTTCCGTAGGATTTCCTATGGTAATTTTTGAATCGCTGATAACATCAAAAGCTTTTGGCTTAAAACCTGAAATGAAAATTCTTTCTAATCTTGGAAGTATGGTTGCACCAATGCTTGGTATTTATCTTTCATTTAAGATTGGTGATATGGTTATAAGAAAAACATTTATTTATCTGAACGAAATAAATACAGTAAGTATACTTTTTGCTGTTGAAGTTGTGCTTGGAATAATTGTGCCTTTGCGTATTTTCTTATCACCTAAATTGACTAAAACACCACTGGGATTGTTTATTGGTTCTCTACTGGTAATCTTTGGTGTTTTGTTGAATCGAATAAATAATTTTATTGTTGCTTATAATCCTCCATATCAATTTAAACCATATTTCCCATCAATTGGAGAAATAGCAGTAACGCTTGGGTTTATAGCACTTGAAGTGTTATTGTTTAGAGCTTTTGTTATGATTTTTCCAATTGTAAGTAAACCACAGTATGTTTCACCTCAAACTAAATTTTCTGTTAGAGGTGCATAATGAAAAAGTTGTTGATAATCCTATTGATTGGTTTATTATCAATCAATGCTCAAACTAAAGTTAACAAGAATCATTCACAGCAATCTTTGAATTGCTCGACATGTCATTCATGTGATATTCCGACTAAAGAAAATCCCTGTCTTAAAGCCTGTCCTCGTGAAAGCATGATTCGAATTGACCAAAAACCTGAAGAAGGTCCAAAAGTTCTTACAATCAATAAAATAAAAGAAACTGATATTTATGAACCTGTTGTTTTTTCTCATTTGGCTCATGCAGAAATGGCTGATATCTCAGGAGGTTGCAGAACTTGTCATCATTATAATCCTCCGGGAAATGTTATTGCGTGTTCAGAATGTCATGAAACACAAAGGAAAAGAGTTGATGTAAGCAAACCTGATTTGAAAGGTGCATTCCACCGCCAATGTATGAACTGTCACCGTGAATGGAGTGGAAGTACAGACTGCATAGTTTGTCATCAATTAAAAGGAAAAGAAACTACATTAAAAAGTGATGCAAAAAAATTAACTGCAAAAAGAATTCATCCGGAAATTAAGACACCAACCAAAATTACTTTTTCTACAGCAGGCACTTCAGGTAAATTGGTTACTTTTTATCATGATGAGCATATTAATTTATTTAATTATGAATGCGGTGACTGTCATAAAAATGATAATTGTGTGAAATGTCATAACAAAAATAAAGTTGTAAGTACTGTTAAAAAATCACTAAAAGAAATTCATAAAAAGTGTTCTAATTGTCATGATACAAATTCGAAATCAAAATGTTCTTCATGTCATTCAGATAAAGAAAAAGGTCCATTTAATCATTACGCTGTGACTGGATTTGATATTTCAAAGTATCATTCAAAATTAACATGTAATAGATGTCATACTACAAAAGGGAAATTTACAGGACTTAAAAATGAATGCAGTTCCTGTCATGGAACATGGAGCTGGGATAATTTCAAACATAATGTTACAGGTTTAATACTTGACGAAACTCATGGTGAATTAGAATGCAGCAGCTGTCACAAAGAACCAACTTATTCTAAGCCAACTTGTGAAGATTGTCATGATGATAAATCATATCCAAAAGATAAACCGGGCAGATTGAAAAAATTATGAATGGCTTAAGTGAAATAGGATTTTTTAGAAAAATAGGATTGAAACTAATTTTAGTGGTTAGTTTAACAGTCGTTATTATAATTGGAATAAATTCATACTTTAAAATAAAATCTCAAAGTGATGTGCTGTTAGCAGAAGTTGAACGTCATGCAAATCAGTTGAGCGAAACAGTTAAAAATAGTACTCGATATGGCATGCTGCTTAATCAAAGAGAATATGTAGATGAAATAATTAAAACTATTGGAAAAGATCCGGCAATTGATAATATCAGAATTTATAATAAAGAAGGTGAGATAATTTATTCTACAAATCCCGATGATATCGGGAAAATGCTTGATAAAAAAGCAGAGAGCTGCTATGCATGTCATACCGAAAACAAGCCACTTGAAAAATTATCAAATAAAGAGAGAACAAGAATATTTAGACTTAGCGAAAATTCTCCCAGAGTGATGGGAATAATTAATCCAATTTATAATGAAGAATCGTGCTGGAAAGCTGACTGTCATGCACATAGTAAAAATTCTTCTGTGCTTGGTGTTCTTGATGTTACAATTACACTGACAGAAGTAGATAAACAAATAAGAAAAAATGAAATTCAAGAATTGCTGTTTGCAATAATTTCTATTACTGCAATTGGTTTAATTATTGGAATATTTGTAAGGAAGTGGGTTGATAAACCAGTAAAAGAATTAGTAAAAGCAACGAATCAAATAGCTGCAGGTAATCTTCATTATGAAATTAAAGTTTTAGGAAACGATGAACTTGGTTACCTCGCAAAATCATTTAATAACATGACAAAAAAATTATATGAAACACAGCAGCAGTTGCTTCAATCCGATAAAATGGCTCTGCTTGGCAAATTAGCTGCAGGTGTTGCACATGAAATCAACAATCCATTAACAGGTGTTCTGACTTACAGCAGTTACTTATTAAAGCGGACAAAAGATAATCCAGAATTACAAGAGGACTTAAATGTAATTGTAAGAGAAACTTTACGAAGTCGGGAAATTGTAAAAAGCCTGCTTGATTTTTCAAGGCAGTCAACTCCTAAAAAAAGCTTGATTCACATTAATGATGTAATTAATAAAGCCGATGCAGTAGTTCATAATCAATTGAATATAAATAAAATTAAGCTGATTAAAGAATTTGATGAAACGCTTCCCAGAATTACTGCAGATGCTAACCAGATTCAGCAGGTGATTTTGAACTTACTCTTAAATGCAATAGATGCAATTGGACCAAACGGGGGAACAATTACAATTAAAACATCTCAAACGACTTTATCCCCAAAAGGAATTGTTCATGTAAAAGCAGCATTATGCCCGAAAAATCATAATATAATTGATAATGACCACAAAATTGGAGGCTTGCCTTCAATAAAAGTTAAAATAAAAACAAATGGGGATGAAGGTTTCTTATTTATTGACCCAGTTTATGGAAGAGCAAAACATTATTTTGGAATTCCTGTAGAAAAAAATGATGTTATTAAACTTTCCTGCCCTGTGTGTGATTTATCTCTAATTGATAAATTTGAAAAATGCCCTGAATGCGGCGGTCCAGTTTATAAAATTGAAATCCCTTCTCAAGGTTTTCTTGAAGGTTGTGCTTCATTTAGAGATGAATGGCAAAGATGGAATTATATCGATGAAAAAGGGAATAAAAAATTTGTTGAAATTCAGATTACTGATACTGGATGCGGTATTCCTCAAGAATATATCAATAAAATTTTTGAACCATTTTTTACAACAAAAGGACAAAAAGGAACAGGGCTTGGGTTATCTGTTGTCTGGGGAATAATTGATAACCACAATGGAACAATCACCGTTCAGAGCGAAGTAGGTAAAGGAACAACATTTTCAATTAAACTTCCGGAAGAGTAAAGTGAAAAATAAATTTGACATAATAATAATTGATGATGAGCAGGTCGTTATTGATTCGGTTGTAAAAATTGGAAGCCTGAATAATTATAAAGTTGACTCAACAGATAATGCTGCTGATGCGCTAAATAAAATTAAAAAGAATGATTACAGTTTAATAATTTGTGATATTATGCTGCCCGAAATGAACGGATTCCAATTTCTTGATGAACTTCAAAAATTAGGAGTAAATACGCCCGTAATTATGACTACAGGATATTCAACTATTGAAAATGCAGTTCAATCACTTTACAAAGGAGCTATTGATTTCATTCCAAAACCTTTTACATTCGATGAAATGACTGGTACAATCAAAAGAGGAATTAAATACAGCGAATTAATAAATAAAAAAAATGATATATCGTATTCTGATGTTTCTTATATACCATGTCCATCAAGATATTTTAGATTTGGTTATTCATGCTGGGTTAAAGAAGATTTTAATGGAACTGCTCTTTTAGGTGCAACAAATTTATTTTTGAAAACAATTGAAAACATAAAAGAAATAGTAATATTAGATTTGAATGAAAAAATAAATCAAGCGGGTCAACTTGCAAAATTTATTGACTGCGAAGGATTTGTGCATCAATTGTATTCAGCTTTGAGCGGAAGAATAATTGAAAAAAATGAAAAACTTTTATCAAATATTTCTATTCTTGAAAAAGACCCATATTTCGAAGGATGGATTTACAGAATTATTCCATCTGAATATGAATATGAGATGAAATTTTTAATTCCATGTATTTCAGATAGATAATTTTAATTAAGGAGAAAAATTTATGCTGCTCTTTATTTTATTATTAATCATTGTAATAATTGCAGATGTAATTATCAGATATGCAATTAGAAAAGCAAATGAAAAAAAGATTCGCAAAGAAAGAGAAGCTGTTCTTAAAGAAGTTGTTCAAATTGATTTTAGCAAAGAAGTTAAAACTCTTAAACGCGCAGAAGTGCCAAATCCTAAAGCAAGAATTCTTTGCGTAGACGACGAAGATGTAATTCTCGATAGCTTTAGAAAAATTCTTGTTCTCGATGGATATTCTGTTGATACAGTAAATTCAGGTGCAGAAGCACTTAGTCTAATAAAATCTCATCATTATGATTTTGTATTTACAGATTTGAAAATGCCAGAAATGGATGGTGTTGAAGTAACAAAATCTGTAAAATACCTTCGTCCCGATATTGATGTTATAATAATTACTGGATACGCAACTGTAGAAACAGCAGTTGAATGTATGAAGCTGGGAGCTATGGATTATGTTCAAAAACCATTTACAGAGGAAGAGCTACTTGAGTTTACCAAAAAATGTTTAATTAAAAGACAGGATAGAATTCAAAAACAATTAAAACCAAGAGTTCATATTGCTCATATTCCCGAAATAGAAAAAGTTGGACGAGGAGAATTTTCAATTCCTGGCGGAGTATTTATCTCTGAAGGGCACTGCTGGGCTTCAGTTAGTCAGGATGGAACAGTAAAAGTTGGAATTGATGATTTTGCAAAAAAACTGATTGGGAAAATAGACAGTATTGAATTTCCAAATCTTGGCATGAGTGTAACTAAGGGTCAACCATTGTTTAGTATCAGGCAAAATAAAAAATCAATTCAATTTTTGTCTCCAGTTAGTGGACTTGTAAAATCAATTAACCATGAACTTTCTGAAAATCTTGAAGCTCTTGAATTTACTCCTTATGGCAAAAACTGGATTTGCACAATTGATGCTGATAAACTTGATACGGAACTTCAGCAATTAAAAATTGGAAAAAGTGCTGTTTCCTTCTATCAAGAAGAAATTGAAAAGTATATTAACAAGATGAAAGACATTGTTAAGAAAGAATCTCCATTGGGAGAAGAAATATACTGGGGACAGCTTGAGAATCTTGAAGAAAAGGATTGGTATATAATTACAGGAGAGTTTTTCAGAAAATGATGAAAAAATTTGATAAAATGAATATTGTTAAATATTTTTAGAAAGGATATGTAAGTCCATTATCTTATTATTAATAATAGTTTCTTAAAAATAAAAATGTATTAGACAAAATTTTATCAATTAATTATGGTTTGGCATTTTAAATTTGAGCATAATTTTTGAAGTAATAAAAGGTTTCTTATAAAGAAAAAAATGGAGATTTAAGTGGTTCTCTTCCGGAAAGATTTAATTTATCTAGTTATTGCAATTTTATTTATAGGATTTAATAAAAATAGTGCACAGGATTTCAATTGTGCTGATTGTCACGAAATTTCAATAGAGAAATCAGTTCATAAAGATGCAATTGATTGTCAGGGCTGTCATGAAGATGTAGTTGATGAAGAACATATTGAAAAAGGGGCCAAAAAAGTAAACTGTGCAAACTGCCATGATGATAAAGTTAAATCAGTTAATTCAGATATTCATCACAGATTAAAAGTAAAAAATGCGCCTAATTGTGTTACCTGTCATGGCAATCATGAAATTCAAAAGCCGCCAGTAGAAAATTCACTTAAATCTAAGTTATATTGTACTAAATGTCATGAAGCCAAACCGATTGCTGTAGCTTATCATGCAGTTGCAGTTGATAAAAGTAATTGTTTGAGCTGTCATAAAAAAGTTGATGTTAAACTTACGCTTCCAGTTTCCGTTCATAAAAATTTAGATTGCTCGGATTGCCACAGTTTTATTGCAAACAACTTGAAAGCTCACCCGAAAAACTTAAAATCAACAAAAAAAGCTGATTGCTACATATGCCACAGTGAAATTGCAAAAGAACACAGTGAAAGCATTCACGGGATTGCGTTAAGTGAAGGTATTGATGATGCAGCAAAATGCTGGGATTGTCACGGTTCGCATGATATTAAGAAGGTAGATCACCCATCAAGTTCAGTGTATCCTACAAATCTTGCAGCAACATGTGCTAAATGTCATGATAATCCTGAACTTGTAAAAAAATATGATATTGGCATTACTTCGCCGGGCAAAACTTATAAAAATTCTGTTCATGGGCTTCTTGTTCAAAAAGGAAGAATGAATGCTGCAACATGCACAATGTGTCACGGAGTCCATGATATTAAAAACAAAGTACAGCCTTCTTCTAAGATATCTTCTTTTAATATTCCTCAAACTTGTGGACAATGCCACCCAAAAGAGGCAGAAGATTATCAAAAATCAATTCACTGGATTAGAGCTAAGAAAGGATTTAGAGAATCACCAGTTTGCAATGATTGTCATAGTGAACACAGCATACAATCAATATCGACTGTAGATAAAAGAGAAGAAGCAAGAAAGATTCAGGAAAAGACATGCATGGTATGTCATGAAAATCCAATGATAGCTCAAAAGTTTGGTATTGATGGAGGACAGGCAAAATCGTATCAGGATAGTTATCACGGACTTGCAGTAATGCGCGGCGATAAAGATGCAGCAATGTGTATTGATTGCCACGGTGTGCACAAGATTTTGCCAAAAGAACATCCTGAATCAAGTGTTAATGTTGCTAATGTAACAAATACATGCAGAAAGTGTCATGCAAATGCAACTCCTGTTTTCTCTCAAAGTTATTCTCATAAAACTGAAAACGAGACAGCCGCAAAAATTGAAAATATTGTTGCCAATATTTATTTCTGGTTGATTATTTCAGTTATTGGAGGAATGGTGTTACATAATCTGCTGATTTTCATTTATGAAATCAGAAAAAAGAAAAAAAGAATTGAAGGAGAGATTACAATACCAAGATTTACAAAGAGCGAAGTTGTTCAACATTTTCTATTATTAATTTCCTTTATAGCACTTGCAATTACTGGTTTTGCTCTTAAATATAATCAAAGTTGGTGGGCAGAACTTTTAAGAACTTTTGGAATGACAGAAACTGCACGACAATATATCCATCGCGGTGCTGCAATAATTTTAATTGGAACAGGATTATATCATATAATTTATTTGTTATCAACTGCCAGAGGAAGAGAAGTGCTTAAGAACTTAATTCCTACATACAACGATGTTATCGATGCAAAAGATACTATTCTTTATTATCTGAGAATCAAAAAACAAAAACCAATTTATGATAAATATGATTACACCGAAAAAGCTGAATACTGGGCTTTAATTTGGGGCACTGTTGTAATGGGTTTGACAGGATTTATTTTGTGGTTTCCAACTGTGGTTGGCAACTGGGCACCTGTCTGGTTAATTAAAGTAAGTGAGCTTATTCATTTCTACGAAGCAATTTTAGCAACGCTTGCAATACTTGTATGGCATTGGTTCTTTGTTATATTCCATCCGCATGAGTATCCAATGAGTTTAACTTGGATTGATGGAAAAATGACTTTGCATAATTATCGTCATCATCACGAAAAACATTTTAGAAGAGTTGTACTTGAATGGAAAGAATATCAGTTGGGGAAAAGAGATTATAAAAAATTGAGTAACTCAACAATTCTTTTTACATCGACATTAAAAAAGAATGGATTGAATCCTGATGTGATAATTGACTCAGAATTGGATAACGACCCGGAATTAAAATTATGGCTTGATGAAAAATTAAATCCAAAAACAGAAGAAAACAACAAAAAAGAAAGTAAAAATGAAAAAAAGAATTAATTGCCTATAAATCTAGATTGACTTATTTTCCTAATAAATAAAATGTTCATTTAATTTCAGGAGGAATTTATGATGCTGAAAAAACTAATAACTTTCGTGCTATTTGCAATTGTAGTTTATTTTATAGTTCCTGCTCAGATTTATTCGCAACCATATGGCTATGAAGGGACTCAAGTTTGCGGTACATGCCATAAAACAGAAAAACAGGGACAGCAGCTAAAAATCTGGCAGGAAAGCAAACATGCAAATGCATACAAAGCACTATTAACAGAAGAAGCAAATAAACTTTCAGGAGATGTAAAAGCTGTTGAGAATCCAAAATGTTTGAAATGTCATACAAGCGGTCATGATGTGGCTGATAAAAAATTACTTGGACCAAAATTTAAAATTGAAGATGGCGTTCAATGCGAAACATGTCACGGACCTGGTTCAGCTTACAAAACTTTAAAAGTTATGAAGGATAGAAATGAAGCTGTAAAGAATGGATTAGTTGTATGGAAAGATAATGAAGAAATAGAAAAATTCTGTAAAACATGTCACAATTCTGAAAGTCCAACTTATAAAGAATTTAATTTTGCAGAAATGTGGCCTAAAATTGCTCATAAAGTACCCAAGAATTAAATTCTTAGCAGGCTAAAAAATGAAAAGAATCATTTCATTAATAATTTTTCTGCCATTGATATTGAATGCACAAAATATTAACGGCAGATTTACATCATCTGTTTATTCTTTTGAAAGATTTAATGATGTTAATAATTCCGAAAAGTTTTTCAGAACATATCAAACATTAAATCTCAATCTGAATTACAATAAATTTTCTTTACGTACAAGATTTAATTTTGAAAGCAACATTGGAAATCTGCTCGATAAAGACCCGCGAATGAGATTTTATAATCTTTATTTCGAAGCACGGGATTTATTAAATCTTGTTACATTAAAAATTGGGAGACAACCTATTATTTTGCCTGTAGCAGGCGGTTTGTTCGATGGCATTAATTTGAAAGTTAAATATGCAGGATTTTCCTTAATGGGATTTTATGGCGGTAATGTCCCCGCTTATCAAAAATTAGAATTAATTGATGATATTGGCAATAATTATATTCTTGGCGGCAGATTCGAAACTTATGCATTGAAAAATTTTAGATTTGGAATTTCTTACATAGATAAGAACTTTAAACCTGTTGACTATTACGCTGAAAGACTGAACGAAAATTTAGACCTCGTTACTGTTCTCATTCAATCAAAATCAAATCAGTATAGATTTTTGTCGGGAGACATTTCTTACAATGATAATAATATTTTTGATTTGAACGCTCGATATGAATATGACTTGAACTACAAGGAAACATCTAAAATTGAATTTGATGGACGATTTAAGGCAACTAAAGAAATGGGATTTAATCTTTATTTCAATCAACGAGAACCAAAGATAAGATATAATTCTATCTTCTCTGTTTTTGATTATGGCAATTCAAAGGAAATAGAAGGTGGAATTGATTACAATGTTTCTAATCTTTACACTTTTGTATTTAAGTATGGTTATGTAAAGTTTGGGAATGAACATTCTTCTCGAATTACTATGGGAGCTAATACAAAATTTGGAAGTTTAAGTTATAGAAAAACATTTGGTGATGCAGGCGAACTGGATGCAATTTCTCTTTATGCTGCTCATTCATTTATGGAAGGTTTCATTACTCCTTCTGCAGGAATAACTTACACAAATTATAAATTATCAAAGGACGATAATGTAAATTCAATAACATCTTTTCTTGCTGGGTTTAATTTAAGGCCATGGAGAATTCTGTCGTTCGATTTGCAGGGACAATATTTCAATAATAAAATCTACAAAAATGATTTAAGAATAATGTTCAAAGTAAATTATTTGTTCAATACAAATTTATAGAACAATATGAAAATAAAAATTTTATATGCAATCATAACTTTTTCGATTATAATTTTTCTCAGCATTGCAGCTGTTAACGAAAGAGGAGAACCAAAAAAAACTAATAAGGATATAATTAAATTCTCTCACTCTTTGCATAAGGAAATTGCTGAATGTTCTGCATGCCACACTAAAGCAGCTGAGAGCACATCATTAAAAGACAGACTGCTGCCAGAAAAAGATGCATGTGCAACCTGCCATGATGTTGAAGATACAGACAAATGCAATACCTGTCATTATAAAGATGTTAATGAAAAATTAATTCAGAGAGAATCAGATTTAATATTTAATCACAAAAAACATGTGACAGAACAAAAAATGGAATGTATTGACTGTCATAAAGGATTGGATGAAGTTGATTATGCATTTCAATCTGCAGCATCAATTCCATCAATGAACAGTTGTTATAAATGTCATAATAATCAAACAGTAGCAACAAATGACTGTGAGATTTGTCATATTTCAACTGCTAATTTGATTCCCGAAGACCATCAGGAAGTTGGTTTTATAAAAAATCATAAGTTTAGAGTTAATGCTATCAATGCAGAATGTGAAATGTGTCATGATAATAATTTTTGTGAGACCTGTCATGCATCAACAACAATGATAACAGAATCGAACAGTGCAAGAGATTTTTATGTACCTTATTTGCCGCATAAATTCACTGATAATGCAAAGCAACAGCAGCTCAGCAGAGTTCATGATTTGAATTATAGATTTACTCATGGCATTGATGCAAATAATAAATCGAGTGAATGCCAAACATGTCATCAGGTAGAAACATTTTGTGCAGAGTGTCATAATTCAAGTGGCGGTGATTTTGCATTGGAAGGTGCAATACCCGCTTCTCATAAAAAACCAAATTTTGTAACAATCGGGGTAGGCAGCGGAGGTGGTAGACATGCAGAAATGGCTAAGCGTGATATTGAATCCTGTACTGCATGCCATGATGTTCAGGGAGCAGATCCGAGTTGTATTTTATGCCATGTTGATAACGATGGAATAAAAGGCACAAATCCTAAAACTCACATAAGCAATTTCATGAGAGATGAAGATGGTGATTGGCATAGTGATGCAAATTCAGTTTGTTATTCATGTCACCGTGATGCAAATGCAAGACCAAATGGACTGAAAGGCGTTGGTTTTTGTGGTTATTGTCATAATTAACAAAACTCTTTTAGGGTAGAATATGAAATCCATAAAATTTTATTTCATTTTGATTGTGGCATTAAGTATAACACTAATTTCATGCAGCGATATTCAAGATGAAATTACACCACCTGAAAAATTAAGTGTTCATGGCAAAGAAGTAATGACAAAATCATCTCCCAATTTTCATGGCAGACAATTAGTAAATGGTAAAATGGAAAGCTGCAAATTATGTCATGCATCGGATTATTCTGGCGGTACTGCTAAAGTGAGTTGTTTAAATTGCCATGCTGCAATTAATGTTCATACAGCAGATATTAATAATCCAGTATCAGAAAAATTTCATGGTAAATTTATTGCTGGATTAAACTGGGATTTATCAAAATGCTCACAATGTCATGGCATCAATTATGCCGGAGGTATTGTAAGTCCAACTTGTAATTCCTGCCATAAATATTCAGGTGGTCCAGAAGCCTGTAACACATGTCATGGTGATTTTTCCAATTCATCAAAAATTTCACCGCCAAAAGCACTCAATGGGTCTAAAGAAACAACTGACCCCGGAGTGGGAGCTCATGAAAAACATTTGACAGATTCTGATTTTGCAAATGCCTTTAAATGTAATGAATGCCACATAATTCCAGAAAAATTTAATTCATCTGGACATATTGATAATACTCCAAAAGCAGAAGTTGTATTAAATATTTACAGTTTTTCTGGAGCTGGTAATCCAGCATATAATTTTAATGATAACAAATGCAGCAATACTTATTGTCACGGAAATTTTGAATTCAAAAAGGAAAATTCAAGTTATCAATTTGCTTACATTGAGGATAAAATAACTGGCAATAATTTTAATCCAGTGTGGAATAAAGTTGATGGAACTCAGGCTGCATGTGGTACATGTCATGGATTGCCGCCTAAAGGACATATTGAAGTTGATAAAAATTCATGCGGAGTTTGTCATGTGGGTGTTTCTGATAAGTATGGAAAAATTATTGATAAAACAAAACATATTAATGGAAAGATTGATTTGTTTTGAGTATATCGTTTTCACTTTAAGCCGTCTCAAATAAAAAGGGACGGCTTTTTTTTGTATTTCTTTTTGAATTATTGTAATCTATTTTTGGTTCATAATTAAGAATTAAAAGAGTAACACAGATGATTTCTACTATTAACAGTTTAAATGCATTACTTCCATTTTTATATTTAATTGTTTTTTCAATTTACACATACGACTTTTTTACTGAAAAAAATTTGTTTACAAATTCAAAACGAATTTTTCTTTTTGTTACTCTTTTTGTTCATACTTTTTATTTAATGATTCGTTCTGTTGAATTCAATCATCCACCAATTACTACAAAGTTTGAAATATTTTCTTTGCTGGCTTTTTCGGTGTCGTTTTCATATTTCTTACTCGAATTACTAACTGATATTCGAGGAACGGGCTCCTTTATAATATTGTTTTCTTTAGTATTTCAGGTTATATCTTCATTCTCAATTGAAAATAATTATGTTGTGCCCGAAGTATTAAGAAATCGAATGCTTGGACTTCATGTGGTTAGTGCTATACTTGGATATTCAGGATTTACAATTTCGGCAGTATATGGATTGTTGTTTTTAATCCTTTACAAAAATTTAAGAAACAATAAGTTTGGATTAATATTTAATCGTCTGCCAAGTCTTGAAATTCTTGAAAAGTTAAGTTTTTATTCTCTGCTTATAGGATATATTCTTTTAACAATTGCAATAATTATCGGAACAATATGGCTGCCAAATGCATTTCCGAATTTTAGGTTTTATGACCCGAAACTTGTTGGCACAGCTTTTATATGGATAATTTATGGAGCAGGAATCATAAGCAAATATTTAGCAAACTGGTATGGTAAAAAAGTTATAATATTTTCTCTTTGCGGATTTATTCTGACAATTATTTCTTTAATTGTAACCAGTACTTATTCAAATACATTTCATTCATTTTATTGATTTTAAATTAACTGAATATGAATTTAATAGGAATTTCAATAAATCATAAAACTGCACCACTTGATATTTTAGAATCTCTTCATTTAACAAGAGACGAAATTATTGATTTTATTCCGCGGCTTAAAGAAGATTTCAGTGAAGGTGTTGTAATATCCACCTGTAACAGAACAGAAATTTTCTGCATTTCAAAAAATCAAAAATTGAATTCAGATTTAATTCTAAAAAAGCTGCTTGAATTTAAGCCGGTTCAAAATGTTAAAGAAGAAAATTTTACAAAATATTTTTCATGTGGTGCTATCAAACATATTTTTTCTGTTGCTTCTGGTATTGATTCTTTAATCATTGGTGACAGCCAGATACTTGGACAGGTTAAAGAATCTTTTGAATTATCTGAAGACCTTGGTTTTGCAGGAACGATTATTAAAAGAATATTAAATACGGCATTAAAAGTTGGCAAGCGTGCAATCAAGGAAACGACAATTGGTGAAGGAGCAGTTACTGTAAGTTATGCGGCTGTTCAGGTTCTGGAAAAAATATTTGCAGGGCTCGATAAAAAATCTGCTTTAATAATTGGAGCAGGCGAAACAGGAGAACTTGCAGCAATTAATTTGAAAGATAAAGGGATTGGAAAAATTACAATTACCAATCGTACATACGAACGAGCTGAAACTTTAGCTAAAAAAGTAGATGGAAGTATACTGCCTTTTGAATCATTAAAAGAAAATATCTTTAATTATGATGTAATCATTAGTGCTACAAGTTCACCAGATTTTATTTTGACCAAACAAGATATTCAAGACGCGATGAAAAAAAGAAAAAGTGCCCCAATTGTATTGATGGATATTGCAGTTCCGCGTGATATTGACCCTGAAGTAAAAAATCTTGAAAATGTTTTTTATCACGATATGGATTCGTTAAAAGTTATTGTAGATCAGAACATATTAAGAAGAAAGAGTGAAATTCCAAAGGTAGAAAAAATAATTATGGAAGAGATGGTTGAATTTTTTAGCTGGTATAATACACTTGAAGTTGTTCCAGTAATTAAATCTCTTAGAGATTTCTTTGAAGAGATAAAAAACGACGAGTTAGAAAAGATAAAAAATAAAGTAAGCCCAGAAGACTATACAAAAATAGAAGATATGACAAGAAGATTAATTGGAAGACTTTTGCATAATCCAACAGTCAAATTGCGTGAAATGGCAGAATCTGGAATTAATATTGATGAAATGATGGCAAATACAATTTTAGTTAAAGAATTATTTGCTCTTGATAAAGATCGTTCCAATGGAAATGAAAACAAAGGCAAGGATAAAAATTGAAAAAAGAAAAATTAATAATTGGCAGCCGCGGCAGTGAACTTGCACTCTATCAGGCTAATTTTATAAAAAAAGAGCTTGAAAGAAAAAACAAACACATAGCAGTAGAAATTAAAATTATATCTACTAAAGGAGATAAAATTTTAGATACAGCACTTTCAAAAATTGGTGATAAAGGTTTATTCACAAAAGAATTAGAAAAAGAATTATTAAAAGGCAATATCGATATTGCTGTTCATAGTCTTAAAGATTTGCAAACTGAAATTCCAGAAGGATTAAAATTAGCAGCAGTAAGCAAACGTCATAATGTTGAAGATGTATTAATAGCAAGAAAAAAAGGGATTACAATTTATGACTTGAAAGATGGAGCTGTTGTTGCAACTGGTTCACTCAGAAGAAAAGCTCAGCTTTTGCACTTAAGACCCGATTTGCAAATTGTTGATTTAAGAGGTAATGTTCCTACAAGAATTGATAAATTTTTAAAGTCTGACTGGGATGCAATTGTACTTGCACGAGCTGGCGTTGAAAGATTAAAACTTCAAAAATACATTTCTTCCTACATATCAACAGACGAAATATTGCCTGCTGTAGGTCAGGGTGCTCTTGCAATAGAAATAAAAGCTGATAATAAATTTGCAGATGAAATTGTTTCAAAAATTAATGATGAAAATACTTTTATTGCAATTAAATCAGAAAGAGCTTTATTAAAATATTTAGAAGGTGGTTGTCAAATTCCTATAGGTGCTTATGCAGAATTAAAACCAAATGGTCTTTATCTTGATGCTATAATTGCATCTTTAGATGGAACTTTATCTTTTAGAAAAAAAATTAGAGGTTCAAAAAATAATCCTGAAAAATTAGGCGAATCACTTGCTAAAGATTTGCTTAAAGCAGGTGCTTATGAAATATTAAAAGAAATTTTTCAATCAAGATGAAATTAAGTACCAAAAAAATATTGATAACAAAATCTCAAGAAGAAGCTCAAGATTCATTAAATCTTTTGATTTCTAATGGAGCCGAAATAATTTATTTCCCAACAATTAAAATAAAACCAATTTACAACGCTAAAAGTATAAGCCAGTTAATTTCAAATCCTTATCAATATGAATATATAATTTTTACTTCTGCTAATGCTGTGGAATTATTTCACAAAATTATTACAGAATTTAAAATCGACCTTTCAAGAACAAAAATCGCTGTTATAGGAAAAGCTACAGCAGAAACATGTACAAGTTATGGTTTATATATTCATTTAATCCCAGAAGAATACAGTTCAAAAGGATTGATAAAAAAATTTTCTGAACTTGATATATACAATAAAAAAATTTTAATACCAGGTTCAGCTCTTTCAAGAGAAGATTTAAAATTGGGTTTAAGTGAACTCGGTGCAGTTGTTGATTTTATACCAATATACGATGTTGTTGCTAATGATTTATCGGAATTAAAAACAGAGTATGAAAAAATTTCTAAAGAAAAACCAGATGTGTTCATATTTACAAGTCCCTCTTCATTTGAAAATTATTTGAAATTACTAGACATTAATGAACCGCAAAGCTACTTTGAAAATAAAATTGTTTGTGCAATTGGTCCAACAACAGAATTTGAAATTCGCAGTTATGAAGTTGTTGTAAATATTGTCCCTGCAAAATATACATTGGAAGGAATTTCAGAAGCATTAATTGGATATTTTAGTTCAACAGAAAATATGGTTTAATAAAAATGGAATTTCAAAATATCATCTTTTTAAGAGCGTGTAAAAGATTGCCGACAGAAAGAACCCCAATCTGGATTATGCGTCAGGCTGGAAGATATTTGCCGGAATATCGTAGGATAAGAGAAAAATATGATTTTTTAACAATGTGCAAAACTCCAGAACTTGCAGCAGAAGTAACAATTCAACCAGTTGATTATCTTGGTGTTGATGCTGCAATTATTTTTTCTGATATACTTGTTATACCAGAAGCTATGGGAATGCAATTAGAATTGATTGAATCAAAAGGTCCAGTATTTTATAATCCAGTTAAATCTGATGAAGACATTAATAGATTAAAAAAAATAAATCCCGCAGAACAACTTAAATTTGTTCTTGATGCAATTTCATTGACAAAAAAAGAATTAAACGGCAGAGTTCCATTAATTGGATTTTCCGGGTCTCCATGGACTTTAATGACTTATATGGTTGAAGGTAAAGGTTCAAAAAATTTTTCTGAGATAAAAAAATTTATTTATAATAATCCTTCGTCGGCACATAGATTATTAAACTTTATTTCAGATGCAGTTGCAGATTATTTATCTGCTCAAATTGAATGGGGAGCTGATGCAGTTCAAATTTTTGATACATGGGGAGGAATTCTTTCTCAAAAAAATTTTGAAGAATTTTCACTTCAATATATTTCAAAAGTAATTTCACAAATTAAAAGAAACGATGAACCCGTAATTGTTTTTGCAAAAGGAGTAAATAATTTTAAGAAATTATCTGAGATTAATGCAGATGTTATTGGTCTTGACTGGACTATTGACATTGGAAAGGTAAGAAACGAAATTGGAGATAAAGTTGCTTTACAAGGTAATCTCGATCCTGCAGTTTTGTATGCAGCAAAAGAAAAAATTAAAGAAGAAGCAATTAATATATTGAAATCATATGGATATGGTTCTGGACATATATTTAATCTTGGTCATGGAATTCTCCCTGATGTTGAACCAGAAAATGCAAAATATCTTGTAGAAGTAATTAAAGAAGAAAGTAAGAAATTTCATAGTGAATTTTAGGAGTAGAAAATGTTTGAAATAGATTTATCATTAATAAAAAAATATGACAGGCCGGGACCCCGTTATACAAGTTACCCGACAGCACCTCAATTTAATGAATTTTTTACATCTGAGCATTTTTTAGATGAAATAATTAAAACAAATAATTCAAAAAATCCTCCTCCTCTTTCTCTCTATTTCCATATTCCATATTGTGATACGCTCTGTTATTTCTGTGGTTGCAATATGATTATTACACGTAACAGAGATAGAATTAAAGAATATCTAAAATATCTAAAGAACGAAATAGATTTAATTCGTTCATATATTGTTAATGATAGAAAAGTTGTTCAATTACATTGGGGAGGCGGTACACCAACACACCTTAATCCAGATGAAATTACAGAATTAAAATCTCACATTAACAAAAATTTTGAAATAGATATTAATGCAGAACAAGGATGCGAAATTGACCCCCGGGGCTTAACAAAAACTCATCTTGAAGCTTTAAGAAACAATGGCTTCAATAGAATAAGCATGGGTGTTCAGGATTTTAACGAAAAGGTTCAAAAAGCTGTCAACAGAATTCAGCCCGAAGATATGACAAGACAGGTCATTGATTGGATACGGGAACTAAAATTTCACAGCTTTAATCTTGATTTAATCTATGGCTTGCCATTTCAAACCGTAGAATCATTTTCAGAAACCGTTGATAAAATTATTGATATTTCACCCGACAGAATAGCAGTATTTAATTTTGCTCATGTTCCATGGCTTAAAAAACATCAAGCATTAATTAAACCCGAAGATTTGCCAAAACCTGAAGAAAAACTTCAGATACTTAAAATGACAATTGAAAAACTTACAAATGCTGGTTATGTTTTTATTGGTATGGACCATTTTGCAAAACCAGAAGACGAACTTGCAGTTGCTTTAAGAGAAAAAAAATTGTACCGCAATTTTCAAGGTTACAGCACTCATGCTGGATGTGATTTGTACGCATTTGGAATTACAAGTATTAGTCAAATTGGTAGATGTTATGCTCAAAATGTAAAAAAGGAAAAAGAATATTACTTAAAACTCGATGACGAAATTATACCAACTGAACGAGGATTTTACTTGAGCGATGATGATTTATTAAGAAGACATGTGATTACAAAAATTATGTGCGATTTCGAACTTGATTTCTCTTCTGTAGAAAATCAATTCAATATTGAATTCGAAAATTATTTTAAGCGTTCATTAGAAAACTTAAATGAATTTATTGCAGATGGACTTGTGGAAATTAAAAACAGAAAATTATTTGTCACTCAAATGGGAAGACTACTTGTTAGAAACATTGCAATGAATTTTGATTGGTACATAGAACAAAAAGTAGATAAAGCAAAATATTCAAGAACAGTGTGATTATATTAAAATAAAGTGATGAAATAAAAAATTTTGGTCTAACCAAAAAACAATACGCCAAAATTCAATCATATAGAATCGAAATAATAATAAGTGTAATATGAAAAAAAATAAAATACCTGATGAATTCAAGATTTACTTTTGGGATTGTAAGTTTAAAGACTTAGACATACGAAAACATAAAAAATTCATTATGGAAAGATTACTTAATTTAGGTTCATTTAATACATTTAATTGGATATTTAGAAATTTCAAAAAAGAAGAGGTTGAATCTTTTCTAAATCTATATGGAAAATCGAGACTAAGTAAAAACAGTTATAACTTCTGGAAATTTGTAATTAATATTAATCAGTTATGGGAATAGATTTGTTTTATAACATATTGGATAGAAAAAGCAAGTACATTTTAGATAATTTGAAAGAATTCAAAAATCATTTCTATCTTGCTGGAGGTACTGGCTTAGCCTTGCAAATTGGTCACAGAAAATCCGATGATTTTGATTTCTTTACCCATAAAGAGTTTAGTGAAATTAATGTTCATAAGTTAATCAATAATAATTTTTGTTCAACTCCAGATATTGTCAAGATAAATTATTTGCAAAATGAAAAGGATACAATTACAGTTCTTATCAATAACAAAATAAAAATTTCTTTTTTTAGTCTTCCTTATGAGAATTATCTTCCTCTAATTGAAACAAAATATTTTAATTTGGCTGATGCAAGAGAAATTGGCGTGATGAAATTAATTTCTCTCTTAAGAGCAGCTTATCGTGACTATGTTGATCTTTATTTTATACTAAAAAAGTATCCACTGGCAGAAATTATTTCATTAGCTCAAAAGAAACATCCTGAAATTGATATTGAGATATATTTGAAATCTCTGGTAAGCTTTGATGATATTGAAATTATGCCATTAAAATTCATAAAACCAAATGTAGTATCTCATAAACAAATTTTTAATTATTTAAAAAAATGTACTGAAGAATTTCTTATAAGTCATAAAAAAAAAGAAAGGGACTCAATTGAATAAATCAACAGTTATTCTTCTTAATCTTGGCGGACCAGATTCTCTTGAAGCAGTTGAACCATTTCTTTATAATTTGTTTCAAGACCCGGATATTTTCAAAATTCCTATTGGGCAAAAATTATTCGCAAAATTAATTTCTCACTTTAGAGCACCTAAAGTAATTGAAGAATATAAACTTATAGGCGGTAAATCACCTATTGGTGAATGGACAGAAATTCAAAGAAGTAAACTCGAAAAAAAGTTAAATAATTCAGGATTTGAATCTGATGTTTATATCGCAATGAGATATTGGAAACCATTCACAAAAGATGTAATTCAAAAAATTGAAAAAGAAAATTATTCAAAAATAATTTTACTTCCTCTTTATCCGCATTATTCTATTACAACTACTGGTTCATCTTTTAATGAATGGAATCGTCATTATAGAGGTGATAAGAACAAATTAGTTTACATTAAAAATTATCATCTCAACGAAAAATATATTGCTGCAATAAATCAAAGAATCGATGAAGCTTTACAAAACTTTCCTGATGATACAAAAAATAAAGTTCACATTTTATTCAGTGCACATGGTACTCCTGTAAGTCTTGTAAAAAAAGGTGACCCGTACAGTTTTCAAATAAATGAAACAGTAGAAGCAGTAATGAAATCAAGAAACTTTTCACATCCTTATCATTTATGTTTTCAAAGTAAAGTTGGACCAATGAAATGGCTCGAACCAGCTACAGATATAAAAATCGAAGAGCTTGCTAAAAATGGTTTTAAAGACATTCTTGTAGTCCCAATTAGTTTTGTTTCTGACCACATAGAAACTTTATTCGAACTCGATATTGAATATAGACATGTTGCATCTGAAAATGGTATTGAAAATTATTTTGTAATGAAAGGATTAAATGACTCCGACTTATTCATAGATGCACTTGCTGATGTTGTTATTAATGAATTAAAATTACATAGTCATTCTTAGCGAAGCGAAGAATCTCTTTGAAAATTCCTGAAACTTTGACTAAAACATCAAGAAAATTATTTTGTTGTTTAAAACAAAGTGCAGAGATTATTTCAATTTTGAAAGCGAAAGAGTTTTT
>CAZNFW010000029.1:0-36521 GCA_964572725.1 uncultured Melioribacter sp.
TTTATCCTTAAGCAATGCTCCCTGATAAAACCATAAAGCTGCATGATTCTTAAACACAGCAAAGCCTGCAATATTTTCACCATTAAATGTAAAAACAGGAATCCCCCATTTTATTTCAATACTCAAATTAAGTTTGTGTATTATTGTTTTTAATTTTAAAAATATTTTTTCCCAATCTGGATAATTAGAAATGTAATCTTCGAATGTATTTGATTTTAGCATTTTAACCTCATTTAATTTTTAATATTTTCTAAGTAAAAAAGAAAATTCACTGCCCTTACCCAATTCGCTTTTCACTTCTACTTTTGAACCGTGTGCTTCAATTATATGCTTTACAATTGCCAGACCAAGTCCCGTTCCTCCCATTTCACGAGAGCGATTTTTATCAACTCTGTAAAACCGTTCAAAGATTCGGTTTAAGTCTTTTTCATCAATTCCGATTCCAGTATCCCTGACAAAAATTCTTACTTCTTTATCATATTCATCAACACCAACTTCAACTTTGCCGGTTTCTGTATACTTAATTGCATTAGTAATTAAATTATTCATGACCTGCTTTAATCTTTCTTTATCTCCAAAAATTTCAAGATTATTATTTATTGGCAGTAATATTAAATCAAGATTTTTCTTTACTGCATAAGGTTTCATTTCATTTACAATATTTTCAAGGAAAGGAACAGCCTGAAAATATCTCAGACTCATTTTCATTTGTTTTGATTCTATCATAGAAATATCAATTAAATCATTCAACAGATTATTAAGATTAATAACATGTTGATTAGCTTTTTGTAAAAATGTTCTGTTAACTTTTTTGTCGTCGATTGCACCGTCTAGCAAAGTTTCAATATAGCCTTGTATTGCAAAAATTGGAGTTCTTAATTCATGAGAAACATTACCCAAAAATTCTGTTCTTGTGCGTTCTAATTTTTTTAAATGATTTATATCATACTGAACTTTTAAGAACATCTTTCGTATTTCGTTTTCTAAACCAGATAAATTTTTTGGCAGCTGAATTTCTTCTGAGGATGAATATTTATTTTTTCTGATATAATTAATTGTCTTTCTAATTATTTCAATTTCTGAATTTCTTCTTTTTGTCAGGTAAAGCAATAAAATAAGTATTAATATGAAAGTAAAAATCGAGATAAATATAATTTGCGAGATATGCAGATTTGAGAAAATAATAATCAATACAAACAGGAAATAAAAAATTATTAAAGGAATTATGTAATCAATTGTACTAATTATGAAATGATTGATTTTATTAAATATTCTTGAATCTATAACCTACTCCTTTAATTGTTTCAATTAAATCAGCATGCTTGCCTAGTTTTTCCCGTATTTTTCTAATATGAACATCAATTGTTCTTTCTACCACAATTATATCGTTACCCCATATATCAGATAAAATCTTTTCTCTATCGAAAACTTTCCCCGGATTTGATGCAAAATAAGCAAGCAATTCAAATTCTTTTCTTGGCAATAAAATTTTTTTATTATCAACATAAACTGTGTATTCTTCTCTATTAATTTTAAGTGGACCTATATTTATTTCACTTTCTACATGTTTATCTTTTTTATTAATATCAGTTTTTCTAAGATTTGATTTTATTCTTGCAATTAATTTTTTGGGAGAAATTGGCTTTTGAATATAATCATCAGCTCCAATGTTTAAACCGTGTATTTCGTCAATCTCAGAAGATTTAGCTGTTAAAAAAATAATAGGAATGTGTTTATGATTCTCGCTGTTTCTAATTCTCTTACATGTCTCATATCCATCAAGCTTGGGCATCATGATATCCAGCACAATTAAATCAGGATTTTCAGAAAGTTTTGAAAGTGCTTCAATTCCATTATATGCAGGAATCACTTCAAAGCCTTCAGCTTCGAGATTATATTGAAGAAATTCAATTATATCTTTTTCGTCGTCTACTAAAAGTATTTTTGCCATATTATATTTTTATTTCGTTACCTGCTTTTGCTGATTTATAAATTGCCTCTAGCAATTTCATTCTTAATAATGATTCTTCACTCGATGATATTGGTTGAACATTTTCTCTTACAGCTGCAATAAAATGTTTTAATTCATTTTCATATGATTTTCTGAACATATTAGTTATATTAGTTTTTGATGGGGTAAAATCAATATGCGTTGACTCAATTCTTTTATAGACTCTAAGCGGATTTAAATGTGCTGTGCCTTTTGTTCCATGAACAACCATGCTAAAGCTGTCAGTTTCGGAATGAAGCTCCCAGCTAACTTCAAATGCAATTACTTGCTCATTTTCAAATCGTATAAATCCTATTGCTGATTCTTCTATATCTTTTAATGTATGATTAAATGTTTGAACTGAGACAGACTTAATTTTATTGTTATTAAACATCCATAAAGCTAAATCAAGTAAAACAATTCCAAGATCAATAACAACACCACCACCTGATTGCTTTTTATTAATAAACCATTTTTGTGTGCTGCTTTTTTTTCTTAACCAGCTGCATTTTATATAAAAAAGTTCTCCCAATTCTCCACTGTTTATTATGCTTTTCATTAGCATGGCATCGGGTCTAAATCTCAAGTTCATTCCTACCATTGCAATTTTTTTATGTCTTTTAGCAGCATTGTTAATTTCCTTTGCTTCTTCATGATTAATTGCTATAGGTTTCTCAATTAATACATTAATATTTGATTTCAAACAATGAAGTGAAATTTCAGTGTGAGTAGATGTAGGTGTTGCAATTATAACTGCATCAAGATTTTCATTTGTGGTCATCTCTTTATAATCTTGATATTTTTTTGCATATGGATATTTATCACCTATAGTCTTTAATCTGTTTTTATTTATTTCACATAAAGCTGCAAGCTCTACATTTTCAAGTTTTGATAATATAGGTAAATGAACAAGCTGTGCTATACTGCCAAGACCAATAATTCCCAATCTGACTTTTTCCATCAGGCTACAATTCCATTTTTAATTACTTTTTTATTAATGAATTTTAATACCTGCTTTACAACTCCTTCAGGATCAATACCAAGTTGGTTATATAATTGCTGCTGAGTTCCATGTTCTACAAATTTATCGGGTAATCCAATTCTTAAAATATCATTTTTATAATTTTTTTCTGCAAAATATTCGAGTACTCCCGAACCAAATCCACCTATTAATGTATTTTCTTCAAGTGTAATAATTTTATCAAAACGATTTGCAACATCATCAAGTTTGTTTTTATCAAGTGGTTTAATAAATCTCATGTTAATTATTTCGGAATTTATTCCATTTTCATTTAAAATTTGGGAAGCTTTCTTTGCACATTCAACCATAGAACCTACTGCAAGAAACACAATATCATTTCCATTCCGAATAGTTTCGCTTTTCCCAATTTCTAATTCTTCGAATTCATTTTTTATTGCTACTCCAACTGCATTTCCTCGAGGATATCGCAGTGCAATTGGACCTTTTTTATAATTAATTGCTGTAAACAACATATTTCTTAATTCTGCCTCATCTTTAGGAGCCATAACAACCATGTTTGGAATTAATCGCAGGTAAGTTAAATCAAAAGCACCGTGATGAGTTGGTCCATCAGCTCCAACTAATCCAGCTCTATCAAGCACAAATACAACATGAAGGTTTTGCAAAGCCACATCATGAATTATCTGGTCAAATGCTCTCTGCAGAAAAGTAGAATAAATAGCAACAACAGGTATTATACCTTGAGTAGCCAAACCAGCCGCAAAAGTAACTGCGTGTTCTTCTGCTATTCCTACATCGAAATATTTATCAGGAAATTCTTTCTGCAAATAATCCAGACCTGTTCCATCTGGCATTGCTGCTGTAATACCAACTACATTTTGATTATTTCTTACGATTTCAACAAGTGCTTTCCCAAATATTTCTGTATAAGATGGTGCCGAAGAAGATTTTTTAACTACTTCACCGGTAATTTTATCAAAAGGGATTGCTGCGTGTAATCGTTGATTATGTTTTTCTGCAGGGGCATACCCTTTCCCTTTTTCTGTAAGAACATGAACAAGAATTGGTCCTTTAAGATTTTTAACATGTTCAAATATTTTAATTAACTGAGGAAGATTGTGCCCATTAATTGGCCCAAAATATCTAAATCCCAGAGCTTCGAATAACATTCCAGGAGTGACAATAGCTTTTATTCCATGTTCAATTCTTACAGCAGCTTTTCTTATTCTATCACCAAAGTGGTCAAGTTTTCCAGTAATATCCCAAATTGCTCCTTTTAATTTATTGTATTCGGGGTGAGAAATTACTTCAGTAAAATAATTAGAAATCTGCCATTTATTTGGAGCTATTGACATTTGATTATCATTAAGCACAACAATTAAATCACTTTTTATTAATCCAGAATTATTCATAGCTTCGTAAGCCATACCACCAGTCATTGCTCCATCACCAATAACAGCAACAACTTTTCTATCGGTTTTTAATATATCCCTTGCAACCGCAATTCCTAAAGCAGCAGAAATTGAAGTTGAAGCATGTCCAGCCCCAAACGAATCGTATTCACTTTCACTTCTTTTAAGAAATCCGCTTATTCCATTTAATTGTCTTATTGTTTTTAATAAATCTCTTCTTCCAGTAATAATTTTATGAGGATAAGCTTGATGACCTGTATCCCATACAATCTGGTCGTAAGGTGTGTTAAATACTTTATGCAATGCAACAGTTAATTCAACTGCTCCTAATCCTCCGCCAAAATGACCACCAATTTGAGATATTACATCAATCATGTATTGTCTTATTTCATAACAAAGCAATTTTAATTCTTCAATAGAAAAATTTTTTAAGTCGGCAGGGGAATTAACATTAAAAAGAATTTTATACTGATCTTTGTCAATCATAATTAATTACCATTTTGAAAATTATTTTTTAATTCTGATTCAAATTGTTTTTTAAGTTCGGTTACTTTGAGTTCAGCTTCTTTCAAAGTTGCATAGCAGAACTTTGCTAAATTTATTCCTTCTTCGTAAAGTTTAATTGATTCTTCTAAGTTAACTTCTCCTCTCTCAAGAATATCAGATATTTCTTGAAGTCTTTTTAGTGATTCTTCGAATGAATTTTCTTTTTTCTTACTCATTTATTTTTACTTCTCCATCATAAAATTTTAATTGAACTGGTTTGTGTAATGTTAATTCCTTTAATCTGTGGATAATCTTTTCATTTTGTTTGACGATAGCAAATCCTCTCCTTAAAATATTTTCTACATTAAAAGACTGAATTTTATTATCAAGAAGCTCAAGCCTGCTTTTCTCTGATTTAAGTTTATTATCCATTAAATACTGAAATTTGAAAACAATGCTATCTAATAATTGAATTTTATTTTTAATATTATCCTGAGGTAAACGAAAACCATAAGAAGAAATTAATTGATTAATCTCAAATTTATAATCTTCAATAATTCTCAGCATATTTTCAGTGAAATAATAGGAAAATTCATTTATAAAGGCAAAAAGTTCATCAATATTTGGAGTAGCAAGTTCCATAGCAGCAGAAGGAGTGGGTGCTCTTAAATCAGCAACAAAATCTGCAATTGTAAAATCTATTTCATGTCCTACTGCACTTATAATTGGAATTTTTGAGTTAAAGATAGCGCGGGCAACAATTTCTTCGTTAAAGGGCCATAAATCTTCAAGTGAACCTCCGCCGCGTCCAACAATAATTGTGTCAATATCATCAAACTGATTGAGTAATTTTATACTTTCTACAATTTCCTGAGCTGCACCTTCTCCCTGAACTCGGCAAGGAGCTATAACTAATTCTACAAGAGGATACCTTCTTGCTGCAATACTTTTCATATCTTGAAAGGCTGCTCCGTCTATAGCAGTAACAATACCAATTTTTTTAGGAAATTTTGGGATTGGCTTTTTATGTTCTACATCGAACAAACCTTCAGCTGCAAGTTTTTGTTTTAATTTTTCGAAAGCAGCCTGAAGTTCACCAATTCCGGCTGGTTTCATTGAGCGAACATCAATCTGATAACTGCCTCTTGGTGGATAAACAGTAATTCTTCCACTTACAATTACTTTCATTCCATCCTGAGGAGTAAAGAAAACATAACTGTTTAATCCCCTCCACATAGTACAACTTATTTGAGCATTAGCATCCTTAAGCGTAAAATACCAATGCCCTGAAACATGTGCTTTGAAATTAGAAATTTCACCAATCACATTTACTTCTGAATAACTTTCTTCGAGAGTAACTTTGATAAGATTTGTTATTTCACTTACTGATAAAATTGTTTCCTGCATTAAAATGAAATTTTTTATTAAAATTATGTTAACTAATTAGTTAAAAATTAATTGAGAAAAAGTTAGAATATAATCCCACTAAGACTTCATGAAAATCAGTTCCGCTTCTATCAGGTTGAAAATTATATCTATATTTCAAGAAAGCAGTAAATACATTTTGTATCTGAAATAGCCCAAATGAAAACTCTGGACTAATTCCATTATAACCATTAAAGTCAGTAAAATAATTTAAACCCGCAGAAATGTATTTAATAAAATGTAAATGAATAATTTGCTTGTATCCAACTCGAAGAAAATTTTTTCTATCAGCATTAAAAATATGAGAATACTCTGCACCAATATAACCAAAGGGATAATTATAACTTCCTTTATAAAAAGAAAACAAAGGAATTTCTTTAGTTAAGCCAAAATAATCCCTGTTATTTTTCGAGATATAAGTTGGAGAAGGCAAGCCAAAAATTATACCTCCAAAACAACATACCTGAAATAAGTTTACATTTTTTTTGTAAGCATAAATTATATTCTGCGGAATTTCTATTTCATATAGTTGGCTAGACGATTCGATATTATTTTTATTATAAACTATAATTTTATATTGAATTAAATTCTTTTTATCGATTATACCATCAAGATCAATTTCTATTCTATGATTTTCATTCAACTTATCAGAAACAATAAATTCTTTTTTATTATTGAAAATTACTCTTGAAGTACAGCTGTCACTTGTATAAAACGACAAAGTAAATTTATAAGGCGGTTCAGGTGATATATATGAATCAATAACAAATATATCAATACTGTTCTGAACAGAGTCAATTTGTGCAATAATTAATGATGAAACAGAAATAAAAAAAATTAAAATACTTCTTAGCTTCATAGCTGTAATAAATTTCTCTTTACAAAATTAAGGTATTTAAAACAAAGTTTTATGACTAATTTTATGTTTATTTGTTAATTCAGCTTTTAAGTATATTTGTATTTATAAATTTTATTTATATGAAAAATAATTCTGCTTGTTTAAACAATAAATTATAGGTGAATAGTGAAAATATTAATAACAAATGATGATGGGATTGATTCCCCTGGAATCTCTGCACTTGCTGATGAGATGAAAAAAATTGGAGAAGTTACAGTTGTAGCACCTCGTACAGAACAAAGTGCTGTTGGACATGCAATTACAATGAAAATACCACTACGAATTGCAGAGTATTTCAGAGATGGAGAATTTTTCGGTTATGCAGTTGATGGAACACCAGCTGATTGTGTTAAAATTGGGATTAGAAATATTATGAAAAGTCCACCTGACATAGTTATTTCTGGAATAAATCTTGGCTCAAACACGGCAATTAATATAATTTATTCAGGAACTGTATCTGCAGCACGTGAAGCAGCTATAATGGATGTCCCTTCAATAGCCGTATCAGTTACTAATCATGCAGCAAAAAATTTTCAATTTGCTGCAAAATTATCAAAAGCACTTTCTTTACTAGTCATGAAAAATGGTTTGCCAGATGGAACTCTTCTTAATGTTAATGTTCCTGATTTACCTGAAAATCAAATTGCAGGAATTAAATTAACACGACAAGGAAAATCAAAATGGGATGATATTTATGAAGAAAGAACTGACCCTTATGGTAAAAAATATTACTGGCTAACAGGAAACTTAATTGAAACAGACCATGATTTAAATACTGACCAATTTGCAATTAAAAATAATTATGTTTCTATTTCGCCAATTCATTTTGATTTGACAGACTATAATACTTATGACAAAATGCAAAGCTGGGGAATTGAAAAATTGATGGAAATTTTAGAAAGAGGCAGATAAAATGCCTTCAGGCAACTTTCATATTTCGACAGAAATAAATTTATTTTATTTAATCCCTGGAATAATTATAATATTTATATATTCATATTTTATATATAAATATACAATCCCAAAAGTTACTGCTTTAATAAAGACAATTTTATATATAATCAGAAGTGTTGCTTTATTGCTAATCTTAATTTTAATATTTGAACCTGTTCTAACTATTACCTATCAAAAAATTATTGACCCCAAGATTTTTCTTTTTACCGACAACTCAAAGTCACTTGCAGTTAAGGATAGTTTAAAAAGACTTTCTGATAATATTGATGTAATCAAAAATTTAGTAGCAGCTAAAAAGAACAGTTACAATATTTTTACCTTTGGAGTTAATCTTGAGTCTTTATCAATTGACTCACTAAATAAAATTAAGTACGATGAACCATTAACAAATTTTGAAAAAATAATTTCACTCCTAAAATATTCAGAAAATAATACAGCAGGAGCAGTCATTATTAGTGATGGAATAATAACAGATGGCAGTAATCCAATATATGAAGCAGAAAAATTAAATTTCCCAATTTTTACTGTTGGAATTGGAGATAGTTCAATTCAAAAAGATATTGCAGTAAAGGAAGTTCTTTATAATCAATTTATTTATGCAAATAAAGAAACTGAAATTGAAGCATTAATAACACAAAAAGGATTTGATAATAATGCAATCAGCGTTTCACTTTTCGAAGAAGATAAGTTGATACAAACAAAAAATATTAATCTCAGCGAAACAGGTTTTAATAAAATTAAATTTGATTATACACCTAAAAATTATGGGGAAGTAAAATTAAGTATATTAACATCCCAACTAAAAAATGAAGATAATCTCTTTAATAATAAAAAGACATTTTTTATTAATGTATTAAAAGACAAAATTAAAGTTGCAATTATTGCAGGCAGCCCATCCTCGGATTTATCAGCTGTTTCAACTGCACTTAAAAATAACGAGAATATTGATATAATAAAAATTATTCAAATTACACAAAGCAAAATATGGAACGACAATATTTCTAAAATCGACAGTGCAAATGTTTTGATTCTAATAGACTTTCCTGCTTACAACTCATCATCAGCTTTTTCACAACGAATCTTTTCAAGTATAGAAAAAAATAATAAACCATATTTAATGATTGTTTCCAACAATACAGATTTGCATCAACTATCCGCTTATGAAAAAGTTCTTCCTTTTTCAATAAATAATATTTCGAATACTTACATTGAAATCACACCAACTATTTTCAGCAATTCAATAAAAACTATTTTTACAAAATCATTTGAAGATAGAGAATGGGAGAATTTACCTCCACTTACTAAATCAACAACTGAATTATTACCTAAACCTGGAAGTGAAATATTAGTAAAAGGAACGGTAAAAAACATTCCAGCAAATATACCTCTGATTATTTCGATGAATATTGGAAGTCAAAAATCATTCGCAATTTTAGCAGGAGATATATGGAGATGGCAGCTATTAAAAGCAGAAAAAAATCCTTTCTTCTTTTCTAAATTTCTTAACAACATTATTAAATGGCTTAATACAGCAGAAAAACATAACCAGTTCATTGTAAAGACAAATAAAAAGATATATTCTGAAAGTGAATCAATTGATTTTACAGCCGAATTATATGATAACACTTTTACACCAATTGACTCAGCAAAAATTAATTTAACTGTTTTTAATGATAATCAAAAATATAATCTGGCATTTGAAAAGGTAAAAGACGGGTTATTCCAAACCAGTCTTGAATTAAACAGGCAGGGGAATTATTCTTATGAAGCTACAGCAGAATATGATGGAATTACGTTAAAAAGTAATAGAGGGAGATTTTCATTAATTGAATCAGATATTGAAAAATTCAATACGCAAATGGATATAAATTTTCTAAAGCAATTAGCTTATGCATCCAAGGGCAATTTCTATTTTTTAAGTGATATTAATGAATTGAAAAAACAATTAAACGATATTCTCAATACTTCAAAAAAAGAAAAAACTATTACTTCAGAAATTAATTTACGAACTGATAAATGGTTGTTGATTATAATTATTTTATTATTTTCTATTGAATGGTTTATTAGGAAAAGATATGGCATGATATAGTTAATACATTTGAAAAACAATAATGTAATTCAAATGAAATTATTAAAAGAAGCATTAGATTTTTTCCTGCCACGAATTTGTATTTCATGCGAAGAGAAATTAAAAGAAAATGAGAAATGCATTTGTTCAAATTGTTTGTCTTCAATTCAAAAAACAGATAAAGACTTATTATTAAAAGAGTACAACAGAAAATTTAAAAAAGAAAATATTATAACAGATTTTCTTTCGTTATATATCTTTGAAAAAGATAAAGTCTTGCAATCTGTAATTCATGATTTAAAATATAAAGGAAACATCAAAGCAGGATTTTTTTTGGGTGAACTCGCTGGTAAATATTTTTACGATGAAATTTTAAGATGGAACCCAGATTTTATAATTCCAGTTCCTCTTTATCATCTAAAAAAAGCTGAAAGAGGATATAATCAATCATATTATATTTCCAAAGCAATCAGTAAAATTGTTAATATTCCGGTTAAGACAACTGTATTAAAAAGAACAAGATATACGCAATCTCAAACTGAGTTAAATTTAGAAGAAAGAAAAATTAATGTATGCGGGGCATTTTCAGTTAAAAAGAAAAACTTAATAAGAAATAGAACTTTCCTGATTGTAGATGATGTAATTACAACTGGCGCTACAATATCAGAATGCGGGAAAGTATTGTTAGAAAATGGTGCTTCAAAAATTTATGCACTATCTATTTCTTTAGCTAACTAACTACATTTTTTCAGGAGCAGAAACACCAAGAATTTTTAAACCATTTCTAATTACGATTTGAACTGCAACAATTAATGCAATTCTTGCTTCAGCTAATTCTTTTGGACTTCCAATTATTCTGCATTCGGTATAAAACTTATGGAATAAAGCTGCTAATTCTTCAAGATAAACACATATTCTATGCGGTTCAAAATTTTCTGCACTCAATAAAACTTCGTCCGGAAATTCGTATAATTTTTTCAATAAATTTTGTTCTTCATCTTTGGTAAGTAATTCAAGATTTTCTAAAGACATATTAAGATTTTCATCTTTAGTCATTCGTAGTATTGAGGAAATTCTTGCATGTGCATATTGAAGATAAAATACAGGATTTTCGTCAGATTGTTTTTTTGCAAGTCCAATATCAAAATTTAAGTGACTTGAAATGCTTCGCATATTAAAAAAGTATCTTACAACATCACTTCCTACTTCATCTATCAATTCATCAAGTGTTACATAATTTGCTTTGCGAGTTGACATTTTAACCACTTCACCATTTTGTATTATTGTAACAAACTGGTGAATCAAAACTTTTACTTTGCTTATATCATATCCAAGTGCTTTAAGTCCAGCTAAAACATCTGGATAAGTTGCGTTATGGTCTGCACCAAATAAATCTACTATTAAATCATAACCTCGTTCAAATTTTGTAATATGGTATGCTATATCTGGTAATCTATAAGTTGGTTCCCCAGTTGATTTTACAATAACTTTATCTTTTTCATTGCCTAATTCAGAAAGTTTAAGCCAAACAGCATCATCTTTCTTATATGATAATTTTTTTTCTTCGAACAACTGCAGAAGTTTTTTTATTCTTCCTTCTTCATACAAACTATTTTCGTTATAATAATTATCAAAATGGATATTGAGACGACTCAAAGTTTTATTAATGTCATCAAAAATTTCTTTTTCTGCTCTTTGCTTAAAAATTCCTTCTGCATTTTCATTAATTAATTTATCTCCATATTCATCATAAAGTTTTTTTGCAATATCTTTAATATAATCTCCCTGATAATATTCTTCCGGGAATTCAATATTATGGCTCAGCAATTCAAGATATCTTAAGCGAACAGAATCACCAAGAATTCTCATTTGTCTGCCCGCATTATTAAAATAATATTCTCTTTCAACTTTATAGCCAATCCAATCAAGTAAATTTGCAATAGTATCTCCTGTTACAGCATTTCTTCCATGCCCTACTGTTAAAGGTCCGGTTGGATTTGCAGATACAAATTCTACCTGTGCAATTTTACCATCATACTTATTTGTTTTGCCATAGTTATCAGATTTATTAAGAATATCTTTTATCAAACTCGTTACATATTTTTTTGTAAAATAAAAATTTATAAATCCCGGTCCTGCAATTTCTATTTTTTCAATAATTGAATTATCATATTCAAGATTAGAAATAATTTCGTTAGCAATATCTCGTGGGCTCTTTTTTAATGATTTAGCCAGCAACATAGCAACATTTGTGGAGTAATCGCCATGTTCTTTCTGGTTTGGGACAGTAAAAATCAACTCGATATTTTTTAGATAATTTAGTTTTTCAGAAAGCTTATGAAATATTTTATAAAGATAATTTTTCAATTATTTCTCCGTTTTCTTTTTTGATTCGTTACTTGAATTTTTTGAACTGCGTTTTCTTTTGGGCTCATCTTCATCATTAACAGGTATAATCGGGGCATCTCCCCAGAGTTTTTCCAGATTATAATAATTTCTTACTTCTGTTCGAAATATATGAACTATAACATCAAAATAATCAAGTATAACCCAGTTTAAAGTTTCATAACCTTCTCTGCTAAAACATTTAATGCCTTTAGAACTTAGTTTTTCATCTACTTCATCTGCAATTGCTTTTACCTGTTTATCCACATCAGCTGAACAAATAACAAAATAATCTGAGATAGTAGAAATTTTTCGTATGTCAAGAATTTTGATATCGTACCCCTTTTTGTTTAATATTAGCTGAGCAATTTGTTTAGCAAATTTTAATGAATCCACACTTACCTCATTTTAGTGGTTTTAAGTTAAAGTAATCTTTTCCAATAATAATTGAAACATCAAGAAAATAATTCTCATTAAGCTGCTGAATAACATTTTCTCTTTTTACACCTAATACTTCTGCAACTTTATATGCATTAGCTTTATTGCCTCTTCTATCGATAATAATAGTTTCATCAATATCGTTATTAATGTAGTTGCCAATATTCACAACATCAAATCTATTGTTTCTTAGAAAATCTGTAAATCTGTCTGCAACACCTGCTACATTACATCCATTTAAAACTTCAACCTGAATAATTTCTGAAGGTAATTGTTCATCTTTGTATGAGTTTGTTTTTGCATCCGAAATTTTAATATAAAGTGAATAGATAATAAAAAGTATAATGGCAAACAAAAAGAAATTAATGATATTTAAGAATAGATTTATTGAGGAAGACTTTAAATCTGTATTCTTTTTAGAAGATTTTTTCGAATTATTTTTTTCCAAGTGTTGCGTGTCTAAATTAAATCAAATTATCAGTCGCAAATTTAATAAAATTTCTGCCTCTATTTATCATAATCAAAGCGGTCAAATAAATCTCTGTAATAAAAAGATGAATAATAGCTGTATGGATTATAATAAGGAATGTTTCTGTATTGTAGTATTATTGACATGTTTTCTGCAGGTTTATAATTGATTTGTGCTCGGTTTAAATATAATCCATTAATTTTATTTGAAAATTCTTTCCCAAAAGAATTAAATGGAGAATTTACAAGACTTATATCTGCTTGAATATTCAACTTATCACTTATTTTATAAAACATGCTGTTAGTATAAGTTGTCAAAGCTAAACTGCCTGCTGCGCCAAAAGTTTGATAAGATATATCAAATGTATGATTCATCTTAAAATTTTCTGAGTTAAAAAAATTGAACAAACTTGAAGAATAATTTTTTATTATGCTGCTTTTTATATCATAATTAGTTGGCTGGTCTTTGAACTGAGCAGTTAATGTTGTCGCAAATGTTATCAATACTAAAATTATCTTTTTCATTGTAAGCTCCATTTTTTGGCTTTTAACAATGAATCAAAATTTTTGTTTCTTTGTTAATCGCTATGGCAATTTTATCATAAGTTTTATAAAGTTTCAAGTCATATTGAAATCAATTGATTATTTGATGCGCACAACCATTTCAATTTCCACAGGTGCATTTAATGGTAAATCGCTTACTCCAACTGCACTTCTTGCATGTTTACCTTTTTCTCCAAAAACATTTACCAAAAACTCCGAAGCCCCGTTTGCAACCTTTGGCTGGGATGAATATCCGATTCTGGAATTAACAAACACAGTTAATTTAACAATTTGCTCAATTCTATCAAGACTGCCAATTAAAGATTTTACTGCACTCAAACAATTAATTGCACAGAGTTGTGCACATTCAATTGCCTTTTCTTCACTTACTTCGTAACCAACTTTGCCTTCGGCTATTAATTTACCATTTTTTATTGGGAGCTGCCCTGATGTATAAACTAAATCACCAATTTGATTTGCTGGAACATAAGATGCTATTGGTTTGGGAGCATTTGGCAAATCATGCCCTAATATTTCTCGAATTTTTTGTTCATACATTTTTACTCCTCCTTAATTTCACTGCAAATATATAAAAATATTTTTTTGATTTATTTAAAAATTTAGAATTAGCTTTTTATCATACTCATTATTTATCTTTGCAGCAAAAAAAGGACATAACATGACTGGAGAAAAATTTGAAGAATTATACAATATCATGAAAAGACTAAGAAAAGATTGTCCATGGGACAGAGAACAAACACATGATTCAATTAAAGCTGCAACAATTGAAGAAACTTATGAACTAATAGAAGCAATTGATGAAAAAAATTATAAAGAAATTAAAACAGAACTTGGAGATTTATTGCTTCACATTCTATTTCATTCTGTTATTGCAGAAGAAGAAAACCATTTTAATATTAATGATGTTATAGATACTATCAAAGAAAAATTAATTCGCCGTCACCCTCATGTATTTGGAAATGTAAAAGTCAATGGAACTGAAGATATAGTAAAGAACTGGGAAGAAATTAAATTATCAGAAGGCAGAGAATCTATTTTAGAAGGTGTTCCTAAAAACATGCCCGGGCTTGCAAGAGCTTACCGTTTGCAGGAAAAAGCTTCTAAAGTTGGTTTTGACTGGAGTAATAAAGAAGATGTATGGAATAAAGTCATTGAAGAAATTAACGAAATGCATGCATGTGAACAAAGTGGTAATCATAAAAAATTAGAAGAAGAACTTGGCGATGTTTTCTTTGCTCTTGCGAATTATGCAAGATTTCTCGGGATCAATCCAGAAAATGCTTTGAGAATTACTAACGAAAAATTTATTGCAAGATTTAATTATGTTGAAAATAAAATAAAAGAAAGCGGAAAAAATCTAACAGAATCCTCTCTTGAAGAAATGGATAAATACTGGGAAGAAAGCAAAGCAAAGTTGTAGATTCAATTTTATTTTTTAATAAACTTTATAATGAAATCTTTATAACAGAAGCAAGAGTATAGACATAATAGAATTTCTATACTCTTGCTTTAATTATGACAATTTCTTTTTATACTGTTGACTTTTCTGGTATATTTTTTAATACATTAATTAGAGTATTCCAGAATTTTTCAACTGTGCTAATCTGAACTCTTTCATCAGGAGAATGAGCTCCAATAATTGTTGGTCCAAATGAAATCATATCCATTTCAGGAAATTTTTCTTTAATAATTCCACACTCAAGTCCTGCGTGAATTGCTTTAACATGCGGTTCATTCCCATATAAATCTTTGTAAACATTTTTCATAATTTGAAGTATTTGTGAATTCACATCAGGTTTCCACCCCGGATAACTGTCTTTTTGATGAACTTCGGCTTTTGCTAAATTAAATACTGATGAAATTGCATTTGATATATCATGTTTTTCAGTTTCCACTGAACTTCTTTGACTTGTAATAATTTCAACATTTTTTCCTTTAGTAGCAACAACAGCTAAATTTGAAGAAGTTTCAACAAGACCTTCAATATCTGCACTCATTTTAATTACACCATTTTGAATACCATAAAGAGAATTGATTATATTAATTGCGGTCGTTTTATCCATAACCTTAGAACGATTTTTTATTTCTGCTGCTGCAACATTTAAATTTGGTTCTACAGTTGACAATTCACTTTGGACTATATTGTTATAATTTTCAATATAACCAACAACATCATTTAATATTTTCTTAGGAACTCGTATTACAGAAAAACATTCGCGAGGAATTGCATTATGTTTGCTGCCGCCATTTAAACTTACCAGTCTGATACCAAATATATAATTTAACTCATGAAGCAAGCGAGCCATCAATTTTATTGCATTACCTCTTCCAGTGTTTATATCCAAACCTGAGTGACCTCCCTTCAATCCAGATATTTTGATTTCAAGAGCAACAGAATTTGCTGGAATTTCAGAAGATTTAAAAACAAATTTTGCAGTCGTTGTCTGTCCACCAGCGCAGCCAATGTATAAATCTCCGTCTTCTTCTGAATCAAGATTAATTAATATTTTAGCATTAAGAAAATTCGGTTTGAGAGCTTGAGCACCATTTAATCCTGTTTCTTCATCCAAAGTAAATAATGCTTCAAGTGGTCCATGTTCAATGTCATTAGATTCAAGAACTGCGAGAGCTGCAGCTACTCCAATACCATTATCTGAACCAAGTGTTGTTCCTTTTGCTTTTACCCAATCCCCATCTACATAAGGTTGAATAGGATCATTATCAAAATCGTGCTGAACATCTGCATTTTTTTCAGCAACCATGTCAAGATGACCCTGAAGAACAACAGGTATTAAATTTTCTTTCCCCGGTGTTGCATTTTTTGAAATTACAATATTTCCAAAATCATCTCTTTTATACTTCAACCCATTTTTTTTAGCAACTGAAATTACATACTCAGCAACTTTCTCTTCTTTTCTTGAAGGATGTGGACGCTTACAAATTTCTTCAAAATGATTCCACAATAGAGATGGTTTTAAATGACCTAAAATTTCTCCCATAATTATTCTCCTTTAATTTCTTCAAATGTTATCAATCTTTGTTCGTAAAGTTGTGTTAAAAATTTAGTTAATCTTTCTTCTACGGGTTGAACTTTTTGCCCAAATTTTTTAATGAGTATATCCGCAATTTCCATTACTTTCTTTTTGCCATCAATTTCAAGCCACGCAGCAGAACCCAATTCATCAAGTTTTAATTTAATGTACGGATTTTTCAATCGAGGCATGATGTATTTAAGACTGAATTGACTATTAAACTTGGGTATATAAATCGTTACAAAATTATTTTCATCAGAATCATATTTCATTAAATGAACAGGTGTTAGTTCAAGATAATTTGCACTTTTTAATTTTTTTCTTCTTTCGAAAAAATTCATACTCTGTCAATTTATGAATCAATAATGATTTAATTTCATAATTCTAAACCAAAATTATAAAATTATTACATCTAAAAAAATTCTAAAGATTGGGTTCCTGAATTATTTTCTCATCGTATTATCAGCTTTTTATATAACTGTTTCAATTAAACAATTTTTGAATTTAATACAAGCACAAAAACATAAATCCCACTTGAATAATTGCTCGGAATAAAAATGTTGAATTTTATTCAGTGCCCCAAGCTTCAATCTATTGGAGATGAGAGGATTCAAATTAATAAACTATGCAGGAAAGATATACTCTCTGTGCATACATGTCGATAAAATACATTAATAAAAGTAAAACTTCATTTTATAATTGCTAATTTTTGAATTGCAGATTCAGTTTTCTCTTTCTTTTTTACAATAATTTTATAAAAATAAATTCCGTTTGAAACTACATTCCCGTCATCATCTCTGCCATCCCAGAATACTTTATTAAGGTTTGTAGTTAATTCATAATCATTAACATTTATAACTTTTATTAACCTTCCTGCAACTGTATAGATTTTGATTTTAACTTCGTCCGGAATTTGTGTAAGAATAAATGTAAAATAAGTATGACTGCTGAAGGGATTCGGGAAATTGTAAACATTCTTGATTTCTATATCTGAAGTAACTATAAAATATCTTTCATAAACTGGCAGTGCAGAATATTTCCCGGTATTATCTTTCGTAAATATTTTTAAGCTATGTTCTCCTTTTTCAAAATTTTTGTGATAATGAATAATCATTTTTTTATTAACTGGATTATAATCTACTGCACCAGAGGAATTAAGCTCGTAATAAGAAATCAAATTGTTATCTAAGAGTATTTTAAATGCTGATGTATCTTTTATATTACTCCATGACGGATAAATAATTTCTATTTGAATATCAATTTCTGGTTCTACATAATCCCAATCATTTATTTCATTTCCATTATACTTAACTATTATAGATGAAGCATAAATTGAAGTAATTGTATCTTTCTGTACATAAAAATTTTTCACAAATGTGTTATTATTTTCTATTAATTCTTTTATTTCATCTTTTTTGTCTAATTTCAAAACAAATTTAAAATTACCGTACTTATCATTTTTATTCACGTATTGATAAGAAAAAGATGAATACATAAATGGATTTAAATTATCAATTAGAGTGTCTTTGAGATTAATTATTGAATTATCTGGTTCAACAAGTTGAAGTAAAACATCAAATTTACCTGAATTCGATTTTCCAACATTAAAAATTTTAGAATGAAAATTAATTTTATCACCATGTTTAATAGAATCTTTTTCAATCCATGTTGTTTGATAATTAGTTACCAATTCAGGTAAAGATGAAAAATATGCTGAAAGAGACTTAATAACAGGACTTTGCTTTTTTTCATTTGCAAAAAATTTTGCAATAAGTTTAATCTTAGTGTATTTACTTGCATCCAATTGACTTATATCAATAGAATCAGTATATGAAATAAAATTTTTTAGTGTATCATATTCTCCTTGATTATTGATTCCAATTGGAGTAATAGAAATTTCAGAATTATCAGGTTTAGAGGAATCAATTATGATTTTTTTCCATTTGCTTGAATTAGTAATTTCGGGAAAAATCACAAAACCATTATCATACATCAGATTTTTAGAAATTTCTATTTGAACAGGACCACTTAATTGTTTTTTATATGCTTCTGGAACTGAACCGGGTATAGCACCTTTCTTTCCAATAATACACCATGAATCACGATATTGAACACTATCGATATAAATACTGCCTAAACTTTTTATAGCCAATCGAGTCTTTGAATTTTTTCCGCCAAAAATATTTTGTTGTGCATCTGCGCAAACTGTCATTGCTACAATTGTGCCAGCTGGTAATAAATTAATAAAATTTACAAGTGAATCGGACGCTTTAGCATCAGGAACTAAAAAATATTTAATTGTTTTTGGCATAAATGTAATTGAATCAATAATCGCAGCAGCAATACCCCAATAATATGTTGAAGGCAGTTTTTCATTGTTGTCATACAAAATAGAACCAAATGAGCCATCAAGCCATCCAGCAGATTTGACAATCAATGAAATCTTTCTGCTGTTTAACTTCCAACTTTTACTCTGACTGTCATAAATTGTATTTGAATAAATAAATTCTCTATCACTTTCAGCGGGTTCATCAATAAATACTTCAGCATATTTATCAATCTTCTTGAACGAATATATATCCGAAAATGGATTCGATTTATCATTCAATCTAAATCTGAAATAATATCTTTTGTTATCATCAAGTTGATTTAATGGAATTTTTGTAACCAGCATTCCAATTGGTTTAACAATTTCTATTGGTTTGAGAAAATCAGAGTTCTCATCAAACTGAATTACTATTTCATTAATATCATTATTTAATTTTTCTATTGGATTTAGAATAAATAATGTATCATTAATAACACTGTAATATTTAGAAGTAATTAATGGAACGAGTGAAGTTGAATAAACAAAAAATTCAAATTCAGTATAATTATCATCCTCATAAATTTCATCAATGGAATTTGTCATATCTAATTGAATTTTGACTTTATGTTTTCCTGCATAATTTTTAACTGGAATATTAATTAATAAAGTATCTTCATACTTAGGAAGATTAATATTGATTAACTTTTTAAACAAAATATTATCATTCAAAACATCTTCAATTTTAATTACAGTCAAAGCATTTTTATATAATCCATAATTTGAGACATTTATTTTTATTAATACTGAATCATTTTTGTCATTAATATTAGATGAGAGCAGACTTATTTTTGAATTGTCAATATACAGGTTTGGTTTTGAAGGTAATGCAAGATTAACAATTGGGTCGCCAAGTAAAAGATTACAATAAGTAAATACTCTATTAATATCATTAAAGCCAGTTTCGGTGAGTTGTTGTATTTTAGCAGTTAGATGAGCATATCCAATTCCTTTTTCTGAGTCTCTCAGAAATATTTCGTAAAAATATTTTGGGAATCTTAATGAAGTTGAAAGATAACCCCAGCTTGAATTTCCAAGGTATGCAATTGCCTGACCATCAACAGATTGACAGATAAATAGTTCTCCAAATGCATCTACATCAGGTTCTGCAAATTTTCCTGTAGAACAACCAAAATCGGTAATTAGTGGAAATCTATCAGAATATTTATTTTTTAAATGTTCAACTTCAGTTATTCCATTATCCCATGTTCTTGTTCCGCTGTGTCCGATGTATGAAATAAATAATCCGCCTTCATCAATTATTTTTTGAAATTCTTCATTTGAATAAAATCCAAAATTTGTCTGAGGTGATAATGTTTTATAAAAGTGTATGCCAGTTCCATAATATGGTGATGAAAAAACATAATTCTGATAAAGCTCATCATTTACATTTTTAATTTCTTGCAGTTCTGATTGCTTTGATGTATTACCTCCGCTGAAAAATAAAAATGTCTTATTAAACTTGTCATACTTTCTTGAAATATATTTTTGATGTTTATTCATATAAAAAATTACCTGTTCATTATTATTAGCTGGAATTCTTCCAACATACATTTGAGGAATTGCTGTGTTTGTGCTGTCCCAGATAACATACCAAACATCACTTACAGGAAAACCATAAGACATTACTAAATTTTTTTTACGACTAAAAGGAGCAGTGGTTGTAACATTTTTATAATCATAGTTTGCATCACCAATTAAAATTAAATATGAAGGTTTAGGATTTTGCCAATTCTCATAAGCATTTATTAAAAAGTTTTTTATTGCTTGAGCATCAATCTGTCCATATGAAAATTCATCATAAATATCTTCATCATAAACTAATTCAGTTTTAATGCTGTAAGAATCACCAATAAATTTTTTATAATTTTCTGCTGAACTGGATAATAATTTATTTGTAACTATGATATAATCAGCCTGTCTTGATTTATCTCTAAGATTAACAAAATATTTTTTATATCTATAAATCGGTTCTCCAGCTTTGTCAATTTTAGTTATAAAATATTTATCACATCCTGAAATAGTATCAATTATTTGTAAACTCTTTTTGGTTTCTCCAAGTAATAAATAATTTTCAATCTTTTTGAATGATGGAAATATTTTATAGACTAACAAATTATTTTTGTCACCTAAAACATTTTCTATTTTTAATACTCTTAATTTTTTTGTTAAAGTATCAGGAACAGTAATTAGAATTGAATCATTAACAGCAATGTTCTTTCTGAAATATTCTACATCAATCCAGTCAATTAATGATTGATGAAACGAAACTGAGGTTGGCATACCAGAAATTTTGATTGTGTTTGTGCCATTCTTTAATTGTCCTGAATGAAATGTTGAGATAAAGTTTACAGTTTCTTTGTAATTATAAACAATTGTATTTTGAATTGATGAACTGTTAAGGCTAATGCCAATTTTATGTGTATTATAAATTCCTTCTGGATTATTTGCCACATCCGCCGAATAACTAATTAACCTTGTTAAAATCTTTACGCGGGAATTTTCAACATAATTACTTGCATCAAAATCTACATTAAGAGAACCTGAATTTCCAATTACTAACCATGTATATAACTTATTCTCCTGCCAGAATGGTAATTGAACTCGTGGTTCTGTTGGATCATAATACCAAAACCTTTCATCTTTTTCGAGATGTAATTTTACAAGATGATAATCAACTGTATCTGCAATGTTATTATAATTAGATTTATCAATTTCAATTCTTTTGCCTTTTTCACCTCCCCATGTAATCCATAAATTAGTTGTATCATCATATAAATTCATATAATGAATATAATCTTCCCCTTTATTTACAACTTTTCGATAATCTTTGCCCGAGTAATTTTTTTCAGAGTAAAATTCGATGTAGTCTTCTCTATCAAATTTATCATCTTCTTCTCCATGGACATAAATTGGAATTTGTTTACCTTTACAAAAAATTTTAATCGTAGATGGATTAATTAAATCTGGATTTATTCCATGTTTGATAAAATAATCGTAAGTAATTCGATAAATGTTATCATTTGCTGCAGAAATTTTGATGTATTCTTTTGAATAATCTATCCAGCTGTCACTCGAATCTGTGTAAGTAAATTTATGATTGGTGCGAAATTCTTTTGCTTCTTCATAATTAATAATCAATTCTTTCAAAGTTTTGTCGAATAAAGATGATTCATCATTTTTAAGGTAGTTTTGATTCCCTCCTTCATAAATCAACTTTAATCTGCATGATTCAATTATATTTAATGTTCTGTCTTTGAACGAATAACGATGTGTATTAATTTTTACAACAACACAATAAAAGCCTCTCAACCATGTATAATTCAAAATCTCATAATCTGCTTCGGGATAAATATCTGCTGTTATTGAATTAAAGTAGTTCTGATAATTTTTGTAAATAACCGAATTATTTTCATATACAGGGTTTCTGTTTAGTGCTATTTCAACATCACGAATTTGTATAATATTTTTCTCGATTAATTTAATTCTTGCTTTTGATTTTGGTGGTACAGCTATAAATAATGTTCTGGAAGGTAATTTAGGTTTTCCTGGATTTGATTCATCTTCATCATAAATAAAATTAAGTTCTGAATTATTATTGATATTATAAACATACTGATTAAATTTAATCTGCAGCTCGAAACCATTTTGTATTTTCTTAACATTAATATCTCTCGCATGAATTTTTAGATGAAGAAAAATAAAAAGCAGAACTAAAAAATTATGCTTCATCATATTTAAGCCCTCTATTAAATTTTGCCCTCTTATAAGAAAGTATATAATAAATAAAAAGCGGTATACCCAGAAAATATCTTATAAATAATCTTCGTGGTTCTTTAAATATTCTGTATAACCATTCAAGTTGTAAATGTTGTATTAATTTTGGAGCTCTATTTTTAAAATCAAAATAATAATTAAAATAGTCTCCGACACATATATAATTTACATGAGGCAAATATTTTTTTAATTCTGCAGCAATAAATTCCTGTTTTGGTTTTCCCATTCCAATAAATACAAATTCTGCTTTTGAATTCTTTATACGATTTATTATTGTTTCTAATTCATGCTTCTTAAAAAATCCATGATAATAATCTATCAGATAAATATTTTTCTCTCTGGCTTTTCTTTCAATAAGTTCATTCTTAAAATCATAACCAATTAAAAATATTTTTCCTTTTGTTTTAATAATTTTTTTAACCATCCAGTTAAGATAATTCATACTAACAATTCTCTCTGCATCTGTTCCTAAATATTTCAAAGCTAAATACATTCCTACACCATCTTGATAAATGTAAAAGTTATCTGAAATCAACGAACAATATTCTCTATTATTTTTCACATGATTAAAAGCATTAAAATCAAAATAAGTAAGCAGAATTCCCTTGCTGTTTAGAAGTGTATTTAGTGAAAAGTTTATTAATTCTTTTTTACTTAAAATTAATTTATTAAACAATTCCATAGCAGTTAAGAATCATTTAAAATTTCTAAGTAAATCTTTAAAAGTTTTTCTGCATATCTAACAGGGTCAATAAAAGCATTTGTTCTTGCATGTAAATTTTCCACAAATTGTTCCTTTTCAGTTTTAGACATATTCAATGCTCTTTGTAACGCCTCAATCAATGCATTATAATTTTTAGCTTCAAATAATATTGCATGTTTCCCATCTTCTATAAATTCATTTATCCCATTAATATTTGATGCAATTAAAAATTTTTTATTCATCCCTGATTCAATTACAACATAGGGAAGACTTTCCACTAAAGATGGAACAACTACAATGTCAGATAAACTGTAATACATTGTTATATCTTCACAAGGTTCGATAAAAATTATTTTCTCACTTTTTCTTTTAACTTTTCTTTTAATATTCTCATCTGCATCTGTAATTATTAATAAAAATAAATCATGAGTTCTGGATATTTCCAAAAATGCTTTTATTAAATAATCAATTCCTTTTTCTTTAGAATATCTCCCTACAAATAAAATAACCTTACTTCTATCATTAATCCCCAAATCACTTTTGTTAATTTTTATTTGGTTAGAATCATTTGATATATCAACTGGATTATTAAATTGAATTATATTTTGTTTTGATATTCTATAATTATTAATTAAATAATTCTTAACTGTATTGCTTACAGCAATAATTTTATCTGATTTAAAACTGATACTTTTGTAACCCTTAACAATACTATGTGCAGTTGTGATAATTTTTATTTGCTTATTAATTTTTCTTGAGACTCTTTTTTTAACTAAATAAGAGAGTAATTCAGTATAACGATGATGTGAATGTATTATATCAATATTATGTGATATACAATATTTTTCCAGTTGTAATGTATTTGAGATAATAAAAAATAAATTTCCCAACCCTCTCTTGAATGGGATTATATCAGGTTTTATATCAATTGAATATAATCGGTTTAATGCATTTCCACCATTTGTAATAAAATATAAATTAAGTTTGGGAATATTATTAATGGATAATTCTTTCATCCCTCTTAATACTAAATAAACATACTTGCTTACACCACATACATAATTAAAGTATGGAGAAATATGTAATATGTTAATTTCGTCCCTCATTTATTAAAATGTTATAATACTTTTCAAAAAAATTTTTGAAATTATTCACATTGTATTTTTTCATTACTGCCTTATATCCATTCTCACCTAAATATTTGCATAGAGTTTTATCATTCATTAATAAAATTATTTTGTTAACAGCTTCTTGAAGATTCTCGTGCTCAAAAATAAATCCACAATTATTCTCTTCTAAAATTTCTTTTACTCCTCCAGCATTAGTTGAAATTACAGGAACTTTATTAAACATTGCTTCCCAGACAACGATTGGCATTCCCTCTGATTTTGAAGTTAACATTAATAAATCTAATAACTTCATATAATTAACAGCATTATTAATAAAACCATAAAATTTTATATTCCTTATTGATAAAGAAGATGCATAATTCTCCAGCATTATTCTCTCCTCCCCATCTCCAATTATTACTAAAAATACATTATCATTTCTTAATTCATATAATATTCTTATTGCACACTTAACATTTTTTTCTCTGTCTAATCTTCCTATATAACCAATTAGAAAATATTTTTCTTTTAATTGATTCAGTTCGCTTAACAGCTGACTATCAATATTTCCATTAAAATAAATTGGTATATATCCGTTATAATAAAAATCAATTTTTGAGAATAATTTTGTTTCGTTTATCAAAATATTTTTATTTGTCCTTGAAGGGGTTAAAACATTTACATCATTTATTCTGCAAATAATTTGATGGAGGATTTTATAAATAAACTTATCTAATTTTGTATTGTAATCATTCTCAATAAAACTTCCGTGACTACTGTAAATTATTTTTTTCCTGAGGAAGAAATTTAACAGCCCTGCAATGATGTAAGGTTTTAAAGAATGCGCATTAATAACATCAACCTTTTCTGATAGTATAATTTTAGCAAAATAATAAAATATTTTAATTGAGTACTTTTTATTAAGAAGAGGCAGAGAATAATAATGAACGTTTAATTCTCTAAAAATATTTTCTACAAAAAAATCACCTTGAAATACTACAAACTGTTCATATTTTGAATTATCAAGAAATTTAATTTGTGCACATAAATGCCTGAATACCCCATCTTCTTTTCCAGTAATACGATTAACAAAATGACATACTTTTATTTTATTCTTTTCATACTCTTTCATACAGACTTATATAATTACTTATCACATTTTCCCATTTTAATTCGTTGCATATTTTTTTTGCATTTTTAGAAATGTTTTCAGTCAATTCTTTATCTTCATATAATCTTTCAATAATAGATTTTAATTCAGCATAATCATTATAAATTATAGCATTAACATTATTTTTTATTATTTCTGCTATTCCAATTTTTTTGCTAACTATTACTATTTTCCCTAAAGCCATACATTCCAGAGCAAATAGAGAAAAAGAATCAAATACATCCCCTTTGATTAAAATATTTTTGTCTTCAAGAAAATTGACTAATTCTTCCTGAGTCATATAATCTTGATAAATTACTGTCAGATTATTTTTTGATACAACATTATCATCGGAAGCACCTACCACAAAAAGTTCTAATTGAATATTTTTGATTTCAAGCAATGAATTGTAAATTTTTTGTAAATCTCTTTCGATATACTCTGAGGAATTATAAAAAAATAATTTCAGTGATCTATTACAAACATTTGGGAGAAATGTATTGCAAAAAATTTCATCAATTCCATGATAAATCACTGTGTAATTCTTATTTGATAAATCATAATATTCTGTAAATAAATTTTTCAACAAATAAGAAACAAAAACAATGTAATCAGCTTTTGATACTGCAAGTTTTTCAAGAGTTCTTAATTTTAATTTTTGTATCCAATTAAGTTTTTGTTTGGAATTTTTTATTTCATAAGGTATGGAACCATGAAATGTTATAATAATTTTTACTTTCAATAAATGTTTTAGCAGAAAAATAATTATCTGGTAATTTTCGAGGGTTACGATATGAACAACAGCAGTAGAGTTTTTAAGTAAGATAAAAATTAATCTAATGATTCCAACACAAATCACATAATTTTGATTCTCTACTTTTGAATAACCCAAAATTCTGTTAAATAGATTTGTATCAAGTTTGTTTTTATAGAAGAAATCACAAAACAAAACATCGCAGTTTTGTAATGATAAATAGTGAAATATTCTTTTAGCAATTTTTTCTGGACCAGTTAGAATTTCTGATTTATTAAAACGCCCCAGAAGAATAATTTTTTGCATTAAAGCTTACCCTCAAAAGTTTTAATGCAAGGCTGATTAAATAATGATAACAATCATATTTAATCAGCCTTTAATATTTACGAACAATTACATCGAAACAGGAGGCGGAGCCGGCTCGTCTGCTTTACCTGCATTCTTAACAGGAATTTGAATTAAATACCATGCAATAAATGCAAAAACTAATAAACTAATATAGAATGATGGATACTGAAATATTGAGAACAATTGAATTTCAAAAAATGCGAATGCGGCAAAGACCAAACCAATCAAAGCTTCGCCTGCAATTAATCCGGCTGCAACAAGAACTCCTGTATTTTCGACTCTGGATTTTTGTGCTTCGTTAAAATTTCTTTTAATACTAATTCTCTCTACAATTCCTTTTATAATTCCGCCAATAAAAATTGCAAATGTAGTTTCAAGCGGAAGATACATCCCAACAGAAACAAGCATAGGACTACGAACCTGCATTAATATAAATCCAAATCCCATAACCATACCAACAATAATTAAAGGCCAAGCCATATCACCTTTCACAATACCTTGAGACAACAGAGCCATTAAACCAGCCTGAGGAGCGGCTAATTTTGCACTTCCAAAACCGCCTTCATAAGGTGGTGTTGCCATTTTACCAGCATTAACATCACCTTGATGTAAAATTAAAAGTGGAATAAACATCACTAATGAAGCAAGTGCTACGCCAAGAATATCACCCACCTGCATTTTCCATGGAGTTCCGCCAAGTATATGTCCAACTTTCAAATCTTGAAGCATTTCACCTGCGACTGCAGCCGATACACAAACAACAGCAGCTACTCCCAGAACTGCAGCAACTCCCTGTTTTCCCGTCATCCCAAGAGCAACCATTAACAAAGCAGCCACAATTAATGTTGAAAGAGTTAACCCGCTAATTGGATTGTTACTTGAACCAATAATTCCAACCAGATAGCCTGAAACTGCTGCAAAGAAAAAACCTGCAATAATCATAACCAAAGTTGCTACAAAAGCTGCAAATATATCCTGTGCAAAATAATTATAGATTAAAAAGGTCATAATAGCAGAAAATGCGATCCCAATCATAATCCATTTAAAACTCAAATCCTGATCAACTCTTTCTGTTGTGTGTTCTCCAGCAGCTGCTTTTTTAACATCACTTATTGAACGTTGAATTCCAACTGCAAGACTTTTTCTCATCTTAAAAAGAGTATAACCTGCACTTACAAGCATTCCGCCTATTGCTATTGGACGAACTATATATCTCCAAATCATTTGAGACCAGATTATCCAGTCATTATCAGAAGGATTCATTCCAGGATTTGCAGATTGATATTGCTGAATTAATTCAGGTGAAAGAAAATATAAAATTATCGGTACAAACAATCCCCATGCAAGCAATCCACCGCTAAAATTAAGCGAAGCTAATTTAGGACCAATTATATAACCAACTCCTATGTATGCTGGACTTACACCAGGAGAACTCAGCAAAACTCCTCCCTGTGCAGTAGCTGTTCCTGCTGACTTTAAATTTATAATTGATTTAGAAAATCCGACAAACTTTTCCCATGTAGTAGCAAAAAATTTAAGCTGACCAAGTGTTTGAATTACGGCACCTACTCCCATTGCTGTAAATAAAAATTTTGCTCCAGTTCCTCCTGCTCTCCCTGCTTTATGAATTTCAGAAGCAGCAACAGATTCCGGAAATGGCAATTCTGCATCTTCAACCATTACTTTTCTTAATAATGCAACGAACATTATTCCAAGCACTCCACCTACAAACATGATGGCAGTTGATATTAAGTAATTGCTCAGCGTATCGAACTGAATCCAGATTCCTGCAATATAAAAAGCAGGCAAAGTAAAAATTGCACCAGCAGCAATCGATTCACCAATTGAACCAACAGTACGAGCAAAATTTTCTTCGAGTATTGTTCCTTTCATTAATTTAAGAAGTGCCATACCAATAACAGCAGCTGGATAAGTTGCTGCTATAGTCATACCTGCTTTTAATCCAAGGTATGCATTTGCGGCACCTAAAACGACAGACATTATTAATCCAATAATTAAAGCTCGGACTGTAAATTCTGCCATATTTGTTTCTGAAGAAACAAAGGGGACAAATCGTTTTTGTTCCGACATGCCGTTCTCCTATTTATGTTTGTTCAAAAATAATTATGTATTTAACTATGAGCAACAAATATTTTAAAATTTCATTTTTCTCATACCAATATGACAAATTGCAAAATCATATTTTACAGGGTCCTCAGGGTCATAGCTTTTTAAATTTTCTGTTATTTCTTCTGCCATAAGCCAGCTTATATTTTTTCTTTTGGTAAGTCCTAAATCTCTACAAATTTTTGCAACATGAGTATCAACAGGAATTATAAGTTTTGATTTTGATATTTCATTCCATAAACCAAAATCAATCTCATCTTTCCTTACCATCCATCTTAAAAATAAATTAATTCTTTTACACGCACTCCCTTTAAATGGATCTGGAAACATAAATTTAATTCCCTGACTTAAATCAAATTGCGAACCAATTAACTCCAAAATATTTTTTGAAAAAAATGAAATTGTACTTTTCAGATTTTTTTCTTCATTGAAATAATAGAGTAGGAAAAAATATTTTAATGATTTGTAGGAAACATAAATTTTATTTAGTGCATAAAAAAATTTTGCAATGTCATCCGGCTTATAAAATCGATGAATTATCTCTTCAAAATATTTTTTATCTCTCACATAATTATAATTCATTACAAATTCATAAGGCTTGTAATTCATTATAGAATGAATTGAAAGGAGGGTTTGATTTATTTGTTTCACATTGCCGTATGCAAAAGTTGATGAGATAATACCAGAAATTTCTATATCAAAATAATTTTTATATGTGTGAAGAAATTCTATAGGGTCGGGAGATATTTTATCTTTATCAAAAAATTTGTAATGATATTCTAATTTCTTTTTTAGATTCAAATTTATTCCAGATTGGAATTTCACTTTGCACTGCGAATAATTTCTATCATTTCTTTAACAGCTTTTTCAATCCCAACAAAAACAGAACGCGCTATGATTGCATGTCCAATGCTTACCTCGTCAATATCTTTAATTGCAACAAGTTCTTTCATATTAATATAATTCAGACCATGACCTGCATTAACACCGAGTCCAAATTTTTTTGCATGTTTAGCTGCAATTCTAATTTTTTCCAATTCATCAAAAATATCTTCTTCACTTACAGCATTTGCATAATGACCCGTATGAATTTCGATAAAGTCAGCATTAATTTCTGCAGCAGCATCAATTTGATTTATATCTGGTTCAATAAATAATGATACAGCAATTTCAGCTTCATGAAGTCTATCAATTGTTTCTCTTAAATGTGTGATATTATCAATTACATTAATACCACCTTCAGTTGTGAGTTCCTGTCTTTTTTCAGGAACTATTGTAGCTAATTCTGGCTGAACATCACATGCTATTTCAATAATTTCGTCAACTGCAGCCATTTCGAGGTCAAGTTTTGTTGTAATTAATTCCCTTAATAATCTAACATCTCTTTCATTAATATGTCTTCTATCTTCTCTCAGGTGAACTACAATTCCATCAACACCAAATTGTTCAGCCATAAGAGCAAAAGTTACAGGGTCAGGTTGAATTTCTGCACGAGCATTTCTTAAGGTTGCAATGTGGTCTATATTTAAACTGAATCTCATAAGTATTCCCTTTATTTGTTATATCAAAATTAAAAAATATTTGATATCAAATCATAAATAAGATAGTAATTCATAAGTATAAAATGAAAATCTATGATAAATTTTATTTCAAAAATAACATTGCTACTCCAGCAACTGCCAAAAATGCCCCGGTGACCGCAATCCATGTTAGTCTTTCTTTGTAATAAAATTTAACAAGCGGAAGCATAATTATTGGGACTGTAGACATTAAAGTAGATGCAATTCCAACTTTAGTATGTGCAACAGAAATTAAACTAAATGTTATTCCAAAGAAAGGACCAATTATTGACCCAATCAAAGTATAAATTAAAGCAGTTTTGTTATTTCTGAAAATTGAAAAAGGATTTTTAATTTTAGTAATAAATACAAATAAAGGATACATGAAAATAACAGAGGAACTTATTCTAATAAATGCAGCTACAAAACCATTAATATCAGATTCGTTGAAAGCATTTTTGGCAAAAATTAAACCTACAGCCTGACCAACTGCTCCCATGAATGCATAAAAAATTCCAATGTAGTCAATTTTATAATCAGAACTTGGTTTTTCTTGACGATTTAATACAACCAAACTAATTCCTGAAATCGTTATAATCATCCCAATTATTCCAATAAAAGAAATTTTTTCACCAAGAAAAATGAAAGCTAAAATTGCAGAAATTGCAGGAACTGATGCCATGATAAGCATGCTTAATCTTGCACCAATATTTTGAAAAGCTTTGAATAAAAAAGTATCACCAATTACAAGCCCGATTATTCCACTTAAAATCAAATTTAGGATTTGTGAAGTTGACAGATTAATTTCTATCTGGAAAATTAAAACAGTCAAAGCAAGACAAAACATTGCAATAATTAATCTTGCTACATTAACATAAAACGAACCAACTCTAACAGAAGCTTCTGTAAAAACAATAGAAGTTCCTGACCACAGTAGAGCTGTTATAAGTGCAGCAATTTCTCCAATCATTTGTGCTCTTGAATTTCTTGATACCTTTTATTAACAATTTCCCATACATAATCAATTGACAATGCCTCCATAGCTTTTTTTTCATCATTTTCTGAGTAATGTTCTAAATTTAGCGGAGACTTTATATTTATATGCATATCACCAAAAGCTCCCCAGTCAACAGGATGTGAAGAACCGAGCAATGCTATGGTTGGTGTTTTAACAGCAACGGATACATTCATTGGTCCGGTGCAATTAGAAAAAAACATACTGCAATTTTTAATCATTGCTGCAAGTTGTCCAATTGTTCTTGTAGAAGCCGATATAACTGCTTTATCACCAATTTGTTTTGCAACATGGTCAACTAATTTTTCTTCACCCTGTCCCCATGTTAGTAAAATATTTACCCCAAAATTATTTACAAGTCTTTTCCCAATTTCTGCAAATCTTTCAGGCATCCACGCTCGAACTGGTTTACTTGCCCCGGGATGAATACAAATTGTATTTGATTTTTCTAATTTATTTTTTTCGAAGAATAAATCTGCATACTTCTGTTCATCTTCAGAAATAAATAATACAGGATTTTCATCAGAAACACTGCACCCAAGTGCTTTTACAATATCAAGATTTCTATGAATTTCGTGATATCTTCCTGTTGGGTGTTCTAATTTTATTGTATACAAATTCATTAACTTTTTTGGACCACTGCTTACTCTTTCTTTTGCACCACTTAAGTATGTTATCAAAGCAGCTCTTTCAGAAGTCCACCTTAAATTTATTCCTAAATCAAAATTTCTTTTTCGCAGCTTAAAGATAACTAACAGCTGCTTAAATAGTGAATCAACAACTTTATTTCTGTTTGTATTAACAATAATATGTTCATCAACTAAAAATTTGGGCGGGATAATTTGAGTCATTAGTTTATTTGTTAAAAGCGTAATATGCGCATGAGGGAAATTTTCTCTTATTGTTTTTATTGCAGATGTACTTGCAATTAAATCGCCCAATGCACCCCATTTAATAACTAATATATTTTTTACATTTTCTTTTACCATATATTTAATATCTCTCTAATTTTATTGTAAACTTGCTCAACTTTTATATCACCTAAGAAAGATTCGCTATCATTTATAATTCTTTTACCAATTATTGAATAATGTTTATCAGCTTCCGAGTAAAAATTCCAGCATTGAGAATTATCATCCGGCATTAAAGCAAGAACAGGAACTTTTAGTGCAACAGCTAAATGGCGTGTTCCTGTATCATGAGTTAATAAAAGAGATGATTTTTTCAACAATGCTGCAGTATTCAATATACTATTAGAGTAATAAAATGTTATGTCATGGATTTCCTTCAAAATTGAATTACAAATTTGAATATCATTAGGTCCTGAAAGCAGTAAAATTTTTAACGAACTTTTTTGTTTTAATAAATTAATCAGGCTTATAAAATTTTCTTTTTCCCAAATCTTTGAAGGTTCACTTGCTCCCGGATGAATACTGAGCACCTTCTTATCATCAAGAGAATTGATCGAGAAAAATTCTTCTGCCCACTTAATTTCTTTTTCTGATATAAAAAATTCTGTTTCTTTTGAATCAACCTTAACATTAAATGATTCTACAATTTTATTATAATAATCTATATAACTAATTGTATCTTCAAGAACATCAACTTTTTTATTGAATAAAAATGAAAAGTTTTGTTTTCGAGGGGCAATTCTTATTTTTGCCTGTGATAACCATGATAAAAAAGCAATTCTATCTCCTGGATGTAAAGCTATTACAACATCAAATTTCTCTTTTCTTATTTTGTAAAAAAATCTAAGACCCTCTAAAAATTTCTTTATACTTTTTTTCCCTTTAATTTGTGGATTAAAACTAATTATGCTGTTAACATTTGGATTATACTTAAATACATCTTCAAATCCATTTCTTACCATAACAATTATTTCAGCATCTAAATATTTATTACGAAGTGCTCTTAAGGCAGGCGTTGAAATAATTAAATCACCAAGATATTTGATATTAATTACGAGTATTTTCAATGCAGTTTAAAAATAATTTCAATTGTAAATTTAAGAAAGAAATATATTCTTAAACGAAAAAAATAAAAAAGGTCACCAAAATTTTAGTGACCTTTTATAAAATTTCTATTCAGAAAATTTTGAATTAAGCCTGTTTCAATTGTTCATTAACTATTGTTTCAGTATCAAGTGCAATTACTAATTCTTCGTTTGTTGGAATTCTGAATACTTTTACTTTTGAATCATCAGAAGAAATTAAACATTCTCCTTCAACATTTTCATTTCGTTTATCGTCAAGTTTAATTCCAAGATATTCCATATTTGAACATACTTCTTTGCGAACCATAATAGAATTTTCTCCAATTCCTCCTGTAAATACCAAAGCATCCAAGCCATTCATTGCAGCAACATAAGCTCCAATATATTTTTTAATTCGATAGTTAAAAACATCAAAAGCATTTTTTGCTTTTTTATTTCCTTCTTTAACAGCTTCTTCAATTTCACGCATATCACTGCTTTCGCCGCTAATTCCAATTAAACCGCTGTGTTTGTTTAAAAGTGTACTAGCTTCAGAAAGTGATAAACCTTCTTTTGCCATGATGTAAAGAATGACTGAAGGGTCAATATCTCCGCTTCTTGTTCCCATAATCAATCCTTCAAGCGGAGTAAAGCCCATTGTTGTATCAATTGATTTTCCATATTCAACTGCAGCCATCGAACAACCATTCCCTAAATGGGCTGTAATAATTTTTAATTCTTCAATTGGTTTACCAATTAATTTTGCTGCTCTTTCAGAAACATATCGATGAGAAGTTCCATGAAATCCATAACGACGGATTTTATATTTACGATAAAGTTCATAAGGTATTCCATAAAGATATGCTCTTGGGGGCATTTTAACATGAAATGCTGTATCAAACACTCCAACTTGAGGAGTATTTGGTAAATGTTCTTTAGCTGCTAAAATTCCTTTAATATTTGGCGGATTATGAAGAGGTGCAAGTTCAATATTTTCTTTAATTGCATTCATTACTTGATCTGTAATTAAAACCGAACCAGAAAAAGTTTCACCGCCATGAACTACACGATGTCCTACGGCATCAATTTCTTTTTTATCTTTAATAACACCATGATTAGGACTTAATAACACTGCTATTACATACTCAATAGCAATTGTATGGTCTAAAATTTCTCCTACAATTCTTATTTTTTCTTTTCCATATGGAGTATGACTAAGAACTGCACTTGACATTCCAATTCTTTCAACCATCCCTTTTGCTAATGCAATTTGAGCAGTTGTATCAATAAACTGATATTTAATAGATGAACTTCCGCAATTAAGAACTAAAACTTTCATGTTATCTCCAATTTTAAGTAATTATTTTACCTTCAGCATCATATTTGAAGAAACCTTCGCCAGTTTTCTTGCCCAGTTTTCTTTCACGAACAAGTTTTCGAAGTATTGGACATGGTCTGTAACGCGGTTCCCCCAGACTATGCCATAGAGTTTCCATCCATGCAAGAACTTCATCCAGTCCCATTGTATCAGCCATTTCAAGCGGACCCATAGGAAAATTATAACCGAGTTTCATTGCTGTATCAATATCTTTTGCTGATGCAATTCCTTCAAGTAAAATATGCATAGCTTCATTTAATAATGGAACAATTGCTCGTGTTGTAACAAATCCCGGATATTCATAAACTTCAACAGGAGTTTTACCAATTCGAGCTGCAAATTTTTTAATTATTTCAACTGTTTTATCAGAAGTATCAAGTGCACGAACAAGTTCGACAAGTGGAACTTTTGGGACGGGGTTTAAGAAGTGCATTCCGATTATTTTATCTTTTCGATTTGTTACTTCTGCAATTTTTGTAAGGCTGAGAGTAGATGTGTTAGATATAAAAATTGTTTGTGGTTTGGCAATTGCATCTAATTCTTTAAATATTTTTTGCTTTAATTCATAATTCTCGTCAACTGCTTCAATAATAAGGTCACATTCAGGAATATCATTTCTGTCTGTAGTCCATTTAATTCTTGAAAGAATTGATTTCATTTCACTCTGAGTCATAGCCCAGCGGGCAATTTCCCTTTCCATTGAAGCTTTCAGGCTTTCTCTGGATTTTTCAACTTTTTCTTCGTCCTTTTCAATTATTACAACATCTAATCCAGCAGCAGAAATTGTATGAGCAATTCCCTGTCCCATTACGCCACCGCCAATAATTGCTACATAGTCAATTCGGTCATACTCTTCATTTCTTTGAACACTGCCAAGCAAATCTTCCAATTTTAATTTTTCCTCTGCCATAAACTTTTCCTTTAATTATTAACAAAATTACAAAAAAAGCCGATTAACTATACAAAACTTATACCAGCATTATTTCGAAGGATTTGACTTAAATACACATGCAAGTTTTAAAATTTTATTAAAAGTAAAAATTAGAAATCAATTATGAGAATTATAAAGGCAAGTGATATCATCTTAATAAAAAAGACATGTAATAAATTTCAGGGGATAAATGAATCAAGAGCAGGGGACAGAACATCTTTATTACCC
>CAZNFW010000030.1:0-33061 GCA_964572725.1 uncultured Melioribacter sp.
AGTGTTGAGCAGATGGAACAGATTAATGGGGGAGTTTCCGGTAGCGCTGTAATGTCTTGCATCCAAGATGCTTATTCAAATCACGGCTGGATATCAGTTGCTCTTTTCATTGAAACCGCATTTATACCATGGACTGCAGCTGTAATTGCTGCCGATTGCACATTGCACAATTTATAACTGATAGGGGTTAATTATGAAACTTTTATCATATTATCTACAGATAGCTTTACCAATAGGCATACTGATATGGTTAACGCAAATAAATTCTCCAAATTTATTTGTAGCTAACCTTTTGGCTTATATTTTTATTTACAGGCCTATTGTGGATTATCTCAGATTATCTCAATTGGGGTTAGTTAAAAGGAAGAAAGATTTATTACTTGTTTTCTTTCACTATTATCAGTTCAAGTATTTTTATGAATTATATTTTAAAGTAAACTAGGTTCTGTTGTGAAGTTAAAAACTAATTGACTAATCCGATAGCCCGGGATATCGGATTGGCGGCAATAATTAACAGTCCTAAGACCTCGCTGTTTTCTAGCGGGTCCTCTGCCGCGGGATGTAATAATCAATAACTAAATTAATGGAGGTTCTTATGAAAGAACTAAGTGTAAAGCAGATGGAGGAAATTGAAGGTGGAGGTTTGATTAGTGACCAAGCTGCAATTTGTGCTACAATTGCAGTATTCGGGATATTTTTTGCTGCATCTGGTATTTCGGCTGTATTGTATGTAGCTGCTGGAGCAGTTGCTGGTTGTTTTGGATGAGATTTAAAAATGCTGTAAGTGCTGCAATTTAGCAGCACTTACGACTAAACTAAATAATATGGATATAGTATGAAAAACATTTATATAAAATTTATAATCCGACTTATTCTTTCAATTATGCTTTTAAGTTATATTTTCTTTTGGCGAAAGCCTTTTTCATCAGAGGAGCTTGGTTTGTTTATATTTTTTCTTGCTATTGTAATAATTGGGTTATACTTTCAACTAAGATATGATAGAAAGCATAAATCTGAGAATTAGGAAGAATATTATGAGAAATCGACATATGTAAGGAAATTAAATAAGACTTAGTTAAAAGTATTATCAAAAAAATTTTAGTAAAATTATTTGACCTATGAAAAATTACTAACATGTTCTAGCAGATTTTCCTAAATAAATTTCAACTGAATTTTACCATATTTAACCACTGATAAAGAAGACATGGATAAAATGCCTTCATGGTTATGACAATGAAAAAATCCGATAGTCCGGAATATCGGATTAGCGGCAATAACTAACTGTCCTCAGCCGCGGGACAAAATAATCAATAATAAAATAAAAGAAGGTTACAATAAAAGAACAAAGTTTTATGCAGATGGAACAGATTAATGGGAGGAAAACTCGAATCAATATTATGCGGTGTTGCTTTCGCGCAACTTAGCGCTTGGAACGCTTTAGCTTTTGGTCTTGCTTGTGTATCGCTGGGCTGGTCTATTGCAATTGGATTCGGCATAGACCTTCTCAGTGCTATTATATGTGCAGCTTAATCATTCTCTATAAATTTTATCTCAGATTATTTACTAACATTTTTATTCTTCAGTTGTAATGGTTTCATCAAAATTTTTTGGTTAAAAATCTCTTATAAAATCTTCCAATATTTAAGAAAAAATTAAATTATCTTTGTATGGTATTTTCTAAAAAATTTAGAGGCAGAAGTTGAATTATATAGCTTCAGTTAATCGTTACGATTCAATGATTTACAACCGCTGCGGCAAAAGCGGATTAAAGCTGCCGGCAATTTCATTGGGTTTATGGCATAACTTTGGCGGTGTTGATGTTTTCGAAAATAGCAGAGCGATGATTCGTCGTGCATTTGATTTGGGTATCACTCATTTTGATTTGGCAAATAATTACGGACCACCTCCGGGTTCCGCAGAAGAAAATTTTGGAATTATTCTTAAAAAAGATTTTAAATCATACAGAGACGAATTAATTATTTCTACAAAAGCTGGATGGGGAATGTGGCCCGGTCCTTACGGTGATTGGGGTTCGCGTAAATATTTAATTGCTTCGTTAGACCAGAGTTTGAAAAGAATGAAATTAGATTATGTGGATATCTTTTATCACCATCGCCCCGATCCTGAAACTCCGCTCGAAGAAACAATGAGTGCACTCGATCAAATTGTTCGAAGCGGAAAAGCTTTGTATGTTGGCATCTCTCAATATAAACCAGAAGAAACAAAAAAAGCTGCAGATATTCTAAAACAAATGGGTCATCATCTTTTAATTCATCAACCGCGTTACAATATGTTTGACCGATGGATTGAAAATGGTTTAACTGATGTGCTCGAAAAAGAAGGAATAGGCTGCATTGTTTTCTCTCCCTTAGCTCAGGGATTATTATCAGATAAATATTTAAATGGAATTCCAGAAGGCTCTCGTGCATCAAAACCATGGGGATTTTTGAAAGCTGACCAGATTACGAATGATAAATTAGAAAAAATAAAAAAACTCAATGCAATTGCTAAAAAAAGAAATCAATCTTTGGCTCAAATGGCTCTTGCTTGGGTTTTGAGAAAACCTGTTGTGACTTCTGCTTTAATTGGTGCAAGTCGTGTTGAACAAATTGATGATGCTGTTGCTGCACTCAATAATTTGCAATTTAGTGATGATGAATTAAATGAAATAGAAAAAATTTTAGCAGAATAAATCTCTAATTAAAAGGAGCAACTATGAAGGGCAATCAAAAACTAATCGACACTTTAAATGATCTCTTAGCTGATGAATTAACTGCTATAAGTCAGTATATGGTTCATTCAGAAATGTGTAATAACTGGGGCTACAGCAAACTTCACGAAGCAATTGAAAAGCAGGCAATTGACGAAATGCATCATGCAGAGTGGTTGATTCAAAGAATTTTATTCCTTGAAGGAACACCAATTGTTAATAAGTTGAAAGAAATGAAAATTGGTAAATCAGTCCCGGATTTTATTTATAATGATCAGGAAGCTGAACAGGATGCAATTAAAGCATACAACAAAGGAATTGCACTTGCTCGAGAAGTCGGCGATGAATCAACCGCAGAGCTACTTACAAAAATTTTGAAAATGGAAGAAGATCATGTAGACTGGGCAGAAACTCAACGTGCTCAAATTGAACAAATGGGACTGGAAGGATATCTTTCAAATCAAGTATGAAAATAGCAGAACGCAGATTCTACGGCTTAGACAGATTTTACTGATTCATAAATCTGAGTTTATCTGCCTAATCTGTGTCATCTGCGTTCTATTTTATTATTTATTGTAAAGGAATCATATGAATGGTCGACCGAAAATATGAAAGGTCAATTAATTGAGAGTAGTTTATAAGTAAAAATTTTGTTTGAAAAATATCTAAACAGATTTATTTAAAAACATCATTAAAGGATTAAAATGAATTTCAAAGTAATCAAAAGCAAAGTAGTATTTGAAGGGAAAGTATTTAATGTTCGAGTTGACGATATTCAATACAATGGCTCTGGAAATTTAGCAACAAGACAGGTTGCAGTTCATCCCGGCGGAGCAGTTATAATTCCTGTTTTGAGCAATGGTAAGATAATTTTTGTTAAACAATATCGATATCCGCAAGATGAAATTATTATTGAACTTCCTGCAGGAAAATTAGATAAAGGAGAAGACCCGCTGAATTGTGCAATTAGAGAATTGAAAGAAGAAACGGGTTATACTTCGAATAAAATTCGAAAACTTGGAAAGATTTATACAACTCCGGGGTTTTGCAACGAAGTTTTACATATTTATCTTGCAGAAGATTTAAAGGAAGGAAATCATCAAAGAGAAGAAGGCGAAGAAGAAATGGAACTGATTGAACTAACTCTTGATGAAGCAGAAGAAAAAATACGAAAAGGTGAAATTGTAGATGCAAAAACGATTTGCGGAATTGCTATGTATAAATTACAAAGTTAATTAATATCTTATACGATTTTTCTGTTAATTATTTAGAAAGTAATCCTGCCTTATAGTTGAAATCTAATATTATCATCATTTACATCAGAGAATTAAAAAGATCTATTATTCTTGGATAAAAGCTTTTAAGGTTAGGGTATACATCTCTATTGTTTTCATAGTTTTCAAATAGTGAATCAAGTTTATGAATATAAATGAACCCGTTATTAATCTCTTTGTTGATTATAAGGTTTTTATATGATTCACCTGAAAGTTGCAATGTTAATCTTGCAACAACAGTTCTTACTAAATGTTCGTTTACACAGGTTTGCCAGTTATTGTAACCCTGAGTTTGCATTTTATCTTTTATAGGTTCATATAGTTTTTTTGAATTGTTGATTTCTACAGAATATTTTTCTGTAATATCATTTATAAATGAATGGCTGAATTCATGCAGAATTATGTAAAGAATATCTTCTTTGTTTCCAAATGTTAGATTACCGTTTGAATAACTTTTGGGTCCAATGATATTAAAAACATCTTCTTTATCTTCATTACGTACTTTAGGTCCATAACCACCTGAATGAAATAATGGGGCAGGGATTACATTGTAACTGTGTTTTTTTTCCCCATAGTAATCTTCAAGAATTTTAATATAATTAACATCGCTGACATTTCTAATAATTTCATTTTGTAAATGATTATAAAATTTTTTCTTATCATAAAAAAATTTCATGAAGTTTGTCTCTTTAGCAAATGCGCGTAGTTTTTCTGCAAAATCTTTAAGATTTGATTCGCCACCTGCACGAATAATTAAATAATTTGAGTAAGGCACAATTTGTTCGAAATCAGGAGGATTGTTATGATATAGAACAAATGCTACAGGTGCATCAAATGTAAATCCAGAGTTTGTTAATGATTGAGATTTCTGAATTGCAGAATGATTTTGATATTTTGAAAAGTAATCATCAATATCATGGATATAACCAGTATTAAATTTTGTATGATTTTTTTCTGCCCATGTAGTAAAATGTTGAACAACAGCCAATAACTCAATTCTTGGGTCAACTATAATATTCAAATCTGGAGGATTTTCTAATGCTTGTTCTTCTTCAATATCAACTGGTATATTATGTGAATCTTCATCTACCGTGCAACTCGGCAATAAAAAAACAACAAGCACTACAAAAATTAAACCTGCTAATTTCATATTGATTCTAAATCAAATTTATTGTAATCACAAATAAAGATAAATGCAATTACTCGTTCGTTAATTCTTCTAATTCAACTTTATGCAGGTGAGTAATTTTTGTTCCCAAAAATCTTTCTGCTACTTCATGAAATTTTGTTGGGACATCGCTAACATAAAATTCTCTTTTTCCAAGATGATTTGAATTGTTTCTCAATCCACGGCCATTTAAATATTCTTCAATAATTTTTGCAGCTGGGTTGCCTGAATGTACAAGTTTTACATTCTTGCCCATTACTTTTTGAATTACATCTGATAGAATTGGATAATGTGTACAGGCTAAAACGAGTGTATCTATTTTTTTTTCTTTTAATTCTGTAAGATACTCTTTTGCAATTAATTCAGTTGCTTTGTGATTAATCCAGCCTTCCTCTGCTAAAGGAACGAAAAGGGGACATGCTTTTTCTATTACTTTAACTTTTGGATTTAATTTTTTTATTTCGTTCGAATATGCTTTATTGTTAATTGTTGAACGTGTGCCTATAACTCCAATGATTCCTCTCTTTGTTTCCTGCAATGCCATTTTTGAACCGGGTTCAATCATTCCAATTACTGGAATTGTAAGAAATCTTTTTAATTCTTTAAGTGCAACTGAAGATGCAGTGTTGCATGCAACAACAAGTAATTTTATATTTTTTCTCAAAAGAAAATTTGCTGCTTGAAGTGTGTACTCAATAACTGTCTCGTTTGATTTGCTTCCATAAGGCACTCTTGCAGTATCTCCAAAATAAACTATATTTTCATTTGGAAGAAGTTCAATTACAGATTTTACTACTGTTAATCCTCCAATTCCGGAATCAAAAAATCCGATTGGATTTGTTCTGTTCATAAAATTCATAATATATCCTATAACATTTTTTCAATTGTTCTTGTAAGTTCATGTTTTATTAATTCATATGAATTTGTGGATACTTTTTTCTTGTTTCTATCGAGAACATAAAATGAATCCACAATATCATCTGCTTTGGTATTAATTTTTGCAAAGTAAATTGAAAGGCCAAGTTCATTCATCTTTTTTGTTATTTGATATAAAAGACCAAGCCGGTCAGGCGAGGAAATATCAATTATTGTGAACTTATCATGCTTTTCGAAGGAAACTTTAACTTCACCTTTTCTTTTGAATAATTTGTTTTCAATTCTCCACCATTTTGATTTAATTTTGTTAAATTCTTTAACAATCTGAAGTTCATTTGATACAGCAAGTTTAATGTCTTCAACTATTTTTGAATAACGAGAATCATTTACTACACTGTTTGTTCTAAAATCAGTTACATTGAAATTATCTATTACTATACCATCTTTGCGTGTAAAAATTTTTGCATCGTGGATGTTGAGATCATTAATTGATAGAGCACCACAAAGGCGAGATAAAAGTGCATCAGAATCTTTTGTAATTACAGTAATTGAAGTATAGCCTCCTTCTTCTTTAAAGAATACTGAAACAGGCAATCCTTTATTTATTTCTTCAATATGCTGATTAATTTCTTCAGCAGTAAAGTATTGCAGATATCCAAGGTCATCAATTGAATCAATATGATTTCTTACTGTTTCATCTGTAAAGATATCAGAAGTTTTCATAATTTCTTCCATACTTATTGTCAACAGTTCCTGTCCAGTGATTCTCTCTTCAACCATTCTCTTGGTTTTATAATAAAGTTCGTATAGGAGTTCATTTTTCCATTGAGTCCATACAACAGGAGATACAGCAGATAAATCTGCATAAGTTAGTAAATATAAAAGGTCAATCATTTCTGATGAAGGAAATATCTCGGCAAAGATATTAAGTGTAGTAGCATCATTAAGATTTCTTCTGAAAGCAACCTGTTCCATTGTTAAATGATGCCGCACAAGAAATTTTACTTTTTGAATTTCGTCTTGACCATAACCCAATCTTTCCATTACGGAATTTGCAATTTCAGCACCAATTATTTCATGACCTGAAACAGTAATTGGCTTTGCAATATCGTGAAAAATGACAGCCAGATATAAAACATCTTTTTCTTTTATGCTCTGGAATAGTCGTCCCATGAAATTATTTTCGTTATTCAAATTTTCAAGATTGGACAGAGCAACAAGAGTATGTTCATCTGCAGTATAACAATGGTAAACTCCTGGTTGAAAGAAATTTATCATTTCTTTGAATTCAGGCAGAAAAGCTCCCAATACGCCAAGTTCATTCATTACATTTAATGTTTTGCTTACATTTTTCGGGAGCTTTAAGATTTCTCTAAAAAAAACAGAAGACTGATGCTCAAGATTTTGAGTATCTTCATGATCAACAACAGCTTCAATAATTTGCGACCTTAAATTATCATCAAAACGTGCATCATATAAACCTCTGTAATAAAATGCACGTAATATTGTTGACATTGTAAGTTCGATATTTTTTGTTAAATAGATAACATTTCCTTTTAGTGTAAAATCATCATCTAATGGAATTGATAAATAATCTGGAATTGGTTTTGAAAATTCTTCTTCGAACCTTTTTATCATTGTAGTTGCAAATCTTTTAATAATGTTTGCAGACTCAAAATACTTCTTCATATAATTTTGCCAGTTGCTTTCAGAATAGTCAAGCTGGCAAGCAATTTTTTCTTGGTCTGCAAATTCAAGTCTGTCATTTTTGTGTCCGGATAATAAGTGGAGATGATTACGTGTATTAAGTATAAATTTATAACTTTCCAGCAATCTTGCAGCTGCACGTGGAATAAGAATTTTATTTTCTTTTAGAATATTTATGAAGTTTTCTGTTTGAGTTATTTCATTTTGTGAACTGAGTATTGCGCTGTTTTTTAATGAATAAATCCATTCCACTACCTGCAGGTCGCGTAAGCCCCCGGCAGTAAATTTAACATTTGGTTCTAATACTTTTGCTGATGAACCATATTTCTGGTATCGAAGTCTTATATCTTCTAAGAATTCATTAATAAGAGTTTTTTTGTGTGCGTCTTTTAAAATGCTTAATACTTTTTTATTCCACTCATTGTAAATTTTTTCGCTGCCGCATAAAAATCTTGTTTCAAAAAATTGTGTAAAAGCATGCAAGTCTTCTTTAAGAAATTTTTTTATATCAGAAAATTCTCTAACTGTGTGGGATACTTCAATTCCAGTATCCCATAAAATTGTAATACATTTTTTAACTACTGTTTCATTATTATCAACCTTGTCAAAAATAAACATAATGTCGATATCGGAGTAAGGAGAAAGTTCACGTCTTGCAAAACTTCCTACAGATGCTATAGCACAGTTAAGTTTAATTTCCTTTAGTGCTTTCAAAATATATTCTTCAACAAGAACACTCCATTCTTTGCAGAATTTAAATGGGTCTTTGAGAATTTCTTTATTATTGAAGAGTAAATTTCTATCTTCTAAAAAATATTCTTTGAGTTTAAGTGCGTCACTCATATTAGTACATTATTCTGTAATTATAATTTAACAAATTTTGCCTGGAAGAATCTCAAATACTTTGGTTCATAAACCATTTTCAAGCCTTTAATTTTTTTTCTGTCTTGATAAACCTGAGCAATTGATTCAACAGTAACATCAATGTGTGATTGTGTATAAACACGGCGGGGAAATGTTAATCTTACAAGTTCAAGTTTGGGATAACGGTTTAATCCTGTTTTTGGATCTCTTCCTGCAGAAACAATGCCGCGTTCCATTCCTCTTACGCCGCTGTCTATATAAATTTCTGCTGCTAATGCTTGAGCAGGGAAATTATCCTGTTTGATATGTGGTAAAAATTTTTTTGCATCAAGGAAAATAGCATGTCCACCAAAAGGATAAACTAAAGGTACACCATATTTTTCAAGCTGCTTTCCGCAATATTCGATTTGACCAATTCTTGAACTGATGTTTTCAAATTTTACCATTTCTTCAATTCCTCTTGCCATAGCTTCCATGTCTCTTCCAGCTAATCCACCGTATGTATGAAGTCCTTCATAAACTACAACAAGATTACGAGCTTCTTCATAAACCCTTTTATTTCGAGTTGCAAGAAAACCTCCAATGTTCACCATTAAATCTTTTTTTGCGCTTACCCACAATCCATCAAAGTAAGAACACATTTCTTTTAAGATTTGTGCAATAGTTTTGTTCTCGTATCCTTTTTCTCTCATTTTTATGAAATAAGCATTTTCTGTTGCACGAGTAGCATCGAACCAGAGTTTAATTCCATATTTTTTTACGAGTGAATGAACATTTTTCAAATTTTCCATTGAAATTGGCTGCCCGCCTGCCATATTTACGGGACCAGCAATGCTGACATAAGGAATTTTTTTAGCACCAACTTTTTTTATGAGATCTTCAAGTTTATTCAAATCAACATTGCCTTTGAATGGATGTCTGTTTTGCGGGTCATGAGCTTCGTCAATTATAACATCAACAAAAGTGCCGCCTGCTAACTCTTGATGTAATCTTGTTGTTGTAAAATACATATTTCCCGGTATGTAATCTCCGGGCTTGATTAAAATTTTCGAAATGATATGTTCAGCAGCACGACCTTGATGAGTAGGTACGAAGTAAGGCATGCCGTAATATTTTTTTACATTATCCCATAAATAATAAAAGTTTCTGCTGCCGGCATAAGCTTCGTCTCCCATCATTAAACCAGCCCATTGATAATCACTCATTGCATTTGTTCCGCTGTCGGTAAGTAAATCAATATAAACATCTTCGGATTTCAAGAGGAAAGTATTGTAGCCCGCTTCTTTGATGCATTTTTCTCTGTATTCTCTTGTAGTAATTTTAACAGGCTCAACCATTTTTATTTTAAAAGGTTCAGCCCAGCTTTTTTTGATTATTTTTTTAGCCATTGTGTGACCTCATATTTTTAGTTTTGGAGCTTTTGGCTATTCTTTCTTTTTATATTCAGCAATAATATCAGAATGAATTCCACCGCGTGTGTTGAACTTGGCAGTAATTTTCATGTAACGGGGCTGTAAAACTTCTACAAGGTCGTTCAAAATTTTATTCGTTACAGCTTCAAAATAAATTCCATCGTTGCGATAGGATTGAAGATAGAATTTGTATGATTTTAGTTCGACACAAAGTTTATCTGGAATATATTCAAGAATTATTGTAGCAAAATCTGGCTGCCCTGTTTTAGGACAAAGAGAAGTAAATTCCGGTGCAGTGTGAATTATGATATAATCTCTTTCAGGATTTGGATTTGGAAAAGTCTCAAGTATTTTTTGTTTTTCGTTCATAATCTTTTTGCTTTTTGTTAAACATATTTAGGTTTTTCTTTGTATGGTATAGGATCTTCAATTCCTGCTAATTGAAATCCACGCAATCTAAATGCACAGCTGTCGCACACTCCGCAAGCTGCTTCTTCATTTTGATAACATGACCATGTTAAGTGAAGCGGTGCGCCTAATTCGATTCCTTTTTTAACTATTTCTGCTTTTGAAAAATGAATAATTGGTGTAACGATTTTTATTTTTGTCTCGGGTTTAGTGCCAAGGTCAACCATTTTTTCAAATGCTTCAAAAAATTCAGGACGGCAGTCAGGATATCCGCTTGCATCTTCATAAACAGCACCAATAAAAACAGCTTCGGCTTTTAAGACTTCTGCCCAGCTTACACAAACGGAAAGTATGTTAGCATTTCTAAAAGGTACATATGAAGTTGGTATTTCTTTGCTTTTCAGATTTGCTTTCGAAACTTCAATATTGTAATCGGTTAAAGATGAACCTCCGATTTTTGAAAAATGTGTGAAATCAATAACTAATCTTTTTTCAACACCATAAAAATCTGCAATATCATTAAATGCTTTTAGTTCTCGTTTTTCTGTTCTTTGTCCATAATTGATATGAACAAGAGCAAGTTCATATTCCTGATTTGCTATTGCTGCCGTTACACAACTGTCCATTCCACCGCTTAATGCTGCAACTGCAATTTTATTTTTAATCATATCTTATTTTTATTAATTATTATTGAAAAAATAGCAAATTAGCTTTTGATAAAGAAAGAATAAGTAGAGTATAAATAATGACAAAATCTTTCTAAATTTTTTTCCAGATTAGGATTGTTGATGCAATAATTAAACTCACAATAGAAGAAATCAAGAAAGGAATTGTAGCTCCAAATTTATCCCACAGAAAACCTGTGATTATTGAACCGCACATTATTCCCAGACTCATAAGAGTTGTAAGAAGCCCAATTGCTGAACCACGGAAATTAATATCTATAATATCACTTATCCATGCTTTTGCAATGCCTTCTGTTGATGCAGCATAAATTCCATAAAGTGCAAATAATACCCAGATTATAATTGGTTTAGTATTGATTGCAAAAGCGAAATAAACAATTGAGAAAATAAATAAACCTGCCGCAAAAATTTTTTTCTTACCAAATTTGTCTGATAAAATGCCTGCTGGATAGGATGACACAGCATAAATTATATTATAAAAAATGTATCCCATAATGGATGATGTATCTGAATGTGAGATATTTTTAGACCGGAGAATTAAAAATACATCACTGCTGTTAACGAGTGAAAAAATTGTTAACAAAAACAAAATGACTTTGTAGTTTTTTGGTGAAGTTTTCCAGAAATTTTTTAGAATATTTTTTTGGCTTTGGTAAGATTTTACAGTTACATCTTTCACAAAAAAAGTAAAAGCAATTGCGAATACAGATGGGATAAATGCAGCAATAAAAATAAGTTTATAATTTTCTGGAAATAATTTGAGAAGAGAAATTGCAGCAAGAGGTCCTGCAACTGCACCAAGTGTATCCATACCACGATGAAAGCCAAAAATTGCACCGGAATTATTATTAATTGAATAACTGCTTAGCAATGCATCGCGTGGAGCTGTTCTGATACCTTTTCCAACTCGGTCGGTTATTCTCGAAAAAATTACAGTTGATATGTAAGGTAAAATTCCGGGCAATGGTTTTACTAATCCAGAAATTCCGTATCCCATTGTAACAAAAATTGACCTTTTTCCTAATTTATCGGACAATGCCCCAAAGTAACCTTTTAATAATCCTGCTGTAACCTCTGCAATGCCTTCAATAAATCCAACAACTGTCATTGATGAGCCAAGAACAGCAGTTAAAAAAATTGGAGTGATGGGATAAAGCATTTCGCTTGCAAAATCCGTAAAAAAACTGATTAGTCCAAGAATTACAACTGCTCGAGGAATTTTCTTGTTCATGTCTTATAGAAATTTAATAAATAAATTTAAGAAATATTTTTGAGTTGACTATTAATAAATAACTTTTAACATTTATAATGTCAATTCATTACTTTAATATGCTCAGGGAAGTATATCTTTCAAAATTTTCTCCCAAATAATAAAGGAGGGACTATGGAATTTTATGAATTACATCCCGTTACACCTCAATTACGCTATATTAACAAGGCAGTTGAAGTATTAAGAAAAGGGGGTGTAATAATTTATCCCACTGATACAGTTTATGGAATTGGTTGTGATATTTATAATCATGAAGCACTCGAAAGAATTTATGAAATAAAACATGAGACAGGCACAAAACTATATAGTTTTATTTGCCCTGATTTGAAGGACATTTCAAAATATGCAAAAGTATCTGACTATGCTTATAAAATAATGAAGAAGTTATTGCCAGGTCCTTATACATTTGTTCTTCCTGCTGCAAAAGAAGTACCGAAAAAATTATGGACAAAGCGAAAAACAGTTGGTATAAGAATTCCTGACCATAAAGTTGCTCTCATGCTTGCAAAAGAACTTGGTAATCCAATTGTAAGTACGAGTGTTACAAATCGAAAAGGAGAGATTTTATACGACCCCGAAGAGATTCGATTAATTTTTAATACAAATGTTGATTTAATGCTTTCTACAGGAGCTCTTGAAGGAGAACCATCGAGCATAATAGATTTAAGTCAGGACGAACCAGAAATTATTCGTGTTGGAGCAGGAGATGTAAGTATATTTGTATAGTTTTATAGGGTTGTCTAAAAAGTAATTTCTCAATAATAAATCTTTAAAAAATTACCCGACTGACAAAGAACTTTGCAAGTCGGGTATTCTTAAGCAAGTATTAATTTAATTGTTTCAAAATAATTTACTTTTTAGACAACCCTAATTTATTCTTTTCTATATACGATTGTAGCAGTTGCCTGTTGAGCTGCAAGTAAAGTAATTTGCGCTATATTAACATGAGGAGGACGGGTTGCACAGTAAATTACTGCATCTGCTACATCTTCTCCGGTAAGCGGGATTAAGCCTTTGTAGACTGCTTTTGCTTTTTCTTCGTCTCCATCAAATCTAACTCTGCTGAAATTTGTTTCAACAAGTCCGGGGTCAATTGTACTGACTAAAATATTTTTATCTATTGTATCCATTCGCAAGGATTTAGTTATCGCATCGACTGCATGTTTAGTTGCACAATAAACTGCGCCTTTTGGATAAGCTTCGTGTCCTGCAATTGAACCAATGTTAATTATGTGACCAGAATTTCTTTCTATCATACCGGGTAATATTGAGTATGTTACATAAAGTAGTCCTTTGATGTTTGTATCAATCATTTCTTCCCAGTTGTCTGGATTATCTTCATAAAATTTATTTAATCCACGAGCAAGTCCAGCATTATTAATTAATATGTCAATTTTTTTCCATTCGTCCGGCAATGAATTAATTGATTTGAATACTTCTTCACGATTTCGAACATCTAATTTTAGTGAATATACTTTCACATTGAATTTTTTTCTTATATCCTCTGCAATTTCATTCAGCAATTCAAATCTCCGTGCACTGATTATAATGTTTGATTCTTCTTTTGCAAAGGCATAAGCACATGCTTTGCCAATACCGGAAGTAGCTCCAGTTATAAAAACATTTTTTCCTTTTAATGACTGCATAAAAACCTCTTAAATTTGTTTATTAAAATTAATTATCTTTTTTATGATTCAAGTCATAGAAAATAAATTTTACTAAGAAAAAAAATTATTATTTTATATTAAAGATAAATTGAAATATGATATGAATTATGAATTAATAGAAAAAGTTAAAGAATATGTTCTTGCTCTCCTTCAATCAAAAATTTCTTCAAATCATGTTTATCATGATTTAGACCATACTCGAAATGTAGCAGAAACAACTGAAATAATTGGACGAGCATCAAATCTAAGTAATGAAGAACTTGAGATAGTTATTATTGCAGCATGGTTTCACGATCTGGGTTACATCGAAAAAGTAGAAGGTCATGAAGAGATTAGTGCTAAACTTGCAGAGGAATTTCTAACAAAAGAAAATTACCCAATTGAAAAAATAGAAAAAATTAAAAAGTGTATTTTAGCAACTAAAGTTCCTCAAAATCCTCAAAATATTTTAGAGCAGGTTATTTGTGATGCTGATTTATCCCATCTTGGCAAAAAAAGTTTCAAGCACCGTAACGATTTATTCCGTGAAGAATTTGAATTTTATTTTGGGAGACAATTAACAGAAGCAGAATGGTTAAAGAAAAGCATTGATTTTTTAAATAAGCACAAATTCTTTACTGAATTTGCAAGAAGAGAATATGAAACTCAAAAGAGTAAAAATTTGGAGAAGTTGAAAGAAGAGTTAAGAAAAATTTCATAAACTTATTGATGAAAAAATTATTTCTATTGAGACATGCAAAATCAAGCTGGGAAGATTCAACTCTTTTAGATATTGAACGACCGCTGAATAAAAGAGGCAAACGCGATGCTCCTTTCATGGCAAAATTAATCAAGCAGAAAGAAATTATAATTGATGTGATTTATACGAGTCATGCATTGCGGGCATTAAAAACTGCGGAAATTTTTTCAAAGGAATTACATATTAAAAAAGAAAATTTTATTGTTGAAGAAAAAATTTATGAGGCAGGAATAAAAGAGCTTTGTGATATAGTGAATAATATTCCCGATAATTATGATTCAGTAATGATAGTGGGTCATAATCCAGGTTTAACTTCTTTTGCAAATTTTCTAGGGAACAAATACATGGGCAACATCCCAACGTGTGGTATTGTAGGTATTGAGTTTAAATTAAAAAAATGGGAAGAAGTAGAAAGAGGATCAGGAGAAATTTTTTTGTTCGAATATCCTAAAAAGTATTTTAAATAGATTTTAATAAATAGAAATCATTCCATATTTGCCGCAGGAATACATCATTAAAATAGATGCCACATCAATTGCTGCTCTTTTTTCCTCGTCTTCTGGAACTACAAGGTCATAAACTTCTGCTACAAATTTCATATTCATAAGAATTTTTTTTAACTCTGAATATGTTGGTTCGCCGTGCCAGTTAGCAACTCTTTTTACAAGATTCAGTTCGTTGCGTCTTAGAAATTCCGTGAATGTAATTACATTGTAACTCAGTTTTGTTCGAGGCTTGCAGATTGTTATTAAATCATTAGTATATTGATCCCATTTGCGAGCAAGGTCTTCGTTTTTATCATACATTAATTGAATTGCTTTTTCGGGAGTAAATTTGGCTCTTGTATGAACTTTAAATTTTGGAATTAATGCATAGCCATCATAACTTACAATATCAGTTTCTTTCTCAACATACTTCCAGTTTCACAATAATTGTGTTGATGTAACAACACTTACAACTTTCTCCAGTTCGCTGTCAATTACAACAAATTTTCCTTTTTGATAACTTACCACAGTATTCCAGTGTTCCCAGTTTTTCACACTAAGAATGCAAGGATAACCTTTCTTAAGATTTTGAATTAATAACCGGCGTGCATCATTTGGATTACTGGATTGAAAATGTTTCATTCTGCAGTTAAATCTTCTTGCAGCGCGTGCAAGTCCAAATTCATCAGTTCCTGCCCACCATGTGCTTCCAGCAATAATTCCTATTTGATCTTCGTCCTTAAAAACTCCAAGCATGACGAGGGCATATTTAAGTGCAAAGGGACCACACTGGTATTTATTAGGTTGCGGGTAAAAACTCAACTTTTAATCCCTGTTTTCAAACTGCAGCAAAAATAATAAAAGTTTTGTAATCCCCAACTTTTTTATTTTCTTTGTAAAAAAAATTTTTCAAACATATGAAAGTAGCAGTAGTTTTTAATGAAGTTGTTACTCATACTTATAAAAATGAGGAAAAAAGAAAAAATTTAGATTTTACTCCATATTTTGAAATCGAAGATACAAATCCCCTGCATGAGTATGAAAAAATTGTGAACTCTCTTAAAAAGTCAGGTTATGATGCCTACCTGCTCAATATAAAAGATAATTTAAATTTATTTCTGGAAGATTTGAACAGGAATAAACCAGATGTAATTTTTAATCTTGTGGAACTATATAAAGATCAGCCAAAACTCGAAATGAATTTTACAGGTTTGTTAGAACTTTTAAATGTTGCATATACTGGAGCCCCACCAATTACTCTTGGAACATGTCAGAATAAAGTTTTGACAAAGCAAATTTTAAAATCTATAAGAATTAGAACTCCCCGTTTTAGAATAGTGAAATCTTTAGATGAATCCAAAAAACATAATTTGCGTTATCCAGTGATAATAAAACCAGCTTACGAAGATGCAAGTGTTGGGATTGATGACGATGCAGTTGTTTATGATTTAGATTCTTTAAGAAAGAGAATAAAATATCTTTATAATTATCTTAATCAGCCTGTTCTAATTGAAGAATTTATTTGGGGAAGAGAATTAAATGTGGCAATATTTGGAGATAATAAACCCGAGGTTCTTCCTATCAGTGAAATAGATTTTTCGGAATTACCTGATGATTTACATCCCATTGTAAGTTTTCAGGCTAAGTGGGATCCATATCATATAGCTTATCATAAAACAATTCCCGTTTGTCCTGCCCCGCTTGATGATAAAATTAGAAAAGAAGCAGAAAAAATTGCATTAAAATGTTTTTATACTTTAGGATGCAGAGATTATGCAAGAGTGGATATGCGTCTTTCGAAAGACAACAAACTTTTTGTTCTTGAAGTTAATCCAAATCCAGATTTACAGGAAGATGCCGGTTTTATGAGATCCGCATCTCATGCAGGTTACTCATACGATGCTGTTCTTAAAATGATAGTCGATTTTGCTTATCAAAGAAAATTCAAAAATACTGATAAATAATTTCTATTAATTTTCATGATATCTTTATGTGAAATATTTTTTTAGAGGTAAGAAAAATGAAAGTATTAAAATTTGGAGGTACTTCAGTTGGAAATTCCGAGATGATTAATTCTGTAATAGAAATTATTTCTAATTATTTGAAAAGAAAAGAAAAAATTGCCGTGGTTTGTTCTGCTATGTCGGGTGTTACAGATGATTTAATCAATACGGCAAAAAAAGCAAGTAAAGGAGATGAAACATTTGAAGAAAATTTTTTAAAGATAAAAGAAAAACATTTAACTACATTAAACGATTTAATAACAAAATCCAAAGTAGAAAAACCAAGACTATTTTTAGAACAAACATTACAGGAACTATACTCAATTTTAAAAAGTATTTTTCTGCTTAAAGAGCTTACATCGCGAACACTCGATAAAGTGATGAGTTTTGGTGAATATTTATCATGTTATATCATAGCAGAAACTATGAACTCGAGAGGAATTAAGTGTGAATTTCTGGATGCACGTAAAATTATTAAAACCGATGAACAATTCGGCAGTGCAAAAGTAAATTATGAAATTACTACGAAATTAATTAAAGAATATTTTTCAAAACATAATAAATTGCAGATTATTACTGGATTTATTGCATCAACAAATAATGGCGAAACAACTACATTAGGAAGAGGTGGTTCAGATTTTACTGCTTCAATAATTGGTGCTGCACTCAATGTGGATGAAATTGAAATATGGACAGATGTTAATGGAATAATGACAGCAGACCCGCGAAAAGTTAAAGAAGCTTTTCCACTTAGAGCTGTTACTTACGAAGAAGCAATGGAAATGTCGCATTTTGGTGCTAAGGTAATTTATTCTCCAACTTTACTCCCGGCTCTTCAAAAGAAGATTAAAATAAGAATAAAGAATACATTCAATCCATCATTCAAAGGCACATTAATACTGCCGCGTGAACCAAATGTTAAATTTAATATGAAAGGAATTTCTTCGATTGATGATGTTCATATGCTTCAGGTAGAAGGAAGCGGTTTAATTGGTGTAGAAGGAATATCTGCAAGAATTTTTAGTGCATTGGCAAAAGAAAAAATTAAGGTACTGTTAATTACTCAGGGCTCTTCAGGTCATACAATTTGTTTGGCAGTTTTTCCGTCAGATAGCTCTAAAGCTAAAAGGGCAATTGAAAATGAACTCAAATTAGAAATATTTGAACAGCAGGTAAAAAGAGTGGAAGTAATTGAAAATCTTTCGATGCTTGCAGTAGTTGGGGAAGATTTATTAAATACTCCCGGTGTTCCTGGAATGGTTTTATCTGCACTGGGACATCATAGAATAAATACAATTGCAATTGCACAGGGTTCATCTCAATTAAATCTTACAATTGTTATAAAAAAAGAACAATTAAAAAATGCTTTAAATGTTCTTCATAAAGCGTTATTTTTATCAGAGGGGAAAAATATTTTACCTTTGAATTAATTCTTAAAGACGATTCTGAATATCATAATAAAATTTTTGAAGGGCATAGAAAAATTTTTCATTTTTATAAATAGAGGGAAATATGAGAAGTATTATTAAATCCGCACTTTTTATTTTAATAATCATTATGACAGTTAAATGTGATGAGCAAATTTCTTCTAATAGCAATGATCAACAAATTACTTCTAAGAAGAAAATTTACACTTTAACGGGCACTGTATATGATAGAATGATAGACGATACAAGCCCTAATCCGATGATAGGTGTTAAAGTATATCTTGGGAATGATTCAACATTTACCGATATTTATGGGAATTTTAAATTTGTAAAAGAAGAAGGTACTTATGCTCTTAAAATTAATTCGCCCAATTTTATACCATATTCTGAAACAATTAATTTAGAAAAGGATGCGTAAGTTTTAATAATGATGTATTATAATAGGTTAAATTATTTCCCTATTTATGAAAATACACAACTCAAGTTTAATCGCAGAAAATTTGCAAGTTCAAGCATGGGAGGATATTCTTGGGAAAATAAAGCAATATGGGATATTTATAAATCGGAAATAATTGGTGAGAATAAAGTACATTATGTAAAAGAAACTATAGATAATTATGTTTCATATTTTCAAATAATAGAAAACTTAAAAGAAAATTTGTTTGATAAAAGAATTACCATTAAAGGATTACCAGATTTTAATGATATTATGTTTAATCCTTATATAGATCCTCGTCGTGGTGAAGTTGTAGGTTTAGTGCAGAGAGGAACTAGTTATATCATCACGCTAAAGAAAAATTTAGGGTTATATAAAATAGAGAAATATTGTGGTTATCATTGTGAGAATATTATCTATGAACGAATTGAATAGTACTTTAAAAATTATGACTTAGTGTTTTAAATAAAATTTTTCATATTAAGAAAAATATCATGAATATTTATACATAACTATAAATAAATTTTCATATAAAACTTGACAAGAGAAATTTAATAATATATTTTTGCCACTAGTTAAATTTTGTTCTTTATAATTAAGTATCATCAAGAAAGGTCGAGGGAACAGGCCCGATGACACCTTGGCAACCATCCCTAATTGGGAAAGGTGCCAAATCCTGCCCCAACTATATGTTGCGGGAAAGATGAGAAAGAGAATTTTTCATAAACCTCTTCTGGATCTTCCCGAAGAGGTTTTTTTTTACATAAAAACAAATGGGAGAAATAAATGAACAAAAAATATCGATTCGAAACTTTGCAATTGCATGCAGGGCATAAACCAGATAAAACAACTAATGCCCGTGCAGTTCCTATATATCAAACTACTTCTTATGTTTTTAATAGTGCCGACCACGCAGCTAAACTTTTTGGTCTGCAGGAATTTGGGAATATTTATACACGAATAATGAATCCAACAACTGATGTGTTTGAACAAAGAGTTGCTGCTCTCGAAGAAGGAATTGCTGCTCTTGCAACTTCATCAGGTCAAGCAGCAGAAACTTTAACTATTACCAATATTGCTCAAGCTGGTGATAATATTGTTTCAACAAGTTTTTTATATGGAGGAACCTATAACCTATTTAAAGTAACTTTGCCTCGTTTAGGAATTGATGTAAAATTTGTAAACTCAGATGAACCAGAAGATTTTGAAAAAGCAATAGACAAAAAAACCAAAGCAATTTTTATTGAAACTATTGGAAATCCCAAATTAAATGTGCCTGATATTAAAGCAATTGCCGATTTAGCACATTCTTACAAAATTCCTTTAATTGTAGATAATACTTTCGGAGCCGCTGGTTATCTTGCTACTCCAATTAGACACGGAGCCGATATAGTTGTTGCTTCTGCTACAAAATGGATTGGAGGCCATGGTACATCAATAGGCGGAATTATTGTTGATTCTGGAAAATTTGATTGGGGAAATGGAAACTTCCCAATGTTTACAGAACCAAGTCCAGGTTATCATGGATTAAAATTCTGGGATACATTCGGAGCGAATTCTCCTTTTGGAAATATTGCGTTTATAATTCGAGCAAGAGTGGAAGGATTACGAGATATGGGACCTTGTTTAAGTCCATTTAATGCTTTCTTGTTCTTGCAAGGATTAGAAACTCTTTCTCTTCGCGTGGAAAGACATTCTCAAAATGCAATGAAACTTGCTGAATGGTTGAAAAATGATAAAAGAGTAACTTGGGTTTGGTATCCTGGATTAAAAGACCATCCATATCATGAACAGGCTAAGAAATATTTGAATCATAACTTATTTGGTTCAATGCTTGCTTTTGGAATCAAAGGCGGATTAGAAGCTGGGAAAAAATTTGTTGACAGCGTTGAACTTGCAAGTTTACTTGCTAATGTTGGTGATGCTAAAACTCTTGTTATTCACCCGGCATCTACTACACATCAACAATTATCTAAAGAAGAACAAAAGGCAGCTGGTGTAACTGATGATATGATTCGAGTTTCTGTTGGACTTGAACATATTGACGATATAATTGAAGATTTTGATCAGGCACTTAATAAAGCATGCAGTTGAAATAACTTTATAAATTTTTTTGAATAAAAACATAAAAGAATGCTGAGACCTAAAACTAAATTTGTTGAACTGTTCAAAGATAAACCCTTGATGCTCTTAAATGGAAAGCAGCTTAAAAACATTAGAGTTGCTTTTCAGACTTATGGTCAATTGAATAAAGCCGGAGATAATGCTGTCTGGATTTTTCATGCACTTACCGGAAATTCTCATGCAGCAGGTATTGTAACCGAAGAGGAAGTTCAAAATTCCTCTTCGTATGAATTTCTTACTAAGTATAATAAAATGTTCTTTGGTAAACCCGGATGGTGGGATGCATTAATTGGACCCGGGAAAATTTTTGACACCGATAAATTTTTTGTTGTGTGCAGTAACTTTCTGGGTGGATGTTATGGGACTACAGGTCCGTCGGATATTAATCCATTAACAAATAAAAAATATGGATTGGATTTCCCGGTTGTTACGGTAAGAGATATGGTCAGTGTTCAAAAAGAATTAGCTGATTATCTGGGTGTAAAAAAAATTAAAGTAGCAACAGGCGGCTCGCTCGGGGGAATGCAAACTCTTGAACTTGCAATTATGTATCCGGGTTTTGTTGAAAAGATAATTCCAATAGGAGCATCGGCTGCACATTCTGCTTGGGCAATTGCATTAAATGATATTGCTCGCTCTTCAATAATGAATGACCCGGAATGGATGAATGGAAATTATGAAAATCAACCAAAGTCCGGGCTTTCCAATGCAAGAAAAATTGGAATGATTAGCTATAGAACAATGATTTCTTTCCAGAAAAGATTTAATAGAGACAGAGTCGGTGCTAATGGTGAATTAAATCCCTCAAATAAATTTCAGGTTCAAAGCTATCTTGATTATCAAGGGCAAAAACTTGTCAATAGATTTGATGCAAATACTTATTTGTATATAACATGGGCAATGGATTTGCATGATGTTGGTTATTTAAGAGGAGGCATTAAAAGAGCGCTTTCTTTAATTACGGCAAAAACTTTATGTATTGGAATTAACTCCGATATTTTATATCCTGCTGAAGAACAAAAAGAAATTGCTTCTCAAATTCCAGGAGCGGAATATGCAGAAATTGAATCAGATGTCGGACATGATGCTTTTTTGATTGAGTTTGACCAACTTGAAAAAATTTTCTCAAAATTTGTTTATTGAAAAAACTCGCAGATTAGTCAGAAATGTTTTCCGCTAATCTGCGAGTGTAAAATTTTACTTCTTCATTTTACCTTCTTTTAATTCATAAGCAATTCTATCTGCCTTATAAATTTTTTCTGCAGCATGAACAATTGCTCTTGCATCAACTCCTACACAGCGATTGTTGTGAGGCATGTAGATGAAATTACCAACTATACTGTCCATATTTCCGTCGAATGCAAGACCAACAACTTCTGCATTTTTATTGATGATAGCACTTCCCGAGTTTCCGCCAACAATATCATTTGTTGAAATGAAATTGAACGGTGTGGATAAATCAAAGTCGGATGGAATTTTCGTCCATCTTTCGTGTAAATCCCATGGATATTCTTTATTGAATGAATACCATCTATCGTACAAGCCATAAAAGGTTGTAAATAAAGGAGCTTTTGTTCCATTGTAATCGAAGCTTGCAAGTTTACCGTCACTAATTCTTAATGTAAAATTAGCATCAGGTGGAATAGATGTTCCATAAACACTAAAGAGTGCCTGACCAAGCATATCATCGTAAACTTGAGTTGTGTTTGAAACTTCGCGAGCAAGTTTTTGCAGTTCAGGTAATTTTTCCTGAGATTCTTTTACAAATTGTATCAAGGGGTCGGTCGAATTCATAATTGCATCGGTACCTTTTTTTGCAAGCTCAAGAACTTTATCTCTATCAGCCACAATTGATTTTGCTAATAGATATTCACCTGCAGCTTTTCCTTTTTTTGTGCCAAATAAATTTTGAATATAAATATCATTGTCACCCAGATTCATCCTCATAAAATCTGCCCATATCCAAAGTTTTGTATTTTCAAGAAGTTTATCAATTTTTTCCGGATAAATTGAAAAAATAGTTGAATCAAGTTTTTCGCCTTTGTATTCTGGAGAACGTTCACTTTCTGGTTTGCTTAATTCTTTTGCAAGGTCAATTAATTTTTTCGCAATTGAAAAATATACGGGTGTGAATCTTGGATTGATTGTATATGCTGCAATTTTGGGTCCATAGTTTCTCATTTCCATCTGTGTCTTTTCAATATTTTCCCAGACAGTTCCATATTTATTTTTCAAGTCAGTATTGTTCCATACGGCTTCCTGCAATTTTCTTTGAAAATCTTTTTTCCTTGCCATTAAATAGGGGTCTAATAATCCTTTGTAAATAGTAGTAATTACTTTTTGACTATTGCCAATATTTACTCTGATTTTTTCAAATTCTTCAGCACGTTTTGGTTCAACTTTTTTAAGTTCTTCGAGAGCATTATAATATGTATCGAGCAGGAATGCATTATTTCTGTAAACAACATCACGCATGTATTCAAGCTGAGCAATTGTTTTAAGTCTTTGAGTTGTTCCGGGATTTCCAACTGTGAAAATTGGTTCGTTTGGATCAATACCTTTCAAAGTGAATTTGAAAAAGTTATTAACCTTTACAGGTTTGTCATTTTCATAAGCTCTATAAAATGTAAAATCAAGATTATAACGCGGATATGTGAAATTGTCAAAATCTCCTCCAAAGTATGCTATTTGCATATCAGGTGCAAAAACAAGTCGAATATCATTATAACGTTTATATCCGTATAAAGAATATTTTGCGCCGTTAAATAATGAAACTACCTGAGCAACAAGACCAGTTTCTTTATTTAAATTATCTGTAAGTTCTTTAATTTTTTCTTCTTTGTTCTTAGCTTTTTCTTCAGGTGTCGAGCCGATTTCAGCAGCTTTCTTAACTTCTTCTGTTACATCTTTAATTAAAACAAGCTGGTCTGCATAATAATTAGGAATCTTTCTTTCTTCTTCAAGAGTTTTTGCATAAAAGCCATCCTTAATTAAATCCTCACCTTCTTTTGAAAGACGTTCTAAGATTCCGCGAGCACAATGATGATTTGTCATTATCAATCCATCTTCAGAAACAAATGATGCAGTGCAATTTGATAGCCTGAGTGCTGATAAACGAACATCCTCGAACCATTCTTCATCAACATCAATACCATATGTTGTTTTGAGATATTCAACCGGCGGATAATCGAATGACCACATTTTGCCGGTATCAAATCGCTGTGCTTTTACAGTATCTAATTTAATTTGAGCATTTATTGATATGAAAAATGTAAAGAGAAAAAATATTGAAAAACTAAGAATTGATTTTTTCATATGACACCTAAAATTGTGTAAGAAAATATTATTGTAATGAAAAAATAAAACACTTGTGAATGATAACCAACAGTTTTGATGCAAAATTTAAGAATGATAAGATTTTTATCGGGTTTAAATAAAATCTTCAGTGTGGATTATTGATTTACTCTAATTGATTTTAAAACGAAAAAATCAAAATACCTTTCTTCTTGATAATTAGTATCTCTTTAATACCATGATTTTCTAAGTTCTATTTCATAAATTGTATGTGAATTTATAGATTATACATTATGAATATGCTGTCTGAAAAATCATCTAACACAAAAACAAAATATAGTTTTAAAGATATATTAGAATTTGCTCCGGTTGGTATATTGATTTTTTCTAAAGATTACAAAGTTGAGTTTGTTAATAACAACTTTTTCAGGTTTGAAGGTGTTCTTGATTCCTCTCCTGAAGTTTTAATTGGCAAAAGTATTTATGAATATAGAATTTTCGAAAATCTTGACTTAAGAAAAGATTTACTTGAATTAAAAAACTTTGTTTCTTTTGAAAAAGAGTTAGTAGAATTAAAAACTATTGCTGGCGACAAAATCTCTGTTCTTTTAAAATGCGTTCCCATTATTGTTGATAATCAATTTGAAGGGGGCATCTTAATTCTTGAAGATGTAAAATATCCATCCTCACAGAAAATATTTTCTCTAACAGATTCACAAAATTTTCTGGACTTTCTTTCAAAAATTAGCGAAGCATTCTTTGTTGTTAATAAAACAGGCGAAATTAAATTTTCATCTGAAAATGTTCTGGAAAAGTATAATTTTCTGCTGGAGTTAGATACAACAGGATACGGGAAAAAACCTAAAAAACTTTCAGGCTTACTGTTTAAAAAGTTAATTGAACAAGCAGCACAAACAAAAAAAACTATATGGACAGAAATTCCATACCTAAAAGATTCATTGGAACAAAAATTAAATTTAGCAATTGTCCCACTCGGTTCAGAAAATACCACAGATGAAATATTTATAGTATTAATCTCGAAAAATATTTATGAAAGTAAAAATGAAGATGAAGAAATTAATGAGTTAAAGAGATACGAGTTGATCTCTTCAAATTTTATTGATGGATTAATAGGCATTAATAAGGATGGAAGAATATCTTACTGGAATGAAGGTTCAGCAAAATTATTTGGTCTTACAAGAAGTGAAGTTTATGGCAAACCAATATGGAAAATATTTTCGGAACTCAACGAAGATTTCTTAAAAAAACTTGAACAGGAACTTAAAGAAAACAAATTCATAGAAACAGTAATTAAGATTGGGGAAGATGAAAGTATTTCTGAATATTATTCAATAAGAATTGGATTGCTGAAAGAAAAAGATGAAAGTTACATTCTGCTTTGTACAAATATTACAAAGAAAGCAAAATTAGAAGAAGAATTACGCAGGTCAGAAGAAAGATTTAGAAATATTGTAATTAATTCTCACGAATACATTTGTATACTTGATTTAAAGGGAAAAATAATTTATGCAAATCCATATTTGCTCGAAATTTTTAATTATACAGAAGAAGAAATCAAGAAATTATTTTTCATTGATTTAATCGACTCATATTACTTAATGAATGTTGGATTTAACCTCAACGATGTAAGGAATAATGTTATTCAATCAATAGAACTTCCGCTGATTACAAAAAATCGGCAGACAATTTACACACTTGCAAGTTTTTCGATTGTTTGTGATGAATCAGGTAATCCTTTGTATTTCAATGTAATTTTAACAGATATAACTCAAAAGAAAGAATTTGAAAAAGACCTTCTGCTCATTCGTTCGATATTCGAAGCTTCTCTTGATGGAATAGCATTAATAAGCAAGAGAAAAATTTTTCTTGTAAATGATTCTTTCGTAAAAATGTTTGGGTACAAAAGCGCAAGCGAAGTAATTGGTCTTGACCCGCTTGATTTTGTTGAAAATAACAGCATCGTAAAAGTTGCAAAATTAATTCAAGAACTCGAAGAAGGTAAAATAACATCAACAAGATTATCCTTCACAGGAATTACGAAAGATAATTCAATTATCGAATTAGAAAATTCTGTTTCATCATACGAAGCAGAAAATGAAAAATTTATCGTATGGATTTTGCGGGATATAACGGAAGAAAAAAAATCAAAAGAAGCTTTACAATTATCAGAAGAAAGATACAGAAGTATTTCTGAAAATATTAACGATAGTTTCTGGGCTGCAGAAAGAATTGATGGCAAACTCAAGGAAGTTTTTTACACACCAGCAATTAAAAAAATTACAGGATATTCTCCCGAATCCTTTTTAAATGACTCAATGCTGTGGAGAAAAATTATTCATCCGGATGATGTAAATGAAACAATTGAAAAACTTAACAGATTTTATAATGATACTGCAAGAAATTCTGAAACTCTTAAATACAGAATTATTGATTATCTTGGAAATATTATCTGGATTGAAAATAAAATTAATGTTCAAAGAGATTCAAAAGGAGAAATACAAAAAATCTTTGGTATTGTAAGTGATATTACATTATCTAAAAAAGCCGAAGAAGAATTGAAAAAATCCGCAAATGAATTAAAAGAACTAAACGAAGCAAAAGACAAATTTATTTCAATAATTTCGCATGACCTTAGGACTCCTTTCAGTTCAATACTTGGTTTTACAGATTTCTTGTTAAATGAGAAAGACCTTTCGCCTGAAAAACAAAGACAGTATATTGAATTTATTCAGGAATCAGCAAAAAGCATGTTGAATCTGGTAAATGCATTGCTTGATTGGACGAGACTTCAAACTGGCAGAATAAAATTTGAACCGCAAAAAATAAATGCAAAATTGTTGATTGATAAAACAGTTCAAATTTTATCAGGAGCTGCTTTGCAAAAAAATATCCAGCTAATTTCAGAAGTTGAAAATGATATATTCATTCATGCAGACGAAAACTTAATGATTCAGGCTTTGAGTAATTTGATTTCTAATTCAATAAAGTTTACAAAATCGGGTGGAAAAATTGTTATTTCTGCAAGAGCCGATGTTGTCAAAAGAAATGTTCAATTTGTAGTTGAAGATAACGGAATTGGAATTAAAAAAGAAGATTTACCAAAGCTTTTCAAAGTTGATTCCAAATTTACAACAACAGGAACTGCTGGAGAAAAGGGCAGCGGACTTGGTTTAAATTTAGTTCACGAAATTATTCAAAAACACGGCGGAGAAATTCGGGTCGAAAGTGAATATGGAAAGGGAACAAAGTTTATTTTTACAATTCCTGTATCTTCAACTTCAATATTACTTGTTGATGACATTCGCTATGACAGAATACTTTATTCAAAATTAATAACAAGCTTAATTTCTGGTTACTCAATTTTAGAAGCTGAAAATGGAAAACAAGCACTTGACATAATTAAACAGCATTCACCGGCACTTGTTATTACAGACCATAAAATGCCAGTTATGAGCGGATATGATTTAGTAAAACAACTTTTAATTTCGGATTTGAAATTTCGTCCGCCGGTTATTGTTTTGAGCAGCGACATAAATAAGTCTATAGAAGAGGAATATAAAAGTCTTGGTATAGAATTTATTTTTCAAAAACCTGTTAACCTTAGCAGCTTTAAAAATGCAATAGAAAAATCGTTACGGAAAGCAATGTTCTCTTAAAAGTTGTTCTTGAAGTTTCAGCGTTGTTAAGAAAAAAGAAACAAATTTTTTCTAATTACAGCAATTTTGACTAACCACGAATTTTATCAAGAAGATCGTTAATAATTTTAGCTTCTTTTTTGTTTATTTGTTTGAATATAGCATCAAAATCATTATTTAATTTATCTATCTCATTAAGCAATTCTAAACTTTTTTTGTTATGATTACATCGACTTTTCTTCTGTCGTTTACACATGTAGTTCTTTTTACTAAACCTTTAGCAACAAGTCTATCAACTAAACGTGATGCATCACTCATTATATCGAGCATTCTTTCTTTTAGTAAGTTTATGCTTACAGGTTCAGGATATTGCCCACGAAGAATTCTCAATATATTGAATTGATTGCTTGTAATATTAAACTTTTTAAAAAATTTACTAATGTTATATTCAAGCCAGCTGTGAGTATAAATTATATTCACAGCCAGCTTGTGAAATTCGTTTCTGAATTTTTTTTGTTTTATTTCTTCTTCAAGTTTCATTATGATTTCAATAGTTCTACATCTACGATTATATCAACATTTTCACCAACTACTGCACCGCCTAATTCAAGTAAAGCATTCCATTTCAAACCATAATCAAAACGATTAATTCTGCCAGTTACCCTAAAACCAGCACGAGTATTGCCCCATGGGTCTTTTACAGTGCCATTGTAAACAACATCAAGTTCAACCTGCTTTGTAAAATTTCTAATTGTCAAATCACCTGTTAATTTGTATTTCTTATCCCCAACTTTCTTGAAGGATTTACCTACAAGTGTAATTTTTGGAAATTTTTCAGCATTGAAAAAGTCATCTGATTTTAAGTGATTATCTCTTTGCTCATTGTCAGTATCAATACTATTTACATCTATAGAAAAATTAATTTTTGCATCACTGAAATCATCTTTCGAAGTTTCTACCGTTCCTTCATAATTTTTGAACTGACCAGTAACCTCGGAGATTACCATATGTGTAACTTTAAATTGAACTTTTGAGTGGGCTTTATCGAAAGTCCATTTGGTTTGGGCTTGTAGATAACTTAAGGTGATAACTAAAAATAAAAATATGAACTTCTTCATAATTGATTCTCCTTTTTGTTGTTAAAATTAAATTATTAATAGTTATGACAAATGTTATAATATGTATTTTTAATCTTTAGTTCATTATTACAAAATTTTATATCTAATAACTTCATATAATTTCGAAATAATTATATGGTGACTTTATTTTATGATTTATATAAGTTTGATAAAAAAAATAATGAGATATGAAAGGTATTACAGAAAACTTAGGTTTATATCTTGATTACTATGAACTAACAATGGCACAAGGCTATTTTTTAAGCGGCAAAAAAAATATAAATGTAAACTTCGATTACTTTTTTAGAAAAAATCCTTTTAATTCTGGTTACACAATTTTTGCAGGTCTTAAAAATCTTTTAGAGTTAGTTAACAATTTTAAGTTCTCAAATCAATCAATAGATTACTTACATGCTCTTGGATTTAAATCTGAATTTCTTGATTACTTAAAAGAATTTAAGTTCTCAGGCAATATTTATTCTGTTGAGGAAGGCGAAATTGTTTTCCCTTATGAACCAGTTATAAGAGTAGAAGGAAATATTATTGAAACTCAACTGCTTGAATCTATTTTATTGAATATAATTAATTATGAATCTTTAATAGCAACAAAATCAAGGAGATTGAGATATTCAGCTGGTGAAAAAAAATTAGCAGATTTTGGATTAAGACGCGCACAGGGTTTTGCAGCAATTCACGGAAGCAGAGCCGCGGTTATTGGGGGAGTTGACAGCACTTCCAATGTTCTAAGTGCTTTTGTTTTTGACTTAATTCCTACAGGAACTCAAGCTCACTCATGGATTCAAAGCTTTGATAATGAACTCGAAGCATTTAGAACTTATGCAAAGTTATATCCACAAAATTGTATTTTGTTAGTTGATACTTATGATACATTAAAAAGTGGTATTCCAAATGCAATAATTGTTGCAAAAGAATTAGAAGGCAAAGGTTATAAACTTTATGCAATAAGACTCGACAGCGGCGACCTTGCTTACCTTTCTAAAAAGGCACGTAAAATGTTAGATGATGCTGGACTTAATTATGTTAAAATATTTGCATCAAATCAACTTGATGAATACATTATTAAAAGTCTTATTGAACAAAACGCTCCAATAGATGCTTTTGGTGTGGGTACAAGTTTAATTACTGGTCAAAAAGATGCTGCACTTGATGGGGTTTATAAAATAAGCATGGTTCAAAATAATCCTGTAATTAAATTATCTGATGATGTAAGCAAAGTTACATTGCCGGGAATTAAAAAAATTATTAGATATTTCAATGGAGAAAATAAATTTTATGCAGATTGTATAGCATTAGATGAAGAAGATGAAATTGACACAATTTACCATCCTTTCGATGTGTATAAAAAGTGTTCTGTCAAAGAATTAAAAAAAGAATCCTTGATTTCAAAAGTTTATGAAAATGGAAATATTATTATGAAAGATAAATCTATAAAAGAAATTTCAGAATACTGTAATTATAGATTTTCTTTACTTCCAGAAGAACATAAAAGATTTGAATTCCCGCATGTATATAAAGTAGGTATAACTGAAAAACTAAAAAATCTAAGAGATAATTTAATTAAGAAATGGAAAGAGGGAGGTGCAATATGAAAGCATTATTTATTGTAGACTTGCAAAATGACTTTTGTCCAAATGGAGCTTTGCCTACTCCAAAAGGAGATGTAATAATTCCTGTTATTAATAAAATTATGGATAAATTTGATTTTGTGTTAGCATCTAAAGATTGGCATCCTGAAAATTCTGAACACTTTAATAAATGGCCTAAACACTGTTTAAAAAATTCAACTGGAGCAGAATTTCCATCAGGATTAAGAGCAGATAAAATTCAAAAAATTTTTCTTAAAGGAACTGGTGATAAAGATGATGGCTATTCTGCATTTGAAGCAACAAATGAAAATCTTGCAGATTTTCTAAAAAGTAACAATATCGATGAACTTTATGTTACTGGATTGACAGCAGAATATTGTGTAAAACAAACTGTTTTAGATGCATTAAAAAATGGGTTTAAAACTTTTGTAATTAAAGATGGTGTTGAAGGAATTTATCAAAATGAAAATGATGTTGAAAATGCTTTTAAGGAAATGGAGAAAGCAGGTGCAGTTATTATAAATTCTGAAGACATACTTAAATAATTAAGGAAAAATTTCATGATAAAAGTTAAACGGGTTTATGAAAAACCATCGAAGGAAGATGGATATAGAATTTTTGTTGATAGACTCTGGGCACGTGGGTTAACGAAAGAAAAAGCAAAAGTAGATTTATGGCTAAAAGAAATTGCTCCAAGCAATGAACTTAGAAAATGGTATAATCACGATTATAAAAAATGGGAATCATTCAAAGAAAAATATCGCAAAGAACTTGAGGGAAAAGAAAAATTACTTGAACAAATATTAAAATTAGAAAAAGTAAATGAAATTGTTACACTTCTTTACTCATCGAAAGAAAATAAACTAAACAATGCATTTGCGCTTTTAGAAATTCTAAATAAAATAAAAATAAGTTAGTATTGAAATAAAAATTTATATTTGCTTAAATAAGTAGATGTTTTATTTTTAATAAACAAAAAAATTATAAAGTATTTATTCTCTACATTTACTACGGTCGAACAATTTTGGAACAAATAATTATCTTTATAATAGAAAAATCATTTTAGTATTTAAATACATTAGAATACTCTATTCATGAATGTATGCTTTCCTATATTCTAATGCCTATTAATAATGTTATTTTAATTATTGACATTTCTTTTGAGGTATTATAAGAGCAATAAGTAAATATTAATCATTTTTTAATCACAAAAGAAAGGATTAATAAAATGACAATGTTTGTTGCTATACTGGGCATTTTATTGCCAATAATACATTTATTCGTATCAAAAATTCCTAAAACTAAAGAGCACATTTTAAAAATATTACTTCTTTATTCTTTTATTTTTCACGTTGGAGTTATGGGTTTTTTTCTCGGTTTTATTCCGCATGTGTTTTTTGCAGATCCTATTGCTAAAAGTATTGGTTGGCAGCCGGGCAGTCCATTTCAATTTGAAGTAGGACTACATGATGGCGCCTGGGGAATTCTCGGTTTTCTTTGTTTATGGATAAGAGGAACTTTTTGGATTGCTACTGGTGTAGGCTGGTCATTCTTTATGTTAGGTGCTGCATATGGACATATAAGAGAAACTATTTTACATAACAATTATGCTACTTATAATTTTTTTATGATTTTTGTTGATGCATTTATAGCTATCTATTTGCTGTTACTTTTGTATTTATATTTTAAAATGAGAAAGGACCTGCTAAAAGTGTAAAATCTGGAGTACTCAAACAAATTCTGGAATATCTTTTTCGCGATTACAATAATAGGGTTGCGAAATAACAGATGCTACATTGAACATGATTGAGATGGCTTTTCGAGCATACGATCCTTGTTTTGGTTGTGCCACACATACATTACCAGAACAAATGCCTATAGAGCTGTGCATATACGATGCAGATGGAAATTTGATAAATCAAAAAATATGGATATTAGATATCTCATACCTTAGAACACTTTAATCGAGAGTTCAATCTATCTTAAATACGAAATGCTTGAGTTTAATAATACTTTCAAATCATCATATTGTAATATTTATCGGAGAATTTAATTCTAAGTAAAATATCACAATATTTATCCCAAATTATTCAATAGAAAAATAAAAACAAGCATAAGATAAAAAGAATA
>CAZNFW010000031.1:0-31254 GCA_964572725.1 uncultured Melioribacter sp.
TTAAAAAACCTTACTTTTTAGACAACCCTATTAGGGTGAGTTTTTTAACAATAAATGTAAATACTTTTGAGATTTTAATTTTAGCAGCGAATTACACGAATTATCACGAATTTTTATATAGATTCTTCACTTCGTTTCGCTCGTTTAGAATGACTTTCTAAAATTTCTTATTAAAACAATTTTCCCAAAAAACTTTTTTATTTAGAGTGAGTTATTTTAACAATGAACATAAATACTTTTGAGGCTTTTAATTTTAGCCGCGAATTACGCGAATTATCACGAATTTTTATATAGATTCTTCACTTCGTTTCGCTTGTTCAGAATGACAAGGTGAGTTGGATATGTTTTTTTCACGAAACGAACTTGCTTGCAGCAGGCAAGAAAATAATCTGTGAAAATCCTTTAAAATCTATGTTACCTGCCTGCGCAGCAGGTCCGTGTTCTATTTTCTAAAAATCTTACTTTAGATAGCCCCCATGTTTAATCGAACTATTTCCTACTTCAAGGAATCTATGTTTATTTCACTTACAAAATTTATTTTCGATAACATAAAGTAATTTTTTACAGTTTGTAATAATTCCAATCAACAACTTTAGAAGTGTAATATATATAATTCTTGAGACCACTTATTGAATTACAAATAATAATAAACCATTAAAAAATTGTTTTATCCTTGTTTGATAATTTAATTACTTTCGTATGATAGAAATATTTTTAAAATAAAAAGTCCCGCAAAATTTAGCGGGACTTTCAGAAGGAGGGAAGTTATGATTAATACATATCACCCATTCCGCCGTGTGGCATAGGAGGAGTTTTTTCTTCTTCTTTCTTTTCGTAAACAACAGCTTCAGTTGTAATTAATAATGAAGCAACTGAAGCAGCATTTTCGAGTGCTGTTCTTGTAACTTTTGTTGGATCGATAACTCCAGATTTCATTAAGTTTTCATAAGTTTCTGTTTGAGCATTAAATCCGAAATCATCTTTGCCTTCAAGAACTTTGTTGAGTACAACAGCACCTTCAAGACCAGCATTAGCAGCAATTTGTTTTAATGGTTCTTCAAGAGCTTTTTGAACTATTTTAACACCAGTAGCCTGATCTTCATTTTCTACTTTGAGATTTTCTAAGGAAGCAATTGCTCTTACTAATGCAACACCGCCGCCAGGAATAATTCCTTCTTCTACAGCAGCTCTTGTAGCATGGAGAGCATCTTCAACACGAGCTTTCTTTTCTTTCATTTCAACTTCTGTAGCTGCGCCAATCTTCAATACAGCAACACCGCCAGAAAGTTTTGCAAGTCTTTCCTGTAATTTTTCTCTATCGTAATCAGAAGTTGTTTTTTCAATTTGAGCTTTAATTTCATTAATTCTCTTCTTAATTTCATCAGGTTTACCAGCACCTTCAACAATTGTAGTATTATCTTTATCAACTGTAATCTTCTTTGCTCTTCCTAAATATTCAAGTGTAGCATTTTCTAATTTGAAACCTCTTTCTTCAGATATTACTGTACCATCAGTTAAGATAGCAATATCTTCGAGCATTGCTTTTCTTCTGTCACCAAAACCAGGAGCTTTAACAGCACATACTTTTAATGTACCACGTAATTTATTAACAACTAAAGTTGCAAGAGCTTCACCTTCGAGGTCTTCTGCAATGATTAACAAAGCACGGCCAGCTTGAGCAATTTTTTCAAGAATTGGCAACAAGTCTTTCATTGCAGAAATTTTTTTGTCATGAATCAATATATATGCATCTTCTAAAACAGCTTCCATTGTTTCAGAATTTGTGACAAAGTAAGGGGAAATATAACCGCGGTCGAACTGCATACCTTCAACGACTTCGAGTGTAGTTTCTGCAGATTTGCTTTCTTCAACTGTAATAACTCCATCTTTTCCTACTTTTTCCATTGCATCAGCAATTAAATCACCAATAGCTTTATCGTTGTTAGCTGAAATAGCACCAACCTGAGCAATTTCGTCTCTTCCACCAACTTCTTTACTGATAGATTTAAGATATTCAACAACTTTTGAAACTGCCAAATCAATACCTCTTTTCAAATCCATTGGGTTAGCACCAGCAGTTACATTTTTTAAGCCTTCGCGGAAAATTGCCTGAGCTAAAACTGTAGCTGTTGTAGTACCATCACCAGCAACATCACTTGTTTTTGAAGCAACTTCACGAACCATTTGAGCACCCATGTTTTCAATTGGGTCCTCAAGTTCAATTTCTTTTGCAACAGTAACACCATCTTTTGTAACTGTAGGTGCACCAAATTTTTTGTCTAATATTACATTTCTTCCTTTTGGTCCCAATGTAACTTTAACTGCATTAGCTAATTTATCAACTCCAGCTTTTAATGCATTCCTTGCTTCCGAACTAAATTGAATTATTTTTGCTGCCATAGATTCCTCCTTTTTTTATTCTAAACTTTATTTGTTTATAATTCCGTAAATATCACTTTCTCTCATAATTAAATAATCTTCACCATCAATTTTAACTTCAGTTCCTGAGTATTTGCCATAGAGAACAGTATCACCAACTTTAACATGCATGCTGATTAATTTGCCGTCTTCTGTAATTCTTCCTTCCCCTACTGCAACAACAGTTCCTTCAATTGGTTTTTCTTTTGCGGTATCGGGAAGGATAATTCCCCCTTTTGTTTTTTCTTCTGCTTCTTTTGGCTTTACAATTACTCTATCTGCCAAAGGTTTAATTTTGAATTCTGCCATAGGTTACCTCCTTTTTTAATTAGCACTCATTTTAAGCGAGTGCTAAAATATAGTTTGTGAATAATTTTGTCAAGAGGGATTTACAAGAAATATTGAAAATCCAGCTGTAAAGGCTATATTTTTTGATGAATTTGAAAATCGAATTGAATTAAGCCGCAGTTTATTTTTTTAATAATCAAAATATTATTATTATAATTTTAATCAATTAATCACTTTAAAATAAATGAAGAAACAGATAAATATAAATAAAGTGATTGAGAAGCTGCGATTTCCCATGAAAATATTGAGTACAAAACTATGCTCTTTTTACGCCAACAACTACTTTTGAACCTTCAACACTTTTTACAATAATTAAAGAATCATGAGTTATATAATCACCTTCAGTTACAACATCTATTCGTTTACCATCAATCAGTGCAGTTCCAGAAGGACGCAAATCTGTAAGTGCAATTCCCTCTTTGCCTATCAGTTCAATAAATTTTTCTTTAATTGCATAGCCAGATTTTTCTTGTACTTTTTCCTGTAAAATTAGCTTGTTGAACATGATTGTCTTTGGCAAAAATTTTATTAAAGCTGCTATCACGATAATAGTTGCTAAAAAAGTAAAAGCCAGTTGAATAATTGCAAAAGATATTAAATTCATATCAATAACAGGGAAATCTGAAATCAAACCTAAGAATAATCCTGCAATCATTAAAATAATTCCAAAGATTCCAAAAAATCCAAAACCCGGAATAACAAAAATTTCAATAAGCAGCAAAATTAAACCCAGAATAAATATTATAATTTCAATTACAGATGCTAATTGTAATATATAACCTGAGCCAAAAAATAATGCAAGGCAAATCAAACCAAGAGTTCCTGGTAATCCCCAACCTGGAGTTTTAATTTCTGTATAAAGTCCAATCAATCCAAGGATAATCAGCAATGAGGAAACAATGGGATGACTTAAGAATCTCACAAAATCTTCTGCCCAGTTTGAAGTAACAGTAACAATAATTGCATTTTTATAACCGAAAGCATCTTTGATTTCTTCTAAAGAAGTTAAAACTGTATCTGCCATTTTAAATTTTAGAGCTTCTTCAGAAGTAAGAGTGATAAGTTTAGTGCTGTCATCTTGCAAGTCTGGAACTACAATTCTTTCATCAACCATACCCTGAGCAATATCTGTTCTCCTTCTATTTTTTTCTGCAGTAGCCCGCATTTCAGAGCGCATATATGATTGATATTTTTCGGATTGTTTTTGTCCGGCTTGGTCAACAACAGTTGTTGCGCCCATCGAAGCACCAGGTACCATAACAATTTTTTCACACGAAAGAGCAATTAAAGCCCCAGCGGAAATTGCCCGTTTATCAATAAATGCAATGGTTTTAATCTTGCTGTTGAGTATTGCATCTTTAATTTGAGTTGCGGCATCAACTCTTCCGCCAAAAGTATTAATACGAAATATAACAGCTGCAGCAGAATTTTTTTCTGCTTCGTTAATAACTCTTTTTACATAAGGAGCTAAACCAAGATCAATATCGCCCTCAATATTACCATAATAAATCTTTTGTGCTGAAATATTTTCGATAATGGAAAAGATAATAATCAGTAAAAATAATTGTTTCAATTTTCCCTCTTGGTAATTGTTTAAAAAACTTTTCTCAGATTAATATGCAAATGTCAATATAATTTAACTATCATTTTTTGTGCTATTAATCCTTTTCATTATCCATTCCCAATCAGGTTTATAGTAATTAAAAAAAGAATGGAAATTATCTTTTATCCATTCATAATAATCTTCTTCAACATACTGGCAGAATGCTTCGTTAAGTTCTTCTAAAGAAATATTTTCAGGAATTTCAACACCCTTTAATTCTTCTAATAAAAATTCTTTAATAACTTCTCTGTCAAGCATTTTAATTCCTCCTTTTGCCGTTTGGTCTTTCAATATGACCATTTATATTGTACTTATCGTATGCATCAAAAACATCTTTACAAAATTTTATCATTTTTTCATCCTGATTTTTAATAGCCTGTTTATAGATTTTAATAAAAAATCGTTTACCTGCTTCAGTTTGTGAATAATTTTTCTTCATCAGATTATGTTCCATACACAAAGTTTGACCATTTTCAACAGTATTCTTTCCGCCCTTGTCTTTTGGGACAATGTGATCTGCACAAATTTCAACTCCATCTTTTCTACCTCTTCCACAAACTACACATTTATATTTATCTCTCTTAAATATTTTATCTTTTACAGCTTTGGGAAAATCATATAGTTGATTTTCTTTAACAAAATCAGGGTCATATCTGTAAATTCCTTTTTTTACTTTTATAAGCTTACCTTCTTGGTAAAATTTACGAATCTGTCTCCATATATCTCGAGGTTTTTTGCCATATAACTTTATATACTGTTCTTCTACCCAATCTACAACTGGCCCATGAGATAAATCTTTATTAGGATGTTTTTTAAAATATTCCATTACCAAATCGCCAATACTTTTTTTACTCATTAGCTTATTTCTCCAAAATCGATTCAAGATTAAGTTGAATAACATTAGCTTCTCTAAGTAGACGGCGTTTTGATAATTCACAATAATTTTTATCAATTTCAATTCCTATACCTTTTCTATTAGTTAGAGAACATGCAATTAAAGTTGAGCCACTACCAAGAAAAGGATCAAGAATTGTGTCGCCTACATAGCTGAATAATTTAATACATCTTCTTGGAAGTTCAACTGGAAATGGTGCGGGATGACCGATTCGTTTCTTACTTTCACCCATAAAATTCCATACGCCATTAGTCCATTCTACAAACTCTTTTTTAGTAATATCAGATTTTTTACTACCACTAGTTTTCTTCCATCTCTTTTTATATAAAATTACAATCATCTCTACAGGTGCAATTACATAAGGTGCACTTGCAGATAACCATGAACCCCAAGCTGTTCTTCTCGAAATATTCTGTTCGTTCCAAATTATTGTTGAGTGATATTGAAAACCAATTTTCTTTGCAATTGTTACTATATCTGCATAAACGCTTTGCTGTCCACCTTTATTTTTATCCAATGGAATATTTAAACAGAATCTACCATCATTTTTTAATACATTATAAGCTTTTTCAAGCCATTTATTGGTGAAATCAAGATAAGTATCATAATTCATATCATCAGAATAAGAGTTATATTTTATGTCAACATTATAAGGTGGGGAAGTAATAATTAAATCTATTGAATCTTCTGAGATTACTTTAGTAGTCAAAAAATCATCGTTATAAATTTCTATATCATCAATTTTATAATAAAGTTTACTCTTCATAATTGCCTTAAAAGAATAATCACAATAAATTTATTCAACTTATGCAAGAAAGTAAATAAAATGATTGGGTAACAATTAAAAAATCTTTTCTTACTTTGTTCCTCAGAATGTTAATCAAAATATGCTGTAATTTTTATAAAAACTATCTATCTATAAACGCATAATTCATCATTTTATAGACAAGTTTAGCAGCAACAAAATTGGAAGATGGATGATATTTTGTTGGAGCCAGTTCAACTACATCAAATCCAACAATATTTTTTTCTGTTCCAACTGACTTAAGTAAATTCATAGTTTCGTCCCAGAATAATCCTCCGGGTTCTGGTGTTCCGGTTGCTGGAATTAATGAAGGATCCAAACCATCTACATCAAAAGTAATGTAAACATTTTCTGATAAATTATTTACAATCAGTTCATGCCAGTTATCTCCATACATTCCCATTTTGATTTCGCGGGCATAAAATGTTTTTATTCCTTTCTTCTGTTTCAATTCAACTTCTTCTATGCATTGAGCACGAATTCCGACTTGAACAATATTAGTATTGAATTCAGCAACTCTTGCCATAACACTTGCGTGGGAATATTTTGAACCTTCATAACTGTCTCTTAAATCTGAATGAGCATCAATTTGCAAAATAGATAAATTTGGAAATCTTTCGTGATATGCCATAATTGGTGCTGCAGAAAGTGAATGTTCGCCTCCAAGTGTTACTACAAATTTACCTTCGTCAATATGTCTTGCTACTTCTTTATGAATTTTTTGTAATGCTTTTTCAATTGATAATTTATTAAGATTCATCGGTTCAAGCGTACAAATTCCTTTTTCAAAACATAATTCTCTCTTTTGTTCTTCATCATAAAATTCAACATAATGAGAGGCTTTTAAGATTTCTTGAGGACCTCTGCCTGTTCCTTTTCCATAACTTACTGTTTTTTCAAGTGGTACTGAGAGAACTACAATTTGAGAATTTTTATAATTAGAATATTTTTTTTCAATGCCAAGAAAATTTTGTTTTATTCCAAGTTCCTTCATATTTCACCCTGTTAATTTTTTCGACTGTCTTAATCAAAAAACATTGTAAAATATTCTAACGATTAAGACAGTCTAATTTTAATTAATCTTTGAGAATTGTAACAATTGCAGAGCGGTCAAATTTCATTTTTACATTGTTACCAACATCAATTAAAACTGTCTTTTCATCAATTTGTGCAACAGTTCCATAAAGTCCGCTGCTCAAGATTACTTTATCACCTTTTTGAACAGAGGCTAAAAGTTTTTCTCTTTCTTTTGCTCTTTTTTGTTGAGGGCGAATAATCATAAAATAAAAGATAAAGAAAATAGCACCAAACATAATTAAGGTGCTAATCAGGCTTCCTGCTCCTCCCTGTCCATTTGGCGGAGGTGCCATTGCTAATAACATATCCATTTTCTACTCCTCTTTTAGTTGAACATTGTTCGAAATTATTTTTGTTATTTCATTTTTCCATTCTATAAATGTACCTTCTTTTATTTTTACCCGAGCAGTACGAACAAGATTCAGATAAAAAGTTAAATTATGAATAGTTGCCAGTTCCAAAGCTAAGATTTCTTTTGCATTAAATAAATGCCGCAGGTAAGCTCTGGAAAAATTTTTACATGTATAACAATTACACTCTGGGTCAAGAGGATTGAAATCATCTTTATATGCAGCATTACGCATTGATACAATTCCCTGCGAAGTAAATAAATAAGCATTCCTTGCGTTTCTTGTGGGCATAACACAATCAAACATATCAATTCCTCTTGCAATTGCTTCGAGAATATTTTCTGGTCTGCCTACACCCATTAAGTATCTTGGTTTATTTTCTGGAAGAAAATCTGTTGTAAAATCTACAATATTATACATTATTTCAATTGGTTCGCCGACTGCCAAACCACCTACAGCATAACCATCAAAATCAAGTTTAATTAAATCTCTTGCAGAGCTTTCACGCAAATCTTTATAAACACTTCCCTGAACAATTCCAAACAAATATTGTTCATAACCATAAAGAGAAGATGTTAATTCAAATGCTTCTTTATTTAAGATTGCCCAGCTGGAAGTAAGTTCTTTAGATTTTTTTGCATACTCATAATCACATGGGTAAGGAGTGCATTCATCAAGCGGCATCATTATGTCTGAGCCAATGCTTCTTTGTATTTCAATAACTTTTTGTGGAGTAAAAAAATGAATTGAGCCATCAAGATGAGAACGAAATTCAACCCCATTGTTCTTTAATTTTCGTAAATCAGAAAGACTATAAATCTGAAAACCGCCGCTGTCCGTAAGTATAGGCAAATCCCAATTCATAAATTTATGAAGTCCACCTGCTGCTTCCAAAATTTGTGTCCCGGGTCTTAGATAAAGGTGATATGTGTTCGAAAGAATAATTTCTGCTTTTACCTCTTCTTTCAAAACTCTTTGTGTAATTGCTTTAACTGTTCCCTGTGTTCCAACGGGCATAAAAATCGGAGTTTCAACAATGCCATGTGATGTATGAAATTCACCGACTCTTGCTTTAGAATATTTGTCTTTATACTTAATCTTAAAATTTAGCAATCTTTTTCAGCAATTTTTTTTAAAGATAATGATTTTTGTTTCAACATAATATAAAATATGATAAGAATTATTGTTCTCTTGTTTCGAGCTCTACAATTATTTTTAATAAATCAATTTTTGTCTTGCTCGATTTTAAAATCAAAACTGAAAAGTGGTCTATTTTAAATGATTCTCCTTTAAGCGGGATTCTGCCAAGTTTAGTTGTGATATAACCTGCAATAGTTTCATAATCACCTTTTTCAATTCCAAAATTATGTTCTTCGTTTAGATAATCAATTTCAACCTTACCGCTTAGAATATAAGTATTATTATTTATCTTTTTAACAATTTTTTCTTCAATATCGTATTCATCTCTTATTTCTCCAAATAATTCTTCAATTAAATCTTCCATAGTGACAATTCCTGCAGTGCCACCAAATTCATCTACTACCACAGCAATAGAAAACTGTTTATCTAAAAATTCATTCAGCATTTCAAGACTTTTTTTAGTTTCAGGCACGAACACAACTTCTCTGACTACAGATTCAAGGCTTTCAGGCATTTTGAAGAAATCTTTAATTAAAACCATTCCTTTTATATTATCAAGATTTTCTTCATAGACAATTAATTTTGAATAACCAGATTCAATAAATTTATCAAGAACTTCATCAACACTGCTTTTTATGTCAACACCTACAATGTCTGTTCTTGGCGTCATGGCTTCATAAACTTTTTGTTCTTTTATTTCAATTATTTTATAAATAATATCCGATTGTTCTTCGTCAATTTTTTTTGCCTGTGTACTTTCTTCAATTAAATCCTGAATATCTTCTCTGTCAACAACACTTAAAATTCCTTCCTCTTCCATTCTATTCATACGATTAATTACAGAAGAAATGTTGCTTGTAATTTTTGACAAAGGATATATAAGAAAAGAAATAATTCTTAATGGAATTGCGGAAATCAAAATCAGTAAGTCTGCCATCTCAGTTCCAATATACTTTGGCATGAGTTCACCAAATAACAAAAGCAAAACAGTAGAAATAATTAGTATTTCAAATTCTTCTAGTCCTAAAAATGTGAGTAGATAAAAAGAAATTATAGAAGCAAAAGCAATATTTACAATGTTATTTGAAATTAATATAGTAGAGAAAAAAGTATCAGGATTTTTCAGAAAATAATATGCATTCTTAGCATAAATGTTTCCTTTTCTTGCACGAAGTTCAATTTTAATTTTATTTGCAACAATGTATGCAATCTCTGATGAAGAAAAAAATGCACTTAGAAAAAGTAATATTATCAGTATAATTATATCGTTAATCATATTTTCAAATAAATAATTGACAATGTAAAAATAATATAGAGTAATAAATTAAAAATCATAGGTTTATCTTTAAGCAGCAAATCAATTACATTTTCTCCTTTATTTTCCTTAAAAGCTAAATACATATATCTGAAAATTCCAAAAAGAACAAATATTGTTGTGTAAATTAATTTTTCTGTTCCAAATTCTAAAACAGCTCTTGCAGATACTGTATATAATGCATAAGAAATTACAACACCTGATGCAGTAATTGAAACTATTTGGTCGATGAAACTAAGTGAATATTTATCAAGCACTTCCCTTTGTTCATTAATTTTCTGATAACTTACAAATTCCACTCTTCTTTTCATAATTGCTAAAAATAGCGATAGAAATAAAGTTGTTAATATTAACCAGTTAGAAATATAAACAGAAATTATCAACCCTCCGCCGATAACTCTAAGCATAAACCCTGCAGAAATACAAAACACATCGATGACTACTAAGTTTTTCCATCGAATAGAATAAAAGACGTTAATCAGGATATAAATTAAAATTACTAATACAAATTCATTCCATATAAAGAAACAAAGCAGAAATGTTATCAGAGAAAGAATTATTAAAATTAATTTTGTTTCGTAAACAGTAAGCAAACCAGCTGCTAAAGGTCTATATTTTTTTATCGGGTGAATCCTGTCTCTTGAAATATCTATTAAATCATTAAAAACATAAATCATACTTGAAGCAAATGAAAAAGTTATGAAAGCTGCCAGAACTTTTGAGAAATAATCATAATCAAACAAATGCCTTGAAAAAATAAGCGGAACAAAAACGAACACATTTTTAAGCCAGCTTGTAATGCGTATTTGATTTAGATACAAATTAATTTTCTTGAAAGAAAATTTCATAATTATGTTCTGCCAAAACGTTTGTCGAATTCTTCAATTGGAATTTTAATTATAATTGGTCTGCCGTGCGGACAAACATAAGGCATAGAAGTAGCAAAAAGTTTATCAACAAGAATTCTCATTTCTCTTTCATTTAATTTATCGCCTGCTTTTATTGCAGCTTTGCATGAAAATGATTTTGCAAGATTGTCTTTTATATCCAATCTTTTTTCCTGTTGATTTTTTCTATACTCATGAAGGATTTCAAGAAGTGTGTCAACTTCGTATTCGGCTTTTAAATCAGGCGGTATCCCTGTAATTTCAATTATATTTTTTGATTTGAATTTTATTACAAAGCCAAGATTTGTCAAATAAGGTTCTAAATCTTTTGCAAGTTGATAATCAGCAGGGTCTAATTGAACTGATTGAGGAAAAAGCAGCTGCTGAGAAAAAGGAATATTAGCATCAAATGACTGCAATGCTTGTTCATATAAAATTCTTTCGTGAGCAACATGAGCATCGATTATCATCAATCCGCTTTTTATTTGTGAAAGAATATATTTGTTATGAAGCATTACAATAAAAGGAGTATCTGCTTCAGAATTATTTAATGAATCATATTGATGTGCTATTTCAATTTGTTTAGAATCAAAAGGATGTTCAACTTCAACAGGGGAAGCAGCAGATTTAATGTCTCTATTCAAGTCTCCAAATAATCGTTCAATATCTTCCTCATTAAAAATTGGAGTTCTTTTTATTCCATCAGTTTTATCAAATTGTCTGCTAAATGGTCTATCACTAAAATCTTCTTTCTCGATTGATTTAAAGTTCTGAAATCGAAGTGAAGTATCGACTGAGCTGCCGCCTAGTTCAATATTGGGTACAAGGTCATAACTGCCCAGAGTTTTTTTAATTACCGCATGGACAAAAGAATAAATTTCTTTTTCGTCATCAAATTTTACTTCCAGTTTTGATGGATGAACATTTACATCAACTTTATGCGGGTCAATAGTCATAAACAATACAAAAAATGGATAATCTCCTTTTTCAAGTATGTTTTCATAAGCTGAATAAACTGCATGGTTAATTATTTTATTTGTCACATATCTTTTATTCAAAAAGAAATATTGTTCGCCTTTGCTCTTTTGCAAATAAGAAGGTTTTGTTATGAATCCCGTTAAACTAATATAATCTGTAATTTCTTTTACTTCGAGGACTGCATCAATTATATTTTCAGCAAAAATATTTTTCATTCTATCATAAATTGAACCTGAAGGAAAATCAAAAATCAGATCATCATCGTTATAAAATTTGTAACTAATTTCAGGGTGACTTAATGCAGCTCTTTTAAATGCATCTATAATATGTTTAAGTTCGGTTGCATTACTTTTTAGAAAATTTCTTCTTGCAGGAACATTGTAGAATAAATTTTTCACTGATACAGAAGTGCCAGCAGCAAACGAATCTTTTTCTACAATTAATTGTCCATCAGTTTCAACTTTCACAATTGTTCCCAGTTCATCTTCTTTTCTTCTTGTTTTTAATTCAAATTGGCTGACTGCCGCAATTGAAGCAAGTGCTTCGCCACGAAATCCGAATGTTGTTATTGATTCTAAATCTTCTATCGTAGCAATTTTACTTGTTGCATGCCTCTGCACACAAAGTATCGCATCTTCTTCAGACATTCCAGTTCCGTCATCAACAACCTGAATTAATGTTTTACCAGCATTTTTAATAATAACATCAATATTTTTTGCTTCCGCATCAATTGAATTTTCCAAAAGTTCTTTAACTACAGATTCAGGTCTATTAACAACTTCACCAGCTGCTATTTTATTAGCAACATTTTCAGGCAATATTTTGATTTTATTTGTCACTATCTTCTCACTTTTATCAATTTGTTATTCTAATATAATGATGAACTGTAAAATCAGTAAACTCTTTTATTGAATTTAATTTCCACTTATTAAGTTCTATTTCAGGGAAATATGCATCTCCATCAACAATTAATTTCATTTTAGATAATATAATTTCATCTGCAAATAATATTGCCTGCTTAAATATACTTTCTCCGCCAATAATAAAAACCTTATCAAACTTCTCTTTACAATAATCAAGTGCATTTGAAAGTGAATTAAATGCTAAAATATGAGGATATTTTTTAACATCATGTGTAATTACAATATTAACTCTATTTTCTAATGGTTTGCCAATTGACTGCCATGTTTTTCTTCCCATTATTACTGGAAAACCAGTAGTTGTTTTACGGAAATGAGTTAATTCTTCTTTGTTATGCCACGGCACAGTTCCATTCTTACCTATAACAAAATTTTCAGAAACTGCAGCAATGATTATCTTTTTCATATTTAAAATAATTTTTATATAACCTGTTTAATATTATATTAACAATTTATTTACACTATTAATTTATAAATAAAGATTTACATTTGTTTTAAAGAAATCTCAAATATGATTATTTCATTTTTTGAATTACAGAAGTTTTATTACAGAATTAATTGAAAGAAATTTTTCTATCAAAGTATGAGGGATAAACAAATATTTATAGCAGTTATTTCTTACCGACTTCAAAAATATTTTACTTATATAAAAGTGAAAATTAAGTTAAGTAAAAATTTTTACCATGGTACTTTCAAACCTAAACGAGTAATTTTCTCTTCGAATTCAATTCTTTCTCTATTTCGCACAAATCGATTTTCAACTTTATTGAGCCAACCTAATTCTTCTGCAATTTTAACTGCTTCATCTGTATTATTTTGGATTAATGCACTTATAATTTTTATCTCATAAGAAGAAAAAGTAATAGAATTCACTTGATAATCAAGGAATGCTTCCCATGCTAAGGGACACCATCTTGCAACTATTTCATTACCAATCACATTTGCATAAGAACGAATTTCATATTGAGCATGACTATCCATTCTCAAAGAAAGAAAATGCAAGAGATTATGCAAATCAATTTTCCAGTATGCTTCTGTATAAGTTGAAAGTGGAAGATCTTTTCTTGCCTGCTCTCTTGCAACTCCCAATTCTAATCTTTCTTGATAAATTTCACGTGCAAAATTTTGAAGTTCTTCTTCTCTTTCAGTAAGTTTTTTACCAATAGATTCATCTAAAAATCCTTCACTTCCCTGTTTATTATTTTTTGCCTGAAGCCGCCATTGATTAGGTGCGGTCTTTTGTGTTGTGTCAATTGCAATAGAATATCTTGTAGAGTATTCATTAACATTTGCAGTCCTATGACGAATCCACTGCCGCCATGTATCCATTGGTACACGAACATGAAATTTTATTTCGCACATTTCAAATGGTGTTGTATGCCGGTTGCGCATTAAATAACGAATTAATCCTCTGTCTTCACTTACTTTTTTTGTTCCTTTCCCATAAGAAACGCGAGCTGCTTGAACAATTGATTCATCAGAGCCCATATAATCAATCACTCTAACAAAGCCATCGTCCAGTACTGGAAATTTTTTACCTAAGATTTCATCAAGTGCAGGTACTCTTACTTTTTCTATTTTCTCAAAATTATTTTGCATAGCTTTCCTTTTATGTGTTTGGACCAATTAATTTTATAATAAATTTGCTTATTTGTTTACCTGCAAGTTCAATACCTTTATCAATATTTGCTATCGATTCTTCTATGGAATCAAAATATTCTGCAAGTTCTATAACATGAATATTTTCGTCATCTGGTAATATACCTTCAGCTTCTCCGCATACTATATAGACTGGAACATTTTTCTTGGCAAATTTATTTGCAATAATCATTGAACCTTTATTCATCATGCTTTGAAAATCAAATCTTCCCTCGCCTGTAATTACAAGATTATAATCAGTTTCGTAATTAATTCTAAGATAATTTTCTATAAAATCCGAAGCAAATTTTTCATCAGAATTAAAAAATATTTTGAATGCAGCTGCTAAACCTCCTCCTGCTCCGCTTAGTTTCGAAACAAACTCTTCTTCCAATTCGAGTTCTCTTAGAACATTTTCGAAACCATTTTCAAGATGAATAACATCATTATTGTTCGCACCTTTTTGATGAGCAAAAGCTTTACATGCGCCTTTTTCTCCAAGCAATGGATTTTCAACATCAATAACTGTTTCTAATTTAAATGGAAAAGTTACTTCTGGTACAACAATTTTTTTTACTAACTCAAAATTTTTGGGAAGCACATCAAGTTTTTTATCTTCTTTGTCGTATAATTCCAACCCAAATACTTCCATCATTCCAAGTCCCAGATCATTTGTACCAGTTCCGCCAATCCCAACTATAATATGTTCAATATCAAGCAATCCATTTTCTATTCCATCAAGAATTTGAATAAGAAGTTCTCCCATTCCTTTTGAAGAAAGTTCCATCGGATTGCGTTTATCCCCAGGAATTTTTTTTAATCCCAGAACTTCTGCTGATTCAACAAACAATATTTTCTTTTCTTCCCAGTAACATGCAGGGCATAAAAATTTTTCATTACTATAAGGGTAAGAAATTTCGAAATGAAGTTTTTCTAAACCGAAATGATATTTACAAACTTCCAGAAATCCATCACCGCCATCAGAAATTGGTTTATAATCAAATTTGATTTGGGATTTTATATTATTTGGAAGATGTTTATCAAATGCGTTTTCGAACAATGTTATGAGTTCGACTGAATCAGCACATTCTTTAAAACTGTTTGGAGCAACAAGAACTTTTATTTGATTATTCATTTTTTTTACTAATTATTTTATTAAACGCATCAATTAAATTTTTTTTTGTTTGAAGCAAATCCTGCGATATAACTTTAACTTCTCCGAGTACAGGGATAAAATTAGTATCTCCATTCCATCTTGGTACTACATGAAAATGAATATGTTCATCAATGCCGGCTCCAGCTGCTTTGCCAAGATTGGCTCCAAAGTTATAACCGTGCGGATGCATTGTGTAATCTAATGCTTCAAAAGACAATTTAACAATTTGCATAACTTCATTCATTTCTTCTGTAGTTAATTGATTAAATGAAGAGATGTGACGATGTGGAATTACCATTAAATGGCCGCTATTGTATGGATAAAGATTCAACATTACATAACATAATTTCCCTTCAAAAACTTTCAAGCATTTGTCATCATTTATATTTTCATTTACAGCATTACAAAAGATGCATTCATCATTATCTTTTTTTCGAATGAATGATTCTATATATTGTGAACGCCAGGGCGACCAGAGTCTTTTCATTTTTTTCCTGCAAATAAAAAAGGCGGAAAAAATTCCGCCTCAAAATTAAATAGAAATAAATTATTCTGCTTCTTCTTCTTTTTGTTTTTGATATTCTTCGATAATCTTTGCTTCTATTTCTTTTGGAACTTCTTCATAATGAGAAAAGCTCATCGTAAACATTCCTCTACCGGAAGTTAAGCTTCTTAATTGCGTAGAATATTTATGTAATTCTGCAAGAGGAATTTTTGCTTTGATTATCTGAAACGGGCTTTCCGAATCCATTCCAAGAATTTTTCCGCGTCTGCTTGATATATCACCCATTACATCGCCCATAAATTCTTCTGGAATTTTAACAGTCACATCATATATAGGTTCAAGTATAACAGGCTTTGCTTCTAGGAATCCTTTTTTGAATGCCTGTGAAGCTGCAATTTTAAATGAAACTTCATCTGAATCAACTGGATGATATGTTCCATCAAAAAGAGTTACTTTAACATCAACAACTTTGCTTCCAGTTAGAATTCCTTTAGACATTATTTCTCTTAAACCTTTTTCAACAGCAGGAACAAATCTTCCTGGAACAACGCCTCCAACAATTGCATCAACAAATTCAAATCCTGCGCCTCTTGGAAGTGGTTCTAATTTTAAATGAACATGACCATATTGACCGCGTCCGCCAGACTGTTTTTTATGTTTATATTCTGCGTCCTCGCATACACCTTTAATAGTTTCGCGATAAGGAATTCTTGGTTCCACTAAATCAACATCAACACCGTAACGGTCTTTTAATAATTTTATTGCAAGATTTAACTGAAGTTCACCCTGTCCAGAGATTACTGTTTGAGAAATCTCAGGGTCATACTTGGCAGAAAGTGTAGGCTCTTCTTCGTGAGCTGTGTGAAGTGCTGCAGAAATTTTATCTTCATCACCTTTTGCTCTGGGCTTAACAGCAAAACGAATCACAGGTTCTGGATAAACAATTTCAGGTAAAACAACAGTAAAGTTTTTTGAACATAGTGTATCACCAGTGTGACTATCTTTTAATTTTACAACTGCACCAATATCTCCTGCTGAAAGTTTGCTCACTTCTGTTCTGTTTCTGCCATTAAGAATAAATAATTGTCCCAATCTTTCAACTTTATCTTTGTGTGTATTTATCAAATCAATTCCGGGAGTAAGTGTACCTGAATAAACTTTAAATATAGAAAGTTCACCAACATGCTGTTCTGAAAGCGATTTGAAAATAAACAATACTGGTTCACCATTCGGGTCACAATTTATTTTTACTTTTGTGCCGCCATCTTTCATTAAAGCTTCAATTGGTTCTCTTTCATTTGGAGCAGGGAAATAATTAGCAATGAAATCCAGAAATGTATTGGCGCCAACACCTTTTGTAGCTGCAAATGGGAAAACAGGAATAAATCCACGATTAATTATTGCAGCTTTTAATCCTTTTTTTAAAACTTCTTCGCTGAGTGTACCTTCCTCAAAAAATTTATTCATTAGTTCTTCATCGGATTCTGCAACTTTCTCAATTAATTCTTCTCTCAATTTTTCAGCTTTTTCTTTCAATTCATCTGGAACATCTGATTCGCTAATTTTTTTAGTACCTGCTGCATCATAAGTAATCATTTTCATTTTAGTTAAATCAATAATGGAATTAAAATTAATTCCTTCTTTAACAGGAAATGCTACCACAGTAACATCAGGACTCAACCTGTTCTTTGCCATCTGAACAGTATCAAAAAATTTAGAATGTTCATTATCAACTTTATTGATAATAATGGCAGCAGGGAGATTATATTTTTTTACATAATCCCATGTTAATTCTGTGCCTACTTCTATTCCTTCGGCACTTTTAATAACAGAAACTGCTACATCAGATACATACAAACTAGATATAACCTGTCCAATAAAATCAGGGAAACCCGGAGTATCGATTAAATTAATTTTTGTGTTATTCCATTCCATATTAAGTGCGGAAGCTGCAATTGAAATTTGTCTTTCAATTTCATTCTGATTAAAGTCGGAAGTTGTGTTTCCTTCTTCAATTTTACCAATTCTGTTTATTTGTCCTGTTGTAAACAACAACAGTTCAGAAATTGAAGTTTTACCGCTTCCGCCGTGACCTATTAATGCTAAGTTTCTAATAGCTTCTGGATTGAACTCTTTCAAGACTGTATCTCCTTACTTTAGAACTATGTTTATTTTTTCTTAAATGTTTGCCAAAATGCAGATATGCCTTTTACAAAAGCACGCAGATTTTTGATTAAATCCTTTGCAGGATTATCATCACTTTGAAATGTTTTCAGCGAAGTGAAGTTCGCAATTTTTTCTTTTACTCTTTTTATTGAACTATCAACTTCGTCCCAATAATCTTCAATTCCATTAACAACTTTTGAAGCACGATTTGAAACATCGTTCAAATTATCCAAAATAGGTAAAGCCTTTTCAACAAGATTATGAATATCTTTTCTTATAGTTTCTGCTTCCTGCAGTAAAGTTTTAAGTGTAAAAATTAAATAAATACAAAGACCTGAAGCAGTAAGAATTAGAATTGCTAAAAGAATATCAATAAAAGTAGTCATCTATCAAGCTTCTTTTTCTGTCTTATATGCTTCAACTCCTGCCTTGATTGCAGATTTTAGTCTGTCACCTTCCTTTTCAACTTTTTCTTTGGCAGATTGTACTGTGCTTCCAGCTTTATCTTTTGCCTCGCTTAAAATTTTTTCTGCTTCACTTAAAAGAGCATCTACTTTTTCTTTAGCTTCTGCAACCAATCGCTCAGATTTTTTTTTACCTTCATTAATTAATTGATTGGCTTTTTCCTTTGCAGTTGTTAAATAATTCTCTGCATCTTCCATAAAATCCTGAGATTTCTTTTTAATATCTTCTCTAAGTTCTTTCCCAGATTTTGGGGCAAAAAGCAATGCTATGATTGAACCTACTGCAGCTCCAGTTAAAAATCCAATTAATAATCCTTTTCCCATTCCATTATCTTCATTAGCCATTGTAACCTCCCTTTTCTAAGTTTTATATGCTGCCAAAATAATAAGCATAGCCTCTAAAATCAAGCTCTGAAAATTTGAACAATTGTATTTCTTTTTATTTATTATAAACCAAATTAAAATATCATGCCATTAATTTTTCTTTTATTAAATTAACAAAAAACATTTTGAACAAATAGAATATTACAATATCATTATGCGTTACTTAATTACTGGTGGAGCTGGTTTTCTTGGAATTAATTTAATAAGATTTTTATTGAACAAGAACGAAAATGATATCATCTCCATTGACATTTCTGATTTCAATTATGATGATGTTAAATCAAAAATAAAAATAATTAAAGGGGATATTAGAAATTCAAGTTTGATAGAAGATATAATGAAAGATGTGGATATAGTAATTCACACTGCTGCTGCATTGCCACTTTACACCAGAGATGAAATTTTTTCGATTGATGTTGAAGGTACCAAAAATTTATTGAATTATGCTGAAAAAAATAAAATCAAAAAATTTATTCATATATCATCAACTGCGGTTTATGGAATTCCAGACCATCACCCAATTTATGAAGACGATAAGCTTGATGGCGTTGGAGATTATGGAAATGCCAAGATTGAAGCTGAGAATGTTTGTTTAGAATTTCGAAATAGAGGTATGTGTATTACAATATTAAGACCCAAAACTTTTATAGGTCCTGAAAGACTTGGTGTGTTTGCTCTTTTATACGAATGGGCAAGCGAAGGGAAAAATTTCCCCATCATTGGTAATGGAAAAAATAAATATCAATTACTCGATGTAGAAGATTTATGCGATGCAATCTATAAATGCTGCATTCTTCCTGAAAAAATTGTAAATGATACTTTTAATATTGGTGCAAAAAATTTTCAAACAATTAAAGAAGATTTTCAGGCTGTCCTTGATTATGCTAATTTTGGCAGGAAGGTAGTAACACTTCCAGCTTTACCTGCAGTTTTTTTGCTAAGAATATTTGAAAAATTTAATATATCCCCGCTGTACAGATGGATTTATGAAACTATAAATCGCAATTCATATGTTTCAATAGAAAAAGCAGAGAAAATTTTACAATTTCACCCAAAATATTCTAACAAAGATGCTCTTATTAGAAATTTTCAGTGGTACTTGAACAACTTAGAAATTATAAGAAATAAGAAAGGGATAAATCACACCAGTGCATGGGAACAAGGAATATTAAAATTTACAAAACATTTTTTTTAGCAATATTTCATTTACTCGTATAATTGTCAGAGGATTAATTATATTTGCAATCAAAGATTAATTAATAAAGGGAAAAATATGGCAGCAAAGAAAGATTATCTTCAAAAAATAATTAAGCATATAGACATTAAAGAACATAATGTAGTAAAATTAGTTGATGCAATGGAGCATATGGCTTTCAGTGCAAGAGATTTAAATCGTGCAGCAAGAATTTATGACATGATGTTAAGAGATAATGACTGCACAGTAATTCTCACATTGGCAGGAAGTCTCTTTAGTGCTGGACTAAAAAAAGTTGTTTATGATTTAGTATCAAATAATATGGTAGATGTTATTGTTTCAACCGGAGCAATTATGGTAGATCAGGATTTCTTCGAGGCTCTTGGCTTTAAGCATTATATAGGAAGTCCTTTTGTAGATGATAATGAACTCAGAGAATTACATATCGATAGAATTTATGATACTTTTATTGATGAAGATGAATTAAGGATTTGCGATGAAACAACAGCTAAAATATTTGACAGTCTTGAACCAAAACCTTATTCATCAAGAGAATTACTCTGGCATTTCGGAAAATATCTTGATGAAAACGGAGGTCCTAAAGTTGATGATTCTGTAATTTATGCAGCTTACAAAAATAATGTTCCTATTTTTGTTCCAGCATTTTCAGATTGTTCTGCAGGATTTGGGATTGTTATGCACCAGCACAATAATCCAGAAAAACATGTTTCTTTTGATTCTGGAAAAGATTTTTATGAATTAACTCAAATAAAACTTCACAGCAAAGAAACTGGAATATTCATGATTGGAGGTGGTGTTCCAAAAAATTTCACTCAAGATATTGTTGTAGCTGCAGATATCTTAAAAGAAAACGCACCGATGCATAAATATGCAATTCAAATTACAGTAGCAGATGTTCGAGACGGTGCACTATCAAGTTCAACATTAAAAGAAGCAAGTTCGTGGGGTAAAGTTGAAACTACTTATGAACAAATGGTTTATTCAGAAGCTACTTTAGCAATGCCTTTAATTGCGGGATATGCATACCATAAAGGTGCGTGGAAAAACAGAGCTAAAAGAGAACTTCAAAAATTATTCTTACAAAAAGAAGTAATTGTAAAATAAAATAAAGGCTGTCTAAAAAGTAATTTCATAATAAATCAGGTAATAAATTTTAGCAGTTCAATTTCTTCAAAAAAATTTTACTTTTTAGACAGCCGAATTTTAATTAAAAACCTAATCTCTCCATATCAGCTACCAAAGATTTAACTGCATTAACAGAATTATTTAATAATGCAGTTTCTTCCTCATTTAAAGATAATTCAATTACCTTCTCAACTCCATTTTTACCTAAAACTGCCGGTACACCAACATAGTATCCGCTAATTCCATATTCTCCATTTAAATATGCGCAGGTTGGCAATACTCTGTTTTCGTTATTTAAAATTGATTTTGCCATTGCAGTTGCAGCAGCTGCTGGTGAATAAAATGCTGAGCCAGTTTTAAGTAATTTAACTATTTCACCTCCAGCCATTTTAGTTCTTTGCACAATTGCATCCATAACTTCTTTTGCTTTTTGAGCATTATTATACTTTCTTTCAAGCAGTTCCATAACTGGAATACCATTAACATTTGCATATCTAACAAGAGGAACCATAGTATCACCATGACCTCCAAGAACAATCGCATTAACATTTTTTACTGATACACCTAATTCCCATGCAATAAAAGTTGCAAAGCGTGAAGAATCAAGTACTCCTGATTGTCCCATAACGCGATAAGTTGGGAAGCCGCTAATTTTCTGAAATAGTGTAACCATTGCATCAAGTGGATTTGAAATAACAATAACAATTGAATTGGGGGCATAAGTTTTAACATTCTCTGCTACAGTTTTCATAATATTTGCATTTGTAACAAGTAAATCGTCTCTGCTCATCCCGGGTTTACGCGGTAATCCTGCTGTGATAATCACTAAATCTGCACCTTCAATATCCTTGTAATCATTTGTGCCTTTTACAGAAACATCAAACAAATCAACTCCAGCAGCTTCAGCTATATCAAGAGCTTTCCCCTGCGGCAAATCTTCAACAATATCATAAAGGATTACATCACCCAATTCTTTTTGTGCAATAAGTTGAGTTAAAACACCACCAATTTGCCCCCCTCCGATTAGAGCAATTTTTTTTCTTGCCATTTTTTACCTCATATTAAAATTAGATTTTCAGATAAAATATATATAAATAAATTAGAATTTCACAATTAATAATTTTTTTGCTGAATGAATCTATTTCAAGGTCAAAACCAAAACTGTTTCTGTTCCCTCTTCAGAAAATCTATAATACAAATCATCAAGAAATGATTTCATTATGTGTATCCCTCTGCCGCTGTCTTTAAGTATATTTTCTTCTTTTGTCGGGTCTGGAACTGAATTTAAATCAAATCCCTTTCCTTCATCTTTTATTCTGATTACCATTTTTGAATCATTCACTTCAACTGTAATTTTTATTTTTTTATTCGGATCACATTTATTTCCATGAATAATACTGTTTGAAAGAGCTTCCGAAAATGATAAAGATAGATTATTAAATTTTTCTGGATTCATTCCTGATTTTTTTGCTATATCAATTACAAATTCATCCAGAGTTGGAACTATTTCAGGATTGCTTTCAATTTCTTTGTAATATGTTTTAATCGACAATCTTATATCTCCTAAATCTGAGCAAAAATATAATGAGTTATTGTTTATAGCAAATTATTAAAAATTGTATGACAATCTCATATTAAAATTTGCCATTTCTCTTTTGTTCTGGTTTTCGGTTCTAATAAATTCGTACCATCCATACAAACGAAAGTAAATATTGCCTGATATATCATAATTAATTTCTAAAACCGGTCCTATGCTAAAGTAATCGGATAATTTATTTTTCTCCATTCCTTTTTTGAAATTGTAAGTCGATAATGAAAAATATCTTAAACCAGGTCCTATACTCAAACTGAAATAATTAAATATTATTTTGGGTTCAATATATTGTTCACTCAAATAACGCAATGGTTTGCTAGTAAAATTTGACCACTGAAAATCTCCTTGCTCTGATAATTTGATATATCCATTTATCATAAAAAATAAATTTTTCTTTATCATTATCGAAGAAGAATCTCGATATATAAACTGCCTGAATGAATAACTTTTGAAATTTGGATTTAATTTTTCATAATCAAACACAGTATAATTAGCAGATACTTCTGCACTGTTTGATGTAAAAAAATTCTTAAATTTTATTATCCCGCCAGATGAAAGCCTGATTACTCTTTGAATATTATTATTTGAACTACGCTCAGAAAATATATATACAATTTTGTTTAAGCTGCCCTCAAGATTCACAAAAGCTTTGAAATAAGAACTAAATTTTTTTTCATACATTATTCTGCCCATGCTCAGTAATTCATCTCTATCATCATAATTATCCTGACTTGGTGTATCATATTTTAATTTGCGATGAAAAAGACTTAATGTTAATCTATCGTTTTTACTTATTTCATAAATTGAATTGAAGGCTATATTAACTGTTTGAGAGGTATTATTTTTTAATGACTCTGATTTTTCTCTTTCATTAAAAATTATTTCACTTATTCCTTCAATTTTTCTTGGCTGATGCTTTTCTTCTCTTTCCGACATAGAAAATTTTAGAGACAAATTTAGATTATCATATTTGTATTCTGCAGATGAAATTAAATCAAGTCTTAATTCTTTTATTTTAGAATCAAAAGAACTGCTGGAAATATTTTTCAAACTAATGTACCTCGTATTTCTTTCAATATTTCTTAAATATATTCTTCCCTGTATATCAATATTCAAGTTAGAATTCTGTGGATTAATTCTAATTTTATCCTGTAATAAATAATTAGTTTCTTCACGACTTTGAATGTTATTTCTTACATTAAATTCATCTGCAGTAATTTCATCGGCAGTGAAATAAAAATCTTTTCTTTGATTCGAAAGATATAATGAGATAGTATTATTTAATCCTTCTTCAAATTTATTGTCCAGCTCAATACTAAGATATCTCAGCAAATTTTTTCTTGGCGATATATCTTCATTTTGATATTTGATAAAAGAATTAACATTAAAATCTCCAAGAAGAAAATTATTTAATAAAAATTCAGAGCCATAAATAAATCCTTTATCTTCTTCACCTATTTGATTATTTGAAGATATGCCAAGAAATGGAGTTATTTCAAAATTTTTAATTGGTTTATAACTTAAATATAATGAGCTGTGAAGCAAAGAAGTTTTATTAATCGAAACCTGACGATTATCAGAATAAAGATTATTTTTAATAAAAATACCTGCAGTGAAATTATCTGCAAAATTGTATCGAGTTAATAACCTTAACAGTTGTTCATCTTTTATATTTTTTAAGGCAGTTGAAATAATTGTGGAATTAAAATTTTCACTTAATCCAACAAAATATTTTGAACCTGCAAGGAAGTATTTAATCTGAGTATTAAATAAATATGTATTAAGCTGTTTATCAACATTATTATTCCATAATTTAATTAAATAATTTGAAGCTGATAGTTCTGAGCTATCCTTTTCGACTTGGGAAAAAGCATTAACATAACCAAATAAAAAAATTAAGAGCAGTTTAATACGGAAATTTAAAATATTTTTTTCTGAAGAAATAAACTTCATTTAAGTAATAAAATTTATTTTGGAATAAATGTAAACGAAAATGTCTCGCTGCAGCTGTTTGGTTCATCTTTTTGTGTAAATGTAAAAATTCTCCAATAGTAAGTATTGTTCGGTTCCAAATAAATATTAGAAAGATTAATTGTAATTAAAGTATCAGTTTTATCTGTGCTGAAATCATATTCGAAAACAATACCATACACAGGATTTCGCTGAATGACTAATTTATAATCAACCGCCATTGAAATTGTTCTGAATTTAAATTCGCCTATGAAATTTACTGTAGAATTGTTCAAAGGGGAAATTAAAACTGGTTTATTCAGTATAATATCAAAAACAGGAATAGTTGGTTCACTTTTAAGTCCGCCTTTATCTACGGCAATTATTGAATATGAATATTTCTTAAGCAATTTTAATTCTTTTTTATCTATATAATAATTATTTGATGAAGTATCAATCAAATTATCAGGAATTATGTTTACAGTGTTTCCTGTATCTCTGTAAATTTCATAGTAGTTTATATCGTTATCAATTGATGGATTCCAGTTTAACAAGATATATTTTTCATCATCAATGTTTCTTGCATGTACTTTCACATATTGTGGTCTCAGGGGTTTATAAATATTTTTTGGTTGTGCAGAAACAATTTTACTGAATTTACTTTCACGATGAAATTTATCTACAGCATTAATTTTGTAATAATATATTGAATCATAGTCAAGATTCGTATCAATAAAATAATTATTTGTAGTAAAGTGAATTAAAACAAAATGCAGAGTATCATTCTTGCTTCGAAATACTGAATATCCATAAATATCGGGTTCATTATTATGCTGCCATGATAATCCCACCTGTCCATCGAATGCAGCATAAACTACTAAATCAGCAGGGGCAGCTGGCGGCAATCCGTCATCTGATAATTCTGTAATTTCATTTCGTGAACAACTTATTAATACAAGAACAAAAAACAACAAAGAAACACTTTTAAAGCTTAACACTTTCTCCTCTTTCTGGTATCGAAACAGAATTAAATCCAATTGACTGAAGATTAGCTTTGAAAATTAATTGTTGTTCTTTTTCACCATGCACAAGGAAAATATTTTGCATTCTGCTTTTATCCAGCTTTGAGCAATAATCAATTAATTCTTTAGAATCGGCGTGTGCACTGTATGAATCCATTACTATTACTTCTGCATTAAGTTTGTATTCATCACCAAATATTTTTATAACTTCCTGTTTTTCAACAATTTTTCTTCCCAGTGTATTTTCAGCCATAAACCCTACAATCAAAATTATATTGTTCGGATTCTCAACATTATTAGCAAGATGATGAAGAATTCTGCCCGACTCACACATTCCAGAACTTGAAATAATTATGCAGGGTCCATTAACACTATTCAGCTTTTTTGATTCTTCTACTTCAGATATATATTTAAGCTTATTAAATCCAAAAGGGTCTTCCCTATTTAAAATAAATTCACTTATTTCGAAATCGAAACATTCTGTATGCATACGATAAACATTTGTTGCATTCACAGACAGTGGACTATCGACATAAACAGGAATTTCTGGAGCTTTGTTGTTATCAAAAATTTTGTGAAATGAGTAAACAAGTTCCTGTGTTCTTCCAACGCTAAAGGCAGGAATTAAAATTTTACCTTTCCGCTCATAAGCTTTTTGAATTACCAATGCTAATTCATCTTCCGCATCATTAATATCTTTATGAAATTTTCCTCCATATGTGCTTTCACAAATAAAAAAATCAACATCTGGAATTTTTTCAGGGTCTTTTAATATCGGCATATTTAATCTTCCTAAATCTCCAGAAAATCCAAGATTAATTATTGTTCCATTTTCATTTATTTTAAGAAAAATGATTGAAGAACCAAGAATATGTCCTGCATCGAAAAATGTTAAGTTAATTCCCGGATAAATTTCAAATTCTCTGTGATAATTTAGTCCAACAAAATGTTTTAATGTTTTTAATGCATCTTCCTGATTATAAAGAGGTTCAAATAAATTTTGACCTTTCTTTTTTCTTTTTTTGTTTACGAACTCAACATCTTTAACCTGAATATGTGCACTGTCTTGCAGCATTATCGAAGCTAAATCTCTTGTTGCAAAAGTCGAAAAAATTTTACCATCAAAACCCTTTTTAATTAGAGAGGGCAGATTACCAGAATGGTCAATATGAGCATGTGAGAGAATAACAAAATCAATTTCTTTTGGGTCAAAAAATTCAAAATTTCTGTTAAGTTCATAAGCTTCTTTTCTTTTACCCTGAAACAATCCGCAATCAAGTAAAAATTTTTTACCATTAGCTTTAATTAAATGCATTGAACCTGTTACAGTTTGAGCTGCTCCAATAAACTGAATTTCCATAATAATCTCCGAATAATTATTGAGGAAAAATTTTTGAAAGGAAATTTATGTTCGAATAATTTTATAATTTTTATAACCATTGTAAATTTCTTTAGCTGCGGTTTTAATTACTGTAGCAGTCGGGACTGCCAGTAACATTCCAAAGACTCCAAGTAATTTTCCACCTATAAGAACTAAAATTATTATTATTAATGGATGCATATCCGTACTTTTTGAAAATACTTTTGGCTGTATGTAGCCACTGTCAAATATATAAACTAAAGCAAACATTAGAACAATTTTAGGAAGCATTGAAAAATTTCCAAGTTGAACTACTGAAATAATTATTGCAGGAATTCCACCAATCACAGGACCAAAATAAGGAATTAAATGACCTACTCCGGCAATAAATCCTATTGAAACAGCATTGTTAATGCCCAGAATTGAAAGCCCGATTCCTGCTAATATACCAACAATTGCAGCATCAAGAATCCAGCCTCGCACAAATCTTCCAAGTTGCATTGATATTTTTTTTACAACCCAATATGAAACTTCAAAATATTTGTTCGGCATAACATTAATAATGCCTTTCACTATTTTTTTATTATCCTTTAGCAGGAAAAATGTTATAAAAGGGACTATCACCAAAAGAGCAAGTATTGAAAATATGCTGTATAAAATATCACTTACATTATTTATCCACCCAAACAATAAATTCTGAAATTCAATTGAAATACGATTAATTATGTTTTGTGTATTTAAGAATGGAAAAAGTTTTTTCACAAATAATTCTATGTTTTTGAAAATTGAAGATAAACTTTCGGGTGTAATTATCTGAGCAAGCGAGTTCATCTGATTAAAAACTTTGGGGAGCAAAAATGAAAAAATTAATAACAATAAAGATCCACAAAAAATAAATAATAAAAGAACAGACATTAATCTGTTCAAACCTTGCTTTTCAAGAAAATCTACTGCAGGATTCAAAATCATTGCAATTAATAACGAAATAATTAAGATAGCAAGTATATCAGAAAAAATTACAGATAGGAAAATTAAACATATAAGAAATGCAAATAGCCATAAATATTTTTTAATATCAGTTTGTCTAACTTTTTGTTTCATATACAGTTAGATTTACTTTTATAAAATTTATACAAATATAATCATTGATTAATTAAAATATCTGAAAAATCAAAATCAAACAAATTTTATTAAAAAAAGGTTAACAATTAACATATATTTGTATACTAAAAAATATTAATTAAGGAAAATTTTATGGCAGAAATTGAATTACTCAAACAAATCAGAGAAAAAGCCTCTCAAAGAAAAAAAACTATTATCCTTCCAGAGTCTCACGATGAAAGAGTTTTACGAGCTGCAGAAATTTTAACAAAAGAAAATATTGCATCAATTATTACACTCGGAAATGAAGAAAAAATCAGAACTGATGCAAAAAAATTAAATATCGATTTACAGGGAATAAGAATAATTGACCCTGAAAAATCTGACAGGTTAAGTGATTTTGCTAATATCTTTTTTAATTTAAGAAAACATAAGGGTATTACAATTGAACAGGCAAGAGAAACTGTTAAAAGAGATATTTTCTTTGCAGGCATGATGGTACGAGAAGGAATGGCTCATGGAAGTGTTTCTGGTTCAATAGCAACAACTGCAGATGTTACACGAGCAGCGATTTTTTGTGTTGGATTAAAAGAAGGAATTTCCATTTTATCAAGCTTCTTTTTGATGGTATATCCAGATAAAGTTTACAGTTTTGCAGATTGTGCAGTTAATCCAAACCCTGATGCAAGTCAATTAGCAGATATTGCAATTTCTACAGCCGATAATCATAAAAAATTAACTGGTGATGAACCATACATTGCAATGTTATCCTTTTCTACTAAAGGAAGTGCAGAACATGAAATGGTTGATAAAGTGCGTCAAGCAACAAATTTGGTAAAAGAAAGAAGACCGGATTTAAATGTTGATGGAGAACTTCAATTTGATGCTGCAATTGTAGAATCAGTTGGAAAGAAAAAAGCTCCGGGAAGTCCAGTAGCAGGCAGAGCAAATGTTTTGATATTTCCAGATTTGAATTCAGGAAATATAGGTTATAAAATAGCTCAAAGACTTGGCAAAGCTGAAGCAGTTGGACCTATTAATCAAGGATTAAAAAAACCATTCTTTGATTTATCCAGAGGCTGTAGTGTTGAAGATATTGTTAATACAGCTGCAATAGCTTGTTTAATGGCTGAATAAATAAAATATTTACAATAAACTTTGGCTCTCTGAATTTCTGTTTAAAAGTAATTTCAGAGAGCCAATGTATGATTTTTTTTATTGGTTAAAGAATATGGAAAAGCAAGTTGTAATTATTTTCATGTAATTTCGCATTAAGAAACAGATTTATATTCGTGAAAATTAGAGTAATTCGCGGCTTAAAATTAAGCTCGAGATGAACCTCGAGTTACAGTTTTCAATAAAATTCAAAAGATTAAGTTCATCAATTGAATTGTACTTGTCTTGGAATTCTATCATCAACAGAAAATGTCCAATATGTTCTATCAGCTTTCATTACAAGACAATTTGGACCCGCATAAATCAGAACAATATCTTCTAATCCTTCTATTTTCACAGGAGTGTTCAGAACAACTAAAGTATCTCCCTTCCGTCCAGCGAATCCCCAAAACCAGACCGTTCCATCTTTCTTCAAGGCTAAGTTGTAATCGTAATTTGCAGATATAGCAACAATATCGGTGCAATTTATTACTTTAGTTGGTATATCACTACTAAGGAAAGTTTCATTTCCTAATTGACCCAAGTCATTTGATCCCCATCCCCAAACTGTTCCATCTTTTTTTAAAACGATTACATGTCGGTTCCTACTTCCTGAAACGGCAATAATATCCCTCAATGTATTCAGTAAAATTTCTCTAGAAAATAAGTCATAGATTTTTCCGTCTACTGTCAATCCAAGTTCTTTTTGTATTGAGATCACGTTTGTAATACCTTCGATCTGTCTTGGACCATCAACAATTTTTGGAGTGTACCAGTCTAATCTTATATACCAGGTTGTGCCATCATTCTTTAGCAAAAAAATGTGAACAGCAGTTATTGTAATGGATTTAATGCCATCTAAATGTGCTATCTTGATTGGAGCAGTTACGTTAGTATCGATATTGGGGGGACCTAGATAAAGCATGCTATTACCCCAAAACCAAATGTTTCCATTTTTGTCTACTGCAACAGCTGCACCCCAAGACTGATCGATTGAAACAATATTATTTAGATATAGAACCCTGCCCGGAGTATTCCTGTTTTCGCTTGTTCCATTTCCTAGGGTTCCAGCATAATTAACTCCCCATGTCCAAACACTACCATCAGGCTTAAGCACTTCATACACAAACTCTGAAACAACTTGTCCATACCATTTTTCATCAGAAACATCTCTAGGGCTTACTCCATTATCTTCACACGATATTTGAAAAAAAATAAAAAACACACAACAAAAAAAAGTATGACAGAAAGAACTTTGAGTTTCATTGCTTGATATATTGAGTCTCGCATTAATTTTACCTTCTTTATTAGCTTTGTATACATTAAGTATTCTTACCATTTTAGTCTTTTAAAGGGAATGATTACATACATTTGCATGGGAAACCTAGTTTTATTATGCTTTTTTTATTGTAATAATCACAAAATTTATTTGGTATTATATGAATTTACATGATTACAAAAGATATTTCTTTTTCATTCTGCACCTCCAATTTTATCTTTAGAAAGGTAAAAAAATATTTCCTATTCTATAGAATAATCCGATAACAGCCTATAAAAGAAATTCTTTTCAGCAATTTGAACAGGAATTTATTTATCTGCTTTCCTCAAATATCACCCTCTTAAAATTAAATTAACTTACTTAAACAGGTTTGTTTACTACAAGTAAAAAGTATCAGCCCCGA
>CAZNFW010000032.1:0-16894 GCA_964572725.1 uncultured Melioribacter sp.
TGTCAATTGCCGGGTTCAATGCTGCTCGCGCTCTATCAACATGGAACGATAGATATCTTGAAGCTTCAAGACCATTTGATAAAGACAGAAATGGATTTGTGATGGGTGAAGGTGGCGGTGTTTTGATTCTTGAAGAATTGGAACATGCATTAAATAGGGGTGCAAAAATTTATGCCGAAATTATTGGTGTTGGTTTAACTGCTGATGCTTATCATATTACTGCTCCAGCTCCTGAAGGAGAAGGAGCCGTTCGTTCCATGAAAGAAGCTTTGCGCGATGCTAATGTTAAGCCTGAAGTAGTTGATTACATTAATGCTCATGGAACATCTACTGAATTAAATGATGTTAATGAAACTAAAGCCATTAAAACAGTTTTTGGTGAACATGCTTATAAACTTGCAGTAAGTTCAACTAAATCGATGACAGGACATCTACTTGGAGCAGCAGGTGCAGTGGAAGCAATAATTACTGTGCTTGCTATAGTAAATAACACAATACCGCCTACAATTAATTTAGATGAACCGGACCCCGAATGCGACTTAAACTATACACCAAAAGTAGCTGTTAAAAAAGAAATTAAGTATGCTTTGAGCAATACATTTGGTTTTGGCGGTCATAATGCAACTTTATTGTTCAAAAAATTCGAAGAATAATTTTTATCTGAAATGTGTTAAAGAAATTCTTAAAGAAGGATAATATTAATATTTTATTCAAGCATTTAATTGATAAAAAATCACTTGAGTCACTGCTTGGATTTAAAATTAAAAACAAAATCATTTATTTAAGTGCATTAACCCATACTTCATTTCTTGAATTACACCCAGAATTAGAAAAATCTAATGAACGTCTCGAATTTCTTGGTGATTCTGTATTAAATCTTGTTGTTGCAAAATATCTTTTCGAAAATTACAGCGAAGAAGGAGAAGGCTTTTTAACTAAAGCAAGAGCATCTCTTGTTAATCGCAATAGATTGTATGATATTTCAGAAAAAATTGGATTAAAAAATTTCCTTTTATACAACGAAAAATACATCGGTGAAAATGAAGAAGGGTTCAAAACAATTCTTGCAGATACTGTTGAAGCACTAATTGGTGCTATTTTTATAGATAAAGGATTTAAAACAGCTAATAAATTCATACTTAAAAATATTATTCTTCCTTATGAAAAAAGTCACGATTACTTAATTGATACTAATTACAAAGGACAACTGCTTGAATTTACACATGCAAATAAATTAGATACACCCAAATATGTTGTAATAAGCGAAGAAGGACCGCAACACAAAAAAGAATTTACAGTTGAAGTTTACATTGGTTCTGAAAAATTTGGAACTGGAAAAGGAAAAAACAAAAAAGCCGCAGAACAAAATGCATCTAAAATTGCCTTATCTCAATTAAGCCGCTTATTAAACCATCACTGAGTTATTTTGCACAAATATAAGGATAAATTTTTCATACTTTATTCATTTATAAATTTTAGTACAATACAGCTCATATTATATTTATCTTAAATTCAACCTAAATAACTATATTTCGAGTATTAAATTAATTAAAAAAGGTTTATATATGAAAAGTATTCCATTTTATGATAAGTTCGTCGACAGGCATATTGGCCCAAGCGATGAAGACATTAAAAAGATGTGCAATGTAATTGGTGTAAGTTCACTTGATGAATTAATTGAAAAAACAATTCCCGCATCAATCAAATTAAATCAAAAATTACAGCTTGATGAACCACTAACCGAGTACCAATTAATTGCACGCTTAAAAGAAATTGCATCAAAAAACAAAATTTTCAAAAGTTATATTGGGATGGGTTATTATCCAACAATTACTCCAGGTGTAATTAAAAGAAACATTCTTGAAAATCCAGGATGGTATACTCAGTATACTCCATATCAAGCAGAAATTTCTCAGGGCAGGCTTGAAGCATTACTAAACTTTCAAACAATGATTATTGATTTAACTAAAATGCAAATTGCTAATGCTTCACTTCTTGATGAAGGGACTGCTGCAGCCGAAGCTATGTCTATGCTTTTTAATTCAAGAAAATCAAATAAAAAAAATTCCAATGTGTTTTTTGTTTCAAATGAAGTTTTTCCACAAACTATTGATGTGCTTAAAACGCGCAGTGCTCCTTTAGGAATTGAATTAAGAATTGGAAATATTCATGAAATTGAATTAACTGATGATATTTTTGGAATTCTTGTTCAATATCCAGCTGTTGATGGAGAAGTCTATGATTATTTCAAACTTTTTGAAGAAGCAGAATCAAAGGGAATTTATAAGGCAGTTGCAGCAGATTTACTGAGCCTTGCAATTATTACTCCTCCCGGAGAATTTGGTGCAGATGTTGTAGTTGGTTCAACACAGAGATTTGGTGTACCCATGGGTTTTGGAGGACCGCACGCTGCTTATTTTGCTGCTAAAGAAGAATTTAAAAGACAAATGCCCGGAAGAATTATCGGTGTATCAATTGATTCACACGGGAAACCTGCATTAAGAATGGCACTTCAAACAAGAGAACAGCATATAAAAAGGGAACATGCAACAAGCAATATTTGTACTGCTCAGGTACTGCTTGCAATAATGGCTGGAATGTATGCAGTCTATCATGGTCCAAAAGGTATTAAAGCAATTGCAGAACGAATTCATAAACTTGCATCTTTGCTTGATTATGGATTATTCAAATTAGGGTTTAATCAGGTTAATAAAAATTATTTTGATACTCTAAAAATTGTCTTAAATTCAAACGACGAGTTAGAAAAAGTAAAATCATTAGCTTTAGATAACAAGATAAACTTTAGATATATCGATTCTGAAACTATAGGAATTTCTTTGAGTGAAGTTGATACTCTTGAAGATGTTAAATTAATATTAAAAATCTTTTCTGAAGCATTAAATAAAAAATATGAAGAAAATATTCTTGATTTAGATTATTACAAAGAATTACCAGAAAACCTAAAAAGAAAAAGTTCTTATCTGACTCATCCGGTTTTTAATTCTTGTTATTCAGAAACTGAAATGATGCGTTATATAAAAAATCTCGAACGAAAAGATTTATCTTTAACAACTTCAATGATATCACTTGGTTCATGTACAATGAAATTAAATGCTGCTACAGAATTATTTGCAATCTCATGGGATGAATTTTCAAATCTTCATCCATTTGCACCTTTAAATCAAGCCGAAGGATATTTACAAATATTCAAAGAACTTGAAGAAGATTTAAAAAAAATTACTGGATTTGACGCCGTATCACTTCAGCCAAATTCAGGTGCACAGGGTGAATTTACAGGATTAATGGTTATTCGAGCTTATCATCACAGCAGAGGAGACATAAACAGAAATGTTGTTCTTATTCCATCTTCGGCACATGGCACAAATCCCGCAAGTGCTGTTATGGCAGGTAATAAAGTTGTAGTTGTAAAATGTGATGAAAATGGAAATATAGATGTAAATGATTTAAAACAAAAAGCAGAACAATATAAAGAAAATTTGTCTGCATTAATGGTAACATATCCATCAACTCATGGAGTATTTGAAGAAGATATTAAGAAAATTTGTGATATCATACATGAATTTGGCGGACTCGTTTATATGGATGGAGCAAATTTAAATGCGCAGGTTGGTTTAACAAATCCGGCATTTATTGGAGCTGATGTTTGTCATATAAATCTGCACAAAACTTTTGCAATACCTCATGGCGGTGGAGGGCCGGGTGCTGGACCAATTGCAGTTGCAGAACATCTTGCACAATTTTTACCAGGACACCCATTAGTAAAAGTTGGAGGTGAAAAATCTATTACAGCTGTAGCTTCTGCTCCATGGGGCAGTGCTAATATTCTTTTAATTTCATATGCTTACATAAAAATGATGGGAGCCGAAGGACTTACAAAAGCATCAAAGGTTGCTATTTTAAATGCGAATTACATAAAAGCAAAATTAAAAAATTTCTATCCGGTACTTTATATTGGCAAAAATGGCTTTGTAGCTCACGAACTTATATTTGATACAAGAAAATTTAAGCAAACCGCAAATATTGATGTTGATGATATTGCAAAGCGATTAATGGATTACGGTTATCATGCTCCTACAGTTTCTTTTCCTGTACCGGGAACTTTAATGGTAGAACCAACTGAAAGTGAATCATTAAAAGAACTGGATAGATTTTGTGACGCTTTAATTTCTATAAAAAGAGAAATCGAAGAAATTGAAAATGGAATTTGTGATAAAACAGATAATGTACTTAAAAATGCACCGCATACAGAAGAAGATGTTATCAATGATAATTGGAATCATTCATATTCAAGAAAGAAAGCAGCATTTCCTGTTAATTACTTAATTGGTAAGAAGTTCTGGCCTTCAGTTGGACGAATTAATAATGCCTATGGCGACCGAAATTTAGTGTGCAGCTGTCTGCCATTAAGTGAATATGAACAAATTTTGTCTTAACTATGAATAATGAATTAATAAATATTTGTAAACTTCTTAAAAATTCTAAGAGGATTGCGGTGATTGGATTATCCCGCAATCCTGATAAAATTAGCAGAATCATAGCGGAATTTCTTATTGATAAAGGTTATGAAGTATTTGGTGTAAATCCAAACTTTAGTGAAATAGATAAAATAAAAGTATTTCCAAAATTGACTGATATACCATATGATATTGATATTGTCAATGTATTTAGAAAATCCGATGATATTCCAGAAATCATTCCTGAAGTACTTGAAAAAAATCCAAAATCATTATGGCTTCAGCAGGGAATTCGTAACGACATGGCTGTTAAGCCTGTAGTTGAAAAAGGGATTTTAACTATTCAAGATAAATGCATAATGGTTTATTATAACTATTGTAAAAATTTTCATTTATTATAATCAGTTGTTTTCTGCATTCAATGTCTAAAAAAAATAATCTTAATAATTCTAAAAATAATTTTTTGTCTTCTGTTGAATTGTATTATTCAACTTATTTAAACGAGAATGAAATATTTATTTCAGGCGAAGAACTTCACCATATCAAAAATGTAATGAGACATAAACCAGGTGATGAAATTTTTATTACAGATGGTAAAGGGAAAATTTTTAGAAGTATAATTGAATTTTTGTCTAAGGATGTTGCTAAATGCATTATTAAAGAAAAATATCTATACGAAAATAAATTTTCGAAGTATGTTTTCTGCATACCTCGATTAAAAAATAATGAACGGTTTGAATTTGCTATAGAGAAATGTGTTGAGCTTGGAATTACAAATTTTCTATTCTTTGAATCAGAAAGAACTATTGCAAAAGGATTTAAAGTTGAGAGAATAAAAAAATTATTATTATCATCAATGAAACAATCTCTACAAGCATGGCTTCCGGAACCGGAGTTTATAGATAATATTGCTGATTTAAAAAATTATGAGGGTAATAAAATTTTGTTCGAACAAAAATCTGAAATGCTATTTAAAGACTTTTTAATTGATAAAAATAACACGACTTTAAATAACAAAATCTATTTTATCTTTGGTCCTGAAGGAGGTTTTTCTGAAAATGAAATAACAAAAATTCAACCTACAGCTATATTAAGAATAACAAAAAATAGATTAAGGAGTGAAACAGCAATTATAACAGCAGCTTCGCTTTTATCTACATTAATTCAATAGATTTTTTAATCAGCTTTTCAAATTTAATTTTTACTTTCTCAGCAGTTTCCATTACTTCTTGATGCGAAAGTTTATTTGGTGATAAGCCTGCAGCAAAATTTGTTATACATGAAATTGCAGCAACCTTTAGTTTAAGATATTGAGCATAAAAAGCTTCGTGAACTGTTGACATTCCTACCGCATCGCCGCCATATTTTGCAATCATTCTTATTTCTGCAGGAGTTTCGTAACTTGGACCTTTTGTAAACCAGTAAGTGCCTTCACGCAAAATTATTTTCTCTTCGAGTGCAGCTTTAATTATTATATTATTTAATTGTTCTGAAGGAAAATCCATCATTGAATTTCTCAATTCAAATGAAGAAAGTCCAATAAGATTGGTAATTTCTTTTTTGATATTTAATGCAACAAATGAACGAATAAGCATTAAATCACCAGGTAAAAAGTTTGGATTAATGCCGCCAGCGGCATTAGTTAATATAATTTTTTTGCAATTAAGTTTAGCAGCTAAATGTACAGGCAAAACACAATCAGAAATTTTATATCCTTCATAAAAATGAATTCTTCCCTGAACAATAAACAATTTTTTATTTGCATATTTTGAAAAATGAAGATAGCCGTTATGTCCCTCAACAGTAGAAAGGGGGTAGGAAGGCAAACTCGAAGTTGATATTGATTTTATAGTTTCAACTTTATTAGCAAAATTTCCCAAACCGCTTCCCAATATGATGCAAATTTCTGGTTCAAAGGGAATTTCATCTTTTATAGCTTCAACAATATTTCTGTATTTAGCATTAATGTTTATCATCAGTAAAGAATTCCTGCAAGAGTTGCTGTCATTAAATTTGCTAATGTTCCTCCAATTACTGCTCGAATACCTAATTTAGCTAAATCACTTCTTCTATTTGGTGCTAAAGGTGATATACCTCCAATTTGAATAGCAATCGAACTAAAATTTGCAAAGCCGCACAATGCATAAGTAGCCATTAAAATTGCTTTATCATTAATAAGAGTTTTTGCTTCAATCAATTTACTCATATCTAAATATGCAACGAATTCGTTCAATACAATTTTAGTTCCTATTAAACTTCCGAAATTATAAGCACTGTCCCATGGCACACCAATTCCAAAAGCAAGAAATTGGAGTATTGAACCAAATATTAATTGAAGACTTAATGGGTTTCCAAATTTAGAGATTAAGAATTGATTAATACCAATTGTATTTCCAAACCAACCAAGGAAATAATTTATCATAGCAATAAGAGCAATGAAAGCAATTAACATTGCAGCGACATTTAAAGCCAAAGTCAAACCATCTGATGCTCCAGCAGCTGCAGCCTCAATAATATTCGAAGCATTTTTTTCTACTTTAACTTTAACTGTTCCTTTTGTTTCGGGTTCTTCAACTTCTGGGAACATTATTTTTGAAATTAACAAAGATGCTGGAGCTGCCATTACGCTTGCACCAAGAAGATGAGTTGCAAAAATTAATTGTGCTTCCTGCAGAGGAATATTATTAGCCAAGGAAAAAGCTGTTCCAAGCATTTGTATATAAGCAGCCATAACTCCACCAGCAATTGTAGCCATTCCGCCAACCATGATAGTTAACAATTCACTTTGTGTCATCCCTTTCAAATATGGTTTTATCATTAGAGGAGCTTCTGTTTGTCCGACAAAAATGTTTGCAGTGCAGGAAAGTGATTCAGCACCGCTTGTTCCCATTAATCTTGCCATTATCCATGCCATTGCCTGGACAACCTTTTGCATAATTCCAAGATAGTACAGCACTGACATTAAACTCGCAAAAAAAACAATTGTAGGAAGAACTTGAAAAGCAAAAAATACACCCAAGCTTCCTTCGTTACCTGGGCCTAAACCTAAGTTGCCAAAGACAAATTTTGCACCTTCAGTTGTGAAATTTAGAATTAGCACAAAGAAACTACTTATGAATCTAAAAAAATCTTTGGGAAAACCTAATGGTGGGAAAAAATTTCTTAAATCATCTCCTTTGAGAATTAAAATAGCAAAAGTAATTTGAATAATTAATCCACTTAAAACAAGTCGCCAATTAATTTTTCTTTTATTATTAGAAATTAAAAATGCTATTCCAATAATAAGAGCTAATCCAAGAATTCCACGAATTAAAGAAATGATATTCATAATGATTCTCAGATTTATTCAGGAATGTAATGACATTTTCTACATCGAGCTTCATAACTTTCGGAAGCACCTACAAGAACTCTTTCAGATGAATGAATTTTTCTTTGAGTTTTATCTGCAGGATTTCCGCATACAACACAAATAGCCAGTGTTTTTGTAATATATTCAGCTGCAGCTAATAATTGTGGTATTGGCTCAAATGGTTTGCCAGTGTAATCCTGATCCAAACCTGCAACAATAACTCTTTTACCTTCATTAGCTAATTGATTACACACATCAACCAAATCTAAATCAAAAAATTGAGCTTCGTCAACTCCTATTACCTGAGCTTCTTCTGAATATTGTAAAATTTCTTTAGCAGATTCTATAAGAATTGAAGGCATTGATTGTTCGCTGTGTGATACAATTTCGTTCTTTGAATATCGAATATCAATCTTTGGTTTGAATATTTTTACTTTCTGTTTTGCAATCTCAGCTCTTCGAAGTCTCCTTATTAATTCTTCAGTTTTTCCGCTGAACATACATCCAGCTATAACCTCAATCCAACCAGTATTTTTGGGCATAAAATGAGGTGAATGCTCAATCATTTTAAAAATTCTCCGCTAAATGAATATGGAATTAATTCTTTTAATAAAAAAGTTTTCAACTCACCTTTTTTGTTGATTAAAATTACTTCAAGATCTTTACCGCACAATTCTAAAAGTACCTGACGACAAGCACCACATGGGGGACAGAAATCTTCTGAATCACTTGCTATAGCAATTGATTTGAAATTTCTTTCGCCATCAATAATTGCTTGAAAAACTGCAGTTCTTTCTGCACAGATTGTTAAACTATATGATGAATTTTCTATGTTTGCACCAAGATAAACTTTCCCGTTTTCTGCAAGAAGTGCGGCTCCAACATGAAAATTTGAATATGTGGGCAATCCTTTTGATTTAGCTTCAACAGCTTTTTGTGCAAGTTGTTCAGGAGTTAACATTCTTTGCATTTTTTTATTACTAAAATAAAAGATAAACTTTAGAAAAAAAATTAAAAATTCTGTTGCAAGTAAATTGGGTCACCTAAAAATTTCTTCGAATTCCAACTGAACTCTATAGATTTTTTTTCTTTACGATATTTGCATTCGATGTAATCACAGTATTTGCATACTTCATCTTTACAATAATCCATATGAATTCTAACGCTTAAATATGGATATGTGCTTTGAAGTATATCTTCTACATATTCTTCTTCAAGATGAGATTGTTTGATTGTGAAATAATAAGGGAGAATTAAATGAAAATCGACATAAATAATCTCACCTGATTTCCAAAAACGTAAATGATGAATGTCAATCCAATATTCTTTTTTATTTTCTGTTAATAAGTTTGAAATTGTTTTTAATATTTCTTTATCTGTTTCATTCATCAAACCGCCAATCGATTCACGAATTAATTTGTAACCAGTAAATAAAATATTTATTGCCACTGTAATAGCAATTAAGGGATCGAGTAAATAGAAATTAGTCAACAATACCAGAATTAATCCAGCAACTACACCAAAACTTGTATATGAATCGGTTAAAACATGTTTACCATCGGCTATCAGAGTAAGTGAGTTGGTTGATTTGCCTTTTTTAACAAGATAAAGTCCTAATAATAAATTTATAATTCCTGCAGCCCCAATTATTAATGTTCCAATATCTAATCTCTGAGTATAAACTCCCTCGATAATATCTTTTGCTGAGCTATAAATAATTGTAAAAGCGGCAATAATAATTAACAAACCTTCGATACCAGCAGAAAAAAATTCAATCTTGCCATAACCAAATAAATGAGTTTCATCTGCGGGCTTGGAACTTAAATAAATGCTATAAAGTGCCATAGAAGTTGCAGCAACATGAACAACTGATTCAGCAGCATCTGAAAATATTGCTGATGAATCTGTAATCAAATAAGCAAAAGTTTTAGAAGCGAACATTCCTATACCAACAATTAAAGATAACCATGCTGCATTTTTCTTTTTATGAATATTGCCCAGCTCAAATTTTTGCATCTACTTGCTCTAATATTTTAGTTGCAAACTTAAGATACATAAATGTCTAAATCAAAGAATTAAAAGAGCTTAATTCCCTGTTTTTATTAGAAAATCATAAGATAATTTTCTCACTCATAAGAAAATACTATTGAGATTTCATTCAAAAAATTAACAATTATAAATGAAAAATGAGCCTTCGAGGTCCTAATTATTCTGGCATATATTCTGTAATAATCTTACAAACAAAAATTAAAGTGAGTCTGGAATGCATAATCATATCATTCAAAAATATCCTAAAAATGATAGAAGCAATTTAATTGCATTATTACAGGATATTCAGGATATCTACGGATACCTTCCTGAAGAAGCAATAAAAGATATTTCGGAACATTTAAATATTCCTGTAAGCAGTGTTTATGGAGTTGCTACATTTTATAATCAATTTAGATTAACACCACTTGGGAAAAATGTAATCAGAGTGTGTCGTGGAACTGCATGTCATGTAAAAAATTCTTCTAATCTGCTCTTAGCTCTTGAAACAGAGTTGGGAATTACTGCAGGGAAAACCACAAGGGATAAACTTTTTACTCTTGAAACAGTTGCATGTATAGGTGCATGCAGTATTGCACCTGTAATTAATATTAATGATGAATATTATGGAAGAGTATCAGTGAAAGAAATTCCCAAGATACTTAATAAATATCGAAGAGGAGCAATTGTAAAAAGTAAACAAGAACAAATTGAGAGTGTATGATGAAAAGTTTTATTGAAAAATGTTGTGAACAATGCTGGCATAGTGCCGAAACACCATGCGAACAATTTATTGCATGTTGTTTAGATGGTCCACTTTGTCATAAAGATGAAAAATGTAAAGCACAATTCAAAAATTTAAATTCTGTCTTAAAATACTCTGAGCATGATATCCCGCTAATATTTATTGGAATGGGAACGTGCGGACTTGCATCAGGAGCTGATAAAGTTAAAAAAGCAATAGAAGAAGAATTAATAAAAAATAACCTTAAAGCAAAAATTATATCTACAGGATGTATTGGTTATTGTGCAAAAGAGCCAATTGTTGATATTAAATTACCGGGCAAAGATAGAATTTCTTATTGCGAAATTTTTCCTAGAGATGTTCATGAATTAATTAAAACTACATTAATTGAAGGAAATATATACAAGAAAAAAATATTGGGAACATATGGAAAAGGTAGTGATGCAATTCCAAATATTAATGAAATTCCATTTTTCAAAAGACAATTAAAAGTAGTTCTTGAAAACTGTGGTGTAATCAATCCAACTTCAATTGATGAATATATTGCCGCAGGTGGATTTAAGGCATTAGACAAATCACTAAGATTATTAACTCCTGAAAAAGTAATCCAGACAGTAAAAGAAAGTGGTTTGAGAGGAAGGGGAGGAGCAGGTTTTTTAACTGGATTGAAATGGGAACTTGCATACAAAAATGAATCTGATACAAAATATATCATCTGCAATGCAGACGAAGGTGACCCTGGTGCATTTATGGACCGTTCGGTTCTTGAAAGTGACCCATTCAGAGTAATCGAAGGAATGATAATAGGTGCATATGCAATTGGTGCTTCTTATGGCTATATCTACTGTCGTGCAGAATATCCGCTTGCAATTGAAAGATTACAAAATGCTATCGAGAAATGTAAAGAATATGGACTTCTTGGAAAAAACATTTTAAACAGTGATTTCGATTTTGAACTAAAAATTAAAAAAGGTGCTGGTGCATTTGTATGTGGTGAAGAAACTGCTCTTATTGCATCAATTGAAGGAAAAAGAGGAATGCCTCGTCCACGTCCCCCATATCCATCTGATGCAGGTTTATGGGGCAAACCCACTGTAATTAATAATGTAGAAACATTTGCTAATATTTCTTCAATAATCAATCGAGGACAGGAATGGTTTGCATCAATTGGAACAAAAACCAGCAAAGGCACGAAAGTTTTCGCACTCAGTGGTAAAGTTGTTAATGGTGGTCTTGTTGAAGTTCCTATGGGCATAACATTGAGAGAAGTAGTGTTTGAAATCGGCGGAGGAATTACTGATAATAAAAAATTCAAAGCAATACAAATTGGGGGTCCTTCAGGCGGATGTTTGCCAGAATCTGTTTTAGATACTGAGGTTGACTATGAATCATTAAGAGAAGTAGGCGCTATGATGGGTTCAGGTGGTTTTGTTGTTATGGATGAAGATACATGTATGGTAGATGTAGCAAAATTTTTCTTAACATTTATTCAAAATGAATCATGCGGAAAATGTGTTCCTTGCAGAGAAGGAACTAAAAGAATGCTTGAAATTATTGAAAGAATTCCTGTTAGATATGGAAACAATGGAAATAAAACAGAACAATTACAAAGATTCAAAGGAATTATTCATTTACAAAGATTGGCTGATGTAATAAAAGATACATCACTTTGCGGATTAGGGCAAAGTGCACCTAATCCTGTACTTTCTGGATTAAGATATTTCAGAGAAGAATATGAAGAACATTTATTCGAAAGAAAATGTAAAGCTAAAGTATGCAAAGAACTTCTGACATACGAGATTGATCCAGAATTATGTAATGGTTGTGGTGTTTGTCTTAGAAATTGTTCTGCTGATGCAATAATTGGAGATAAGAAACAACCACATCAAATCATCCAGATTAAATGTACAAAATGTGGCATGTGCTTTGAATCCTGCCGCTTTGAAGCAGTTAAAGTTTATTAAACTTTTTTATGGAGAATTAAAATGGTCGAATTAACAATTAATGATATAAAAGTTAAAGCTGAAGAAGGAATGACAATACTCGAAGCAGCCAAATCAGTTGGTATTCATATTCCTACTCTTTGTCATGTGAAAAATTTGTTTCCCACTGGTGCTTGCAGAATCTGCGTTGTTGAAGTTGAAGGAATGAGAGGACTGACTCCAAGTTGTGCTTATCCAGTAGTTCAGGGTATGAAAGTTCATACTAATTCACCGCGTGTTAGAGTTGCTCGCAAAACAATTATTGAATTATTAATAGAAAATCATCCGCAGGAATGTCTTATCTGTGTTAGAAATAAAAATTGTGAACTGCAAGATTTAGCTGAAAGATATAATATAAGAGAGCACAGATATGTTGGTGAAAAGAAAAGTCATGCCATTGATATTTCAAGTCCATCGATGGAAAGAGATCCTGCAAAATGTATTTTATGTGGACGATGCGTAAGAACCTGCAGTGAAATTCAGAAAATTGGTGCAATTGATTTTACTAACCGCGGCTTTAGAAGTAATGTAACAACTCCATTTAACAAAGGCTTGAATGTAAGTGATTGTATTCTTTGCGGTCAATGTATACTTGTTTGTCCAACTGCTGCATTAAGAGAAAAAAGTCATGCTAAAGAAGTTGTTGCTGCATTAAACGACAAAAGTAAATTTACAATTGCACAAATAGCGCCCGCTGTCAGGGCTACACTCGGGGAAGAATACAATTTACCTTTAGGCACAAATGTAACAGGACAGATTATTACAGGTTTAAGGAGATTAGGGTTCAAAAAAGTATTTGATACGAACTTCGGAGCAGATTTAACAATTATGGAAGAGGCAACAGAATTAATTCATAGAATTTCAAATAATGATTCATTTCCAATGTTCACAAGCTGCTGCCCTGGATGGATAAAATATGCTGAACAAAATTATCCTCATTTATTAAATCATATTTCTACTTGTAAATCACCTCATGAAATGGAAGGTGCAATCTTAAAAACTTATTATGCAAAAAAAATGGGAATTGATCCAAAAGATATTTTTGTGGTGTCAATTATGCCCTGCACTGTTAAAAAATTTGAATCTAATAGACCAGAACTTTCTGAAGAACATTTACCAGATGTAGATGCAGTTTTAACAACAAGAGAACTGGTAAGATTATTCAAAGTTGCTGGAATAGATTTTAATGATTTGCCAGAAGATAATTTTGATAATCCTTTAGGCGAATCTACTGGCGCTGCTGCAATATTTGGAACGAGTGGCGGAGTAATGGAAGCTGCATTAAGAACAGCATATTATAAAATTACTGGAAAAGAACTTGAGCAACTTGTATTAACTGATGTAAGAGGAATGGCTGGTATAAAAGAAACTTCAATTAATGTAAATGGAATGACATTAAATGTAGCAATCGTAAATGGAATAGGTAATGTTAAAAAAATCTTAGAAGAAGTAGAGAAAAGTAAATCTAAATATCATTTCATTGAAGTTATGGCATGTCCGGGTGGTTGTATTAATGGCGGAGGTCAGCCAATACACCAAAATCCTGAAAAAGTAAAAAAACGTGCTCAAGCTTTATATGAAATTGATGCTAAAATGAAAAATAGACGTTCACACGAAAATGAATCTGTGAAAAAATTATATAAGGAATTCTTGGGTGAACCATGTGGTCACTTATCGCATGAAATTTTACACACATCTTATATAAATAGAAAAAAGATTCTGGAAGAAGTCTAATTTTATGTTGAATAATTTTTTATAAAGAATATGTCATTAGGAATAGTCACGACAATTGGACAAAAATGCAAAAGATGTTACTCTTGTATAAGAGAATGTCCTGCTCGTGCTATTCGTGTTATTAATGGTCAAGCAGTTGTTATAGAAGAAAGATGTATTACATGTGGTTATTGTGTTAAAGTTTGTTCACAAAATGCTAAACAGGTTCTAAACGATAAAGATATTGTAAATAACTATTTAATGAATAATAAAACATATGCAATAATTGCTCCTTCTTTTCCAGCTACATTTCCAAATTCAGAAGGGAAATTTATTTCAGCTTTAAGAAAACTTGGATTTCATTATGTCGGTGAGGCTGCATTCGGTGCAGATTTAATCAGCAATTATTATATGAAATATTTAGAAAAAACAGATGGTAAAACAATCATTAGCAGTCCTTGTCCAGCTATTTATAACTGGATTGAAAAATATTTTGTAGATATTGTTGACAATCTTGCAAATGTTGTTTCACCTATGATTGCGATGGGAAGATATTTGAAGAAAAATTTTGGCTCAGATATTAAAGTTGTTTTTATTGGACCATGTATTGCAAAAAAAAGTGAATATCGAGATGAAAATGTTTCTGATGCGATTGACGCTGTTTTAACATTTAAAGAATTAAAAGAATTGTTTGCAGAAAAAAATATTAAACTTGATGAACTTGAAGATTCATGTTTTGATCCACCTTATGCTTATATGGGGAAAGCTTATCCTTTAACAGGCGGTTTACTTAAGACAACTAATAGACAGGGAGATGTCCTTGAAAAAGAAATTATTATTGTTGAAGGTAAAGATAGAGTTGCAGAGATATTACATGAAATAGCGGACAAAAAAATTCAATCTAAATTTGTAGATATTTTATTTTGTGAAGGATGCATCAATGGCCCTGCAATTGATTCTACATTAAACTATTACTCTAAAAGAGAAAAAGTAATTTCATATATTGAAAAAAACATTAATACATTCGATAAAAGAATTTGGAAAAGTACACTTTATAACAATCGCGATTTAGAATTAACCAGAAAATTTAAACCAAGAAATCAAAAAAGACCTGAACCCTCTGAAGAACAAATTGTATCAATTCTTGCAAAAACTAATAAGCATAATAAATCAGATGAATTAAATTGCGGAGCTTGTGGATATCCTACATGCCGGGAATACGCAATCGCAATTGCTAAAGGACTTGCAGAAGAGGATATGTGTTTACCTTATTTAATTGATAAACTTGAGATAGCAAATAAAGAAATAAGAGAAACTCAGGAACAATTAGCTAATGCAGAAAAGTTAGCTTCAATTGGTCAATTAGCTGCAGGAGTAGCTCACGAAATTAATAATCCTCTTGGTTCAATTATGATTTATGCTTCTTTGTTAAAGAAAAAGCTTGAAACTGCATTTAATGACAAACAAAGTTCAGAAGACTTAAAGCTGATTATTGAAGAAGCAAATCGTTGTAAAAATATTGTATCTAATCTTTTGAATTTTGCACGACAGGGTAAATTAAGATTAAGTAAAGTAAATATTCGTGAGCTTATAGGAGACATAATAAAATTAGTAAGAGTAAAGCCGGAATTTTCAAATGTAATTATTTCTGAAAATTATGACACTGATAATACTGCACTTGAAGGGGATTCTGACCAGCTCAAACAAGCTTTGTTGAACATAATAATTAATGCATGCGAAGCTGTAGAATCAAAAGATGATAAGCAGGTTATTATTCATATTTCAAAAAATGATGAAAAATTAGTTATAAAAATATCTGATAATGGAATTGGAATTCCTCCGGAAAATTTAAGCAAAATTTTTACACCTTTTTTCACAACAAAAAAAATAGGAAAAGGTACAGGTTTGGGATTAGCTATTACTTACGGAATAATTAAAATGCATAAAGGCGATATTAAAGTTCATAGTGAATTAGGAAAGGGGACAAACTTTATTATTTCATTACCTTTAATTCAAAACTATTCGACAGAGAATTAAAAAGGGAAATGCAAAAATGGACACAGCAAAAATCAAGAAAATATTATTAGTTGATGATGACATCGATTTACTCGAACAAAACAAAATCCTTCTTGAAAACAAAGGGTTCACTGTAATTACAGCCGAGAACAGTGAAGATGGCTGGAAAAAATTCCAGCAGGAAAAACCAGATGTTGCAATTATAGATTTAATAATGGAAGAAATGGATTCGGGTTTTGTACTTTGTTATAAAATCAAAAAGACAGAACATGGGAAAAAAATTCCTGTATTTATTCTTACTTCCGCAACTTATTCTACTGGCTTTAAATTCAGTGCATCTACTCCTGAAGAAAAAGAATGGATAAAATGCGACGGAATTATAAATAAACCTGTAATTATTGAAGAATTATTAGCCAGAATTGAAAATTTCTTTTAAAACTTTATATGAATAATAAGTATAAAATATTAATTGTAGACGACGAAAAAGGATTACGAATTGGAACTCAGAGATTACTTGAGGAAGAAGGATATGATGTTGTTGCAGTAGATTGCGGTGAAGAAGGAATTCGAGTTGGAAAAGAACAGG
>CAZNFW010000032.1:16921-30405 GCA_964572725.1 uncultured Melioribacter sp.
ATGGATTGGATGTATTAAAGAGAATTAAAAATTCTCACCCAAATACAGTTTGTTTTATCGCTACAGCTTTTGCCAGCTACGATACCGCAATTCAATCTACAAGACTTGGAGCTTTCGGTTATATTCCTAAACCTTTTACTCCTGAGGAATTTTTATACCAGATTGAACAAGGAATAAATCAAAGAAAATTAATTTTAGAATCCGAAAGTTTAAAAAAAGAAAAAGAAGAAAATCTTCTTGAATTAGCTTCTGAAAAATCAAGACTCAATGCAATTATCAAATCTATTAGTGATGGAGTTCTGGTAATAAATAAAAATGGAGAACTGGCATATTATAATTATGCTGCTTTGAAATTTCTTGACCTGCATGAGGTTCAAATTGGCGATAAAATACTTCCTCTCCTTAATAAAAATATAACTGAATTAGTAGAAAAAATTTTTTCTTCTGAGACAATCTTACTAAAAAGTTATTCAACTCAAATAGAACTAAAACCAAACAATGAATTAATAGTTGAAGCTGCTGCTACTCCTATACCTCGTCCTGATGGTTCACTTGCAGGTGTTGTAATTGTATTAAGTAATATTACAGAGTTTAAAAAAATTGAATTAATTAAATCGCAATTTGTTTCGATGGTTGCTCATGAATTAAAAGCACCGCTCGCAGCAGTTCGAGGATATTTAAATATATTGGCTGATGAAAAAATTAATCTGCCAAAAGAAAAAAGACAGGATTACTTGACACGCTCAATTGTTAGATTGAAAAGTTTAAGTGATCTTGTAAATGATTTACTCGATATCTCGAGAATGGAATTAAAAACAAAGCATCGTGAAATTGAAGATATCTATATTAATGAAATCATAAAAAACACCTTGCAGTTATTTGAAATTGAGTTGAAGAAAAAAGAAATTCAAGTCGAATTTTATACGGAAGAAAATATACCTGCAATAAAAGCAGATTATAATGAAATCCAGAGATTGATTACTAATCTTATCAGCAATGCAATAAAGTATAATAAAGAGAAAGGTAAAATTGTTATAAACATATCATCGTCAACAAATTATTTACAGATAAAAATCACTGATACCGGTATTGGAATGAAACCAGAAGAAAAATCAAAATTATTCAATGAATTTTTCAGAGCAAAAAATGAAAAAACCCGAGGTATCAGTGGTACTGGATTAGGGCTAAGTATCGTTAAAAAAATAGTAGACTCTTATTATGGTAAAATTGATGTTGATTCCGAATTTGATAAAGGAACAACTTTCACAATCAATTTACCAATAAATATATAATAACAAACAAAGGAGATGAAATATGGCTCTAATTGCAATCATTGACGATGATCCTGATATTATTGATGCAAGCAGTATTGTTCTTAAATCGAAAGGGCATTCTATAATTTCTGCTTCTAATCCAAATGATGGTTATAAGATTGTAAAAGAACAAAAACCTGATTTAATAATTCTTGATGTTATGATGGATGAACCTGATGACGGTTTCTATTTAGCACAAAAATTTCGTAAAGAAGGCATTATAACTCCAATTTTAATGTATACCTCAGTTTCAAAAGCTACAGGTTTAGAATTTGAAAAAAACGAAATGGTTCCTGTTGATGATTTTGTTGAAAAACCAATTTTACCAGAAGAACTCATTCGAAAAGTAGAAAATTTATTAAAGAAGGAGGGGAAGTAAAATGTTAATACTTGAAAAAAATGAATTGACAGAAGAAATAGAACAACTTGTAGAAAAATATGGAAAAGATAGATCTTCGCTGCTTCCTATTCTTCAAGCTATTCAGAGAAAACATAAACATATACCAGATTTTGCTCAGCAGGAAATTGCTCGTTTACTTGATATTCATCCTGTGGAAGTTTACAGTGTAATATCTTTTTATTCGTTTTTAAGTACAGAACCTAAAGGGAAATACATAATACGTTTGTGTAAAACTATATCTTGTGATATGCAGGGAAAAGATGCTGTTGCAAAAGCAATTCAAAGAGAACTAGGAATTAATTTTGGTGAAACATCAAAAGACAAAAAGTTTACACTCGAATACACGAATTGCTTGGGTATGTGTGATCAGGGTCCAGCAATGATTGTTAATGAAAGAGTATATACAAAATTGAATCCTGAAAAAGCTATTCAAATACTTAGTGAATTGAAGTGAGGTGAACTATGGAAAAGAAAAGGAAAGGAGTACTTATTTTTTCTGAATATAATCGCGGGGAGGGAATTAAGAAAGCTGTTGAAAAATCCCGTGAAGATATTTTATTCGAACTGCGTGAATCAAAATTAAAAGGAAGAGGTGGAGCTGGTTTTCCAACAGCTACTAAATGGACACTTGTTGCTGCAGCATCTTCAGACCAAAAGTATGTTATATGTAATGCAGATGAAGGAGAACCAGGTACATTCAAAGACAGAGTTATACTCATGGAGTATCCTGAATTAGTATTTGATGGAATGGTTATAGCTGGTTATACAATTGGTGCTACAAAAGGAATTGTTTATCTGCGCGGTGAATATGAATATATGCTTAATTCACTTGAAGATTATCTTGAACAAATGAGAAAAGATAATTTGCTTGGAGAAAATATTCTCGGAAAGGAAGGATTTAATTTTGACATAACAATAAGACTTGGTTCAGGTGCATATGTATGCGGAGAAGAAACAGCATTAATTGAATCTCTTGAAGGAAATCGTGGGGAGGCACGTAATCGTCCCCCTTATCCAGTCAACACAGGATTTATGGGTAAACCAACAGTTGTTAATAATGTTGAAACATTAGCTTCAGTACCTCACATTGTAGTTAAAGGAGGCAGCTGGTTTAAAAAATATGGAACTGATAAATCTACCGGATTGAAATTATTTTCTGTATCTGGAGATTGTGAAAGACCGGGAGTTTATGAATTACCGTGGGGAATAAAAATATCTGAATTATTAGAAATTGTTGGTGCTAAAAATACCAAAGCTGTTCAGGTCGGAGGTGCATCTGGAACTTGCATACCAAAATCACAATTTGATAGAAAATTAGCATACGAAGATGCAGCTACTGGAGGTTCAATTATAATATTCGATGAAAATAGAAATATGCTTCATATATTAAAAAACTTTATGGAATTTTTTGTAGAAGAATCGTGTGGCCAATGCACACCCTGCAGAATAGGAAATGTAAAATTATTAGAAGGTGTTGAAAAGATTGAAAAAGGTGAGTATACATTTGCATACATCAATCAACTAAAAGAACTTGGAAAAACAATGCAGGTAGCATCAAAATGTGGATTGGGACAATCAAGCCCGAACTCATTTATTTCTATATTAGAAAATTTTAAAGAAGAAATTTTTAACGGAATCGGAGGTAAAAATGGAAAGTAAAGGAGATTTCAGAGCACCCGCAAGTCAATCTGCTCATAAAGTTGAAATTCCAAAAGATATAAATGCTATTGGAGGAACTGTAACTGTTGAAATAAATGAGAAAAAAGTCTCCGTACCGTTAGGAACTACGATATTAGAAGCATGCAAAAAAGTTGGAATTTCAATACCTACATTATGTCATCATGAAGATTTGTGTATAGCAGGAGTTTGCAGAATATGCGTTGTTGAAGTTGAGGGAATGAGAACATTGCAGGCAAGCTGTTCATTTCCAATAACTTCACCAATTAAGATTAAAACTTCAACACCAATGGTAAGAAAAGCAAGACGCCATATTCTTGACCTGTTGTTAAGTGAACACTATGGCGAATGTTATTCTTGTTTTAGAAATGGCAAATGTGAACTGCAAAATCTTGCAAAAGAATACGGTGTTGATTCTTATACATTTGGTCATGTAAATAAACCAAGATATGAAGTAGATAAATCTTCCTATTCTGTAGTAAGAGATATGAGCAAATGCATTTTATGCAAAAGATGTGTAAGAACATGTATTGATTTGCAGGAAGTTGGTGTTCTCGAAGCTATTGGCAGAGGTGATAATACACATATAGGAACATTTTTAGATAAACCGCTTGCCGATGTAATTTGTATTAATTGTGGACAATGTATTAATCGTTGTCCAACTGCTGCTTTAAGAGCTAATGACCCATCTGATGAGATTTGGGATGCAATTGATGACCCGACAAAACATGTTGTAATACAAACAGCTCCATCTCCACGTGCTGCAATTGGAGAGGAGTTTGGTTTGCCTGCAGGTACATCAATGACAAGAGAGTTAAATACAGCTTTAAGAAGAATTGGTTTTGACAAAGTGTTTGATACAAATTTTACTGCTGATTTAACTATAATTGAAGAAGGTACTGAATTAATTCTACGACTTTATCGAGCACTTGTTAAAAAAGAACCTGTTGCATTACCACAATTTACATCATGTTCTCCAGGATGGGTTAAATATCTTGAGCATTTTTATCCCGAGTATATAGACAACTTAAGTTCAGCAAAATCACCTCAACAAATGTTTGGAGCATTAATTAAAACATTCTATGCAAAACAAGCTGGAATAGATCCTGCAAATATTGTTTCTGTTGCTTTAATGCCATGTTCTGCAAAAAAATTTGAGTGCAATAGACCAGAGATGAATTCGAGCGGATATAAAGATGTGGATTACGGATTAACCACTCGCGAATTAGCACGAATGATAAAAGAAGCAGGAATTAATTTGCCTGAAATGCCCAAGAGTGATTTCGACTCACCTTTTGGAGAGGCTTCTGGTGCTGGATTAATTTTTGGTGCAACTGGTGGCGTTATGGAAGCAGCATTAAGAACTGTTGTTGAATTTGTTACAGGAAATAAAACTGAAGATATATTTGAAAGAGCCAACATTATACCATTGCGCGGATTTGAAGGAATTAGGTATATGGAAATTCCAATAGGTAATAAAGTTGGTCCTGTTCCAGACTTAATTAAACACTTGGTACCTGACTGGAATTGGTTAAAAGGAGTGACACTTAAAGTTGCCGTTGCTCATGGTACAGCCAATGCAAAGAAAATAATGGAAGATATTAAAGCTGGCGGTAAATTTTCAGAATGTCACTTTATTGAATTTATGGCTTGTCCAGGCGGATGTCTTGGAGGCGGCGGTCAGCCTATTCCTACTAATCCAGAAATTAGAAAAAAACGTGCAGAAGCTATATATGCAGAAGATGAGTCATTAACAATTAGAAAATCTCATGAAAATCCTAATGTAATTAGACTTTATAAAGAATTTCTCACTGAAGGTCCTTGCAGTCATTTATCACATAAACTTCTGCACACACATTATGTAAAACGCGGTAAATATATTGCTTAATTATTTGAGGCTGTCTTAAAGGCAGCCTCTTTCGTTTACTTTCATTTAACATATTCTTATTTTTTAGTTAAATAACTTATTAAGTTTATCATGTTATCACTTCTTCCTGATTGGGCTAAAAACTATGGAGAATTCTGGAGAGCTATTCGTATTAGAAATTTATGGTTCATTAAATTAAGATATGCTGTAGTTGCTTTACTTATTATATTTTTAATGAGTGGACAATTATTACTAAACTTCAATTTTACAAAAATACAATTCATTGCAATTTTAATAATTACCTTTTCTATTCTTGTTTATAATATAATTATACATATTTCAAGAAAGTATGTTGGATGTTCTCCGGATAAATTCAACAGCCTTCACCTTTCTTTAATACAGATGATTTTAGATTTGTTTGCATTAATGTTAATTGTTTATTATACAGGATTAATTGAATCCCCGCTTTATATATTTTTTATTTTTCACATGATAATTGGAAGCTTAATTCTTCCAGGTTATATAGTTTATATGATGGCAGGAACAATAAGCTTTGTTTTTACAATTTTGAATGCAATAGGGAAATTAGGTCTTATTGACATTCACTTAATTAAGGGCTTGTATAATGCACCAATCTCTCATTCACTATTATATGATATGCTGTCCTTAGTATCTTTTACTATCATGTTGTTTGCGAGTGTATATCTTGCAAATAATATTGCTAAACAATTATATCACAGAGAACAACTTTTAAGAACATCACTTCAAAAAATTGATGAAGCAGAAAAATCAAAACAAAAATATATTATTGGAATAGTTCACGAAATAAAAACTCCTGTAACTGCAATAAAATCTATAATTGATCTGGTATTACAGAATTATGTGGGACCTATAAGTAAAGAAGTGGAAGATAAACTAACTCGTGCAAAAATTAGAACAGAGGAAACATTACATTTGTTGAACAATGTGCTTCGTATTTCGAGACTTAAATTATTAGATATACGATCTGCTGAAGAAATAGATATAAATTTGTTTATCCGCAATATACTCGAAAAACAATCTGAAAATATCAAATCGAAAAATATTGAACTAAAATTTGAAGATAGGAGATTAGAGAAAAAATTTTTAAAATCTGACATGATACTTTTGGAATTAGCTTTATCCAATATTATAGGAAATTCTATAAAATATGTAAATGAAAATGGAATGATAGAAGTTATAGTTGAAGATATGAATGACAAAATATCAATTGAGGTATGTGATGATGGAATAGGAATACCAAAAGAGGATTTGCAAAAAATATTTGAACAATTCTATAGAGCATCAAATATTGATAAAGCTAAACATGAAGGAAGCGGTATGGGTTTAACAATTACTCGTGAAATTATTGAAAAATTAGGAGGTGAAATTACAGTAGTAAGTCCATCAAGACTTTCGCATGATAATTTTTTGGGTAGCTGTTTTAAGATTTTACTGCCTTATCACTTCAAACCTGTTTCATATGATATTTTTGAAGTTAATCCTGAGGATTATTTATCCAGCAAAAGTATTCAGGATGAAAACATTTCTTAGCTTTTTCTATTTTATCTAAACTTTCAAAAAAACCAAAAACGGTAGAACCGGTTCCACTCATCGAAGCATAAATTGCTCCTTCTCTGTATAAAATTTCTTTAATGTTTTTGATTTCTGGATGTTTTTGAAAAACTACTTCTTCAAAATCATTAATTATTTTTTCTTTTAATAACGAGTAATTCAAAATATTATTTTGAATAATTTCATGATAGTCATAATAATCATACTTAGGTTTTATTAATTGATAAATGTCTCTTGTAGGAATTGAAATATTTGGATTAACAATTAAAATGGGTAATTCATTTTTAATTTCTATGTGTTCTAAAATTTCTCCCTTTGATTTACCTATTGCAGGGAGTGCTTTGATAAAAAAGGGAACATCTGAACCTAACTGAACTGCTAATGATAAAAGTTGTTCATAGTTCAATCCGAGCTTAAATAATTCATTTAATGAAATTAAAGTTGCAGCAGCATCTGAACTGCCGCCACCAAGCCCGCTGCCAGCTGGAATTCTTTTTATCAATTTAATTTTTACATTAAAATTTCTATTGAAAATTTTTTCAAGTAATTTTTTTGATTTAACAATAAGATTATCTTCATCATTTTCTGTTACTTTTAAGTTGCTGATAAATTCAAAATTATCTGATAGTTCAAAAGTTATTGTGTCGAACAAATCTCTTATTGGATAAAACAATGTATAAATATTATGATATCCATCTTTTCTTTTTTCTAAAACTCTTAATCCAATATTTATTTTTGCAGGAGCTTTTATTTCAATATATCTCATTTAATAATTCCTTTATTGCTTTGGTATGTGCTGGATTAGAACCACAACAAGAACCAATAAAGATAGGATTAAGTGGCAGTAATTTTTTTGTGATTTCAACATAATGTTCAGGATTAATACCGCAGGTTATAATTTCATCAGAATAATCTCCTGCACCGCAATTAAAATAAAAACCCCATCTTTCTGGCAAAGAATATTTTTCAACATATTTAAAAAATGTTTCTGGTTTTATGCAATTAAATCCTGTTGCAACTGGATTAAAAGAATTAATATAATTCACAACATCTATTAAATTTTCTCCACTAAGTATTTTTAGGTTCTCATCAAAAAATAAACTTACAACAAAAGGAATATTATTTTCTGAACAATATTTACAAATTATTTCTATTTCGTCAAGATGACTTTGAGTTTCATTCCAGATAATATCAACAGAATTACTCCAGAGAATATCAATGTGAGTTTTATGATTATACTCTAAATCATTAATTGAGATAGTTCTTTCTTTTTGATAACAATCTTCTGCTGGGGCATTAGAACCTGCTATAATTATTCTTTTATTATTTCTTGCATTTTTAGATAATTGAATTGCATTTTTAACAAACTCATATATATCAATATTTTCATTAGATTTTTTTACAGATATTGGATTAGTTCTAAATGTATTTGTTGTAATAATATCAGCCCCATTATTAATATATTCTAAATGAATTAATTTAACCATTTCAGGATTTGTAAGATTTGAAAGAGAAGTCCAAAGCACTGGATGATTTTTTATACCTCTATCGATAAGCAGGCTTCCCATTGCTCCGTCAAGTATCAACGGTCTATTTAAATGGTTATATAAATCAATTAAATTAATTTTTTCTTTCATTCTTTCTGTTGTCAAAATATTTGATAGTTTCCTCGACTATTCTTTCAAGATCAATCATTTGAATACATTCAAGGTTATATGGGCATTCTTTTTTCCAGCATGGTGCACAAAATAATCCTTCAGGAAATAATTTTACACCTCTGTCATATAAATCAATTTCAGTCCAGCAGCTTAATCCAAACCAGGCAATGACATATTTTTTTAGTGCAATAGCAAGATGCATTCCGAATGAATCACCTGTAATAATGACTTGGGGAATACTTTCATAACATGCTCCTCTTCTTAATCCTTCAGTTGTTGGGGTATTAATAACTTGTTCCTTAAATAGCTCACCTATAATTTTATTTCTTTCTGTATCTTCTGGTCCACCGAGTAACATAATTTTAAATCGATTAAAAGAAAGGAATTTTTCGATTAGAATTATATGCTGCTCAATTGTCATTTTTTTATTAGGATACAATAGGGAGCATCCTGTGTTAAACCCGATAATTTCATCATCCTCGTTTATACCAATGCTTCTTTTATAGGATTCAATAAATTCTATTTCATCATCTGTGAATTGGAAAACATATTCATCTCTTTTGTATTCTAAATTAAAAGTTTCCGCAAGTATTTCCTGTCCGGTTTTTTGATTGATTTTAAATTTAAGCTTATCATCAAGTCCTAACTTATAATTATATAAAGCACCATCATTTAGTGGTATTATTTGAGAATTATTATTAATACCAAAACCAAGTTTTTCTTTTGCTTTGAGTGAATTAACTAAAGCACCTGCTTTTATTGATTTATCAGAATTCATTATTATGTCAAATTCAATGGAACTTAATATGTTTATGTTCTCGAAGTCATAAACAAACACTTTATCGATATAAGGATTATTTTTAAGTATGTCTGCAGAATTTTTAAGAGTTAGCCAATAAATTGTTGATTCAGGGTATTTTCTTTTTATAGCTGGAAGTTGTGAAGTTGTCATAAGAACACTTCCCATTGCTTCCAATGCGATAATTAAAATCTTCGTTCCAAATTTATTTTGCTCCTTACAACCATTTTCTAAACAATTGTAATCAGGAAAACAAGGTTTGTAACCTGAAAAATTTTTGCAATCAGGTATATTTAATTTTTCCATAATAATTTCTCTAAAAATGGTTTTAGTTTAATTATAGTATCTTCTAATTTTATATTCTTAAGTGTGGGGTGCTCCGTGATTATACATTCAAATTCTGTATTATATGGGCTCCATATCATATCGTTTGTACTATATTTCACATACAAACCAAATACTGGAACATTAAAAGCTGAAGCTATATGAACGACAGATGTATCAGGTGTAATTAATAAATTCAATTTACTTATCATAGCAGAAAAATTTTCGAACGATTCATCATAAAATATTGGAATTGAACCGTCAGATATTTCCATAGCTTTATGTTTATCTTGTGGAGAACATAAAAGTATTACTTTTATTTCAGGATATTTTATTATTTCACTAACTAAACCTTTATAATTTTTAATTCCCCAGAATCTTGCATCACTTCCAGCTGATATATTTATACCAATTTTAAAATAATTCTTTAAGTTATTTTTGAATAAATAATTGTTCGCATTTTCTAAACATTTTTCTTGTACATTATAAAATATTTTTACTTCTTCTTTGAGGTAAGAAATATTAAAAATTTTTGCAAACTCCATTAATCGTTCAATTATGTGTGTATTCGACGGTTCAGGTTTTTCTATTATATAATTATATAAATTTCTATTAATTTTATTAAAACCTGCTTTATACTTTGATTTTGATAATGCTAATATTAAACTTACGGTTGTAGAAACATCATCATGTAAGTCTACTATTAAATCAGGTTTTAATTTATTTATCTTATTAATTAACTTGAAAATGTTAACTTTCTTTTTATCATAAACAATTATATTATCAACTATTGGTGGAGAAAAAATAAAATAGTTATAACTACTTGCCACAACATTAATCTGATAATTTGTTTTTTTCCTTAATAAATACAAAAGCGGGGTAGTAACTAATGCATCACCGATTCTATTTAATCTAATAAACAGAATAACAGAATTTTCATTTAAAAATATTTCATTTACTAATTTTTTCTTGGGTATAATCAGCAATAATAACTTGAGAAACAGTTTTCTAATAAATATTTCAATCTTTTTCAAATTATTTCGCTATCCTGTTTTTACTAATTATGTTATTTAATTTATTTAATACTAATTCGATGTTTAAGTTTTTAAAACATTCATGATTTTTCGGGCAAATCAATAAATTACACATAATACAATCAAGATTATCTAAAATAACAAAATCATGTTTATCACCAAAAGGACCTTGATGATAAGGATTAGTTGGACCATGTAAACTTAAAACAGGAGTTCCAACAGCTGTAGAAATATGCATGGGTCCGCTATCATTTGCAATTAGTATATCACATTTTTTTATTAATGCTCCCATTTGATTTATATTGCTTTTGGGAGCAATAATTGATTGTGTTACTAATTTATTTATTATTACTGCATCATTAAAATCACTAGGACCCCATAAAATTAAAATTTCACAGTTGTATTTATTTTTTATTGAATTTGCAATATCTGCAAATTTTTCAGGGTCACACTTTTTTGATTTCCATCCTCCTGAAGGAGATATGCCTACAACAAATTTATTAGAAAGATTGTGGGAATGAAAAAATGTTTCTGCAAATTTTATATCATCTAATGAAATGTGAAAATAAAGATTTTTATATGGTGTATCTATTCCAATGTATTCTAATGTTTTTAAATGCAAAATAGCAGAATGATATTTTCCGCGTTCAGAGGGTCCAAAAAAATTGTAAGCATATTTCCTTCCACGATAAGGAAATCCAACCCTAAATTTTGCATGACTTAGAAATGTAATTAAAGCAGTAGAAGGATTGGAGTAAAAGTCCAGAATTAAATCATATTTTTTACGAAAAATTTTATAAATAAGTTTTACTCTTTCTAAGAAATTGTCTTTTGGAAAAGTTATCACTGAATTTACTTGCGGAAGTCCATTAACAACTGATATTGATGATAAGTCGGTTAAATAGTCTATACTTGCATTTGGAAAGAATTGTTTAAGATTATCCAGAACAATTGTTGACAAAACAACATCACCAATTCCTCTTAGTTTAATAATCAAAATACTTTTAATGTTTTTGTCAATCATGGTAGTTTATTCAGTTACTAATTCAGTATCTTTAGGAATTTCAGGTTTAACAAGAATTACTTCTTCTTTCAATAAAGCAACCTGACCAGGGTCCATACCTTTTCTCTTCACAACATATTTTTTTAGTGTATAACTTACGGGAGCTAAATTTGATGTCTTTGCTTTACTGTAATAAGCAGCTATTGATGCAGCCTTAGAAATTATTCCCTTCGGTATTGACTCTTTGATATTCTCAACTCTCAAAATAGCATGAGAACCTTTAACTGCTCTTGCATGAAACCAAATGTCATTTTGTTTAGCGAACTTTAGGGTAAGTTCATCATTATTATGACTGTCTTTACCAACATAGACATGGTATTTTTTATCAATTATAAAATGCCTGAAATTTGATTTTGAATTATCGCCACTTTTATTCGTGAGATTATCTTTTATCTTCAATTCATTTTTAATACTTATTAATTCATTATATGATAAATTATTTTCGAGCATTAATTTTATCTTTTTCAGCTTGTCATAACGATTAATTAATTCATCGTATAAAATTTTTGATTTTTCATATTGTATTTTTTCTTCTCTTGCTTTGGAAAAATATTCATCAATATTCTGATGAGGAGATAATTTTTCATCAAGTTGTATTCTAATTATTTTATTTTCCTCATCATGCAATTCTACTTCTGTCATTCCTTTTTTTAATTTGATTATATTCATTAATAACAAATTGCCAATTTTTGCATAGTAATTTTCTTTCGATACGTTTTCAAGTAATGCTTTCAAATTATTTATTTTATTCGAAACTTTTTCCATTTCACTATCTAAATATTTCTTTATTTCAGAATAAACTAATATCTGTTTCTTTAACTTATTTACTTGAACAAAATATTCACTTACCGCATCAAAATATTTTTTATGATAACTTAATATAGTATAATTTTCTGGTAGTAAGAATTTTGATGGCTCAAATCTTACTTTACCTTCATTTTGAGAAATAGATATTCTAATATCATCATTCAATATCTCTTCAATAATTTCTAATAGTTTTATACCAGTGCGGACATTTAATTGAGTAGTTATTGATTTGTCAAAAAATTTGTATGAATTCAAAATTTCTTCATCTGTTTTATCTGTAAAATCATTGTATAATTCTTTCTGAGTTTCAATAAAGGAATTAGAAATTAATTCATTATAAATCTTGTTACTATTTTCTTCATCTATTTTCTTAAAACTCATAAAATTTTTTTCGTTATCAATTAAACAAACATTTGTCATATGACCTCTAATGCAATAGTAAAGTGTACAGGTGGATAAAGAGAATTTTATAATTCTATCACCAAGTGCAATTTCTATTTTTTTTATTTCAGCAGGTAAATATTGTTCGAAAAAATTTAATACATTCTTTTTAGCTTTATGATGTTCATTTTTTTTCATTAAGAAGGGGTACTGCGGATTAACAGAAATTATAAGGTGAAAATCATCGTAATTTTGTAGTGGGATAGAAATAAATAATTTATCCTTTTCTTGAGTATATACCTCAAAAATTTTCTGATTTATAATTAAATCTCTTAATTCACATATACTTCTTAGCAGGTATAAATAGTTTTTATACATAAATCAAAATTTTCTTTCACTCTCAGTTAATTCAAAAATTTTTTTTAATAATTTAATGTCATCATTGGTTAAATTCACATTTCTTCTTGATGCAACAATTTTAGCTACTTCGATAGCTTTATCGATTTTGTATTCTTCAAAATTATTTACTCCACCCCAAGTAAAAGAGGGGATATATTTGGGCGGAAAA
>CAZNFW010000033.1:0-10822 GCA_964572725.1 uncultured Melioribacter sp.
TAGAAAGATTTTCTTTTTGCATGAGATATAAAAGTGCATAAACATCAAGATCCCCAACACGTTTAGCATTTAGCAAACCGCTTTGTGGACTCATTCCCATTGATGTATCAACAGAAATTCCATCTTTAATTGCACAAACCGAAGAACTCCCTCCGAGATGGCATGAAATAATTTTATTTGCGTTGAATAATTCTTTTGCACGTATTGAAATATAACGATGAGATGCACCGTGGAACCCATATTTTCTTATTCCATATTTTTCATAATACTCATAAGGGATACCATAAATGTAAGCTTCGGGAGGAATATTTACATGAAAATGAGTTTCGAATAAGCCTACTAAGGGGATTGTGCTAAGTAACTCTTTGAAAATGGAAATAGCAGTCAAATAAACATCTGTGTGAACAGGTGCCAGCAGTCGATACTCTTTCATCGCTTCCAAAACTGAATCATTTAATTCGACACATCCTGTCACTCCTTTTGCATGAACAGTTTTAAATCCAACTGCAGAAATATCTTTTAGTAGATTTTTTTCATTTAATATTTGCAGAGTAAGGTTTACAGCAGAATGATAATCTTTTATTGGAAGGTTTCTGATATTTTCTTTTTCACCTTTGAAAGAATATTTTACAATTCCATCATCGTGACCTATTTTTTCAACAGCTGCCTGAAATAAAATATCCATATTATCAGCTTCATAAAGTTTGCACTTATAAGAAGTGCTGCCAGGATTAGCTATTAATATTTTCATATTTATTTTTATTTCAATTTATTTTTCAGGTTGCTCAAAACTTGTTCGGCAATTTTTTGTACCAATTGTTCATCAATTTCGTCTGATTTGACATTACTTTTTGGAAAATCATAGTGCTCAGTACTGCATGCAGTAACTCGACCCGACAAATTAAACTTTTCTCTTAATTGCAAAAGTCGGTCTCTTTCTTCTGGAGAAAGAATATTAAGATTACCTAATTGAATTGCTTTCCAGACAATACTTGCGGTATGTTCAAGTGTTTCCATTTTATAATAAGCATTAAATAAATCGCTTCCCAGAGTCAATGCTCCATGATTCTCAAGCAAAATTGCATCTGAATTTTTTATATATGGTCGAATTCTATCTGGAATTTCTGAAGTTGAAGGTAAACCATAAGGTGCAATTGGAACAGCACCAATTACAATTACAGCCTCTGGCAAAACACACTTATCAAGAGGAATTCCTGCAACAGCAAAACTTGTAGCATAAGTTGGATGTGCATGAACAACTGAACGAATATCGGGTCTTTCTTTGTAAACTTCGAGGTGCATTTTTAATTCACTCGAAGGACGATATTTTGAATTTCGAGTAATTACGTTTCCCTGCCTGTCGCACTTAATAATCATATCTGTCGTCATAAAACCTTTGCTGACACCTGTAGGAGTAGTTAATACTTCATTATCATTTAATAAAACTGAAATATTACCGTCATTAGCAGCAACATATCCTCTAATCCAAATTCTTTTCCCAACTTCAACTATTTGTTTACGAAGTTCCCATTCGTTATTCATACTTTGTTCCTTTATATTATATAATTTATTATGAATATGATCAGGTTTCTATATAATTAATTTTATCAACTATTGCAATAATTAGTGTTCTAATTGGTGCTCGTTCTAAACCAAAAACAGTTTGTGCCACACCTGGCGCACCACCACAAACAACAATATCACCAATTCCAGCACCGACATAATCGACTGCAACATGTTCTGTATCAATCTCTTCCCCATTTGGCAGAATTGGTTTTATAACATAAACTTTTTTATTAAAATATGCTTCGTGTTTAACAACCGAGACTACTCTTTTTATAACTTTTGCCAGATACATTATGCTATGCTCTCTACTCTTTGAACAATACTTGCATTAACTGGTGCATAACCATTCTTAAAAGCCTGAGCAGCATCTGTGCTTGTAACATAAACCACAATGTCACCTGAAGCGCCAATATTCTCAGGATCGGCTGCAACTAATGGAGTTCCATCTAATTTACCATTAGAAGATATTGGCTGCAAAATATACAATTGACAACCATCAAGTTCTTTAACTTTTCTTGTAGCCCAGGTCTTACCGATAATAATACCTAATTTCATAAAACATCTGACAAGTTGTGTGTAATTTCAATATTATCAATAATTGCCACAATAACTGCATCGACTGGTGTATCTTTTGTTTCATCAGTCATTCGAGCTGATGAACCATATGTAAGCAGAACAAAATCTCCTTCACCAGCCTGCACTGCATCAACAGCAACATGATATGATTTTAAGAATTCCCCATTATGATTCACTTCTTTGCACAACATTAACTTTTTACCTTGAAGTTTGGGGTCCTTTTGTGTAGAAACAATATTTCCTATGACTTTAGCAAATATCATTTTTATTTTATACGATTAAACGAAGCTTCCAATTCATCTACTGGTCGTGGAATTACAAGCTGTGAAATCACTTCACCAACTCGTGATGCTGCTTCAACAGCTGAATCCATTGCAGCTTTTACAGCAGCAACATCACCTTCAATAACAAAAGAGACATAACCACTTCCTACCTGTCTCCATTCTACCACTTCCACATTTGCTGCTTTTACGGCAGCATCTGCACCATAAATTAAAGGTGCAAATCCTTTTGTTTCTAATATTCCAATTGCATTTTTTACGGACATTTTATATACCTCAATTTTTATTTACAATTAAACAAATCTAAAAGCTTTGTGAGTCATTATTCGTCTTTTACGAACAAAATGTATAGGTGTACAAATTCCTTCACCTGTTGGAGTAGCAATTGTATGAGAAAAATAGCCTTCACCTAATTCACCCCCATTTCCTCGAAGTGTGCCTCCATTAATAACATGAACATCGCAATCGAGTACTCTGGTAAATTTAGTAACTCTATCAATATCTTTTGAGAAAATACTTGCCGTATGTTTAAATCCATGTTCAGCTTTCAAAGCTGCCTGCAGGCCATCTTCAAAATCATTAACACGCACAACTGGTATACAACAAGTCATTTGTTCTGCTACAACCCATGGATGATTCTTATCTACTTCTCCAAAAAGAAGCGGAACTCTTTCATGTATATTTAATCCTATTGCATTTCCAAGTACTTTTGCGCTTTTACCGGCAAAATCTCTTTTAATTATCCAATGTTTTCCTGATTGTTCTAAAGCTTTCTCTGCGAGTTTATTCATTTCATCTGTCGATAGTCGATAATTACCAGCTTTTTCCATTTCATCCATGAACTGCTCAAAAACATCTTTAACAACAAATATTTCTTTTTCTGCAATACATAAAATATTATTATCAAAACTTGCACTCATAGTTATTTCTTTTGCTGCAAGATTTAAATCTGCAGTTTCATCGACTAAAACAGGCGGATTACCCGGGCCTGCAGCAATTACTTTTTTAGGATAGCTCAAAGCTAATTCAACTACCTGAGGACCTCCTGTTACAGAAAGTAGTTCAACCTTCTCATGTCCAAAAAGTATTTTCGCAGTCTCTAATGTTGGTTCTTTTACACAAGTAACTAAATTTTTAGGAGCACCTGCTGCATGCATATATTTATTTGCAAGCTGAATTACTTTAGCACTAACTTTTTTAGCAGACGGATGCGGATTAAATACAATTGTGTTACCACCTGCCAGCTGAATTATAATATTGTTAATAATTGTTGGGCCAGGATGTGTGCTTGGTGAAATGTTCCCGATTACTCCAAATGGTGCATATTCATCTATTGCCAAACCATTTTTCCCAGACCATGCTTGAGGTTGCAAATATTCAACACCAGGACTGTAATTTGCTGCATTAATAAATTTTGCAATTTTATGGTCAACTCTGCCCATCCCAGTTTCTGCTACAGTCATTTCTGCTAATTCTTCTTTATTCTCCAATGCCATTGTACGTACTGCATCAATAAATTTTTTTCTGCATTGAATACTTCTTTCTTTGTATTGCAAAAAAGCTTCATGAGCAGCATTGACAGCATCGTTCATATCATTAAATACTCCCCAATCTCCATCATCTGCGCTCAAAAAATTTTCGGAGAGTGTTTGAGACAAAACTCTTTCTACTACTTTTTCTACTAATTCTCTTAACTGCAAATCTTTATTATCCAAAACAATCTCCAATTAATTATTTATTTGTTTCTTTTTTAATTGGCTCAATTGGAAATTTATTAATAAGCTTTTCTGATGGTCGTGGTATTATAATCTCTGATAATACAGTTCCAATATTTGATGCTGCCTGAGTTCCAGCTTCAACTGCAGCTTTTACAGCTGCGACATCACCACGAATTATGATACTTACTCTTCCACCACCAACTTTTACCCATCGGCCGAGTTTTACATTCGCTGATTTAACAGCGGCATCTGCTGCCTGTATACCAGCAGTAAATCCAAGAGTTTCTATAATTCCTAATGCTTCTATCATATGACTTCCCTATTTAGTTAAATTTAATAATTCAAATACTTCCTCGTGAGCTGAAGGAATAATATTTGTGCATACAAGTTCTCCAACTCTTGCAGCTGCTTCAGCTCCTGCTTCAACTGAAGCACGAACAGCTCCCACTTCTCCTCGAACTAAAGCAGTAACATAAGCCCCTCCAATTTCTACACGCTTGACAAATTCAACATTTGCTGCTTTTATCATTGCATCAATTGCTTGAACTGCTCCTGTATTACCTCTTGTTTCTACAAAACCCAATGCTGTTCCTTTAGCCATTTTTATCTCCTTTTTTATTTTTGCTTATAATTAATTTTTAGATTTCTTTTTTTAATTATATCTCTTGCGCCATGTGTAATAATTGTATTAGCCGGAATTATTATTTCAGAAATTGCAGAGTCAATCATCATTAACATTCTTTCTGTCAATATGGGTGTTTTATATTCGCTCATATCAACTTCATAAATTTTTTTGTTTGTAATATCATCGTTAACATTCTTTTCATGTAAAATATTAATTCCACGTTTATTTAATTCTTTTAATACTTCTGAGACAATAATTTCTACTAAATATTTTAGATTAATGTTCTGCACCTTTTTTATTAGTCTTTTTATAAATGTATTTTCCTCCCTGCATAACAGAATCTACTATACCAACAATAGTATTATCTGTGGCAACATTTTTCGTTAATTTTGTTAATCTTGCTGAAGAAGAAGAACAAAGTAATACAATATCTCCTTCCCCTGCGTTTACAGTGTCAATACATGCAGCTGTATCTTTAGTTCTTTCCAAATTTTCTGTAAGATAATTTACTATTAGGATTTTTAATCCTTCAAGTTTTCCTTCTTTTCTTGTTGATACTAATTTTCCTATTACCAGTCCAAGTTTCATAATTACATTTTTCCCAAAAATTCTGCGTATGCTTCACCTTTTATAAGAGCCGCATTGGAATCATCAGTATCGAGATGTATTTGTAAACGCCAATTATCATTTATTCTAATCAGGACATTTTCAAAAATTGTACTTTTAATACTGTGAATTCTTACTCTGCATAAATCTCCATCTTTCACACCTAATTCGTTTGCTTCTTTTGTATTCATATGGATATGACGATTAGCAATGATAGCACATCTTTCAATATAAACTGAAGATTTTGGTCCTACAAGTGTTAAAGGAGCAGCATTTTCAAGTAAACCTGAACTAACAACAGGCGGGTCAATTCCTAAATATATTGAATCGGTAAGTGAGACTTCAACCTGATCGTACTTTCTTAAAGGACCAAGTATTCTGACATTTTCGATGCATCTAAGCTTTGGGCCAACAATAGTCAGTGTATGTTTTGAAGCAAATTCTCCTGGTTGATATAAAGGTCTTAGAAATTCAAATTTTGTCTCTTCCCCAAATAATTTATGAAAAGTTTTTTCTGTTAGATGAACATGTCGATTAGAAACGCCCACAGGAATTTTAGGTAGTTCTTTCTTAAACAAATTCTTATATTTATTTTCTATTGACTTAGCAATTTCCTCAGCAAGCACAGATACTAAATCATTCTCATAAAGATTCATATTACAGAATTGATTTTTTTCTGGCAAAATTTACCTCATCTCTCTAATAATTAATTTATTTAATTAATAGGAATAAGGTTAAAAATTATTGAGAATAAATGTCGAAAACCTTATCGAAAACCTTTAAGCAAAGTTAAATTATATTTTTAGTTTTGTCAAGAATTATTAAAAGCCTTCTTTAAAAATATATTAATAATATTATGCGGAATCTGAATAGAATTATTTACTCGTTGTAATTATATAATTAAATTGTTGATTCTTTTTCATAGTCGAAGAAATAAAATTTATTTATATCAAAATAAATAGAAACTTTTTCACCACTTTTATAAATTTCATTTGAATAGATTTTCCCAACAAATTGATTATTACCAACTTTAAAGTATATGAAAATTTCATTGCCCATTGGTTCAACTAAATCAAGAACACTTAATAATTCATATCTATTTTCATTTTTTTGAAAACTTATATCTTCCGGTCTAATGCCTAAATATATTTTCTTATCAATGTACTTATTAAGTTTTGTTTTTTGTTCATTATTTAAATTTATTATCAGATTACCATCAGTACTTCTAAATTTTAAATCTTCTTCCTGAATAATAAATCCTTCAATAAAATTCATTGAAGGACTTCCAATAAATCCAGCAACAAATTTATTAATTGGATATCTATATAGATTCATTGGTGTATCAATTTGTTGTATTTCTCCATCTTTAAGAACAACAATTCTATCTCCCATTGTCATTGCCTCTACTTGATCATGCGTTACATAAATCATTGTTGCTTTTAGCTGCTGATGTAATTTTGTAATTTCTGCTCTCATCTGAACTCTCATCTTTGCGTCGAGATTGCTTAGAGGCTCATCAAATAAAAATACTTTTGGATTTCGAACAATCGCTCTTCCGACTGCAACACGTTGTTTTTGTCCGCCAGAAAGCTGTTTGGGTTTTCTATCAAGTAAGTTTTCAATGCCTAAAATTTTTGCTGCGTTTATTACTCTTGTCTTAATTTCTTCTCTTGGATACTTTTTTAGTTTCAATCCAAAAGCCATGTTTTCAAATACAGTCATATGAGGATACAATGCATAGTTCTGAAAAACCATTGCAATATCACGATGTGCCGGCGATACATTATTCATTAGCTTATTATCAATAAAAAGTTCTCCTTCTTTTATATCTTCAAGTCCTGCTATCATTCTCAAAATAGTTGACTTACCGCATCCCGTAGGACCAACAAGCACAACAAATTCATTATCATTAACTGTAAAGCTTACATTTTTTACAGCTTTATTGCCAGTATCATAAATTTTAGAAATATTAACTAATCTTACTTCTGCCATTGTTCCCCTCTTTATTACTTCATTAAAATTAGTTTTATGATATTCACTTTTTGGTCTGTTCTTAAAATACAGAAGTAAATTCCAGATGGAACAACATTTCCATAATTATTTTTACCATCCCATTTTATTTCATAAATACCTGGTGATTGTACTTCATTAATGAGCATTTTTATTTCCTTTCCAAGTATATCATAAACTTTTAATTGAACTTTCGTCTGTTGTAATATTTTATAAATTATTTCTGTGCTTGAATTAAATGGATTTGGAAAATTATAAAAAAATATTTCTTTCGAATTAATTAATGGATTATTCTCTTTTAATGAACTTGGAATATCATACAATTCATATATCTCTCTTGGCATAAGAGCATAATCATAAATTCTTACATCATCTATAATTCCTTTGAAATTATAATTAGAGTTTGTTGGAAGCATTTGAGCAATTGTTAAATCAATATCCGATAATTGCAATTTACCCGCCCATGAAGTAAATGAATTTAGTTCTCCATTAATCCACAGCTCTGCATCTTTCCCATTATAATTTACTACACAATGAATAAATTTATTTGGCTCAAGTTGAGTTTCACTATCGAGGTCTAAAATGTTATTGCTTGGTTTATCAGTTTTAATTGTCCATCTTAATTTTTTATTTGCAATAGAAACTTTATAACGTTTATCCCAGCTGCCATGAGAAATTATGTAAGACTCTTTTTCATTCAGTTCATCTAATTTAATCCAGAAGCTAATAGTTATTGCATTTTGAAAATTCAATGAAGGAGAATTTTTAATCAATACATAATCATTAAAGCCATCGAAGTGTAAAGCTGAATTTGAATTCCCAAAACGGTCATTCACAAAAGCTGCCCCATAAATTATTCCGTTATTGCTATTTCCGCTTTCATCGTTTCCATTTCCATTAAAGGGCAAATACATTATTAATTTTCCAAAAGTACTTTCACTAAAATTTCTTACCATAATTTTCAAACTGTCTTTTACAATACCACCTTTTCCATCACTTACTGTGCATATAACGTAATAATCTCCTTCAAAATCTGGAGCAGTCCAGATAGCAGAATCTGATGCTGCAATGATATAACCAAATTTTGAGTCCCAATTAAAACTCAAGCTGTCATTATCAATATCTTCAGCATAACAAATTAATTTTGTTTTTTCACCTAAATTAATTTTTCTTGGAATTGCTTTGATGAAATTAATATTTGGCGAATGATTGATGTTGCTAACAATTTCTATTGATAATGAAGCTGAATCTTTTTCTCCATTTGTATCTTCCACTATTACTTTGATAATTGCTGTTGTAGATTTATTTGGGGCAACGAAATCAACATAAGAACCCCCGCCTAATATGCTGCCTTCATTTACTTGCCAATAATATTTAAGCTGATCATTATCTTTATCAACCGCAGTGCAATAAATTTTTGTTGATGTATTTTGTATCAATTTTTCTGAAACAGCGGCAAGACTTTTTATTCTTGGCGGAAAATTTTGAACTTGCTGATTAACATTATAATCTACAACTATTCCATCTATTAATAATTTGTTCATCTTGTATTCTATTTTACCATTTGAAGGTGTTAGAACAACAATTATTGCAGTATTTGAAGCAATTAAAACATCAAAACTATTTGAAACATTTTTTGTAAGAAATGAATTGCTGATTGTTTCATAAATATCAAAAATTCCATCTGGTAAATCTATTCTTACCAGTTTTGATTCATCATAAGGATTAAATAAAAGAAAAGTTGGATAAGAATTTTTCTGGAAGAAATCTGTTTTATTCAAATTGAGTTTTAAAATTTTTGGAACATTAGTAGTATCTACTATTGCTGCGAGATAACCAACAGAAGATGAACTATAGAGAGACAAATTTGTATTAGCCCAGCCACCTTTAATTGCATCACCAGTAGCTTCTGGCCATCCAGAACTTGATTTTAATAATGATTCATAAGCAATATATGAATTAGGATCATATTTATGAGACCAGTCTTCACTATCTTGCCGAATGTCATCTAAATATTTGCTGTAAAATAATCTTAATGAATTAGCTGCATTCAGAACCCATTTACCAATTGCGCGGGCAAATCTTTCATCATATCTTGCAACAGGAACTAAAGCACCAATTTGCTGAAATGTGTTCATTGAGAACGCATATTGTCTATCAAAGTCTTCACCAACCAAACCATTAATATCATAAACACCCCATTTGCCTAATAATACATTCCATTTTCTAAGATTAGTAAAACTAAAACACCAGTTAAACATTTTTTCAATGTCATAATCAGTTCCAATTTCTGCATTCATTCTTGCAGCAGTATAAACACCATAAGGAAGTTGAATTTCATAAGCTGGATTTATTGTTAATGAATTCAAAAATTCTAAACACCATTCTGCCCCAATTAAATATTTCTTTTCTCCGGTTGTTACATAAGCATTGTAAAGAATATAAGCAATTGCACCAGCTGCTTCGGGTTCTTTAACTCCGATATTATAAGGCTTTTTATTTATAAAATCCCAGCCGCGATAATTGAAGCTGGGATATTTCCAAGGAGTCGTACTTCCACCACTTAATTTTGCCACCTCAAGAAATCTATCTGCAATAATTCGAAATTGATAATCATAATCTTCAACATCTGGATACAAAGAATATAATTGATAGAAAAAAACATTTGGCATTGTTTCATACCACCAATCATCATAAGTATCATCACGGGAGGAATTTTTGTAAACATTCATTTCAGGTCGTTTGTTAAAATATTCTCTGCTCATCTTTACCCAATCGAAACCATTCTGGTTTCTCTTATCAATTCCAACCAGTGCAGCACTTACAATTGATGGAAGAACATTTATTGCTTCGCTGTTATTTGGACTATTGGTGCCTACATAAGAATGCAAACCAAAACTAATCTGTCCAGGATAATTGCTTGAACTATTATTTAAAAATATCAATGGTAAATATTCCCCGGATACATTCAAATTATAAACTAACGAATCATAACCACGAGCAACGACTTTCCAATTTCTCATCTCATAAGGTAAAGGAATATTTGGCATTTGTTCAATTCTATTAATATTAATTTGCTGTGAAAAACAGTTTATAAATAAAATTAAATTAATAATGAAAAGCTTTTTAACTCTTAAAAACATTTTTTATTCACATAAAAATTGATTGAGACAATAAATTTCAATATCGTTTTTATTCAAATCTGTATTTTCTTGAGTAAGAGCTTTTATTAATATTTTTTCATCTGGCAATAAAATAAATCCTCTATCAGAGAAAATTACATTGGAAGAAATTAAATCGACAAAGATTGATAGCTTGTCTGCAGATACTTCAAAAAATTTTTCTCCATTTTTTTGTATCAGCTTTAATTTGATTTCTGATTTAGGAAGTATATTATGTTTCCATTCTTGAAATGCATGAACATCTCTAAAAATTTGAAT
>CAZNFW010000033.1:10922-30194 GCA_964572725.1 uncultured Melioribacter sp.
TTGAAACGCCAGTGCTCAAGACAAGTTTTAAGAGCCAAGCCTTGATTAAGTTGTGTTAAATAAATGAATTCATCCCATTTAGTACTTAGTGGAAGATGAGCAATCAAAAATTTTATTAATCTTTCTGTTCCTTCGATTTGTTTATTATGAAACTCAAATATTTTGCTATTGATTTTTCTTTCTTCAATAGGAATAACTTTTTCAAGAGTTGATTTATTAGCTGGTCCTTGAAATCCAAATTCTGTAACAAACAAACTGTTATCATTTTTTACTTCAGAATAATCAATCCATCTGCTCCATATGTCCCATTGATGGCGATTGCCGCTGTTTTGTGAATTCGGGTCTTCGTCAAAACCAAATGGAGAAGATTGCCAATATGGTCTTATTGGGTCAACTTCTTTCAGAATAGATGGAATTATTTTACTAAATATTTTATAGCCAGACATTTTTTTATAACTCTTTTTCTGCTCTTGGTACCAAATCCATTCATTCTCATTATTTCCGCACCATATTGCAATCGATGGGTGATATTGCAATCTATTCACATTATAAAAAATTTCTTTCTCAATATTTTGAAGAAACTCTGGATGTTCAGGATAGGAACCACAGGCAAACATAAAATCCTGCCAGACTAATAATCCAAGTTCGTCACATATTTCATAAAAAATATCATTCTCATAAATTCCTCCACCCCATACACGTATGAAGTTCATATTTGCTTCTTTAGCAAAGTTTAGCAGCTTACGGTATTTATCTTCAGTAACTCTCGTTAAAAATGCATCGGATGGAATCCAGTTCACTCCCTTTGCAAAAATTTTTTTACCATTAATAATAAACCGAAATGTGTTCTTATTTTTTTCATTTAGCTGTAGTTCAATTTTTCTAATTCCTACTTTTTTATTTAATGAATCCAGAACATTTTTATTTTTATTAAACAGTTTAATTTCCAATTCATATAAATTTTGTTCACCATAACCATTGGGCATCCACAATTTTGGATTTTCAATTTTGAATCTAACTTTATTTTTTCCTCTCGTTACTTCGATTAATTTATTTGTCGAATAATTTGCATTGTTAATTTTTATTGAGGCTAAGATTTTTTCATTTGTATTTTTCTTTACATTAAAAATAACCTCAACTATTGCAAATCCATTTTTTAATTCAATAGTATAAAAAAGAAAATTTTGTATTTCTGCTTCATTTTCTTTTTTGAGGTAAACATTTTTCCAGATACCCATTGTTGGAAAAGATGGTCCCCAATCCCAGCCAAAAGAATATTGTGCCTTTCTGATATATACCCGATATGAATTCAATGCGACCGGAAGTTTACCATATTTCTTTTCTTGTTTTAATGCATAATTAACCGGTGATTCAAAATATAATTTTAGTTCATTGTTTTTTTGTTTAAGAAATTTTGTTACATCATATTCATATCTTAAAAACATATTTGATGTTGTTCCAAGTTGAACATCGTTCAAATATATTTTTGCAATTGTATCAATTCCTTCAAAGACTAATTTTATTGAGGAAGAATTTTTTTCATCGCAAGGCGAATCAAATGTTATTTTATAAATCCAATCTGACTCAGAAATCCAGCTCAGTCTTTTTTCATTATCCGAGTAAAATGGTTCTTCAATTAAATTGTTTGATAAAAGGTCTGTATGAACAGTACCAGGAATTTCAGCTTTTATGCTCATTATTTTTTTTATTTCATTCGGCGTTGATGGTGAATAATTATTTCCTAATTTCAATTCCCAATTTTTATTAAGGTTGAACATTTCTTTCATAAATATTATTCTCCGAATAATGATTATGTCAAAATTGAACTATGAGTCTTTCTAATTTTTCTTGATGCGAAAATCTGATATTTATTATCCATTCATTTTTGTTTTGATGAACCGAATAATCAACGGCATGATTTCGATTTAATTTTATTTCTTTCGGCAAATGTTTTGAGATAATTGTGGTTTTGTTTTTGTGTCCCTTAAAAGCTTTTAAATAAATTTCCATTTTATTATTATCATAACTAAATTCTTCCAGAATTGAATTAGTATTTTTCAGAAAAGCATTTTTTAGTTCACCAATTGAAAAAATTATCTGATTAACATTAGATAACTTTCTTGGCAGAACAAATGAATTAACTTCTTCCTCATCAATTTTATTTCGTAAAAATTTATTTCTTACCAAGTTTACATTTGCTAAATGACCATTAAGATAAAGATTGAATAAACATTCACTTTGTTCTGGCAATAAGAATGGACTGAGTTCAATATTCCATTCATTGTTATTAATTCCGAAAAGAAGATAGAGAGTATAAAGAAACCAACCGGCCGCCCACATAAATTGAGGTTTATCAATGGTTCCGTAAACTTTAGGATTGTTATAATCGCCATTTCTTACTTCATACATTGCAGGCTGTCCATTTGGTCCGTTTATTATTCCATCAATTGTCATAACATTCTTAATGAATTCTGCAGCTTCATTTTTCTTTCCGATTGAAATTAGAGCCAATGCATACCAGGCATTTGAGTGAAACCAAATTGCACCATTGAGATAATAAAATTTTTCTCCGGCTTCATTTCCTGCAAAATGCCAATAATCTTTAAGTTGTGTAAAATCCATCGGATAAACTGTATAAACACCAACTTTTTTATCAACAAGAAATTGTTCTGCAGTTTTAATCATTCGAAATATTTTAGAAGAATCAATCAATCCAAAGTGAGCAGATAGAAGTGACCCGCTGTAATAATGTTCATCAGTTACATCAGGTTTTGAACAATTCATTAAGTAATTAAATTTATCAATCCACAATTTTTCATTTAAGCTTTTTTCCATTCTATCCGACAGGTTTTCATATTCACAAAGTTTATCTTCATTTTTTTCAATAACAGTTGATAAATAAATGAAAGAACGAATTGCTTTTATTGCCAATATGGTCATGTAGCTTCGCTGTCCATAAAGTTTGCCAATATCCCACCAATCAGGACGATAAGACCACATTAAATCATCTTCTCCTTTTGTCTTGAAAGCTATTGTTAATGATTTTTCAATGTATGGATAAATTTCTTTTACAAAATTTTTGTCATCAGAATATTTCAAGTATTCTGCAGAAACAATGATAAACCAGAAATTATTCCAGTTGTCATAATCAGCATACTCGGTAACATAAATTGAATCTTTCCAGTAGTAAGCATGAGGTATAATTTTTTCTTTATTGGCATGTTTTATTATAAACATTAAATCATTTTTTACTCTATGTAAATCAAACTTAACTGCAGCAAAGTCTGTCATTAAAACATCATGAGTGAAATAAAAATTATATTCAGCAGGACAGGGCATTGGAACAATATCACCGTCAATATAATGTTTGTTTACTTCAAGAATTGCTTTTGCCCAGTGAACTGTTTTATCAATAGCATCAATTCCGGTATTAATTACAGTTGTTTTATTAATTTTTGACAGGATAAATTTTTCATAATCATTTATTTCTCTTTTATAATTTGTTTTTAAGTAAGCAACTATGCTTTCCCCTTCAAAGCTATTGCATGTTCCAATAATTTGTGTAACGATTAACTTTTCTTTTGGCTTAAGTTTTTTCTTATAAATAAAATTTAAGGAAGGCTCAGCAATCAAATTTTTATTTCCAATAAACTTCTGAAAATTAACTTTATTCAATAATGATTCATTAACCACAAAATCGAAAGGCTTTTCATTTATATTTAGAATAAATAGTTGTGTGTTTTGAGTTTCCTTAGCTAAGTTGTTTATAAAAATTAGTTCGCCTTTATTCTTCGAAATTGATTGTATTTTATTTTTTATTGAAAAAGTGTGGCTTGTTCTAAGTGACAAAGCTAACCTTGTAAAAAACTCAACTTCTTTCGTCTTATTTCCATTATTTGTTATCGAATATGAAATAACAGTTGCAGGCTTAGTTTTTGTGAATTGATATGAAATCTCGACTAATTTTTCATTTTCATTTTTGTAAAATTTTACTGAATACGGTGTAAGCTCATATGTGTAAGATTGATTATTAAGCCATTGAAATTCATCGCCAAATTTTGAACCAACATTCATAACATAAGTTGTATCACGATGCCAGTAATCGCTGCTTAAATCGATGCTGTTTGCAATTGGATAATAAAAACTAAATCTTTGTGGGACTGGGCAACTGTGATGAAATTCTACACCAACATAATAGCTACCGATTTCAATCTTAGAATCGCCATTAAAATTTATTTCCTCGAAATTTTTATTTTGCATTTGCACTTCGACAGAAAGAAAGAAAAAAACAATCAAAACCTTGTTGATAAAAAATTTTGTTTTCATTTTTCATTTATTAATTTATCAAGCAATTCATTCACATCGACATAAGCAAAACTGCTGGCATAATCTGACATTGCATAGGGGAACACGAGATAATTCCCATTAATTACTCCGCCGCATGAATAAACTACATTTGGAACATAACCATCTCTTTGTTCTTCTTTTGCTTCGAGTAGAGGAGTTTTTAATCTACCAATTAATTTTGTTGGTTCATCTTTATCTAATAAAAATGCGCCAATTGAATAACGTCTTGCTGCTCCAACACCATGACTTAAGCATAACCATCCTTTTTCTGTTTCGATTGGCGAGCCGCAATTACCAATCTGAAAAAATTCCCAAGAATATTTTGGCTCCATTAGCAATTGTTTGTAATCCCATTGATGCAAATTATCTGAAAACATAATGAAATTATTTTCATTATCTTGCCGTGAAAGCATTACATATTTGCCATTAATTTTTCTTGGAAATAGAGCCATGCCTTTATTCTGAACTTCAGCACCTTTCAACTTAGTAATTGTAAAATTCAGGAAATCTTTTGTTTTCAATAGCTGCATTGAAATATTATGACCATCATATGCACAGTAAGTTGCATAATAATTTATTTCTCCATTATCTTCAGTAAAAAGAACAAAGCGTGCATCTTCCATTCCATTCATTTCCGAATCCAATTGTGGAAATAATGTTCTTTCAGAAATATCTATATCTTCAAAATTGGCTTCGTATATCTCATCAGAAATTAATTTGATTGAGGGCATTTCAGCATAAATTGAGACTTCATCTAGTTCAATATTATTTTGACTGTCAATTACACCACTCCGAAATACAATTGAAGAAACATGCCCTTCGCCTGTTGCTCTTAAGCTTATAATAAACCGCTTTTTATCATTTGGTAAATTTGATTGGTCTGGATGCCAGACCATTGATGGATTAAATAATGCTGTGCTTTCAAGTGAATATTCATTTGAAAAATATGAACCGATTAATAATTTTTTTGTATCTGAGATGCTGCCATTTATTGAACTATATTTTTTTACTTCATTGTATCTCTTTATGAAAAATTTTTCGATGTTTTTGTGACGGAATGAATATAATTTTTTTACACTTTCATATTCCTTAATAACTTCTTCTTCTGTTAAGTTATTAATTCTTTCAATAATCTTTTTTATTCTTTCTTTATTTAAAGGTTCAAATGGTCTAAGTATTACACGATTATTATTTGGCTTAAGAATAATTGAGGAATGATGAACTTTCATTTTGCACCTTTTAATTGTCTGTAATTTCTGAATAATAATTTTTTTGATTCATTGTGTTTATAAATTTCAAGTAAAGAAAGCAATGCTTCAATCGTTGATTCCGCCCCCGAATTTTTATTGATTTTGTTTTTACTTAAAATTCCGTCATAACAAATCCCAGATTCTGGCAAATACATTTTCCCCTTTGCATCGTTGTAACCAAAGAACCATTTTGATAGGCGGTATGACAATTTGTAGTATTTTTTGTCTTTTGTAATCTCTGCAGCTTTTATCGATGCATAAACCATCGGTCGAATGATATAAGCTATTTGAGGATATTTTTTTATATAATCAATAATTATTCTATTTTCTTTTTTACTTATACTAAATTCTGATAAGAATTTTTTCTTCAGTAAATACTCATAAAAATTATCTATTTCATTTAGTGCAGCTTTCAGCAATTTATCTTCACTAAGAATTGTATAAGCATTCAGCAATGCATAAGATTGTAAATTTCCCCAACCATGCCATGAATTTTCCCAGCTTAAAAATGCAAAATATGGGAATTCATTTTTATTTCCAGCTTGCATCAATAAAATCCCATCACAATAATTTTTTATTATGCCAACCACACTCGAATCATTAAAAGACTTGAAATAATTTGAAAGAGCAATCACAATCAGAGCAGCCTGATCAGATGCAAATTTATAAGGAAGCCATGTGGGTTTTTCTATTCCATTTAATGTGATTATTGATTTATCAATGTTAGAAAATTTTTTTATTGCTGTAATTGTTTTAATAATTGCTGAACTTATCTTACCAGAAAAATCAAAATCTTGTTTAAAATGCTCATAAGCAATTGTTAAAGACCACAAAGCCCGCCAGCTCCACCAATTTGGTTCTGCAACACTGTTTTGATGAGTTTTATTTATTATACCTTTTTCAAAAATAAAATTGTAAAAAAATCCATTATCATTTTGCATGAAAAGAATAAATTCAATCAGATTTTTTGCTTTTCTTTTACTTTCCTTATCATTGAACAAATCAAAATAATTCAAATAAACAACAGCAGCACGCGAAACATCGTCCACACAAGCAATTCCTTCATCTTCATCACCTACCCATTTATAATCCGGATATTCACTATAGATATGAATTATGCCCAATGTTTTTCCATCAACATTTATTTCTTCATAAAGATTATTCAAATGAGAAAGATTAATTAAAAGAGAATCGGCCTTTGCAAAAACAAAAAATTGAACTGTAAAAAAAATTATTAGAATAAATTTCTTTTTCATATTGAATACTTTAATTATTTGCAAACAGATAAAAGTTCATCTATTGTTGTTTCTGCAAGACAAATATTTGTATCTGCACCAGAATAATAAATTTTAATTCTGCCATCAGATTCTGCAATCCAACCACAAGAAAAAACAACATTCGGCACATCACCAACTCTTTCATAATCGAACTCTGGTGATAATATTGGTTCTTTTGTTTTACCAATTACAATCCATGGTTTGTTCAAATCAAGTAAAAGAGCACCAAGTTTATAAAGACTTGAAATTCCAAAACCTCTTACTCCATGATAAAGCAAAAGCCAGCCTTTATCAGTTCTGATTGGTGGTGATGATAATCCGATCTTATCATTTTCCCAGGTTCCTTTTTCCGGTTCCATTAAAATTCTGTAACTCCCCCAATGAATTAAATCTGGACTTTTACTAATCCACATATCTTTTCTTTCTTCTGCCGATGGTCTGTCAATCTTCCAATAATAATTATCAATTTTTTCTGGAAATATTGCGCAGTCTTTATTTGATGGTTCACTTATAGGTCCATGAATTTGAAATTTCTCAAAGTCTTTTGTTTCTGCTAACATAACCAATGGCATATACTTCGAGTAACCAGTGTAAGTTATGTAATATGTTTCATTAATTTTTGTAATTCTTGCATCTTCAATTCCCCATTCACAATATTTAAAAAATTCATTGTGGTCTTCAGGAGTTAAAATTGGTTTAGCATCTACTTGAAAATTATATCCATCATCACTCAAAGTTTTTACAAAAGAAGACCTGCCGTTTGGCATTTCAACTCTGCAAAGAAGTAAATATTTATTTTTGAATTTGGTTACCCCAGGATTAAAAATGCTGTTTACTTTAAATGGTACATCATCCTTAGTTAGAATTGGATTTTTAGAATATCTTGATAAGTGCATATTAATTCAACCTCTCTTTAATTAACAAAAATATTTATATGAATAATTATTCTTTCAATCCAGAAGAAGCCATACTTTGAATAAAATATTTTTGGAATATCAGATAAGCTAATACAATTGGTAATGCGAGCATTGCAGCTGCTGCAAGCTTTAATCCAAGCTGAGATTCTGCACGGCCACCGACAGCAAATAAAGTAACTAATTGAGGCATTGTCATTTTAGCTTCGTCTCTTATTACAATCAAGGGCCAAAGAACTTCGTTCCATGAAGTCATAAATGTAATTATTCCAACTGTAATTAAAGCCGGAATTGAATTAGGCCAAAGAATCCCATAAATAATTCTTAATTCACCGCAGCCATCTATTCTTGCAGCATCAATTAAATCTTGTGGAATTGATTTGAAATATTGTCTGAACATTATGATTGAAAAAGCATTCATTAAATAAGGAACTATTAAACCGGCATAAGAATCAATCCAGCCAAATTTTACAATCAAAATGTATTGTGGAATTAAAGTAATTTGAAAAGGCAGTGTCATTGTAAAAACAATTACATAAAAAATTAAATTTTTCCCTTTGAACTCAAGTCTTGATAATGCATAACCAACCATTGAACCAAATATTAAAACACCAATTGTAATTGTTCCTGAAACAATTAAACTATTTATAAATGCTTTGCCAATCGGAATTTTATCGAATATAACCAAGTAATTATTAAAATTAATTTTTGAAGGAAGAAAAATTAAGCTGCCAATTTCATTTTCTGGAGAAACAGAAGCAGATAACATCCATATGAAAGGATACAAAAATATTAATGAACCTAAAATTAAAACGGTATATAAAATTGTTTTCTTCATACTCAATTTTCTTTTTCAACAAATTTTTTTTGAATAAAAACAACAAGGAGAATAAGAAGAGCGAAGAAAAATCCAAGTGTAGCTGCATAACCCATGTGATAATAAAAGAATCCTTGTTTATAGATATACAGGACTGCAGAAAGAGTGCTGTTTAGTGGTCCGCCTCCAGTCATTACATATGGTTCAATGAATAATGAGAATCCACCAATTGTAGATAAAACAACAACCATGAAAATTGTTGGATTAATCATTGGCAGTGTAATTTTGAAAAATTTTTGTAAATGATTTGCTCCTTCGAGGTCTGCAGCTTCATAATATTGCTGAGGAACGGTTTGAAGACCAACTAAAAAGAGAACTACATACAAACCGACATTTTTCCATGTAGCCATTATTGCAATTGAAGGCATTGCCCAATTTGGGTCTGTTAACCATCCAATTTTGTTAAGACCAATTTTAATCAGCAATCTATTTAATAATCCGCTTTCAAAACCATAAAGCTGCTGCCATAAAATTGTAATAACAACACCAGAGACAATTACAGGCATAAAATAAGCAGCTCTAAAAAAGCCTTTCAATTTTATTTTTTGATTCAAAAACTCTGCTAACAAAAGTGCAACTATTATTTGCAGCGGTATATGAATAATCAGAAAAATAAAAGTGTTTTTTAGTGATTTCCAAAAAAGTTGATCTTGGAATAATCTTTTATAGTTTGCTAATCCAATATATTCCATTGGTGCAATTATATTCCAGTCATGAAAAGTCAGATAAATTGAAAATCCAATTGGAAACCCAATAAATAAAATAAAATGAATTATGTATGGCAGAACAAATAAATATGGCAATATTTTTTTCTTCATAATTTTCATTTAAGAAATAATAAATTAACAGCTTTTTCTGCATCGCTTAATGCTTGCTCTGGTGATTTAACTCCATATATAACACAAGCTTCATATTCTGATGAAATTATATCGAAAACTTCTTTGAGAACTGGTGATTGGTCAGTTCCTTTTACAAACTTTGCCTGCTCGGCAAAAATTTTCATCTTAGGATTTTTTTTGAAATAATCCTTATACAAAGAATTTTTATCAATATTTTTTCTGCGAGGCAGTTGATTTGTAATTTCAAGAAATTTTAAGTCATTCTCTTCGCTAAGTAAAAATTTTAAAAACTCCCATGCTAGATTTGGATTAGGACATGTCTTAAAGATTACAATATTTTTAGGGTCACCATAAGTATAAATTGGTCCTTTGTGATCATCCGGAATAGGGATTGTGCTGAAATTATATTCAAACCCTTTTGGTTTATATTTTTCTGCATGAGAAATTTCCCAAGGTCCAGTAAACCGCGTAGCAATTATTCCATCTAAGAAAACATCTTGACGAGATGATAATCTTTCCTTCGGGAAATAATTATTCTTATATAATTCACGTAAAAACTTGAATACTTTTATTGCAGCTTTGTTATTAAAAACAGCTTTATTGTTTTTTACAAGTGAACCTCCATTCGATGCTGCAAGATAAAGAGGATAAAAATCAAAAAATCTCTGCCACCATGTAACAATTGTCTCTGTATATCCAAACCAACGATCTACATAACCATCACCATCAGTATCTTTTTTAAATCTTTTTGCTGCATCAAAAAATTCTGAATATGTCTTTGGAGCACTTTTAAGTGACAACGACTTAATAATATTCTCATTATAAATCATCATAACTGGATTTATTTTCCATGGGATTTGATAAATATGACCATCGGAAGATTTAACTTCTTCAATAACTGAACTATCACATCGTTCATATAAAAATTCCATGAATCCTTTCAATGTATCTAAAGCTACTAAAACTTTAGCACGAGCATAACCTTCAACGTCACCTTCCCACATGTTTGAGTAAATATCCGGAGTAGTTTTTCCAACTATTGCAGCTAAGATTACTTCTTCGCTCGATTGTCCTTCTGGAACCGGCTGAAATTTTACTTTCATGTTTGGATTTTCTTTATTCCATTTTTCAACTATATATCTTGCAAATTCAATTTCCTCTGTATTATTTGATGACCAATAAATAATTTCATTACTGATTTTTCTATCATTATGAGTACATGATACAGTTAATAGAAAAATAATTAGCCAACCAAAAATATTTTTCCTGATAAAAATCATTGCCAGCGAACCCAATAATTATCAATAGTTGGAAAAGGTGTTCGGGGAATTAATCCTCCTCTTTTTACAATGTAAAGGTCGAGTGCTTTAATATCATTTTCTTCACTTACTTTAATTGATTTCAATAAATCCTCATTTATTGTTATTGTATATTTATTCTTAAGTTCGTTCAATTTATGAAATAATTTTTTTGTTAATTCGTCTTCAATGAATTCACTGTAAGATTTACCGTTCATATTCTTATCTGCATCATTTACTTCTTTCTTTTCAAGAAGGATTGAATTCATCAATTCATTTTTAACAGTGCTGTAAATAATTTTATCTTTCCACCATTTTGATTGCTCTTTAACAATTCTTCTTTCAAAGTAACCTTTTTTTCTTGCTTCTTCTGTTAGCAGTTTATCACGAACCATTCTCCAGATAATATTTTCGAGTGAACGAGAATAACTTGCAAAACTTCGTTTATCAAATTTTATGTATTCATCTCTTGCACGATACCAATTAATAAAATCACTCAAAGTAATTTTACCATTTTTTAATTCTACAAGAGTAATATTATTAATATTTTTTTGATTACTTATATTCAATGAACTCAATGCATCTTTTAAAATTTCAGAAAGTTTCCATTTATAATAAATTTCTTTAGGCAAATCATATTGAGCAAGATATGAGCGAAGAATTTGAAATGCTTTTCTTTTAATAACTGGATTTGATTTCATCATAAGCGAATTCACATAAACATCTGAAAGCTGGTCCATTTTCTTTTTTATCAAAGCAGTTTCAGCTTCCTTCATAATTTTATTTTGTTCAGCTTCATTTACAATCAAAGGATAATTAATATTCATAAGCTTAACTATATACCACCCGTCATTGGCTTTTACTGGTTTTGAAAATGTGTTAACTTTTAGCGTGTCAATAATTTTAGCAAGCTCATGGTTTTTCATTCCAAGAACATATCTGCTCGATTTTAAATATCTGTCATCATAATAAACCGAATCATTCAATTGTTTATTAAACAATTTTTGAAAATCAATACCGGCAGATAGAGAATCATAAATTTTTCTTATCTCATCTTCAGATATTGAATAAATCCACTGAAGTTCAACTTCAATTAATTTTTGCTTGGCTACAGTATCAATTTCTTCTTTTGTGTAAGAAATATTTTTAAGAATTTCGTCTTTGAATAATTCTTCGGTTGCAATATCACTTTCAAATTCGTTAAAGATAATTTTAACTTCGGACAATGTATCAAGACCTCTGCTATAACCATCCAGAGCAAGTAATTTTTCATTAATAAGATGATTAAGAAACACTTTTTTTGAATCTTTTACTTTCTTATAAAATGCAGGACCAAATTCGTAACAATTTATAAATTCATTAACGGTTATTTTAATGTTTCCAACTTTTGCCACAATTGAATCTTGAAGAGGTTTTTCAATTACTTGAGAAATAATTTCAGATGAAGTAAATAAAATAAAAGATAAGAAATAAACCTTGGCACCATCAAAAATATTTTTAGAATAAAAACTCAATTTGTTTTTCCTTATTTGCAGCATCAAAAAATTAAATTAATAGAAAAAGAATGAATACTTTGAAGTCTGCCAAAATCTCTGTAAGCATAATCAAATTTTATTAATGCATTAGAAAGAATTAATTTTGAATTTATTCCAAACCCTAAGGTTAAACCTCCTTCAGAATATTTATTAAAAGCAGATTGATAACCACCTCTTAAGAATAAAAATTCTTTGAAAGCGGTTTCAAAACCAAAGTTCATACTTTCATAATCATTATTTGGATGAATTGCATCTGCCGCAACAGTCAATCTATAAGTTTGATTCTGGAATAAATTAGTGGATACGCCAATTTGAAAAGTGAGAGGCAAATCCCATGAATTCATTTCGATATTTGTTGGTATTTGGTCATTTGAACCTTGTTTGTTTGGGTCAACTCTAATGAAATATCTAGAATCTCTTCCACTCATTTGCATCGATGTTCCAAAATTATAAATTGAAGCTCCTATAACCATTCCACCAAATAAATCTGTTTTAAATTTTGTTCCGGCATCAATAGCAAAAGCATAAGCAGACATATGCCAGATTTTTTGTTGAATATATTTACCTGTAAAACCAATAGAAAATCTATCCGTTAAATTGCGTGCATAAGAAATTCCAATTGAAATATCGCCGGCACTAAAATATTCACCAGTTCCTTCAGGTTGTTCTACAGTTCTAACTTTCATATCATCCATAGATAGAGAAGTGAAGCTGAATCCAATATTACCAAAATCGCCTAAAGGAATAATAAGTCCAACAAAATCAAAACTTGTATTTGCAATCCAGTTAGTATGATTCAAAACCGCTTCATAATTTTCATGAGCACTAATGCCTGATGGATTCCAGAATAAAGAAGTAGCATCATTAGCTATGCTCACAAAAGCTCCACCCATACCAATTGCATTTGCTCCAACTGGAATTTCTAAAAATGCTGCTGCAGTAGTTCCGGTCTTAGAAACACTTTGAGCAAAGCAAATCGATGAATAGAAAACAAAAATTATTAATAAAATTTTCTGTAAAACTTTATACATAAAAAACCTCATCAAAATTTTTATACACCATATTTTTTTAATTCGTGAAAATTCGTGCAATTCGTGTCTTATTTAACCACAGCAAACTTGTCAATTTTTTCTCCTATGCCAGGTGCATCCACATGATAAATATAAACTCCGTATGAAATATCCATTCCATCTTTTGAGACTAAGTTCCAGGCTTCCTGACCATCATCCAAATTGCTGTTATGTTCTATAGTTTTAACATGTTTTCCACTAATCGTATAAATTCTAATTGTGCATTGGCGAGGAAGATTTACGAAATAAATTCTTCTTTCGCCTCTTCCGACTTCAACAGTTGCAGGTTCCCACGATGCAGCTCCTACATAAGGATTTGGAACAACTGCAATTTTATCTAAGTCATTTTTTGCTTTGGTTTGATCATATTGAGGAGCTTTTGTTGTGAATTCAAAATATTCTCCTTTTCTAAATGGTTTTTTTGTGACTAATTTATAAACATCACCAAACTGTGGAGCTCTTTGATTTGATTCTGCAATTGTTGTGTCTTTAATTAATGTAACTGACCATGATACTCTTAAATTAGAAAATGATGTTGCCGGTTTACCTGCAGAATCGCCAAGAACAATAAAGATTGCATCTCCATCATCAAATATTTCGTTCTGATTAACATCTCTAAAAATGAATTGATATTTTTTATTCTCAGTAACATTGCTAACAATAACATTAGATTGAATAGGTTTACTAAATGTTGATGCTGGAAAAGATAAATCACCTTTTCCAGGTTCAGTAAGTTCAATTTCAAAATCGGCAGGATAATCAACTCGTTTAGAATTATAAGCTGCAGCAAATCGAGAATCAAATCCTAATTGAACTATGTAATTACTATTCCCTTTTTTCCATCCGCTTTTGTTATAATCAACTTGAACAACATTGTCGTTGTTGATTGTCATTGAAAATCCATGAATTACTTTAGAAGTGTATGTATTCTTTTCCATTAATGTAGGTTTAATCAAAGTATCTAATGATGAATAATCAACAACTTGGAATTTGGGTATTGATTCATTATTGAACTTTGTATTCTCAATAAATTCAACTCGATAAGTGTGATTATTTTTTACAGAGTCCGGGTCAAGTATTTCAACAGAAAGATTTCCAGTTCCAGGACCGCTTGCATAAAAATTATTTACTGCAGGAGGAATATAACCTGCAGCAGGCGGATGCGGGGTAACAACAGCTGTATTTACATCTGTAATTATATTCCCATTTATATCCTTCTTAATAATTGTTGTAGTTTCTGAAGGAGGAATTCCTTCAAACTTTCCTTCGACTGTTGTAGTTGTAAATCCCTGATCATAAGCTGCAACTGCATAGTAATAAGTTTGACCATTTTGAACTGTAGTATCTATAAAAGAATGCTGCAAGCCTGAATCATTTCCTAAATAGAACAATGCACCATTGACATCAATTGGATGTAATCCTTTTACTCCATCAACTAAATCAAATTGAGCAATAGGTTTTCTAAAAGTTGGCTTTCCGTATGCATCGGTTATAACTTTATTTTCAAGAAAGTTTGGTTCAGTTGAGCGATAAATTCTATAACCTTCGAAATTATATTTCTGATAAAAAGCATCAAAAGTTTTTTCTGCACGGTCATCCCAATAAAGTGTTACTTTGTTATCGCCAGGAATTGCTTTAACAATTGGCTTTTCAGGTGGTTTAGCAAATCTATAACTTGCATTATAAATCTGCTGAACGGTTTTCTTTCTTCTGAACAAATCATCTTTATCAATTCCAAAAATTAAAGACATAGAAAATCTTTCCGTTTCTCCAGTTTCTTGTAATTTACCAGTAACTTGTGAATATTTTTCTCTGCCCCACATGTGGAACAAATAACTCGAAAAATAATTGGCGAGATTAACACCAACTAAAGACTGTCCATGAGGCGAAGGCAAACCAGAAAGAACCTGCCAGTTTTCTTCATCTCTATTTAATTCATAACGATGAACTGGAAAAATTGCAAAACCGGTTAAACCCAATTGGTCTGATTCATCTTTGTCGAGAATTCCAAAATTTGGTTCTCCCTGATCTGGTCTTCCATTTCCTTCAGTACCATCTGCGTCAGGTCCAGTATATCCTTCATCAAAAGGACCAATGCCGTCAGTTCCAACATCATCATTCAATGGTTCATCTTTATCCCACTTTCCATTTCCATTTTGGTCAGTAAAAGAACGCCAATTGCCATTTTCATCTGCATCCCAGTGAGGACGCCAGGAATAGCCATAAAAGTTTTTAAAGTTGACAGTATCTCTTGCTGGAATTAAAATAAATGGGTCATCGAAAGGAGATGAAATAAATCGTTGAGCTAAATTATTTCTTTTTTCATCTGTCAAGCCATCCTGGTCATTATCCTTACGGTCGTCTGAAATTCCAGGACTTTCAAGAAAAGCATAGCCAGCCAAGCCAACAGGGCTCCAATTACCTGGACTTCCGGTTGGAACAGTAGACCATGCATAAGAAATATCAAGTAAATCATCATAATCTCCAGCATTGTTCGATGAATTATCGTGTCCTCCAATTCCCCAGTCAATATATTGAGCAAATAATGTTTTATCGTAATCAGTTGTACTCATGTTGGTAATTTCATAATACCAAAAAATTACATCTTCTGCTAAAACTTGAGACCACTGAAAACCGCGAGCTTTAACTTGCATTCCTAAACCACCGCGCATTAAATCATCTTTATCCGGAGAAAAATTATTTTTTATTAGATATTCTCTATCTTCGTTATCATCAAAAACGAAATAAGTTTCTACATCGGCATTTTTAATTCCTTTACCAAAGAATCCATTCCAAGCACCATTCCAATCAGAAGTGCGGTCAGGCCATTTAAAAGGCCAGCTTGAAGGGTCATCGCTTCTTGCTGGAATTCTTGAATACGGAGCTGCATAACCTGGCAGGGGCCACCAGCCATATGTAATTCCGGTTGCCGGGTCATAACGTGTAAATTCATAATAATTTGTTTCAAGTGGATGAATTAAATTGCCCGCTGGATCTTTTGCTTCTGCTTGAACAATCACTGCAACTCCATCAACATATGTATGGTTAGTACCTTTAGGCCAAACTCCACTTCTACTCGGTTCATTTTCCCAGTCTGCAATTTCACCAAAATTATAATAAACTGTCGCTGCTAAATTCCCGTCCATATATCCCTTCCGGGTTTGATTATGGTCTCCTTTATTTTTATCAACTATTATTTGTGCATTAACAACATTGAATAAGAAAATCAGCAATGATACAATTATTAATTTTGTTCTAATAATAGAGAACACTTTTCCTCCTCACTAAAAACTTATTGATGCACCAATTATTATTTGTCTTGGTGATGAATAAAAATCTGGTCTTGTAAAATATTCTTCGAGGGTATTAACACCTCTTGGAGCTTCTTGAGCTCTGGTTAATTCCAAAGTATAGCCAGCTCTGCCGGTATCTGTAAAAACTTCAATTTCATTTGCTGTGTCAAAAAGATTATAAACTTTTGCAAAGATTGAAAATTGTTTGCCAAACAGTTTAATGTATTTTGTCAGATATAAATCTACATTTAAAAATGCAGGTCTGTTTTCACTGTTCTCTAAACCTGTTCTTTGATTTTGAAATGATGGAGTATAAGGCAATCCAGAACCAAGTCTTCCAATAAAACTTGCAATAAAATCATCAGGGTTGCCTGCTGTTAATGTAAAATTAATTGAATGTCTTCTATCCCAATTTAATGGAACCATTTGTTTGTTTGCTTCGACTGGTGGATTTGCTTGTGCTTTATTATATGCATCATTCGGGTCTGATGCATTCCCCTTAGCCACTTGAAACGTATAATCCAGAGTAGCACCAATTCCATCACTAAATCTTTTTTCAAAAGAAATTGTAAATCCTTTTACAGAACCATAATCTCTATTAATTAACTTGCTGAATTTTCTAAATTCATTTTTAATGTGAATCTCTGTGCCAAGCAAGTTTCTTATATCTTTATAATAACCAGTAACAGTAATTCCGAAATTCGGAGCTAATTCCTGCTGTAGGCCAATTTCATACATAACAGTTTGCTGAGCATCAAGGTCAGCATTGCCAATTGTATTTCCAACATTTTCCGGAAAATCACCTGTCAATGGGATTCTAAAATTTGGATTACGATATAAATACTCAAATGGGGGAATCTGGAAAAAGTGACCATATGAAATATGAATCGCTCCTTTATCTGTTATAGGATAAGCAATTCCAACTCTTGGACTAATTTGATATTTGGATTTAGCTTTTTGTAAAAGTGAATCGGGGTAAGGAGGCTGCAGTTGATCAAGTATCGAAACTTTATCTGCATCTTTTAAGTAATTTCCATCTGGTTCAAAAAAGTCGAATCGTACACCAACATTTACAATTAGATATTCCAGTTCAATTTTATCTTGAAGATATGCAGCTAATTGATATGGATTTGTTTTGTAAACATTATAATTAAATGAACCAGGCTGCGGCAGTGCAGGTTTATAATTTGTTGTTGCATCAATTACAATTTGAAAATCTTTGTATTCAAGATTATGATATTTATATTCTACGCCGCTTTTAATTTGATGAACGTGATTTATCTGCCAGGTAAAATCAACTTTGCCAGTATAAGTAGAAGTTGTATGATAAAAATGCCAATTTTCTGTACCTCCGGTTAAAAATGCATTGCCGCTTACATCTCTCATTCTTTCTGGTTTAACATAACGTTTATCTAAAGGATCTTCAAATACATATTGTTTGTATTTTGTTGTAAAACTTGAAGCCATAAAATCAATAAACGCAGAATTACTTAAAACATGAGTATAACTTAAACTCGTCAAAAAACTTTCTTGAAATTTCTTATAATCACCATCAGGATTTAATTTAAACCTGTGATTGTAATCTCTCCACTGTTGATTTTGATAAAGTGAATTAATTATAAGACCTTTGCCTTTCCCGCTTAAATCAATTGAAAGTTTCCCTTGTAAAGTGTAACGTTTATTGTAATTCATTGGTACAAATTTATTGTCGCCAGTGGCTCCTATATACCAGTCTTTTGGGTCATTAGCAGAAAAATTAGATGAATCGGAAGGATTGAACATTCTTCTTCCATAAAGATAGCCATCATCTTTAAAATATCTTCCACTGATGAAAAATTTTAGAATATTTCTTAATCCAGGAACAGGTCCGCTTAAATTCCCTTGTAAATTATAAACATCTTGTGGTGAAATATGCGATATATTTTGGTATAAATTTTTTCGTGCTGTGAAATAATCACCCGTATAGATAGAAATATCGCCTTCTAACATATCACTTGCAATTTTGGTAACCTGATTAACAACACCTGATAATGCTTCGCCGTATTCAGCGTTAAATGTACCAGTAAGCACTTGCAGTTCTTGAATACTATTAATTTCAGCTTCAAGAGCCGAAGAACCTGAATAAGCATCGTTAACAGAAATTCCATCTATTAAATATTTTACTTCGTTACTTCTTCCACCGCGAAAGTGACCATCAACTACACCAGCTTGAAGATTAATTACAGATTGAACATTTTCTAAAGGCAGCATTGAGATTTGTTCGCCGCTTACTTTTGCTTCAGTAGATGTTAAATCTTTTTGAACAATTGGTTTTTGTGCAGTTACAACTATATCATTAATTGAAATTGCTTCTTCTTTCATTATTATATCAACTCTTGTAGTTTGATCTACCGAGACTCTTACATTTTTTATAATTACAGTTGAATAGCCAACAAGTGATGCTTTAATTTCATAAATGCCTGGAGGAATATTAATAATGAAATAATTTCCATCAATATCAGAGGCAGCTCCCATTGATGTTCCACTAATTACAACATTTACACCAATTAATGGTTCACCAGTATTTGCATCA
>CAZNFW010000034.1:0-29893 GCA_964572725.1 uncultured Melioribacter sp.
GCAAAAGTAGTAGACAAACTTCCTCAAGCAAGAAATACATTAACTCAGCGCATTTTTGCATATTACTCGGATACACTTGCATCAATTGCTACAACAAAAATTGAATTTGCAAATATGAAAAATGGTGATATTGCTGGTCTTGCAGTTTTTCAAGATCCTTATGCATTTATTGGAGTTAAAAAAAACAATGATAAATTTTATGTTGTTATGGTAAATGATGGTGAAACTATTGATTCAGTCGAAATTAATTCTGATGAAATATACCTGCGTGCATATGCAATTTATGGAACTGGTGCTGCTGAATATTATGGTGGATATGTATCACCTGGGTCAGGAACAGTATCATTTGCATATAGTTTTGATAATAAATCGTTTATAAAACTTGGTAATACTCTTAAAATGAAATTCAATCTAAAAATTTTTACAGGAAATAAATTTTGTCTTTTCAATTTTGCAACAAAAGAACTTGGTGGCTATGTAGATTTTGATTGGTTTAGAACTTCAGCAGAAAGTATTAAAAAAATTCTTTAAAAATTGAAGACAAGGAGGTGAAATGAAAAAATTTTTATCTACTTTTAATTTTTTCTTTTTAGTTGCTTTTATATGTTTTCAAATTTCTTTTATCAATATCTATTCAAATGTTAATAAGTTTCAAAACAGATTTAATGAAACTGTAACTGATACGAACTACTATCCTTTGCCACCTTCAGGTTTTGATTCATATAGACCTAATATTCCTCATGGAAAGGTTAGCATGATAAATTATTATTCAACTACAGTAGGAGTTACGAGACAGGCAATGGTTTATACACCGCCGGATTTTTCAAACGATAAAAAATATAATGTTCTTTATTTATTGCATGGTATAGGCGGAGATGAAAGAGAATGGCTAAACAATGCTAATCCTCAAAATATTTTAGATAATTTATATGCAGAAGGAAAACTTGAACCAATGATTGTTGTTTTTCCGAATGGTCGTGCAATGAAAAATGATGATGCCACTGGAAATATTTTTGACCCCGAAAAAATTAAAGCATTCGAGACTTTTGAATTCGATTTAATCAATGATTTAATCCCATTTATTGAATCTAATTATTCTGTTTATAAGAATCGAATCAATAGAGCTATTGCAGGATTATCGATGGGTGGAGGACAATCATTAAATTTTGGTTTGAGTCACTTAGATAAATTTGCCTGGATAGGTGCATTTTCTGCAGCTCCAAATACTAAACCTGCTTCAACATTAATTCCAAAACCGCAGAGTGTAAAAGATAGTTTATTGCATTTGTGGATATCATGCGGAACAAATGATAATTTATTAAATGTTAGTCAGCAATTCCATAATTATCTTCTTCAAAATAATATACCTCATACTTATAGTTTAATTCCTGGAGCAGGACACGATTGGACAGTCTGGAAAAATGGGCTTTATTACTTTTCTCAAATTATATTCAAACAAATTTCATCTGTAAAAGAGAATCAGAAAAAAACAGGTAAGTTACATCTACAAAATTTTCCAAACCCATTCAATTTAGTGACAGCTATAAATTATCAATTACCAGAAGATGATTATGCGAGATTAAAAATTTTTAATGCCATTGGAGAAGAAGTTGCAACTCTTGTAGATGAATTTAAAAAGCAGGGTAATCATATCATTAATTTTAATGCATCCACTTTAGTAAGTGGAATCTATTTTTGTAAAATTCAGGCGGGCGATTTTTATGATGTAAAAAAATTTGTTTTGATGAAATAAAAAATAGATAAAGAATTATGAGTAGATTCAAATTCATTTTATTTCTAATCATTATTTATTCAAGGGGTTGTCTAAAAAAAATATTAAATAGCACGCAGATAACACAGATTTAACAGATTTACGCAGATTATTAAATTGAAAAATTACTTTTTAGATAGTCCCAAAATTTTATTATTATGAATCAATTTATTACAGATCCATCAGCAAGTTTTTTGAATTGAAAGTGTATACAATCTTTCGATTTATATTCTTGTAGTTGAAGGTAAAGGAACAAAGTTGTTTTTGTGTGGAAGATTATCATGTATTTTCATTGAATGATTTGATTGATATGATTATGATGTAAATTATAACAATGTTAGGGGCTGTATAATTTCTTTTTTATAGAAAATTTACAAATTGAGATTGACTGGATGAACTTTGAATAACTTAATAAATATAATTTTGGAGTAAAGCGATGAAAAAAACAGTTTATAAGATTTCATTGGTTGTTGTCATTTATCTATTTCAATTATCATTAATTTATTCTCAACAGATAATTATTAATGCTGGCAAAAATCAAATTGTAAATTGGGAAAAAACTCACACTGCAAAACTTAATGGCTTTGTATCACCTCAAGATACAAAAGTTGAATGGACATGTCCTCAAAACAAAGATGTTATATTTACTAATCCATTCAATCCAGTTACAGAGGTTAAATTCCCACGACCTGGATATTATGTTTTATATCTTTCAGTTAAAGGAAATGAGGCAATAAAGAGTTCGGTAGTTATTAATGTTTTCAAACCTGATTCATACAAAGAGAGACTTTCTGATATAATAAGCTTGATGACAATAGACGAAAAAATTGCACAATTGACCAATCAAACAGATTCTATACCTCGTTTAGGAATTAAAGCATATAATTATTGGAACGAAGCCTTACACGGAGTGCTTGCAAGAGGCACAACTTCTTTCCCTCAAGCAATTGCACTTGGTGCTACATGGGATACAGAACTTGTTAATAAAGTAGCTGCTGCAATATCTGATGAAGCCAGAGTACTGAATAAATTAACAGGGAAAGGATTAACATACTGGAGTCCAACAATTAATATTGCACGAGATCCACGCTGGGGACGAAATGAAGAATCGTACAGTGAAGATCCTTATTTGCTTTCACGAATGGCAGTTGCATTTGTAAAAGGTATGCAGGGCAATCATCCATATTATTTTAAGACCGTAGCAACTCCAAAACATTTTGCAGTAAATAATGAAGAAGAAAGACGTCATACAGGCTCATCTGATGTTGATATGAGAAGTTTATTTGAATACTATTTACCTGCATTTAAATCAGCAATTACAGAAGGTAAAGCATATTCAATTATGGGTGCTTACAATGAATTAAATCATGTACCATGTAATGCAAATACATTTTTATTGAAAGACTTACTTCGAAACTCATGGGGCTTTGAAGGATTTGTAGTATCGGATTGTGGTGCAATAAATGATATGATATTTGGGCATAAACATTTTGCTACAGGTGCAGAAGCTGCCGCTCAAAGTATTCTTGCAGGATGCGACTTAAATTGTGGAACTGAATACCGCCAATATCTAAAAGAAGCTCTTCAAAAAGGATTGTTACAGGAAAGTGATATTGATAGAGCATTAGAAAGAGTTCTTTCTGCTCGTTTTAGATTGGGTGAATTTGATCCTCCTGAATTTGTACCATATACTTCTGTTCCAAAAGAAAAATTGGATTCAAAAGAACATCGAGAACTTGCATTAGAAGCCGCACGCAAGTCAATTGTACTTCTTAAGAACGATGGAATATTGCCATTAAAAAAAGATAAAATAAAATCAATTGCAGTAATTGGACCAAATGCTGCAGAAGCTCAACTTGGTATTTATAGCGGTTTCCCTAACATCAAAATTTCACCACTTGAAGGTATTTCAGAAAAAGCTGCTTCATTAAATATTAAAGTTGAATACACAAAAGGCTGCGATATTGGAGGCGGATTGCTTCATCCAATTGAACCGAAATATTTTTCTGTAATTGAAGGTACTAATTCGAAAGGTATGCTTGGTGAATATTTTGATAACATGAATTTATTTGGCAAACCTGTATTAACAAAAATAGATTCATGCATTGATTTTAATTTTGGATTAAGGTCACCTGAAAAGGGAATTCCAGAAGATAAATTTTCAATAAGATGGAAAGGGAAAATAATTCCACCAGATACAATCTATCATTTAGGTACAAGTTGTGATGATGGTTCGCGTTTATATCTTGACGGCAAATTAATAATTGATGATTGGACTGAACACGGTGAAAAACCAATAAGTGCAAAAGTAAAATTAATTCCAGGAAAAGAATATGAAGTAGTTATGGAATATTTTGAAAATGGTCTCGGTGCAACTGCAAGATTAACATGGGATTTAGGTCAAAGAGATTTTGAAGAAGCAAAAAAAATTGCAGCAAGAAATGATGTTGTAATTCTTTTTCTTGGAATTTCACCCGGCATAGCACAAGAAGAACTTGATAGAAAAGATATTGAACTTCCAGAAATACAGCGGGAATTAATCGATAAGGTTGCATCTGTAAATCCAAATATTGTTATTGTCTTAATTAACGGAGGACCACTTGCACTTGCCGGTTATGAACAAAAAGCAAAAGCAGTTATTGAAGCTTGGTATCCGGGTGAGATGGGAGGAAAAGCTATTGAGGAAGTATTATTTGGTGATTATAACCCGGGTGGGAAATTACCACAAACTTTTTATGCCTCAACTAATCAGCTGCCGCCAATGTATGATTATGATTTAATTAATAATCCACGAACTTACATGTATTTCAATCAACTAGTTTTATATCCTTTTGGTCATGGTCTTTCATACACAGAATTTAAGTATGATGATTTGAACATAAAATCTGCTAATATCAATACAAATGATACACTAGAATTAGAATGCACAATTAAAAATATTGGTCAATTAAAAGGTGACGAAGTAGTGCAAGTTTATGCACACTATCTTGATGCAGATTTTAAAGTACCAATCAGACAACTAAAATGTTTTAAGCGAATTGAAATTCAACCACAGGAAAGTAAAATTGTTCATTTTAAAATTCCTGCATCAGAGTTTTCTTTTTATAGTACAAAAACAAATAAAATGGAAATAGCAAAAGGTAAATGGGAAATACAAATTGGCAGTTCATCGCAGGATATACGGTTGAAAAAAACCTTTACAATTGACTAAAAATTTCTCATCATGAAAATTGAGTTGAAGAATTTAAATATTGTATGATGGAGCATTATAAAATTTTTCGATGATTATAAACTATTCAATAATGTTTTTGTGTTTTAGAATATTTATAACTTGAGAATGAATATTTTTACTAATGGGGTAAAATTTTTTATATATTAAGAAATTTAATTTTCTGTAAAAGAAATAAATCATTTATTGATGAATTATAACGGTTATAATTTTGCTTTTAATAACAGTAAGGCGAAAATCGAAGTGTATTTTTATTAATAATTAGATTCATTTTTAGAAATAATTTTTTTATGATTTAATAAGGTGAAGCATATGCTTGAAAAACTAAAACGAGAAGTACTAAAAGCTAATTTATATCTTGTAAAATATGGATTGGTTTGTCAAACTTGGGGAAATGTAAGCGGAATAGATCGTTCTAAAGGTTTAATTGTTATTAAACCAAGCGGAATTGAATATGATAAAATGAAAATAGATGATATGGTTGTTGTTGATTTTGAAGGGAACATAGTTGAAGGTAAAAGAAGACCATCTTCTGATACTCCAACTCATATTGAACTTTATAAAGCTTTTCCAGCAATAGGAGGAATAACACATACACACAGCTTGTATGCTACTATGTTTGCACAGGCTAATTGCGAAATCCCTTGCTACGGTACAACTCATGCCGATACATTTTATGGAAGCATTCCAGTAACAAGATTTTTAAAGAAAAAAGAAATTGAAACTGGCTACGAAAAGAATACGGGCAAGATTATCGTTGAAAGATTTGGAGATTTAAATCCAGAAGAAACACCCGGTGTTTTAGTTGCTGGTCATGCACCGTTTACATGGGGTAAAGATGCATTGGATTCAGTTAAAAATGCTCAAACTCTTGAATATGTTGCTAAATTAGCCTTTGGTTCTTTATTAATAAATCCCAAATTAAAAATTTTGCCAAAGTACATTATTAAAAAACATTATGAAAGAAAACATGGACCTAATGCTTATTATGGTCAAAATAATATTAACAATAAAAGGAATTAAATTATGATAGATATTAAAAACTACGAAGCCTGGTTTATAACAGGAAGTCAACACCTCTATGGTGAACAAACTTTAAAACAAGTCGCTCAAAATTCTCAAACAATTGTTGATGAACTTAATAAATCAGGTAAGCTTCCATTCAAAATTATATTCAAGCCAGTTCTAACAACACCCGAAGCAATTTATGATTTATGTTTGGAAGCTAACAATAATAAAAATTGTGTTGGCTTAATTACCTGGATGCACACTTTTTCTCCAGCTAAGATGTGGATTGGCGGATTAAATGTTTTAATAAAACCTTTTGTTCACTTGCATACTCAATTTAATAGAGATATTCCATGGGATACAATTGATATGGATTTTATGAATCTCAATCAATCGGCTCATGGCGATAGGGAATTTGGTTTTATTTGTTCAAGAATGAAAAAGAAAAGAAAAGTAATTGTGGGACACTGGCAGAATGAAAAAGTCCAGGAAAAACTTTCTATTTGGCTGAGAGCTGCTGCAGCTTGGCAGGACGCTCAAGGTGCAAAAATCGCCCGCTTTGGTGATAACATGCGCGAAGTAGCCGTAACTGAAGGAGACAAAGTAGAAGCTCAAATGCGTTTTGGTTATTCAGTCAATGGTTATGGTTTAGGTGATCTTGTTGAGTATGTAAATAATGTTAATGAAAAGGAAATTGACAATCTTATCGAAGAATATTTTGATAAATATGAAGTAGCACCAAATGCAAAAAAAGATGGAGATAAATATTCCAACTTAAGAGAAGCAGCAAAGATTGAAATTGGTTTAAGAAATTTTTTGAAGGAAGGAAATTTTAAGGCATTCACTACAACATTTGAAAATTTACATGGATTAAAACAACTGCCTGGACTTGCAGTTCAAAGACTGATGGCTGAAGGCTATGGATTTGGGGCAGAAGGTGATTGGAAAACTGCGGCATTAGTAAGAGCTGTAAAAGTAATGTCTGCCGGACTTAAAGGCGGAACATCATTTATGGAAGATTATACCTATCATTTTGAACCCGACAACATGATGGTTTTAGGTGCACATATGCTCGAAGTTTGTGAATCCCTTGCATCGGCTAAACCAAGATTGGAAATTCATCCGCTTAGCATTGGTGGTAAAGACGATCCGCCAAGATTAGTTTTTGATGTTAAAGAAGGAGAAGCATTAAATGCTTCGTTAATTGATATGGGAAATAGATTTAGAATGATTATTAATGAAGTAAAGGTAATTTCACCAAAGCCGCTTCCTAAATTACCTGTGGCTCGTGCACTGTGGATACCAAAACCAAATCTTGAAATAGCTGCAGCAACATGGATATTAGCTGGTGGAGCTCATCATACAGTGTTCAGTCAAGCCATCTCATCAGAATACTTAGAAGATTTTTCTGAAATGGCTAATATTGAATTTCTATTAATTAACGAATCAACAAACATTTCAGAATTCAAAAAAGAATTACGTTGGAACGAGAAATATTATTCATGATTATGAAAAAAATTCCAATTCATCCAAAAACAAAAGCATTAATTTTTGACTGTGATGGTACATTAGTCGATTCAATGCCTTTGCACATGAAGTCGTGGGAATATGCAATGAAAAAATTTAGTCTCCCATTTGATTATGAATTTTTCTTTTCAAAAAAAGGAATGAAAGAAACAGATATTGTAGAAATTCTAAAAACAAAATATGACAATCACTTTAAACCAGAAGATATTGTTAGTGCAAAACATGAATACTTTATGAATAATATTCAAGAAATAAAACCAATTAAAGAAGTTGTTGAGATTGTTGAAAAATATAAAAACATATTCCCAATGGCAGTAGTATCAGGAGGTGTTCAAAAATTAGTTCATGAAGAATTAAAAATAATTGGGATAGAAAAATATTTTAATGCTATTCTGACTGCCGATGATTCAATTAAGCCAAAGCCTGCACCGGATTTATTTTTACATGCCTCTAAATTATTAAATGTAATCCCGAATGAGTGTCAGGTTTTTGAAGATGGAGACCTCGGAATAGAAGCAGCATTAAAAGCTAATATGATTGTGACAGATATAAGAAAATTTATTGAATGATTTTTTCTTTTTAATAAATTTTTAAAATCCCCCTAAATTTATCATCAAAACATTATTACATAAGTCATTGTGTATTAAGATTACCAATAATTAAATAAATATTTATACCTGATAAAATTATAAGTCATGCAATTAAAAATATGATTTGCCTACAAAATTTACTTTCAATAGAATATATATTTCTTTATTAATAATCCCAATTAAATTAAAAATTTCTTTATAATCATTTAATCTTAGTTTAATATGCAACCCCAATTCTTAAAAATAGCTTGACAATTTTAAAAATTTTTGGCAAGTTAAGTCAGCAATTAAGTAAACATTTACTTTATTGATAATAATATTTTTATTCATGATTTTAATATACTTTATAATAGTAATTATATTCCCCGCATCTGAGGTAGTAAGCATATTGTATAAAAAAAGATATAAAAACTTAGTCATTCCCCTCAATGAATTAATTTGTTATTTGTTAAATAAATAACTCTTTTTATAAATAATAGAGGAGTAAACATGACTAAAAATCTACGAGGTCATTTGTTTACATTAAGCATACTATTTTTGCTCATTTTTTCCGGGATAATGTATGCTCAAGGTAAAATTATAGGAAAAGTGACTGACAAAAGTAATGGTGAACCCCTGTTAGGAGTTAATGTAGTTATTTTAGGTACGCATATGGGTGCGGCAACAGATGAGAATGGAGAGTATATTATTGTTAATGTACCTGTAGGGACATATTCACTTCAGGCTTCGATGGTGGGGACTAACAAAGTGACACAAACGAATGTTGTTGTTTCGCAGAATCAAACAACCCGAGTTGACTTTCAACTCGAGCAAACAGCAATAGTAGGTGAAGAAGTTGTTATTACTGCAAAAAGAGATATTCTCCATAAAGAAGTTTCGAGTTCTCAGATTGTTATTGACAACAAACAATTAAGTGAAGCTGCAGGTGTAAGAACTTTACAAGATTTTATATCGACTCAAGCAGGCATTACTGGTACAGATTATTTGAACATTAGAGAAGGAAGACCTTCCGAAACTGGAACCGTTATTAATGGATTAACATTTGTTAATGCAAGAGTAGGTAAAACAGAATCTTTAATTCCAACAAGTGCAGTTGAACAAGTATCACTTAAAGCTGGAGGTATGAGTGCAGAATATGGAGATTTTCGTTCAGGAGTAATTAATGTTGCAACAAAGTATGGTACATCTGATGGATATCATGGTACATTTAGTTTTACTCGTTCACCTGCTCATCTAAAAAGATTTGGTCCTTCTCTTTATGACCCAATGAATAATTATTTACGTCCACACTTAGACCCAGAAATTGCATTTATAGGTGTTACAGAAGCTGTTAAAAGAGGAATTATTGATAATTATCAAAAACAACAATTTACGCAATATCCATCATTTGCAGGATGGATTCAGATAAATAACAAATCACTCCCGGCTGCATGGAAAAATAAAGGTATAACACCTGTTGACCTTTATCTCTATGATGCATGGATGCATATGGTAATGCCTGATTTTGAAAAATTAAACAAGGTAATTCGAGATCTTAATGCAGAAGGTTTAAATGTTGGCAATGAAGTTACGGACCAGAATTTAATGAGTTTGTTTGCACGTCATGCTAATAAAGAAGCTAAGTATGGAGATTATAATTTTGATGGTGGATTTGGAGGACCCATTCCACTTATTGGCAAAGCATTAGGAAATGCAACTTTTTATCTTTCTAATGTTACTAAAAGACAAACCTATATACAGCCTCTCGAATTAGATTTTGATTTTAGCAGTTCTACAATGCTCGCATTAAAATCAAATATAACTAATTCAATTACACTTAAAATTACAGGAGTATATACTTATCAAAAAGGTATGAATCCTGCAAGGGGTGCAGATAGTGAAATACCAAACTTAGCTACTGCTAATGATCTTGGTTCATCAGTTTATCAGGGTCTTGACCGTGGAGCTTTAATGCCTGAAAATAATATACCGTTATTTGTTGCTTATGGCTCAAATTATGGCCCTATTTATTATTGGTATCCAACAATGCTTCAACCATGGATTCAAAAAAATTATCTGGTTGGGGCAAATCTTACTCATGCAATAAGCTCCAAAACATTTTATGATTTTACTATTAGTTATCAATCAACTAAAGAAGATATAAATGCAACACAAACAAGAGATTTATCAGTTGTAACTCATTTAGGACCTATACCAGTTACAGAAATGCCGTATGGAAGAAGAATTCTAAATGTAGGACAATCTCAGGATACAATTGATGGTTTTATTTTTGACCAATATTATTCTGTCCCAGGTTTAGCAGAAAGATTTGATAGTAAAGGGGGATGTTTTTATGATAATTCACTCACACGACAATTAAGAATGAAATTTAACTTTGGAAGCCAGATAACAAAAATGCATTTTATTAAAGCAGGTCTGGAATTTAATTATATCAATTTGAAAAACGACAGATGGTCATACTGGCCAAATCAAGGTCCTCTTAGTATGTATGAATATAATTTCAAAGTAGAACCGCGAACATTTGGAGCTTATTTACAGGATGAAATAACATTTGAAGATATGGTCGCAAATATTGGTATTCGTATGGATTATTATGGGTTTGGAGATTTGAAATGGCCTACAGGAGATCCATGGAATGCAGATGCTTTTGCAGCTCCAACATGGACACCACAAAACTACTTAGAGATTCTCCGTTCAGGCAGGTCAATTATTTGGGAAAGATGGAATGAAGTAAATAATAAATTAATTGCCGAAGGTAAAAAACCATTATTTGAACCTGTAGATGACCATCTTGTATTTAGTCCAAGATTTGGAATAGCATTCCCGATTACTGAAAGAGCCAAGTTTTATTTTAATTATGGACATTTCAGAAGTCTGCCACCATTCAGTGAATTGTTCATGTATGATTTTAGATACGATGATAAGAAAGGAGGACTCTATCAATTAGGAAATCCCAATCTTGAACCAACAAAAACAGTTCAGTATGAATTAGGAGTAGATTACAATTTATTTGACCAATATTTAATTCATATTGCAGGATATTATAAAGATGTTACAGGTGAAGTAAGAGTTTTGACTTACACTCCTACTACAGCAGGAATTCCAACATATAGATTTAGAACTAACGATAGATATAGAACAATACAAGGCTTGGAACTTCAAATTACAAAGTCAGTTGGTGAATATTTAACCGGTTGGTTAAACATGCAGTACACTTATGCAAGCGGTGGAAATACTGGAAGGAATGCGGTATTTCAAGACCCATCATCAAATGAAGCACCAAGTGCGTTTTCTTATGCTAATCCATCGAGACCTGACCCAGTTCCAGAAATTAAAGCTAATATTAATCTAAGGTCGCCTTCAAAATGGGGTTATTTATTAGGCGATTGGAATTTAAGTATTTTACCACACTGGCGACTGGGAAATATTTTTAGATATAATCCACGCAATGTTGAAGGTGTTAATAATGAATTTAGATGGCCAAATTTCTGGATGGTTAATTTGAGATTAAGTAAAACATTTAATATCGGATTTATTAAAGCCACTGCTTATCTTGACGTAAATAATTTATTTAACAATAAAATATTTATGTATAACTATGCATTTTATGGTGGTAATGGTTCAGCTTCTGGATCCGACTTTCAAGCTTATATGGCTTCTTTGCATCTTAAAGAATATGCTGACCCTTACTGGGATCCAATCAGAGATGAAACAAAAGGGGATTATTTATATCCTGGATATGTATACACTAAAGATGTAGTTGATCAATGGGGAATTGAACATAAAAAGGGAGAAGTTGTTCAGGAAGACCATATTGGAGATATGAGATCAAAAGATAAGCCATGGATTAATGATCCAAATGTTGACATATTTACTTATGGCTATGCAAGATCTATCTGGTTTGGAATCAGGTTTGACTTCTAACAGGAACAAAAAAGATGTCAAACAATATTAATTAAAAATTGGGAGTGAAAATGAATAATATAATTATTACTAAAAGGATGATTATAATATTCCTTATAAGCTTATTAGTAACAAGCAATATTTATTCACAGACTGATGCTTTGGTGCGTGTAAATAGAATATGGGGTGCTGTAGCTGCAAATGGAGGTAATAAAGGAATTACATATGGAGCATCTAATTTAAATCTTTTTGCAGATTACAGTGCATATGGCTGCCGCTTTCAGGGTACTGAAGGTTACTTTGGTGGTTTTGCTGCAATTGCAACTGATAACTGGAACGGAAAACCAGCTGTATTTTCACCTATTGGTAAAGACCAGCCAAATGGCAAAATCGTAGTTCCACTTAAAAATTATGCACGTTATGCTAATCCAAATTATACAATTTCTTCTCAAGGTACTACAACAACACCGCCTCAAAATGATCTTGGAAGTGTTATAATAGACCCTTCAAAATGTATTGGTACAAGTGACCAGACTGTAACCGTAACCAATAAATATTCATGCGGAGTCACAGTAGAAAAAAAGGTTTTAGCATGGTCACAGCAATATCATGATAATTATGTTGTTATCGATTATACATTTTCAAATGATACTAATATAACTTTCACTAATTTCTATATTTTTCTTCACGATGGAGAATATCAATTACAAAGAGCAGATGGAACAAATCCAGGGGTTGCAACTATAGACCAATATGCAAATAATAATTCACCAAGAAAATGGTATCATTATTACGGAGCTAAAGTAACTGATTCATTACGTGTATATTATTGTTATTCATCAGATGATCCTGAGGTTCAAGGTGATAGAATTGGACAGCCCCTTACCCAGCAGGGAGGAAGATTACTCGATAAAGATTTTACATTTATGGCAACAATTCATGCATCAAAACAGCCTTATTATCCAACACCAAATTACACTGGACCGATTGACCCAAATGATCAAGATGATATGAATCAACCATCAGTTACAAGTGTAGCCAATATGCAAAATAATCTTAATCTTCCTTTGTTTACACCTACTTATGATCCAGTTGTTGATGGTGCATCTTATTATAATTTAATTAATGGTACATTACTTCAAAGTGAAGATATGACGGGACCTGATGTACGTCCAGGGCATCATAGAAAAAATCTTGACGAACTTGGTAAAGATGCACCTGGTGGAGAAACTGGAATAAGTGCACAAGCTAACACATTTGAAAGTATGATTAAGTGTTATGGTCCATATACCTTTGCACCTGGTCAAAAAATAAGAATTGTAAAAGTAACAGGTGTTGCTGGAATAAGCAGGGAAAAAGCAGTTGAGGTTGGTAAAAAATGGCTCAACGATACAAAAAATCAAACTAATACTTTAGAAGATCCTCCCAATTTACCAAATCCTGTAACTGGTTATTTCCCGAGTAATTTTGTATTTCCATCAGGTGCAACTGAAACTGATAAAAAGAAAGATAGATGGGTTAGCACAGGTATAGATTCAGTTCATAAAACGGTAAGCAGAGCAAAATATAATTTCTTGCATAATTATAATGCACCTATGACTCCTCCACCTCCAACAACAGTAACCATAAATGGAACAAGTGCTGGAGTAACAATTCAATGGTCTGACCCTCAAGCTGAAGCACTAAGTAATTTTGATGGATATAGAATTATGAAAAAAGTATCTGATAGAGATACTACTTATTATCAGGAAGTTTATAGATCAAATGCAAATGACAAAGCAGCTGTTCATACATTTACTGATACTCAAATTCGTGTTGGAGCTAATCTCTTCTATTATGTGCAGGCAGCAGCTAAAATTTCACCAAATGATCCAAATGCACATCCAACCGAAAGAGGTAAAACAATTTATAGTGGAAGAGTTTATTTCTATAACAATACACCAGTAAAAGGTGAAGCAAGGCTTGGGAATGAATTAGATAAAATTGTTATAGTTCCGAATCCTTACAATTATAATGATCCAAAGATTCGAGGTTATGGGTGGACTAATCCATCTAATATGCAAATATCTTTCTATGAATTACCAAAAACAGTTACTATTAAAATATTTACTGAAACTGGAGACCTCGTTAAAACTATTGAGCATAATCAAGATAGTGGTTTTGACAAATGGAATATGACTAATGAACGCGGTCAAACAATTGCAAGCGGTATTTATATAGTAGTATTTCAAACTCCTGATGGAAATGTTTCATATCAGAAACTTGTTGTTGTTCGTTAATAAAAAAGGAGAATTTATTAATGAAAAGTTTAATAAAAATTTTTGTATTAATTTCTTTCATCAGCTTGAGTATTAAAGCTCAGGTTGATATGAAAACAACTGGACAGGGCGGGGTTAATCTAAAGCAAACCGGTCAAACAACAATGAACTTCCTGCAAATTGCAGTTTCTCCTAAAGCAGCAGCTATTGGAAATTCTTATACGGCTTTAAGCAAAGGTGTTGAAAGTGTATTTTCAAATCCCGCCGGCTTAACAGAGATGGATTCAAAGTATCAAGCATTTATTTCATCAACACAATGGTTTGCTGATATTAAATATCTTGCTGGTGCAGTCGCATGGAACGGTGAAAGTTATGGCTCTGTTGCTTTGAGTTTTTTAATAGTTGATTATGGAACAATTAGAGGAACTGCTCTTGTAGATGCCGGTAGTACAAGTCCAGAAAATTATATAATTACAGGTGATGTAAAAAATGTTGGAGCTTATGCATTTGGGCTAACTTATGTAAAACAAATTAGTCCAAAATTTTCAATTGGCGGCACTGCCAAATATGTTGGTCAGCAATTGGGTCAATTTGTAGATGCAGCAGGAAATGTTAGTGATAATCGAGCAAACAAGTGGGTATTTGATATGGGTGTTAAGTATTTTCCTGGTATTGAATCTTTAAGATTGGGAATGTCAATGCGAAATTTCTCAACTTTTGTTAGATATCAAAGTTTTAGTTCTCCTCTGCCTGTTGCATTTGCAGTTGGTCTTGGAATGAATATCATGGATTTAATCAATAAAAACATTTCACAAGAACACTCAATTCTTGTTTCTACAGAATTCATTCACCCAAATAATTATACAGATAGAGTTAATGCTGGGGTTGAATATACTTATATGAATATGATTTCTTTGCGTGCTGGATATGAAAGTAATCATGATATTTTTAGCTGGTCAGGTGGTCTTGGCATTACTCAATCAATAGGAGGAATAAAATTCGATATTAATTATTCATATTCTGCTACTGAATATTTTGACGGTGTGAATAGGTTTTCATTAAATGTTTCTTTTTAATAAATGAGAAATGATAACTAACCAAATTAAACAAATTGGAGGAAATATGAAAAAGTTCATTACCATTCTCAGCTTTTTATGTTTTTTTGTAATACAAAATTTATTTGCTCAAAGAGCATATGTAATGTGGGAACTTACCTTAGATTTAGCAGTTACCACTCAGCAAGGTGAAATAACAGCTGATGATGTAAAGTTAGAAGGTGGTTTAACTGTTAGAGATTTTTCCGGTTCATCATTTGGTCCAGCTGTAAGATTGTGGTATAATGATGGGGCAGAATGGCCAAACGAAACAGCTCCATCATTCGACAAATATGTTGAATTCAAGGTTACCCCAAAACCTGGTAATAATTTAATCGTAGATACTGTTAAATATGGAATGGGTGCTTATGGAACTCGTGCTTACATGCATGCTAATTCTTACTGGGATACAGACCCTTCTTTTGCAACCAAAAGAATGCTCGATACAACTTCTGCTGCAATAAATGATATTCGTGATAGTGCAGCATACGTTCGTGTTTATAAAATTGGAGAAAAAATTCCTGATGGTAAACCATTTATCTTAAGAATTTATCCATGGTATTCTACTACAGGTGGCACTACAAAATATTTTTGCTTAAACTATGTTGAAGTAATTGGCAAAACAGAAACAGCAGTCTCTGTTAAAGAAAATTTATTGCCATCAGATTTTGTTTTATATCAGAACTATCCAAATCCATTTAATCCAACAACTACAATTTCTTTCTCAATTCCAGAGAAAAGTTTTGTAAGATTGTCTGTTTATAATTCACTTGGAGAAAAAATTGCTACTTTAATATCAAATGAATTAAACACCGGTATCCATTCAATTATTTATGATGCTTCAAATCTTCCTTCCGGAATTTATTTCTATAAATTAGAAGCAAATAATTTCATTAGCACAAAGAAAATGTTGTTGATTAAGTAATTACTAACTTACATTTGTTTTTAGACCAGCATGGAAGCAAAAATAGAGCTTCCTGCTGGTCTTATTTAATTAATTTAACATTTTTAAGAACTATATGGTGGCTATGCGTTTTATTGTAAAAATTTTATACTGCAGTATTTTATTAATCTTTTTTAATCTAACTAATATTAAGGGACAAATCTTTGTTTCAACAGATGGAAATGACAATAATCCAGGTACAAAAGAACAACCATTTAAAACAATTACTAAAGCAATTTCAGTTGCTATGCCTGGAGATACAATTTATGTGCGGGGAGGAATTTATTCTCTTTCTTCCACAATTAGTATTGGTTCATCAAAATCGGGAACAAGTGATAAAAAATATTATTTGTTTTCTTACTCAGGAGAAAGAGTAGTATTAGATTTTTCATCAATGAGTTTTAGCGGAAGCAATAGGGGAATAAGTCTGAGAGCAAATTACTGGCACATAAAAGGAATCGATATCAAAGGTGCAGGTGATAATGGAATGGAAATAAATGGTGGTTCTTATAACATAATTGAAAATTGTTCTTTTTATGAAAATCGTGATTCAGGATTGCAGCTTAGCAATGGTGCTTCGAATAACAAAATTATTAATTGTGATTCTTTTAATAATCTTGATCCTGATGATGAAGGTGATGCAGATGGATTTGCACCAAAACTAACTGTCGGAAGTAATAACTATTTTTATGGATGCCGAGCTTGGCAAAATTCTGATGATGGATGGGACGGTTATTTAAGAGGTGCTAATGATGTAACAACAATTCTTGAAAATTGCTGGGCTTTTAATAACGGCTATCGTAAAGATGGTAGCACAAGTAAAGGAAATGGGAATGGATTTAAAATGGGCGGAGGCGATAATAGTAATAGTCAAAATCTTATGCATCATTTTATTTTAAAAAATTGTCTTGCTTTTAATAACAAAGTTAAAGGCTTTGATCAAAATAATAATGCTGGTTCAATGACTTTATTAAATTGTACAGGATTCGGAAATAAAAGTGCAAATTATAGAATAACAAGACCTCTGAATTTAGGTCAATCATTGATAGTTAAAAATTGTATCTCATTTAATGGCTCAGTTGAACTCGGTAATTTTGCAATTCAAGAAAAGAACAGCTGGCTGCAACCATTTAATATTTCGGAAAAAGATTTTATAAGCATTGATGATTCAGCTACAAGATTACCACGTAAACAAGATGGAAGTTTGCCCGATATAGATTTTATGCACCTCAGTTCAAATAGTCAATTTATAGATGCAGGTATTGATGTAGGTTTACCTTTTTATGGTAATGCCCCAGATTTAGGTGCATTTGAAAGTAATTATACTGTTAGCAGCATAAATGTTAATGAAAATTTACCTGAAGATTTTCAACTTCTTCAAAATTATCCAAACCCATTTAATCCATCGACAATTATTGAATTTAATATTCCTATTAACAGCAATGTAAGAATTAGAGTTTATGATTTGCTTGGAAATTTTGTAGATGAATTGCTAAATTCATATTTAACAAAGGGAACATATTCAATAAAATGGAACCCGGCAGATAAAAATTTTAATACTGGAATTTATTTTATAAGAATGGAATATCAAACCAATTCAAAGACAATAAAAGTAATGTACTTAAAGTAAATTTATGATTGTCATATTGAAAGTCAGTATAAAAAATTTTGGGAATGGGACGCAGATGACTCAGATTAAATGGATTTTCACAGATTTTTATTTAGGATATGCATAAATCTACATTTATTGATATATGGTGCAGCTAACAATTAAAATAGAATTATGTTTTTGTATGATAAATCATTATAAATAAAATGAAACATAATATTATTATATTAATTTTATTATTAAACACATCTTTATTTGCTCAACAGGAAATTATTATTCAAGAAAATGAATTAGGATTTTGTTCTGTTGATGGAACAATAGCAACAAGCGTAAGTGGTTATACAGGTAAAGGTTATGCTGATACAGATTTGGGAGTTGGCAAAAGCATAAGCTGGCAAATTAATGTTGTAAAGGATGGCAACTTTTTATTTGTGTGGAGATATGCTGTAAGTGGCAGCACTCAGGAAAGAAATGCAAAATTATTAATTGATGGAAATATTGTAAAAGATACAATTTATTTCCCAAGAACCGGTGATAAATGGGATTCATGGATTGAATCAAATCCAATTCAAGTATATTTAACGAAAGGTTATCATAAAGTTAGAATCGAATCTCATTCACCGAATGGTTTAGGTAATTATGATTATTTCAAAATTATAGGTGATGGAATAGAAACTGCAAAATGTACTCCTTCTTATATTTTAACAGTAAAAAGTAATAATGAAGATTGGGGCACTGTAGAATATTTCCCCATTCAAAATTACTATGATGAAGGAACTTTAATTACACTTAAAGCTCATGCAAAAGAAGGTTACTTCTTTGAAAGCTGGACTGGTGAAGAAACAAGCTCAGATTCAATTTTTACTTTTGCTATCAAAGGTAACGTTAATGCTGTTGCAAGATTTTTGCCTGCGGGTACAAAAGCAGATACCAATTTAATTGGATATGCAACAGTTCAGGATGATAAAGGAACTCGATACATGGTTATTGGTGGTGCTCTTGGTGATACAGTTGAAGCAAATTCACTCGAAGATTTAAAATATTATCTTGGCAGTGATAAACCTTATGTAGTAAAATTTTCTGGCAAAATTGAAGGAAATGATGTAATTAATGTAAAATCAGATAAAACTTTATTGGGGATTGGTAACATTGCTTATTTGAAAGGAATTGAATTGTCAATTAATAATGCACGAAATGTAATTATTAAGAATATTACAATATCTCATGTAACTCCACAGGATGCAATAGAAATAAATGGTAAATCAAAAAATATCTGGATTGACCATTGTGAATTTTTTTCCGATAGAAATCATGGCACAGATTATTATGACGGATTGCTGGATATTAAAAATGAATCTTCTTTTATAACCGTTTCATGGTCTTCGTTTCATGACCATTATAAAACAATTTTAATAAGTTCAGGAGACGAACAATATGCAGATACTGTAATTCGAGTTACTTTTCATCATAACTATTTTTACAATTGTGAATCAAGACTTCCGAGCATAAGATTTGGCAAAGCACATATTTTTAATAATTATTATAAAAATTGTAATACAGCAATTAATTCAAGAATGGGGGCATGTGTACGCATTGAAAATAATTACTTCGAAAATGTGAGTAAAGCAGTTTTCTCTGATTATAGTTCAATTCCAGGTGCAGGAATTTTATTTAACAATTACTTATTAAGCAGCAATATTTATGCTCTTGCCATATGTAATTTAGAAGTTCCTTATAATTATTTTTTAGATGAACCTGAAGTTCTGCCTTCAATAATCCCATCTGGAATTAAAACTGATGTAAAAGAGAATAATTACTTACAAGATGAATTTTCTATTTCCAATTATCCTAATCCATTTAATTTGGCAACTACTATAAGTTTTCGAATTTCAAAGCAAGTGAAAGTATCAATTAATATATACGATGCTCTCGGTCAAAAAATTTCAACTTTGATTAATGAAGTAAAAGAACCAGGAAATTATAATATTGAATTCAATGCTTCAAAACTTACAAGTGGAATATACTTTTATACATTGCAGGCAGGGGATAAATTATTAGTCAATAAAATGATTTTAATAAAATAGAATCAAATGACAAGAAGAGGAACTATAGAAACAAAGTTGAACTTGAATAAAAAATAATTGGTAACAAAATAAAAAATAGTCACTTCAAAAAAATTTGCGGGTTGTCTGAATAAATATTTTTCAGACAACCCAATTAAATTAAAAAGCTGATACAATCCCTAATGCAAATTGATTATATTTTTTTTCAATGCTGTAAGTATATTCACCAACTAATCTTATATTTCTTTTAAGGAGATAACCTAAGCTTAAAGTTGCGCTGTTATAATCAAGTTCGTTAAAATGAGAATCAACCCAGTTATATAAAATAACTCCGTACCATTTACTTTCATCACCTTTTGGGGTATAAATTAACTCGCAAAAGGCACCTTTTGTTTTAAAATTTTTCATTGAGAATTCTGCGCTGTCATCTTTTCTCTCAGCATATTGATAATTTAATTCAAGTCTGTCTTTATACTTTAGAGTTGCATCGATTCCCCACATATTAAAAGTGTTTGTAAATTTTCGATTGTTATCATCTTCTAAATCTTCTTTTCCATAATAACCAAATCCACCAATACGAATTCCTTTAATAATATCTTGTGAAATTCTTCCGAAGAAATTTTTGTATTTATCATCATCAAAAATTTTAAAACTGTTTGCAGCACCTATTCCAGTTCCATTTAATACTTCAAAAACTATATCTGTCTTTGTTGGTAATCCATAAGTCAACATTAAACCTCTATCGTATGTAAGATTTGCATTCGAAAGACCAGGCTTTACTCTGTATATTTGGTAATCTTCAAAGGTTAATCTAAGTTCTCTTTTGTATAGGGGGTCAGATATTTGGAATTGTCCGACATATAAATCTAAATCTTGTCCGAACAAATTATTAAACATAATGAATGCATCTTCAAGCCCAGCTACTTCTCCTCTTTCACTGAAAAAGAAATAAAAGTAATAAGAAATATTATTTGTTAATGCACCGCCTGATAATAATTTTATAAGATACGGAGCAGAAAAATCAAATCGTTTTGATTCTTGATTGTTATATGTGAGATATCCTTCAAATCTTATAGCCAGAGGAATTTCTCTTAATAAAGAAAGTTCATTATCACCTGTATCAATAAAATATCTTGGAGCATCTTTATCACCAAGCACAAAACCATTACCTGCAAATTCATCTCCATAATCTTTTAATTTAGGGAAAGGGGAGTGGCATGTTTGACAGCTCATATTATATTTCCGGGCAAATGCAGGTATTGCAAATATATTTTGAGAACAAAATATTATTACTAAATAAATAGTAACAATGGAGGAAAATAATTTCTTCATAAAGTCACCTTTGTTATTGTAAAATTGTAACCTCTGTTGAATGTTCATTAACTTTTATAATTTGAGATTCACTTTCGGGTACTCCAAGAAAATCGGCAACTGGTTTTACAAGCAATTGATAATTTAATGTTGCAGTAACTTTTAACTTGCCTGGGGCTATATTTTCAGGAACTTTGAAAGTGAATGTTTCAATTTTAGTTTCGCGAGGACCAATTCTATAATCCACCCCGAGAGAAGCAGTATTCCATTGTTGAATTGTCATTCTTCCTTGAGGATCAAAATATGGCATTCTAAAAATTCTATCTCCTAAAGGAATTCCATCTCGTTGAACTCCTTTGAAGTCAGGTTTATTAAGAGCTATTCCCATATCTTGATATGCAAGTACATCGCTGCCGATTGTGTATTCTTCGCCTTCAAAACCTTTTTTATCAACCGGTATATGATAAATATTTCCTTTAGAATCGACCGCTTCTACATGCAGCCATACAATTCTATCTTCAACAGAACCTGTAGGAAATTTATGTCCAGTTTTTTGATTGAATAGAGCTACAGTAAATTTGACAACACTGCCGGGTTCAACCTCTCTGACATCAGGATTAATTCTTAATTCTATTACACCTCTAACTTTTCCGGGGTCATGAGCTCCGTGAAATAGATGAAGTCTTGCATCAGGATATTTAGCTCCCATCGAAGCTGTTTTAAATTCTGCTTTTGGCATATGACAATCTTGGCATTGAACACCTTCTTTAGCGTAAGGTCCTTCTTTCCATTCGAGATGAGTTGATTTAACCCAAACACCATAAGGTGATTTTTCATTATGACAAATTCCACAGAAATCACCTGACTTCATTAACGGGTTGACTTCTATTTCATGTGCAGGGGATTCAATTTCAGGTTTACGTGATGCAAATTTTGTTCTTCCAGGTTTCATTATGTAATTAAAATTATATGGTGTGTCGCCTGCAAAACCAGAAATACTATGACATACATCGCAGGATACAGATTCGTTTGCTCTTGAATTTTTACTTGGTAATGGCGGAGGCACATCTCCAGCTAAATATGCAATGGGTGAGTGACATCCATTACATCCCGCTTTTACTTCTGCAACCTTTGCATCTTTCTCAGCATGAGGTACAGCTAACTTGAAGTATTCTATTTCATCCCATTCGTGTGTATATGCCTGTGACATCATCGCTTGTTTCCATTGCTGATAAAAATCTGTGTGACATGCTGAACCGCAGAACTGCGGAGTTTTGAAATCTTCATACTTAAAAGTACCCGATCCCGTTTGTGCATAATTATTGATAAATAAAATATGAAAGTAAAATAAAATTAAAATAACTTTAAAGAACTTCATATACCCTCCGCTATATTGTGAATAATCTAAACAGAAATTAAATATTAATATAAATTAATATAATGATATTTTTGAAAATATAACAATGTGAACTATTTTGAGCTTGTGTTTACTTTTAATTAATTAAAAAACTATATCCATTGTTATTAAATTTATTTATTCAATTTCAGAGAATATTATTTATAGTTTGAACAAGGAGTTGATAAACTCTAAGCCATATTTTCTTGCTCAAAGCTGGATGTTTTATTTGATTTTGCAATAGTTAATTATATAATTAAGCTTTCATTCTTTCTCCTTTTTCTTCTTTACTAAAAATCCAACCCACAACTTTTCCAATATCGATTTGTTCGAATTCATTCCAGTATTTTTTTGTTCTTACAAACATTGAACTTGTATCATCTGGTGGAATCGATTCTGCTTCTTCGATTATTTTTTTAATTCTGAGCTGCCACATTTGCATGCTTTCTTGTCTTAAATCAACCCATCCATCATGAGCCCACAAATCAATTCTCTCTGGTGTTATTTCAAGCTCATTTTCTCCTCGATATGGAGGAATTTTAATTTCATTACCTCTTAATAATGATTTGCCGTCAGGTAACAAAATCGGAATTCCAATTGATACAATTTCATTTCTCAATTTTGAGTTTTGCTTTAAGTATTCATAAGCTTTTTGAGATAAATTTTCAGGAGTTTCTTCAAGAATTTTTTTCATTGTGCCGCAAATTTGTCGTAATAAATTAATTTCGTGCAGAAGTTTTGATAAACGCGGCGGTCCAAGAAGTTCAAAAGCAACGCTGTTAACATTATGAATTTTTTCTAACTCTTTTAATTTTTCAATTGCGGAATGCTGCATGAATCCAGCACGGTAAGTAGGTTCTAATGTAGCATGGTCAAGTGCATTAATGATATCGTGCCCTGTATTCCCACCTTTAATTTCATAAATGACATCATCTGCAATTTCTTCAGGTGTTACATATTCCATCTGACCCTGTGTCGTAATTGATTCAAATTCTCCTAAGGAGAAAGTGCCATTTTCACCAGTATCAATAAAGACTGATTTTAAATAGTCTCCTGTAGATTGAAATTTTTTATCAAGAGATAATTTTAATTTTTCATTGAGAGGGAGAGCATCTTCCATAGATACATCAAGAAGTTCTATTGGTTTACCTCTTCTTTTGATTTCTCCATAATCGATTCTTTTCCATGCAATTGCTGCGGTTGGCTTAATTTCTTTTGTGATTGGTCCTTCGGGAGTTCTTCCCATCAAGAAAAGAAGTAAGGTGTGAGCACCTGCAACTGCAGATTTACTCAATAGAACACGAGAAGGTTTTTCTTCACTGTGTGTATACGGAATATTTAATCCCATTCCACCTGTTCCGCTTGTTCCTATTTTAATATAAATTTTTGTTCCTGCTAAGTTCATAGAATTGTATAGAATTTGAACATGCCTGATTAGTTGAGGAACATATTCCGTGCAAAAAATTTTTTCTGTTTCTTCAGCTAAAATTTCTGCAGAAGGTTTTTGTTCAAGCAATCTTTTAATTCTGTAATAGCGTGAATAAACATCTTGATAAGCAATTCCAGTAGCAGAGTTGACACAATCAACAATAATTTCAGGTTTGAATTCCATTAGAAGATGATAAATTGATGAATTTTGTAATATCTCATCATTTAATTCTTCCATAATATCTTGCATTATAATTTTTCTTGTTAATGGATTCTCGAGTAATTCCATTCTGTCCCTGTCTTTATACTCATATCGAACGAAAATATTGCCCCACCACGGAATAAGAAAATTTTCCGGGAGATTTGGAAATTCTTTTTTCAACTTATCAACTTCTTCTTCTGCTTCTTCTTTTTTGAGTGAAGTTACAATTATTTTCTTAGGTTTTTCGGGGATAAGCTTTCTAATTACAGCATTGCCAACTAATCCCCATCCACCTAATACCAGAACAATTTTGTTTTGAATATCCATAAAAACTCCATTTACATTTTTTTTGTAGTGTAAATTACTCTTTGTAAAATCCCACTGCAAGAAAATAAGAATTTTAATTTAATTGCTTAAGGGGGTCTCCTTTCTTAAATTTGCATTTGTAAATTAAAAATGGTAGAATCATGAAAATATGTGATATTCTTAAAAAAGATAAAATTATTCCTTCAATGAAAGGGAAAACAAAATTTGATTTAATTAATGAACTTGTTGATTTATTCAAAGATGATGAAAGGGTGATTGATTTAGAAGGCATGCGGCAATCTGTGATTGAAAGAGAAAAAATTATGTCAACAGGTGTTGGAAAAGGTTTTGCAATTCCACATGCTAAATCCAACAGTGTTAACGATATAATAGCTGCCTTCGGTAAGCTTGAGGAGCCAGTAGATTTTCAGGCTCTCGATGGAGAACCTGTTAATCTAATTTTTCTTCTTGTAGGAAGAGAAAATCTTGTAGGTCCGCATATTAAACTTTTAAGCCGTATATCAAGAATGATGAATCGAGATGAATTCAGAGAAAATCTTACAAAAGCTCAAACAATTGATGAAATTTATGAACTCTTCGAAAATGAAGAGAAGCAATATTTTGAAATAAGTTAACTGTTTAGGAATCCTGCCTGATGATTAAAGCTATAACCGGAACAAAAGATATTCTTCCAGAAGAAATTTATAAGTGGAGATACTTAGAAGAAATTGTAAGTTCTATACTTACAAAATATAATTACAAAGAAATACGTACACCAATATTTGAGGAAACAAAACTTTTTGCCAGAGGAATTGGCGAGACAACCGATATTGTAAGCAAGGAAATGTATACATTTCTTGATAGAAGTGGAACGAGTATTACACTTAAACCCGAAATGACTGCCTCTGTTGTTCGTGCATTGATAGAACATTCGCTTTTCAAAAAGCAGAGCTTAAATAAATTTTTTTACATATCACCAATGTTTCGTCAGGAAAGACCACAGGCAGGAAGATTGCGTCAATTTCATCAATTTGGTGCAGAAGCAATCGGAAGTAATAATCCTTTGCTTGATGCTGAAATAATAATAATTGCATATAATATTTTGAAAAAACTTGGATTGAAAAATATTAATGTAAAAATAAATTCACTTGGTCTGCCGCAATCAAGAGAAAAATATAAGAGAATACTTAGAGAATATCTAACCAATTATTTTAATGATTTATCAAACGATAGTAAGAAAAGATTTGAAACTAATATTCTAAGAATATTTGACAGCAAAGAAGAACAGGATCAGAAAATAATGGCAAATGCACCTTTGCTTATTGAATATCTTGATGATGAAAGTCTCGAACATTTCGAAAAAGTTAAAAGAGCACTAATAAGTTTGCAAATCCCTTTTGAAATTGAACCAAAACTTGTACGCGGACTCGATTATTATACACATACTACTTTTGAAATAACCAGTCCCTATGTTGGGGCACAAAGTGCATTATGCGGCGGTGGAAGGTACAATGGTCTGGTAAAAGAACTTGGCGGACCTGATTTGCCGGGAGTTGGATTTGCTGCAGGTATAGAACGAATTTTACTTGCTTGTGAAAACGAAAATACATTCTCAAATGAAAAAGAAGAAATTGACCTTTACATTGTAGTTATTGAAAAAAAATTATATGAACTTTCATTTAATTTAGCTTTTAAATTAAGAGATAATGGTTTCAAAACAGAACTTGATTACCTTGAAAGAAGTATAAAAGCTCAAATGAGAGAAGCAAATAAAATGAATGCACGGTTTACTTTGATTATTGGCGGTGAAGAATTTAAAAATGGATTTTTTATTTTGAAAAATATGTCAAACAGTCAGCAAGAAAACATTCCATCTAATGATTTAAATAAATTAATTTCATTATTAAGGAATAAGTAATTGCCTCTTCGTAAAGTAAAAGGTATACCAAAAATACCTAAAACAAGGAAGAAGAAACTTTCTGCTATTATTGCTTCTGTTCCACTAAAGAAACCAGATAAATTGGAGTATGTATGCAAAACCTATTTTAAATATGATCCTAAACTAAAAAAACAATATGTTGCTTTTTTGATAGAAACCAGCATTGAGTTTACAAATTTTACTTATGAAAATACTGTTGAAATAGTTCAGGAAAAAAATGTTATATATTTGGTTATAACAGGACTTGTAGTTAGAATGGATACAGTTCCTCAAATACAGCCTGCCAGAAAAGAAATTTTATTCGAAATACTTACGGGAGATTATACAATAAATGTTGTTAAGTCCGATGGAGCTATTAATTCAGCAGACTTTCATTTCAATATATTCAAAAAAGAAATTGTTCTTAAAAAAGAATACATCCCTAAAAAGAAAAACAACCGTTTCTTTTGTAAATTTGAAGTAGCAAAAGATAATTTCACATTCCCCGATTCATTTTAATTATTTGGAGTAATAATTGAAAAAAATTTATGGGCGCAAGCCAGTACTTGAGGCTATTAATTCTGATATCGATATTGAAGTAATTTATATCGCTTATAGTTTACAAGGAGATATTATTAATCAGATTTTTTCTGCGGCAAAAAATCGTGGAATAAAAATAACTCAAATATCAAAGGAAAAATTTGATAAACTTTTCAAATGGCAAAATACACAGGGTGTAGCAGCAATATTAAGAAGTTACAAATTTTATGATTTAGATGAATTAATAGAACAATCGAAGAAATCAAAATATCCATTATTACTAATTTTAGATTCAATTCAAGATACCCACAATCTTGGTGCATTAATTCGAACTGCCGAATGTGCTGGAGTTGATGGTTTAATAATTACAACAAATAATACAGCTCCAATAAATGAAACAGTTGAAAAAACATCAGCAGGTGCATTATCTCATGTCAAAATTTGTAAAGTGAACAACTTAAACAGAACAATAAAATTATTAAAAGATGAGAACTTCTGGATTGTAGGTTCACATCTATCTGAAAAATCTAAACCTTATTATGAAATAGATTATAAAATGCCGCTTGCTCTTGTAGTGGGGAATGAAGAAAAAGGTATTCATAAATTAGTTGCAGATAACTGTGATTTTTTAATTAAAATTCCTATGAAAGGAAAAATTAATTCTCTCAATGTTTCAGTTGCTGCAGGAATTTTACTTTTTGAAATTATACGTCAAAGAAATAATTAAGGAATTTTATAACTTATTTTTATTCAAGAAATTACAAAAATCCAGACATATATTTATTTATCATAAAAATATTTCATTGTTTATTTCCTGTTCCACTTTATAATATCCATTTAATTAATCTACTATCTACAAACTAAATAGTTATTTATTCTATATTAAAAATCAAATAATTATCATGGGAATCTTGATTATATGCAATAATTGGCATATAATTACATGCGAAAATTAGCATATATTTTATGGATACAATAATAGATAAGTTCAAGGCTCTATCTGACGAGACACGACTAAGAGTTATCAACCTTTTTATTAAAAGTGGTAAGAATCTTTGCGTCTGCGAATTAATGGATGCTTTATCCTTGCCGCAATACACAGTATCAAAAGCTCTGAATGTTTTAAGGTCTGCAGGATTCTTTACAACAGAAAAAGAAGGAACTTGGATCTATTACAAACTGAACAAAGATTCGGGAGAAATAAAACCTATAATAAATTTTCTTAAAAGTTACTTGCAAACTGATACATTTATAGAAGATGAAGAAAGATTACAAAAGAGACTTGCACTACGAGAAAATAATAAATGTGTTGTCGGTATAATTCCAGAAAAAGAATTATTAAAACTAATCAAAGAAAAAATCGAGAAATAGAAATTGAAATTCTTCCTAATTAAAACTCTTCATAAAATTATCGGCAAGTTTAAGTTAAATCGAATTTTAGTTGTTAAATTAAACACGATTATAATATGAACTGGAAAGAAGAATACAAATTATTCTTATGGATTACAGGATTTTTCCTGTTTGCCTATTTCTTACCAATAGAAAATGAAACTTTTCGTAATGCAATTATAGATGCTTTTGCACTTTCAAAATGGTATGCTCAGGAACATGTTTTACTTTGTTTGGTGCCGGCATTTTTTATTGCTGGTGTAATTGCAGTTTTTATCAGTCAGGCATCAGTAGTTAAACATTTCGGAGCTAAAGCAAAAAAATGGAAAGCATATTTAATAGCTTCAGTATCAGGAACAATTTTAGCTGTTTGTTCCTGCACTGTGCTGCCTTTATTTTCCAGTATTCATAAACGTGGTGCAGGATTAGGTCCTGCAATAGCATTTTTGTATTCTGGACCAGCTATTAACATCTTAGCAATAATTTTAACTGCAAGAATTCTAGGAATGGAACTTGGCATAGCCAGAGTAATTGGTGCGGTTTCATTTAGTTTAATTATTGGTTTGGTTATGGCTTTTATTTATCGTAAAGAAGAAAAAGAAAGAGCTGATGCACAAATTACAATGCCCGAAGTTGACGAACAGAGACCTTTATGGCAAACTTCAATTCACTTTTTTATTCTTGTTGCAGTTTTGATTTTTGTTAATTGGGGAAAACCAATTGAGACAGGCGGATTCTGGTATTTTATGTATGCAAATAAATGGTACATCACTTCATTATTTGGAATCGCATTTGCTCTTTCAATGTTTTATATCATCGGTGTGAAGAAGTTATATGTGGTTCTTGGTGTACTCGCAGTAATTATTTCAGCAATATTTTTCTATGAGACTCCAACTATTCCATTTGTTATAGGTATTATAGCTACAACATTAGCTTTAACCTTTACAGAAGGTGAACCTAATCAATGGCTTGGTGAAACGTGGGAATTCACAAAACAAATTATGCCTTTGCTTAGTGCAGGAGTTCTTGTAGCCGGATTTCTCGGTTCAGCTGAAGGTAATGGTGGAATAATTCCGAAAGAATGGATTTATACATTGGTTGGTGGAAATTCATTATTCTCAAATTTCTTTGCGTCAATCACTGGTGCATTTATGTATTTTGCCACTCTAACTGAGATTCCAATTTTACAAGGACTGATAAATAATGGAATGGGAAAAGGTCCGGCGCTTGCATTATTGCTTGCTGGTCCTGCTTTATCATTACCAAATATGCTTGTAATTCGTGGTGTGATTGGCACACAAAAAACTATAGTTTATGTATCGCTTGTTGTTATTATGGCAACAATCAGCGGACTGATTTATGGAGCTATTTTTTAATCATTAAAAAATTACACAGAGAACCACAAAGC
>CAZNFW010000035.1:0-29304 GCA_964572725.1 uncultured Melioribacter sp.
GTCTGGACCGTGTCTCAGTTCCAGTGTGGCTGATCATCCTCTCAGACCAGCTACCGATCGTCGCCTTGGTAGGCCATTACCCTACCAACTAGCTAATCGGACGCAGGCTTATCCTGGAGCGAACCATTGCTGATTCTTTAACAATTTCGAGATGCCTCAAAATTGCCTATCCGGTATTAGCCTCGCTTTCGCAAGGTTATCCCGATCTCCAGGGCAAATTACCTACGTGTTACTCACCCGTGCGCCGGTGTACTCGGGATATTGCTACCCCTTTCCCCCTGACTTGCATGTGTTAGGCACGCCGCCAGCGTTCGTCCTGAGCCAGGATCAAACTCTCCGTTGTAAATTTTTTAAGCTTTTGTAATCTTAGGTTGAACCACTAAAGTTTTCTTTAGTCACTCACTCTGTCAAAGAACTTTAATTTGCGGACTGTAAACATAATGTTTAACTTTCCTATTGTCAAGTTTTGTCCGCAAAAAAATGAAAGAACTTAATTATTATTTTTAATTAAATTAATAATTTTCAAAAAGAACGGCTTCAAATATAGTATTTCTTGAAAAACAGTGCAAATTTTTTTCAAAAAATTATATAATATTTTATAAAATAATTTAATGATAACAAATGATAATCAAATCTATAATTAAGGAACTAAATTTTTCCACTAATGTTAAAGTGTTGAAAATGAATAATATGAAAGGGCAAGCTATGAAACCAATGATTGATGAGAAAAGAAATTTTAATCCATTATCTGATTTGATACCTGATGATATTTACCAAAAGCTCAGCAGCCGTGGTTTTATAAATGAAAAATCAGTTCGCGACCATCTTATTCGAAAAAAATTTGCAGAACTTAAATCAAAAAATATGAGTGCTGCTGAAGCAATAGAAATCATTAGAGAAGATTATCCTTATCTCCAATACGATACTATACGTAAAATTGTTTATCAATCTCAAAAATAAATAACATTAACTTGACAAACGAACTATTGGACTTTATTTTTGCTGGGAATTTAAGTATCAATTAAATAATTGAGGTTGCCTTAAAATAAAATTTATAATTTCTTTAATAATAATTTTCAGGCAGCCTCAGTTTTATTTTATTTTTTAGAGGATAATATGGCAAAAGCAAAAAAAATAGTTAAAGAACAATCCAAACCCAAAACTTCTCCATTTAAAGATTATTGGGATAAACACAATTATATAATATTAATTACTGGATTAATTGTTTTAGCAGCTGGGTATGTTTTAATGGCTCAAAGTCCTTGGTATAATTTCATATCTTTATCAGTTTCTCCAGTTGTATTATTATTAGCATATGTAATTATTATTCCTTTATCAATTATTATTACAAAAAAGAAGTCAAGGAATAATAATGATATTAGCTAAGGTAAAGGGAAATGTTGTATCCACACAAAAAAATAAATTTCTTAATGGTCATAAATTATTATTAGTTCATCCTATAGACTTTGATAATAATTTAATAGGGGATAGAGATATTATAGCTCTTGACTTAATTGATGCAGGAATTGGTGATATTGTTCTTGTTGCTCAGGAGGGAGATGCAGTCCAGCAAATACTCGGGCATTCTAACGCACCTGTTAATACAATGATAGTTGCAGTAGTAGATAATATCGAAATTAATAACGATTTCTTTTAAAGTGGAAGGCTATTTTAAAAAATTAGTCTTTATAAAATTATTATTAAGTATTGAGGGGATAGGAACTTATAAAATATTTTCTCTTCTAAATCACTTTCATTCTTTTGAAAATATTTTTGAAGCAGATTTATTTTCTCTGCTTAAAGTTGATGGAATAAGCAAAAATTTAGCACACAGGTTACTTAAAGCAAAGTCCAGATTACAAGAAATATCTGATAAAATTGAAATAGAACTGAACAACCTTGCAAAAATTAATGCAAAAATTATAACTTATTGGGATAAAGATTATCCAGATATACTTAAAAAAATTTATTACCCACCTTTAATACTCTACGTTTTAGGAAATTTTTCTGAAAATGATAAATATTCTGTAGCTGTAGTAGGGACGAGACAACCAACTAATTACGGCAAAATCCAAGCTGAAAAAATAGTTAAAGAATTATGCGAAAAAAATATAACAATAGTAAGCGGGTTAGCCAGAGGAATCGATTCTATTGCTCATAGGACAGCACTTAATTGCAATTCAAGAACTATTGCTGTAATTGGTTCTGGATTAGATGTTATTTATCCACCAGAGAACAAAAAATTATTTTACGAAATTGCTGAGAAAGGTGTAATAATTACTGAGTATGAGCTTGGTACAAAACCTGATGCCCAAAATTTCCCAAGAAGAAACAGAATTATTTCAGGATTAAGTTTGGGAACACTTGTAGTTGAGACAAAATTAAATGGCGGTGCTATGCAAACAGCTGCATACGCAATAGATCAAAATCGTGAAGTTTTTGCAATTCCAGGTAATATTAATGTGAAACAATCAGAAGGTCCAAATACATTAATCCAGAGAGGCGAAGCTAAATTAATTACAAATGCTGAAGATATTCTTATTGAACTTAAATTGAAATTAAAACCAGAAGTAGGGAAAAATATCCCGAAACCTTCAATTGATTTAACATTATTCGAAGAAAAACTTTTACAGGTACTAGGAAGCGATGCTAGACATATTGATGAAATTGCAGCTTTAACTTCAATGTCGACATCTGACTGCCTGGTAAATTTACTAACACTTGAATTCAAAGGTTTAGTCAAACAGTTACCCGGGAAAATGTTTATGCTTGCCAATTAATATTTTTTTCTATTCTTCCAAAGATTTTTCAATCTTTCCTTAATTGTCTTTTCCATACCATTTTCAGTTGGGAAATAATATTGTTTGTTTTTTATTTCTTCTGGTAAATAATTTTCTTCCACGAAATGATTTTCAAAATTGTGAGGATATTTATAACCCATACCATAGCCAGCTTCTTTCATAAAATTAGTTGGTGCATTTCTTAAATGAAATGGTACAGGATATTGTGGAAGAGAATTTACATCATGAAGTGCATTATCAATAGCAAAATAAGATGCATTACTTTTCGGAGATGATGCAAGATAAGTAGCACATTGAGAAAGAATAATTCTGGCTTCAGGCATACCAATCTTTTCGCAGGCGCTAAATGTAGCTTCAGCTAGAACGAGAGCATTTGGCATAGCATTTCCAATATCTTCTGAAGCTAAAATTACCATTCTCCTAGCGATAAATAGAGGGTCTTCTCCCCCCTCGAGCATTCTTGCAAGCCAATAAACTGCTGCATCAGGATCCGAACCACGAATACTTTTTATGAACGCTGAAATCAGATTATAATGCTCTTCTCCACTTTTATCATAGATTATATTTTTTTTCTGTAAAACATTTTGAATTACATTTTGAGTAATAATTATTTCATTATTATTAATTTCCTGAATTACCGAAGCTTCTAAAATATTGAGCATAATTCTTGCATCGCCGCCAGAAATGTAAATCAAGTAATCAGGATCTTCAATTTTTATTTTAAGTGATTTAAGAAATTCATCTTTTATCAGTGCACGATTTAAAATATTTTGTAAATCATTTTTGGTTAGTTCATTTAGTATAAAAATTCTAACACGAGATCTCAACGCAGAAATAATTTCAAAGGAAGGATTTTCTGTTGTTGCTCCAATTAAAATAATTTCTCCTGTTTCAACTGAAGAAAGAAGTGCATCCTGTTGTGATTTGTTGTATCGATGTATTTCATCAATAAACAAAATAGTTCGTTTATTATAGGCTAAATTCTCTTTAGCTTTTTCAATAATGTTACGTAAATCTTTTACTCCAGATGATACAGCATTCAACTGAAAAAAATCTGAGTTGGTATTTTCAGCAATTATTTTAGCCAGAGTAGTTTTACCGGTTCCCGGGGGTCCCCACAAAATTATTGAACTTAATGTATCATTCTCTATCATTACTCGTAAAGGTTTGCCTGGTCCTACAAGATGATTTTGCCCCTGAAACTCATCAAGGTTTCTTGGTCTAATTCTTTCCGCAAGTGGTGTTTGCGGTATGTTTAATTTTTTTGTCAATTTAATATTCTTCTACTTTTAAAACCTTTTCGGTTGGTTTTAACATATGATATTTTTCTCGAGCAACTCTTTCTATTTTTTCTCTGCTCGTTTTTAGTGAATCAATTTCAAGCTGAAGTAAATGCAGTCTCATTTCTGCTTTTTGAATTTCCTGTTCGAGTTTTCTAATTTCATTTTTTGCTTTAATATATTTTAATATTCCATTTTCATTAAATAATAAATACATGAATGCTAAAATGAGTAGTGAGAAAAAAACAATATTATAAACTTTTCTTTTCTCTAATTTCATTTAATAGCATAATTAATTATTCGTTGAATCAATTCCTCGAAACTAATACCTGCAGCTTTTGCCATTTTAGGCAATAAGCTGGTACTTGTCATTCCCGGTAATGTATTAACTTCTAGACAATAAGTTTTAAAATCTTTTGTCAATCTAAAATCAATTCTTGCATAACTTTCACATCCTATTGAATTAAAAGCCAGCAATGCTTGGTGCTGAAGATGTTCGGCAACTTTTTTAGGGATATCTGCAGGAACTTCATAATCTGTCATCCCGGTAGTATATTTAGAAGTGTAATCATAAAAACCAGATTTTGGTTTAATTTCTAGAACAGGCAAAGGTTGTTGTCCAATTATACCAACAGTTACTTCTCTTCCCGATATATATTCTTCGATAAGAACTTTGTCGGAATATTGTTGAGCTAATTCAATTGACTTCTGGACTTCAGAATCACCGCGGCAAATAGTAAGTCCAATTGTAGAACCCTGATCATTTGGTTTTACCACACACGGGTAGCCAAAAAACTTTTTAATTTTTTCTTTAATTAAATTATAATCGTTTTCATTTTTTCTAACAATAAACCATTTAGGTGTACTTACATCATAATGTTGAAACATAATTTTTGACATACACTTATCCATTGATAAAGAACTTGCAAGGATTTTTGAACCAGTATATTTAATTCCTCGCATCTCAAGTAGTGACTGCAGGGTGCCATCTTCCCCCCATTTACCATGAAGTGCTATAAATGCAACATCAACATCATCAAACAATTTTGAATTAATTATTTCAATATAATTGCGTGGTGAAAGTTCAGAATAATTTTCACTTTCAAAAAATTTATTTTCATCTTCAGGCTGGTTAAGACCATATGCAGGGTCTATCACTTTTACTTTGTAATTTAATTGCCTAAGTGCCTGAAGTATTGACTTACCTGTAGCTTTAGATACTTCTCTTTCAGGCGAAACTCCTCCCAGAAGTAAAGCAATTGTCAAATTTGAATTATTCATAATTTTTTCAGGTAGATAATAAAATTGATAGAACTAAATTTGTAACTCTTACTTTATAAGAACGATAAAAAATTATTTCTGTTTTTTTTCTTAATTATATTTTTATGCATTTTGAAAGGTTAATTCAACTGTCGAACATTTCCCAAACTCAAGTTAATTAATATCATTATGAATTCATTTGAGATAAATATTGTCTTTCTATTTCTTCGATTATAAGCATATTCTGAAGTGCATCTTCTCCTGAAACAATTGGCATCTGTTTTTTCAAGAAAGTTTTTTGAACAGACCGAATCATAAAAGTAACTTTATTAATTTTTTTTCTAAAAACTTTTTTTGATTCTCCATGAAGTGCTATAATCATTTTTGTAGAGAAATTTTTTTTATCAACTTTACTTTCAAGACTAATAGAACCAAGGTGACCCAAGATATCTGCTCGAATTATTGGTTCTTTTGTATCATAAGAAACATTGAATAACCCATAACCACCATTTTGAAATTTCAAAATTGCTGCGGCAAAATCTTCAACTTCACTTTTATAAATTACATTGTCAAGATAACCCTTAACTTCAGAAACTTCTCCTCCAAAATATCGCAATAAATCTATCATTTGAGAACCAATATCTCGCAAAACACCTCCTCCGCTTAAACTTTTTTTGAATCTAAAACTCTCGATTGGTGGATAATCAATATTATATGTAACATAAATAGAAATAATCTTTCCCAAAATATTCTTATCTAAAAGTTCTTTAGTTTTTATAATCAATGGATGGAAACGATGAAGGTGATCAACTACTAAAATAACATTATTTTTTTTACAAGCTTCGATCATCTCTTTTGCCTGCTGCGAATTAAGTGCAATTGGTCTTTCACACAAAATATTTTTGCCAGCTTCAGCTGCTTTTATGGCCTGCCAGTAGTGATCAGAATTTTTGCTTGAAATATAAACTGCATCTATATCACTTTTTAAAAAATTATCATAATTATCAAAAACATTTGGAGCACCAAATTTATTTGCAATAAATTGTGCTCGATTAATGTCATGACTAAATACAGAAACAAGTTTACTTCTTTTAATATTTTGGAAAGCAGGAAGAAATGTATTTTCTGCAAAACTGCTGCAACCTGCAATTCCCCATTTTAATCTTTCGGGAATCTTAACTTTTATGCTCAAATTTTTTGGTGCTGGTAATATCATTTAAAAACCTAATTTTTTCATAAGCATATTAATTGGTTTTGAGTTCTGCATAATGTAAAAATGAATAGCTGGAACTTTCCGGTTTAATAATTCTTCTACCTGTTTGTATGCCCAGTTCACACCAATTTCGAGAGCATGTTCTTGTTTAGCTTTATCAAGTTCTTCTACCAACTCTGAAGGTATATCTATATAAAAATTTTTTGGCAACGTATGGGCATGTTTTTTAGAAGTTATAATTTTTAGACCCGGAATAATTGGAACATTTATTCCTTCTTTCCTGCATAAATCAACATAATTAAAATAATCTTTGTTATCAAAGAACATTTGAGTTACAATGTAAGAAGCGCCGGCATCAATTTTGGCTTTTGTATAGCGAATATCGGTAATAAGATTTGGAGCTTCATAATGTTTTTGTGGATAACCACTAACTCCAATACAAAAATCCATTGGTTCTGCATCAAGTAATCCATCCTCAAGATATTTCCCTTGATTGAGGTCCTGAATTTGTTTTACTAAATCTATTGCATATTCATTAACACTTCTACCATATCTAACAGGTTTTTTGAAACCACTGTCATCACCTCGCACTGCAAGAACATTATCTATCTGTAAATAATGAAGCTCTATCAAAAAATCTTCTGTTTCTTCTTTAGTAAATCCAGTGCATAATACATGAGGGACAGCATCAACATTATATTTATTTTGAACAAGAGCACAAATTCCAAGTGTACCGGGACGTTTTCTTTTAATTTTCATTTTCATTTCGCCACTTGGAGTTTCTTCGTAAACAACTTCTGCCGGATGACTTGTTATATCTATAAATGGAGGATTAAATTTTATTATGTCATCCAGAACTTGAAATAATTCTTTTATATCACCTCCTCGTTTAGGAGGTATTATTTCAAAACTAATTAAAGTATCATTTGCTTTTGCTAAATGTTCGGTTACTTTCATAAAATTTCACTTTTTGTTTTCTAAATTTAACATTTTGTTTTCTAAATAAAAGTTACTTATTCATATGGCTTCAAGATTAATTTATGAGAGGCATTTTTAGTAAAATTTTTTTCATCCAATGATACTTTCAAATACTTACCTTTCAACCACATTTTTGTCATGTCCCTATAATGTTTACTCATTAAATTTCCTGATTGACCTGTTGGCATTATAAATTCAATGTATTCTGGATTACCAAAATCAAAAATATATCTCATAGAAGGTCCAAGATTATTAGCAAACGGTTCTTCTTTAAGAACATTCAATTCATAATCATTATCCTTATATAAAGCAGTAAAAGAATATTCTGTGTTGAATATTGTCGTTCCATCTCCACCAATTGGAAAAGGTCCAATATCAATTAAATCATCAACAAAAGAAGCAATCCCGTGAAATGTATGTTTAAAAGTTACTTTATGAATTTTACCCCATTGCCATTTTGAAATATCTCTTCCATATTCTTTTTCAAGAAATATCAGTGCATCTATAAGACTTTTTCTAATAATTTCATTTTTTGATTCAACTTGAGGTGTATGTATATTATCAAATAAAATAGAATTATCATTTTCAAGCAATTCAAGAATTTTTCTGTAAGGAATATTAGCAAGAAATACATATTTTTTAAGTAAATCTTTTCCCAGTTCATCTTCAAAAATATTCTTAATAAGAAAATGAAGAAATGCAGCATAAATTGCCGGGACCTGACTTTTTTCATTAAACTCAAAATTCCAGTTATTCAAAAGATCAAGTGAAGTTTTCAAATTTTTTTCTTTCACTTTGACATTTAAAAAGGCATCAAGAATATGTTTTGTTATTTTTTTTGCATACGGAGAAATAAAATCAAGTTGATATTTTTTAAAGTCGTCTCTGGAATGAACAGGTTTTGAAGTCAACAACTCGGTAATTCTTTCAATTCTGGATGATGGCTCCCAGATATTTGATATATGATATTTAAAATTCTTTACTGTTTTATTATTTGCAGAAGCAATAAAATTTTGCGAAGGATTCAAAAGTTTTGGCATTTCATCATAAGGTACATAACCTTTCCAATCACTGGCACTTGTAGTTCCATCATAAACTAATGTAGGACTGATTGAATTTCTTAAAGGTAATTTAGCTGCACAGATGTAGCCAATATTTCCAAATTTATCTGCATAAATAAAATTTTGTCCGGGAGCAGTAAAATATTTTAGAGCTTCCTTAAAATCATTCCAGTTTTTTGATTTATTAATTAAGATCGAAGCATAAAGTTCATCACTAAATTCCAATGCTGTCCATCTCATGCTTAAGTTTGCATGAACTTTACCTTCTTTCGGGTAAAAAACATTATAAGGATGAATATTAGAAATAATTGGGCCGCGATGAGTCTTTTTAATTTCGAATACATAATTAGATGAATCTTTAACAGCGAATGAATCTTTTTCTACAATTAAATTTTTCCATTGCCCATCTAAAAAATATTTTGTTCCAGAAGAATCAATTTTTTCTGCATAGAAATCTGCATCATCTGCCATGACATTTGTCATTGCCCATGCAATATTTTGATTTTTACCAATTACAACTGATGGAATTCCCGGCAATGTAAATCCTTCGACATTCAAATCTTTACTTCTAATAATTACAAAATACCATTTACCCGGAGCTGAAAATGCAAGATGAGGGTCGTTTGCAATAATAGGTTTACCTGAAATGGACAATTTACCATTAATCACCCAACTGTTTGATCCAATATGAGTTCCAGTAAAACCAAAAAATTCTCTAAACTTCTTATCTGTTTCTATAAAATCTTTTGATATTTGTGCAAACTTTTCAATTGATTCAGGAATTATTGTCGGTGCATTTTGTGGATAATCAGGAATTAACTCTTTTGCTTTTCCTGTCCCAAGTTTTTGAACAATATTTGAAAATGTAACATCCGACCACCAGCTCAAATTTAATTCCCATGCCATTAACTTAGCTATAATTAAACTGTGTTCTGGTTTCCATGGATATGGGTCGTATCCCAGTATATCGAATTCAATTTGATATTTTCCTTTTGCTTCTTTTATAAATTCATTAACTCCTCTTGTGTAAGCTTCAAGAATTTTTTTTGCGACAGGATTTAGATGTTTATAATTCTTAAGAATATTTTTATAAATTCCAATAGTTCTAAACATTTTATCGAATGCTATTGTTTTTCTCCCAAATACTTCACTTAATCTGCCTTCCCCTGCACGTCTTGCAATATCCATTTGAAATAATCGTTCCTGAGCATGAACATAGCCCAGAGCAAATGCAGCATCTTCTTCATTTTCTGCAATAATCATTGGTACAGCAAAAGATTCTCTATAAATTTTTACAGTTGAGGTAATACCTTTAACAATCTTTTCATCATCATATTCAGGTAATGTTTTTTTAAGCATGTAAGATGAAATAATAAACAAAAAAAGAATAAATACAATTAAAGAAACAAACACACCAATTATTATTTTTTTCCATTTCTTCATATTGAATTTCTTTAGTTTACAATTCTAAATTTATAAAATTATTCAATCATGAGTTAACAACATTTCAATATATTTTTATATTTTGCTTTTGTTAAATCTTAAATTTCATCGGGAGACGGTATGATAGAAATTGCATTTGCAAGCATAATCATAATTATGATAATTATATTATTGATGATTTATTCTATCAATAAAAAAATAATGTCTTTCAATCAAACAGAAATTAAAACAGAATTTGAAAGAATAGACAGAGCATTTAGAGATGAACTCTTCAGAAACCGTGAAGAAATTTCAAAGTCATTAAAATCACAAAGAGAAGAATTAAGTAATTCGATAAATAATTTTGGAGAGCAATTATCAAATAGACTTTATGAAATTGCAAAGATGCAAAAATCACAATTAGATATATTTGCTGATCAGTTATTAAAGTTAACACAATCCAATGAACAAAAATTCGATAAACTTCAAATGCGGGTTGAAGAACAGCTAAAAGAAATTCAGGAAAATAATTCCAGAAAACTTGAAGAAATGCGTCAAACAGTTGACGAAAAACTTCATGCTACACTTGAAAGAAGACTGGGAGAATCTTTTAAACTTGTAAGTGAGAGATTAGAACAGGTATACAAAGGTTTAGGTGATATGCAGGAACTTGCAAGGGGTGTAGGTGATTTGAAAAACGTCTTAACCAATGTTAAAACAAGAGGCACATGGGGCGAAATTCAGCTTGAAAATTTAATTGAACAGATTTTAACACGAGAACAGTATGAAAAAAATGTTATAACAAAAAAAGGAAGTAATGATAAAGTCGAAGTTGCAATAAAACTCCCCGGAAGAGATTCTTCGAAAACAGAAACCGTATGGCTACCCATTGATGCAAAATTTCCAATTGAAGATTATCAAAGATTACTTGATGCTCAGGATGCTGCCAACCTTGATGCAATAAATGATGCAGCTAAGGGTATAGAAAGTAGAATTAAAAGTGAAGCTAAAAAAATTGCGGAAAAATATCTCGACCCACCTAACACAACAGATTTTGCAATTATGTTTTTACCAATCGAAGGCTTATATGCAGAAGTTTTGAGAAGACCCGGTTTGGCAGAATTTATTCAAAGAGAATACCGCGTTACTATTGCAGGACCAACAAATCTTGCAGCAATATTGAACAGCTTGCAAATGGGTTTTAGAACACTTGCTATTGAAAAAAGGTCAAGTGAGGTCTGGAAAATTTTAAGTTCTGTTAAAACTGAATTCGGAAAATTTGGTGATGTTCTCGAGGCAACTCAAAAGAAATTACAGGAAGCATCAAACAAAATTGAAGAAGCAACTAAATCTACTCGAAAAATAGAAAGACAATTAAAAGATGTTCAGATTCTGCCTCCAAATGAACAAATTAAGTTGCTAGAATAAAATTCGATTTATTAACCGATAAAATTCTGTGCTTTACCGATTTTATATTTATACAATAAATTTTACTTTCTAATTTTCTCCAGAAAATTTTGGAGAAGTTATGGCTTATTATTTAAGGACGAGAATTTTAATTGGCCTAATCCTAATAATCATAGGGTTTTTGTTTATTCTTAACAATTACGGAATAGAAATTATTCCAGAAGATTTTCTTACATGGGAATATTTTTTCATATTTCTTGGAATTCTTCTTATTACACTTTCAAAAAATAAAATTGCCGGCAGTATTTTTATTGGTATTGGACTCTTTAGTTTAATGCCTGAACTCTGGCCTTTAATTTTCGTAATAATTGGTTTATTCATAATATTTAGAAGAAATAAATTCAAAAGTCATTACTGGAATTTTCATGAATATAAAAGTTCTTTCACAAGCAATGTATCATCGGAAGAAAAAACAAATCGAGGTAAAGAATTTCTCGAGGAAATATCCGTCTTTGGAGGCAGCACAAAAGTTTTGCATACAGATAATTTTCGCGGAGGCAGTATAATTTCAATATTTGGCGGTTCTGAAATTAATTTATCTGATTGTAAACTTGCCGAAGGAGAAAATGTATTAGAAATTACAGCAATATTTGGAGGCGCATCTTTAATTATTCCTTCCAACTGGAAAGTAGAAATTGATATACTGCCAATATTTGGAGGCTTTGGAGACAAAAGAATTAAAACTCCTGACACAAAATATGAAGAAGGAAAAGTTCTTTTAATCAGAGGTTTTGTTTTATTCGGCGGCGGAGAAATTAAAAATACTTTATAGAGGAGAAAATGGAACGACAAAATTCAAGATTATGGATAGGTTTAATTTTTATAATTATCGGGGCTCTGTTATTAATTGATAATCTTGGCTTTTTTTATTTTGGTTTTCGTCATTTAATATTTTCATGGCATACTATCTTTATAATAATTGGAATTATACTTTTATCGAAATCAAGAAACAGTACAACCGGGATGATATTTTTAGTAATTGGCTTATATGGACTTTTTAATCACATCTTTCGGCCATTTTTTAATTTCACATTTCGAGATTTATTCCCATTAATTATAATTATCATAGGTTTGTATTTTATATTAAAAAGAAATGAAACAAAACACACTCATCAAAAAAATATTAATCAGCACCCTATTGATTCAAATAGTTTTCAAGAAATCAACAATGATATTATTGATGAAACTTACATACTAACTCACAGCAATAAAAAAATTGTGACAAAAAACTTTAAAGGCGGCAGATTAACAATTATAGCATCAGTAATAAATATAAATCTTGCCGACTCTAATTTATCAAACGGCGAAATTATACTCGAAATAACATGTCTAGCAGGAGGTTTCTCGATTTTAATTCCAAAGAACTGGAAAGTTATAACCAATGTATCAACAATATTTGGAGGATTAGACACAAAGCAATATATAGTTGATAATTCATTACCATTTGAAGAAGGGCTATTAATTATAAAAGGTACAATATTCTTTGGCGGCGGTGAAATTAAAAGTGTATAACTCTTTATGATTAATCCATTTATTAAAAATAAAAGACTATTATTAATTTATCTCATAATCTGGTTTTCAATATTTTTACTTCATACATTTATTCTTAATTGGTTTCTCTCGATAAGCTTATATTCATCTTTTATTGATAGTCTTACATTTAACTTGCTTTATTTATTTCTTGGTTTAAGTGTTTGGTATACAGTAAATTTCAGTTCGCTTGACATTTCTTCGATTTCAAAAATATTTATAAATCATATTGCCTCTGCTGCTATTATATCAGGTTTCTGGATTTTAACTGGTTTTTACATTACAAAAAATATTTCAGCAGATGACAAATCATACCTCATTTTTTTAAATAAATCACTTCTATGGAGATTTATTATAGGCATAATGTATTATTCAATTCTTGTAGCAATAGACTATGTAATAATTTATTACAACAATTTTCAAGAAAAATTATTAAAAGAAGCAGAGCTTAAAACATTAATAAAAGAAGCTGAACTTAAATCACTTAAGTATCAAATTAACCCGCATTTTATTTTTAATTGCCTCAATTCAATAAGTGCACTAACTATCAGCAGTCCTTCTAAAGCTCAGGAAATGACAATTAAGTTATCAACTTTTTTAAGAAACACACTTTCAAAAAATGAAAATCAAAAAAATAAATTATCTGATGAAATAAGTTACTCAAAACTTTATCTTGATATTGAAAAAATCAGATTTGGTGATAAGTTTGATTTTATTGAAGAAGTTGAACAGGAATGCTATAATATTGAAATACCAAGCATGATACTCCAGCCACTTTTTGAAAACGCAATTAAACATGGAGTTTATGAATCATTAAAAAAAGTTACAATAAAACTTAAATGCAAGAAAATAAATGAATATTTAAAAATCATTGTTGAGAATAATTTCGATACAGACTCTGTTCCAAAAAAAGGTGAAGGAATAGGATTAAAAAATATTCAGAACAGATTGAAATTAATTTATAATCAGGATAATCTATTTAAAGCAGAAAAATTTAATAACATATTTAGTGTAAATATATTCATACCCGTTTAATTATGAATGAAATTATAAAGACAATAATTATTGATGACGAAAAATTAGCAAGAGATATTATCAAAAAATATTTAGAAAAGTATGATAATATCCAAATAGTTGCTGAGTGTTCAAATGGATTCGAAGCTCTTAAAGAAATTAATGAACTTAAACCAGAGATTATTTTCCTTGATATTCAAATGCCCAAAATTTCAGGTTTTGAAATGCTCGAGCTGCTTGATGACCCGCCAATTATAATTTTCACAACCGCATTCGATAACTATGCAATTAAGGCTTTTGAGGTTAGTGCTGTTGATTATCTTTTAAAACCATTTTCTGAGGAAAGATTTGACGATGCTGTTAAAAAGGCTTTGAACTTATTAAAGAATAAGGAAAATTCAATTAAAAAATTAGAATCGCTTGCAAAAGCATTATATGATAAAAAAGAATTTTTAGAACGTATTGTAGTAAAACAAAATCAAAAAATAACCATTATTCCAGTTGACCAAATAAAATACATTGAAGCTCAAGACGATTATGTAATGCTTTATACAGTAATTGGAAATTTTCTTAAAGAAAAAACAATGAAATTTTATGAAGAGAATTTAGACCCCAAAAATTTTATACGAATACATCGTTCATACATTGTAAGAATATCAAATATCAAACAAATAAATTTATTAGAAAAAGATTCTTACATAATTATTTTAAATGATGGTACTCACCTTCCAGTCAGCAAAAGCGGTTATCAAAAAATAAAAGAATTATTCAATTAGAAATTATATGGAAAACTATTGTTAGCTTATTCCAAAAACCAATCAAATATTCTACCTAATTTTTCAAATTGAAGTTTGTATATGTTCTCTGTATTTTTAACTAAAATTTTGAGAACAATATGAACTTTGACAAAGACCTTCAATCAATTCAGGAAGCTCGCAACTTAGCTGCACAAGCTAAAGAAGCACAGCTTGAATTCAAGCATTTCAATCAAGAGCAGGTAGATAGAATAATTAAAGCAATGGCTGAAGCTGGATTTAACGAAGCTGAAAAACTTGCTCGTTTAGCACACGAAGAAACAGGTTTTGGAAAAGTATCAGATAAAATTCTTAAGAATCAATTTGCAACACGAGATGTTTATGAATCAATAAAAAATTTAAGAACTGTTGGAATTATTGATGTTCAAAGAAATGGAAAAATTATTAAAATAGCTGAACCTATGGGTGTAGTTGCTGCATTGATTCCATCAACAAATCCTACTTCTACGGCAATGTTTAAAGCACTTATCTCATTGAAGTGTAGAAATGGAATTGTTGCAAGCCCTCATCCTAAAGCAATTAATTGCACAATAGAAGCATTAAAAATTTTATCAAATGCAGCTGAAAAAGCAGGTGCACCAAAAGGATTAATCCAATGCATGACAATTCCTACTCTTGAAGGAACAGAAGCATTAATGAAAGACAAAAACATTTCAATAATATTAGCAACAGGAAGCACTCCAATGGTTCAGGCAGCTTACAGCTCAGGCAAACCAGCTTATGGAGTTGGTCCCGGCAATGTGCCTGCTTTTATTGAAAGAACTGCAAATATTAAAAAAGCTGTTGCTGATATTGTTTATGGAACCACATTTGATAACGGTGTACTTTGTTCATCCGAACAAGCAATGATTGTAGATAGACCAGTTAAAGAAAAAGTTATAGAAGAAGCTAAAAAATTGGGTTGTTACTTCTTAAGTCCGGATGAAAAAAAGAAATTAGAAGAAAAGGTGGCAAAAGGGGCAAGATTAAATCCAGATATTGTTGGAAAAACTGCAAAATGGATAGCTGATTACTGCGGATTTTCTGTTCCTGATAATACAACAGTTCTAATAGCAGAATGCATGAAAGTAGGTAAAGAAGAACCATTATCAATTGAAAAACTCTCACCAATTCTTGCTTTTTACACAGTTGACGGCTGGCTTGAAGGATGTCACCGATGTATAGAATTATTAGAGTTTGGTGGCATAGGGCATACCTTAGTTATTCATTCAAATGATAAAGAAATAATTATGAAATTTGCTCTCGAGAAACCTGCATTCAGAATTGTAGTTAATACACCTTCTTCACTTGGAGCGGTGGGATATACAACAGGATTAGTTCCTTCAATGACTTTAGGACCAGGTACATGGGGCGGTTCTATTGTTTCTGAAAATGTAACTGCTTCTCATTTAATGAACATCAAAACATTAGCTTTTGAAACTAAAGCAATTAATGAAGGAACCGTTGTAAACTCCTTTGACATTCCTCAATTTACATCAAGAAAAGCAGAAGAAAGTTCACCGGGAAATTTCACAAAAATAATTGAAGAAAGATTACGAGCCCGTGCAGGTAATCCACAAGTAAATCCACTTGGAAATGTAAATAAAAAAACTGAAAAACAAAGTTTAGGAACTGGAATTACCGAAGAAGAGGTTAAAAAAATAATAAAGGAATTTAAGTTATAGAAAAATCTCACATAATAATTTTATAAATATTTACTTCTTATGCAGAACCATATTTATAATAACTGGAATATCAAAAAGGGAGATTATAAAAGAGACGAATCAACAACCTGGAGATATCAAAAGAAGTTACAATTTAGAAAAACAATTAAAAAAATTTTATTTATAATTTTATACTGTATAGTAATAACTGGTATTGCTTTTTATATTTTTAGCTAAGAATATCTATCGAGTTTGAATTTTTCTCCAAGGTATAATTTTCTCACATCGCTGTCTTCAGCAAGATCGTGAGCCGAACCTTCTTTAAAAATTTTACCATTAATTAAAATATAAGCTCGGTCTACAATACTTAAAGTTTCGTGAACATTATGGTCAGTTATCAAAATGCCAATTCCTTTATGCTTAAGATTAGCAACAATATTCATAATATCTTCAACAGCAATAGGGTCAATACCAGCAAAAGGTTCATCAAGCAAAATAAACTTTGGATTAGTAGCCAGTGCACGGGCAATTTCAGTTCTTCTTCTTTCACCGCCGCTTAATTGAAAGCCAAGTGTTTTTCTAACATGTTTAATTCCGAGTTCATCAAGTAATTTTTCCAAACGTTTTTTCCTATCTTGCGGTGAAATATCAAGCATTTGAAGAATTGCCATGATGTTATCTTCTACTGTTAATCCACGAAATATTGAAGCTTCTTGTGGTAAATAACCTATACCTCTTTTAGCACGCTTGTACATTGGTTCGTTAGTAATTTCAATATTATCTAAAAATACTTTACCCCCATTAGGTTTTATCATTCCTACTATCATATAAAAGGTTGTTGTTTTTCCTGCTCCATTTGGACCTAAAAGACCAACTACTTCTCCCTGTTGCACCGAAATTGAAACTTCGTTAACAACAGTTCTCTTCTTATAAATTTTTTTAAGATTTTCACTCTTAAGTATTAATTCATTTCCCATTTATTATTTCTAAAAGTTGTGTTAATAATTTTTCTTTTTTAGATAACAATTCTTCTTTTCTTGGTCTGTTTTGCACAATTATAAATGTTGGTAAAGTAAAATCTTTTTCCTTACCTGCAATTAATTTTTCAGGATGATACTCATTATTTGGATTACCATAATACATAACTTTTACGACATTTTTGCCATCAAATAAAATTATAGATTTTTCTGCACTCGATTTAACCAATCCATTAGGTTCACCATCTTCGTATAAAAAATAAATACTCAATACATTTCCATTGACTTCTGTTTTTTCTAAACCATTATCTCCAAAAAATAAATTAATATTATTTCCTGATATTTGGTCATAACGAAATTCATATTTTTCATTTGATGAAATAATTAATGCATTTGAGTTTAAATTCAATCTATCGAGACGATTATCTTTCAAGAAAATATTAACTGTGTCGCCAATAAATTGCGTATTTTGATTCCATAATACAGGTGGCAGTTTATCATCTTCATTTTTATGAGTGTAAAGATGTTGTGATGTTTGATAATAAATAGAATAATTATTAATCGAAGCAAATTCACCCCTGAGAATTTTAACAGAATCTTTTGCTATCAATCTTTTTGCACTATCTCCATAAGCTTCCATCATTTTAGCAGTAATAATCAAAGTATCAAGTTTGTTAGAATTTGTTGTGTCAATTTTTATTAAAAATGGGTTACCAGTAATTCTTGAAAAATTTTTGTCATGATAATCTTCCAGTTTATCACCAGATATTAATAATCTATTTGCCGGGTCAATAATTCTAATATTTTTATATGCAAAAGTAATTTTTTCATTTCTGAAATGAATTAAAGAATCTGCATAAATAATTGCCGATGTATCTTGAACTATCACATCCCCAACAGCAACAGCTTTATCTTCGTTGTCATAATATGTTAATGTGTCGGCAGTAAGAACAGAAACTGAATCATTCAATTTTACATTCTCATAGAAAAAAGCTTTTTTCTCATCAAAATAGTAGAACCCATTTTTTGCTTTTAAGTGAACATGTCCATCAAAATAAGTAACCCCACTTTTTGAAAATGCTATTTTAGAATTTCCATTGTAAAAACCAATATCAGTATAAATAGTAATGCTATCCTGAGTAACAATCACATTTCCAAGTAATTCAGCTTCATTTTTCGTTAAATTGTGGATAGCTTTTGCACAGGTTATTTTGACTGCCCCCTGCATCATAACCACATTACCATGAACCTCTCGGATTGATTCACCATTTATTTTTTTACCAACAAGGCTATCACCAACAACACGAATAATATTATCTTCCTGTGCAAAAAGATTAGCAATGAGAAGAAAAAATAATATAACAAATTTGATTTTCACTTTTTCTCTTCTTTTGTTAGAACAGCTGAATAGGTTATGTTATAAATGACATAATTAGTTAAATGCTGGTCTGATTCAAAACCGTATCCCTCAATAATTTCTTCTTTTGATTTTATTGAAACAAATTTATCAGTTAAAATTTTTTGGTCTTTATTTCTCCACATTAATTCACTTGTTTTAAGAACTGTTCCGCTGTCATTAACAGCAATAACACTATCAATTGCATACATGTCCATTGTTACATCATTCACTTTCCCATATTTCGATGTAAGAGTTGTTGTTTTTTTCTGTTCAGTATTAAAGAAATCTACTTTAACACCTTCGAGAAAAGTAATTTTCTGAAGTTCATATTTTTTAAGATGGTTTGTATAAAGAATTGCTTTAAGTTTACCTTCGCGGCTGAAAACTACTTTTGAGTTCCAGCTTTCATGAATTGGAATTTCTCCCTGAGTTGAATTGTCAGCTATCTTTGGTTTTACTTTTTCTTCTGAACATGAAATAAAAGAAATGAATGCGATAAAAAACATAAGTTTCTTCATCTGGGTTGAAGTCCTAATTTAACAAGGTCGTGCAGGTGAACAATTCCTTCGGGTTTATAATTTTCATCAACCACTATTAAAGAAGTTATTTTATAATTTTCCATTTGCTGAATTGCAAAAGAAGCAAGTTTATCTTTAGTAATTGTTTTTGGTTTTCTTGTCATTACATCGCCTGCAGTTAAATTTGTTATATCAAGTGTTTTTTCAAGCAATCTTCTTAAATCTCCATCAGTAATAATTCCTGTTAATATTCCTTTATCATTAACAACACATGTAGTTCCTAATCTTTTCGAAGATATTTCATAAATAGTATCTTTCAAAGGTGTATTTTCTTTGACTATTGGTATGTCATTACCTTTAATCATAATTTCTTCGATATGAAGAGATAATCTTTTACCAAGACTACCACCTGGATGCAGCATAGCAAAATCCTCTTCAGTAAAACCTCTCATTTCAAGTAAAACCATTGCAAGTGCATCACCCATAACCAATGCTGCAGTTGTAGAAGCTGTGGGTGCAAGGTCATAAGGACATGCCTCTTCTTTTACGCTTATGTTTAGAACAATATCACATTCTTTAGCTAATTTAGAATCAAGAGAACCAAGCATCCCAATAAGTGTTACATTAATTCTTTTGAACATTGGGATTAGTCTTAGCAGTTCTTCTGTGTTTCCGCTTTTTGAAATTATAATCACAATATCATCTTTACGAACCATTCCTAAATCGCCGTGCAGTGCATCGGTTGGGTGCATAAAAATAGCTGCAGTACCAGTAGAATTAAGTGTAGCAACAATTTTTCTTGCTATTAATCCTGATTTTCCCATTCCTGTAAAAACAACTCTGCCTTTAGATTTATAAATTTCCTTTACAGCTTTAACAAACTGACCATCAATGCTATCAACTAAATTTAGGATTGCATTACCTTCAATTAAAATTACTTCTTTGCCTTTTGCAATTATCTGGTCTTCTGACATTTTTTTCTATGATTTTATTTTATCAAATAGTAGAAAAATTTCTTTAAATATCTCGTTAGAATTACTGCCATTTATTATAAAATCTACTACTCTTTTTACTTCACGTCTTGCAGATTTTGGAGCAGCTGATAACCCACATTTTTTCAATAATGGAATATCAAGTATTCCATCACCAATAAAAAAAACATTATTGCAATTTAGTTGTTTACTTTTCATAATTTTTTCAGCTGCAGAAACTTTATCTATAGCAGAATCTAAAATATTGCAGTCAGGAATCTCTTCTAAACGAGCAATTAATTCATCGTGCTGGCGCGCTGTAATTATCGCAAAATCAATTTTTCGTTCTGTGAAATTTTTTATTGCCTTTTCAACAGATTTTGAAAGATTATCAATCACCTGCTCATTAATTTCTGATTTAACAAGAAGCACACCTTCTAAATCAAAAATAATAAGTCGAATTTGTGACAACTTTTCAGTAATTGACTTGTCCATTTTTAACGAGTTCATCAATTTTTTTTACCAATGAAAGAAGATCCTTTAAATCATTTAAGGGGAATTGACTTGCAGCATCACTCAAAGCTTTTTCAGGTTCTGGATGAACCTCGAGGAAAAGCCCTGCAATTCCCACAGCTGCTGAAGCCTTTGCTAAAGTTGGAACATATTTACGTTCGCCACCACTTACACCTCCTTGACTTGGAATTTGAACTGAATGTGTCGCATCCATAATTACAGGATAATTAAATTGTTTCATTATTTCGAGACTTCGCATATCTACAACAAGATTATGATAACCGAAAGTAGTTCCTCTTTCTGTTAATAAAATTTTTTTATTACCTGTCGATTCAATTTTATCTGCAACATATTTCATATCGTCAGGAGCTAGAAACTGTCCTTTTTTAACATTAACGGCTTTCCCTGTTTTACCTGCAGCAAGCAGCAATTCTGTTTGTCTGCATAAAAAAGCTGGAATTTGAATTACATCAACAATTTCAGAAACAATATTTATTTCATTTTCTGTGTGAACATCAGTTAAAATTGTTAATGATAATTCATTCTTAACTTTTTCTAATATTTTTAATGCTTGTTCAAATTTCAAACCTGTAAAAGATTTTATACTTGTTCTATTTGCTTTCTTATAACTTGATTTAAATATATAAGGTATGTTTAGTTCTTCAGTTATCTTTTTAATTTTTTCTGCAGTATGAAGTGTAATGTATTCATTTTCAATTACACATGGACCAGCAATCAAGATTAGAGGAAGTTTGTTATCGACTTTTATGTTATTAATTTCTACCATAATATTTACTTTTCAAATAAATCTGATTGACCATTGAACTTTTTTTTCTTTTTATTAAATCTAATATATGCTAATTCTGTAGCTTCTCTCCCGCGTGGAGTTCTTTGAATAAATCCTTGTTGAATTAAAAATGGTTCGTAAACTTCTTCAATTGTTCCTGCATCTTCGTTGACAGCAACTGAAATTGTATTTAACCCAACAGGTCCACCATTGAATTTTTCTATTATAGTTAGAATTATTTCTTTATCCATTTCATCGAGTCCGTATTCATCAACTTCAAGAGCACTGAGAGCTTTTTTGGCAACTTCAATATCAATTACATTTTTATCTTCATAATCAGCAAAATCTCTTGTTCTTCTCAATAATCTATTAGCAATTCTTGGAGTACCTCTAGAACGTTTTGATATTTCTTCTGCGGCTTCATCATCAATTTTAATATTCAATAACTTAGCAGAACGATGTATTATTTTCTTAATTAAATCACTTTCATAATAATCAAGTCGAGCTTTAATGCCGAATCTATCTCTTAATGGTGCTGTTAATAATCCAGCTCTTGTTGTAGCACCAATCAATGTATATTTAGGAAGTTTAATTTGAACAGTTCTTGCATTAGGTCCGCTATCAATCATTATATCAAGCTTAAAATCTTCCATAGCTGAATACAAATATTCTTCAACAACTGGACTTAGTCTGTGAATTTCATCAATAAACAGAACAGATTTTTCTTCCAGATTAGTCAATATTCCAGCAAGGTCGCCTGGTTTTTCAAGCACTGGACCAGATGTAACTTTAATTTTAACACCAAGTTCATTGGCAATAATATGAGCAAGTGTTGTTTTGCCTAGACCCGGAGGACCTGTCAATAAAACATGGTCAAGGCTGTCATTTCTTTTTTTTGCAGCTCCAATAAAAACTTTTAAATTGTCAACAATTTTTGATTGACCTGTAAATTCTTCAAAAGTTTTGGGGCGTAAAGATTGTTCAATCTTTTTATCTTCTTCTGTAACTAAAGGATTTAAATTTTCCGAACGCTTTTTCAATTTTTATTACCTTAAGTTTCTATTGCTAATTTATTCTTTCTGAAATTCTTAAACTTTTCTATACCTACAACCATCAAAATCATTAAACCTATCATCACTATTGCTGCTAATATAGAAATTCCAAGACTCATTCTCTTTGAAAATATTAAGTTTAATCCGGGGACCCATGCGCTGCCGTATAAAATTATAACATGAACTGCATAAACAACAAGTGTATGTCGTCCTACCCATTTTACTAAATCAGGTATATTTTTCAATTTTAATGCGAGATAAGACATTAAACTGTTTAATATCAATACCCAGCCCAATCTTAATGTTATTACATAAAAATTATCTGTAACCAAAGATTTATTATTAAAAAATATTTCTTCTATTAATTCAATTATCCAAGAGATAATTAAAAATCCAAATCCTACTAAGAATAAATTTCTGCTGAACTTTTTAGCAGTAAATATATCTGGATTATGAGCAAGATAACTACCCAGAACAGCACCGCTTATAACATAACCTGCCCACGGAAAAAATGGGAATAAAGAACCAGTTTTATGAAAGAAATATGCAGCAAAAGGAAGGGGCAAATAATTTAACCAGTTAATTTGTTCTGTAATATTGAACAATGCAAAAAAGAAAAATGCCCCTAATGAAAAAATCACATAATCATTTATCTTTAGTTTTTCAGCAATAATTGAAAGAATAATTATAAATAACAGTCCAAATCCAATGAGATGCAGAGCATCGACAGTAAAAAATGTTAACCACTGAGCTTTGGTTACAAGACTAAAATTAAAAAAAGTGTTGGTAGGATAACGTAATAAATACCCAATAAGAACTAAAATTAGAAATCTTTTAAAACCTTTAGCTATTCGCGGATTTTCATAAAAAGGAACTTTATGTAAACGAAGCAGATAAGTGAATACAGTTCCTGAAGAAAACATAAATATAGGAGCAGTAAAACCTCGAATAGTAAACCAGATATTGTAAAGAATAGAGTCGAAAGTGCGGTATTCATTTGCAAGAAAAGTATCAATTGTATGACCCTGAACCATCATTAGCACAGCAAATGCGCGCATCATATCAATAAAAATTACTCTTTTAGGAGATATATTGCTCATTTTGATTTAATTTATTAATTCAATTATTAAAAATAAATAAAGAAAATAACTTAATAAAATATTGATTATTTATTCACTTCAATAAAGACGGAGAATTGAAGTACAAATTATTTTGTTCTGTTAGACTTTAATAACTTTTCATAAAATTTTCTTGCAAGCTCAAGATCTTTAGGGGTATCAATTGAAAGGCTGTCATATTCGGTTACAACAACTTTGATTTTTATTCCGTGTTCAAGTAACCGAAGCTGTTCTAATTTTTCAATTCTTTCTAAATCAGTTTGACGAAGCGATGTAAATTTAAGTAATGTTTCTTTCCTGAATACATAAAGACCAATATGCTTATAAATTTCACCTGTTTCAATTTTTTCAAGATTTGTTTTAGCATCTCTAACATACGGAATTGGTGAACGAGAAAAATAGAGCGCATAATTGTTGTAATCAAAAACTACTTTTACAATGGAAGGAGATTTCATTTCATCCACACTTGTAATTCTTTTAACAAGTGTAGAGACATTAACTTTTTTATCAAAAAGAAGCGGTTCAATTGCTTCATCAATCATTTTGCCATTTATAAAAGGTTCATCCCCTTGAATATTGACAATTATATTTGCTTCTGGAAGTTCCTGAGCAACAAGTGCTATTCTGTCTGAACCCGATGCAACATTTTGGGGAGTCATATAAACTTCTGCACCAAAACTTTTCACAACCTGAAAAACTTTTTCGTCGTCAACAGCAACAACTACTTTATCAAGCAATTTCGACTTTCGAGCATTTTCCCATGTATGCTGAATCATTGGTTTTCCGCCAATATCAGCAAGTGGTTTTCCCATTAATCTTGTTGATGCAAATCGTGCGGGTATAATTCCAACTATCATAATAAACTATTTGTTGATTACTTTAGGCACTTTGAAAAATTCTTCTGTGCTCGATGGAGCATTTTTTAATGCTTCTTCTCTATCAATTGATGGTTCGAGTTTATCTTTCCGAAATACATTAAAATTTTCTATCGGGTGTGAAAGTGGTTCTATATTTTCTGTATCTAATTCGTTAAGTTTTTCTACATAATTCAATATTTCATTTAATTCATGTGTAAAGTTTTCAAGTTCTTCATCGTTGAATTTTAATCTTGCCAGTTTAGCTATATATTCTACGTCCTGTTTTGTTACTGCCATTTTGCACCTCTCAAAATGAATAAAAATTATTACTATTAAATGTTCCTCGAATTTCAGAGTAATCTCCAGTATAGGGATTATTTTTTATTCTAATTGTTAATGAATGAACATTATTACCTCGTTTAGGACTTTTATAAGTCAACAAATAAAAACTATTTGCATAACTTACAATTGTTTTCTGTATGTTATCAAATTGTGCTTTTAATTCATTAACATTAGAAATAGAATAATAGCCTGCTGTTCCTATTGCTCTAAGTATATCATGTTGAATTTCATTACCAAGTCCAATTGTAAAAACTATTTTATTATGAATTGCGTTTAAAGCTTCTGCCAAAGTATTTGAACCCTGCGTATCTTTTCCATCAGTAAATAAAATCATCATTCCTTGAACAATTTCATCAATTGAAAAAGAATCTTTCCACAAAGATGACCCCTTAATGACTGCTCCATATAAATTAGTAGTTGAATAACCTAACTTGTAGCTATTGACTGCATTGTTTAAAGAATCAAAATTATTTGTAAAATCACAAAGCATTTCGGGTTTATCTGAAAATTGATAAATAGAAATTTCCTGCTGGGGTACAATTTTTTCTATAAACGACTTTGCTGCGCTTCTTATTTCTTCTATGTTATTTTGAAGACTTGTACTATTATCGAGCATTATAACTGTTTTTAATTTATAAGGTACTGCTTCCCTCTTTTTAATTTCTATTTGAGATTCATATTGTGAAATGGGTTCTCCATCTTCTAAAATTTCAAAATCATTTTGAGTCAAATAATCTACTCCCTTGCCGTTCAAATCAACTACTTGAAACATTACATGCACATAGCATGGAAGTTCTGTTTGAATTTTATAAAGATTCATTGCAAAGCCATTAAGAGTAGGATAAGTTTGCGTCAAAGTTGTAAAACTCCAAACAGGTCCTTCAATTTTTGTCCCGTCATTATTTTTTGCAATTACTTTCCAGTAATAAGTTGTATTATATTCCAAATTTGTTACAACAAGTGATTTGGATGTAATATCATTTGCAATTAAAACTTGAGGAGGATTTTTTTTGTCTAGGTAGACATCAAATTTTTGTGTGCCTGAATAGCTCCATTGCAAATTTATAACCAGAGGTTGATTAATGGATTTATCTTCAGGTTTAGGATTGCTCGGTAAAGTTTTACTTATGGGAGTTTCTGATTCAGATTGGGTTGGTGGATTATTGTCAAAAGTGCATTGCGAAAGGAAATATATAAGTATCAAGAGCAAATATTTTTTAGAAATTAAATTCATTATCCTCAAACTTATAATCATTTTTCTTTGCAAATATAATTATAAAATATATTTATAAAATGTCATGAATGAATTTAATTAAATAAATGAAATGAATAATTAATTTAGCTTTTGTAGAGCAGCAATTCTGTTTTTAATCGAAGGATGACTGTAAAAAAACCATTCAACAATTGGGTGAGGTTCTTTATCACCAAGATTTTGTTCAGTAAGTTTATTTAGTGTATTAATAAAAATTTCTTTTTTCTTTGTTACTGTGACTGCATATTCATCGGCTTCAAATTCAAATTTACGGGAAATGTAGTTTGTTAATGGAGTCAATATTAAGCCAACAATACTGCCCCACAAGACTAAAACTGGAAGTGCTGAAATTTCTAAAATCGAATTAAACCCAAATAACTTTATTGTCGATTCGTACAGTTTGGCAATTATATAAAAAGTTAAGAAACTAAATATTGTACTTAAAATTATATTCTTAATGATATGTTTCTTTTTATAATGTCCCATTTCATGTGCAATTACAGTTTCTATTTCATCATTTGAAAAGTTATTCAATAAAGTATCGCCAAGTAAAATTCTTTTTGTTCTTCCTAATCCAGTAAAAGCAGCATTTGCCTTTTTTGTATTCTTGCTCATATCAAATTTGAATACATTCTCAATTTTCAAATTTGCTTCTTTCCCGAGTTCAATTATTCTATTTTTCAAATCATCGTTATCAATTGAGGTAACTTTATAAAACAATGGCAAAATAAAAACAGGAAATATTTGTGCAAGCAGCACTGAAAATAAAAACATTATTATTCCAAAAGGAAGCCACCAATAGTTATTATATGTCTTTAAAATGAAATAAAATATTATTAACAATGGTAAGCCAATTGCAGCACCTATAAGTGATTCTTTAAGATTTTCCCATATCCATTTTCCAAAAGTTTGATTCGATAAATTAAATTTATGTTCGAGATAAAATTCTGAAAAATAATTTAGCGGGAAAAAAAGAATTGAAGATGCAATCCCTAAAATAAATGTAAACGCAATCAATCTTAAATAGTCATTAGAAATATAGTGTTCTAAAAATTTTTCCAGTTTTAAACTATAACCAAAGAATACGAATAAAAATAAAAAAACAAATGAAACCAGTCCTTTAGATATACTAACAGCTAATTTAGTATTATTATATTTTTTTGCATTATCCATTTTAATAGAAATTTGTAATTAAATTTTCCCAAATTTATCGTCAGGTATCCAGCCAATTTTTCCATCAGCCAATCGAATTTTCGACCAGTTATTTACATTATCTTCTACAATAAATTTTATACCCTCATGAATTAAAAATGCATCATTGCTTTTTTCATCAGGAGCAACTTTTGCTGAATATGCTGGTTCCAGCAAAACACCGTAGTTTGTAGATTTTTCATGATTATATCGTGCAATTAAAATTATAAGCGAGATGATAAAAAATATAATTGATATTAATCCAGCATTTAGTGCAATCTTTTGAAGATTTACTTTTCTGGATAAAAAGTATAATCCTATTGATATTAAAAGAAAAAGATAAATAATAATTGTAATAACAGCCCATCCATTCAACGATAATGAAGTAATCAGTATTTCCCACCATTGAACTATAAATAATTTTGGTAATTCAGAAATTCTATCAATCGTTCGTGTATTGGCAACTTTCAAATTGTATAAAATATCCTCATCACCAGGAGATATTTTTAATGCTTTTTCATAATACAAAATTGCATAACCAAGTTTGCCAAAACGGAAATAAGAATTACCAATATTATAATAAAGAGCTGCACTTTCATATCCCTGTGCAATAATTTTTTTGTACGTTTGAATTGCATCTTCAAATTTCTGTTCTTGATAATATTTATTGCCTAACTTCATTAATTGTTCTGGAGGCTGTGAATATGCTTCACTGTTTAGAATAAAGAATGCAAGTATTAAAATTATTATTGAAGAAAGGTTTATTCTTTCTAGTAATTTCTTATTAGCTGATTTTTTTTCTGCTATCAAATTTGAATCAAGATTAATAATAATACTTACAGCTTCATTATAAAGTTCACCTGCTGAAGCTGAATTCAATCCTGAAGGTGCAAAACGAACAAATTCACATTTCTCAGAAACATTTTTAATACGTGTAATCAAATCCTCTGAAATATTTTTTTGAGCAAGAATTTCAAGAGCTTTCTCAATTGTAAACTCTGATTTCTGGATACCTAATTTATCTTCCAGATAACCATAAAGAGCAAGAGATAATTCGGAATAGAATTCTGATAGATTATTTTTATCAAGAGCTTGTTTTGCAATTTTTAAACGCTTTTTAGCAGCTTTTTCTGCTTTTTGATATTTCAAAAGCTGAACATTGCTGTAAAGTTTTTCCTGTTTTTTTCTTATTCCAACTATTGCAAAAAGAGCAATTAATGGCAGTGTAATAGAAATCCAGAACCATGATTGAAGCAAAGCTCTTTCCCTTTTCTTCTCAAAATTAAAATCAGAAGTTTTTATATAACGAATATCTTCACTAAGTAATTTAATATCTTCTTTAGAAAAATTGCCTGCAATTGGCTCATATTGTCCTTGTCCTTTTATAACATTTATCTTAAACGCAGGCGATGTTAATGTTACATACTTTCGTGCAGCTGGATTAAAATATGAAAATTCAATTGGAGGAATTTCTTTTTCACCCGGGGTTCGCGGCACAATTAGATATTCCACAATTTTTTGTCCTGATATTACCGATCCTTTATTAACATTATCATAAATTTTGGGTTCATATTTTTCAAAGCCGGCAGGTAATTGAACTTCTGGGAGTTTCAATAATTTTATGTTACCTGAACCAGAAACAGTCATTCTAAGTGTAATACTTTCATTTGTCATAACTTTATTTTTGTCAACTTCCACCTTAAAATTAAAATTCCCAACTGCGCCATTAAATGAAGATGGTATATTTGCAGAGGGCAAAGGCTCAACTTCAATTTTTAATGTATTGGATTTAGCAAGGTATTCAACAGTTTCTGTTCTTCCAAAAAATGAATCATTGAAAAAT
>CAZNFW010000036.1:0-28770 GCA_964572725.1 uncultured Melioribacter sp.
ACATTTACTGGAATTTATAAAAGAAGAAACAACAGTTATTCCTCCAGAATCAATTAAGCTTGATTTGATTAAAAAATATCCGGAACTGCCAAACCCTGCTACTTATAATCTGGAAACGGATATAGATTTTCCTTTTAACGAAACTGTTCTGCCAATTGCAAAAAGAAAATTGATGAGATATTTAGCAGCATAGCTTTTTGATTATTCTATGTAGACTCTTGGGACACGTGTGTTTATATTAGTTAGTATCTCATAAGGAATTGTACCAGCCCATTCTGCCATTTCTTCAACGGTGATTTCACTATTCCCATCAGAACCAATTAATATTACTTCATCACCATTATAAGCACTGTCATTTTCAATATTAACTACAATTTGATCCATTGATATTGTACCAATAACCGGATATCTCTTCCCTCTAATTATTACTTCTGCTTTATGACTCATACTTCTCATATAACCATCACCATAACCAACTGGAACTGTTACAGAACGAACATTATGGTCTGTCTGCCATGTTGAACCATAACCTACAGGATGATTTGGTTTTATAACCTTAAAATAAACTACAATTGATTTCCAGGTTAATGCTGATTTTACATCAACAGTTTTTTTAACTTCGTTGGAAGGATAAACTCCATAAAGCATAATCCCAGGGCGAACCATATCAAGATTTGCTTCTGGCATCTGAAGAATTGCACCTGAATTAGAAATGTGAAAGATTGGTTTTTCTGAGAAAATTTTTTCTGCATAGCAAATTACCTCCTGAAATCTTTCAAGCTGAAGTTTAGTATAGCTTAAATCACTTTTTTCAGAATTTGCAAAATGTGAATAAATTCCTTCTATGATTACATTTTTTGTTTTAAATGCTGCATCCAGAAAATTTTTTGCATTATAATAGTGCACGCCAATTCTTTCCATTCCAGTATCAATCTTTAAATGCACTTTAGCTTTTGTGTTCATTTTGCCGGCGATTTCGTTTATCTGATTTAATTTTTCAATTGAAGAAGCAGTCATTGTTAAATTATGTTTCAAGAAAATTGGAATTTGATTTCCCCAGATTCCGCCAAGCACAAGTATAGGAAGTTTAATCCCATTTTCCCTCAATAAAATTCCTTCTTCAAGAACAGCAACTCCAATATAATCAGCATTAAGTTCCTGCATTAATTGAGCAATACGTACGAGTCCATGTCCATATGCATTTGCTTTTAAGATTGGCATTATGCGTGCAGGTTTTACATGCTGTTTTATTTTATGGAAATTTTCTTTAAGTACTTTTAAATCAATAATTAATTGAGTTGGTCTTATAACATTATCTAAGCTTATTACGGGATAGTTGTTATAATTATTCATCTGCAAAATTTATTTTTTTGTATTGCTAAAATAAGATTTTATTCAAGAATCGTTAATCATTTTTGTAAATTGAAATTAGTAAAAATATTTTATTGAATTTTATGATTATCAAATTATTAGATAAAGTAGTTAGGACTCAGATATGCAATACAATATTAATTTAGTTGAAATAATTGGTTATCTCGCATCAATTCTTGTTGCAGTCTCATTGATGATGAGTTCAATTGTAAGACTGAGAATTATCAATCTTGCTGGTTCATTAATTTTTACAATTTATGGAATAATTATTTCTGCTTATCCGGTTGCTCTTGTAAATGGATTTATTGCAATTGTTAATATTTATTATCTCATCGAAATTTTATCTGCCAAAGAATACTTCGATGTTCTTGAGGTTGAACCCAATTCAGAATATTTAAAATATTTTCTTTCGTTTCATCAAAAAGAAATAAAAAAGTATGTTCCAAATTTTACCTTTCATGAAAATGAGAATACGAGAGTAATTTTTGTGCTTAGAAATTCTGTGCCTGCCGGACTTGTATGTGCAAAAAATATTGATGGTGACACAGTATTTGTAAATCTTGATTATGTTATTCCCGGTTATCGTGATTTCAAAATCGGTAGATATGTTTATCAGAAATTTTTTAAGGAAAACAATATTAGAAAAATTTTTACCTATCCTGGAAACAACACGCATAATAAGTATTTGAAAAAAATGGGATTTGTAAAAACAGTGTTTAACTCGAAAGAAGCTTTTTTACTTGAATTAAAATGAACGAAATACATTTAAATATTTTATATGAAGATGATAATATTATTGCAGTTAATAAACCTGAAGGTATTTCTTCGATTAGAGAAAATGATAAATCAGCAGTAACTGTTCATTCAATTTTGCAAAAAGAGTATGATGAAAAATTGTTTATTGTTCATCGTCTTGATAAAGATGTGAGCGGCGTTTTATTATTTGCTAAGAATTCTTCTGCACATAAATTTTTGAATAAGCAATTTGAAAACCATTTGATTCAAAAAAAATATATAGCTCTCGTTCATGGAATTATAAGAGAAGATTCTGGATTAATAAATAAAAAGATTCGACAGTTTGGTTCTGGCAGAATGGGAGTTGACGAAATAAAAGGGAAAAAAAGCACAACAAAATTTGATGTGCTCGAAAGATTTAATTCATTTACACTTTTGAAATTAACTCCAGAAACAGGAAGACGTCATCAATTAAGAGTTCATCTTTATAGTATTGGTCATCCTATTGTTGGTGATTTACATTATGGTGAAAAATCATTACAAAAAAATTTTTCTCGATTAATGCTTCATGCAGAAGAAATTGAATTTTTTATTGATAACGAAAATAAGATTAAAGTAAAATCTCCTCTTCCTGAATCTTTTCTAAATGTAATAAGCGAGATTAGAAATTATTTCGTAAATGAAAATTACAATAATGAATCATAATACAGGTTTGTTAGTACTGAATAATTTGTCTCATTAACCTCGCTAAATATGAGAATTTTAATTGGTTAGAAAATTTATCAGCTTAAAGGAAATTAACATGAAAGAAAAAGAAATTACAACTAACTGGATAGAAAAAATTAGAAAAGAATTAAAAATTTTTCCGGAAGATTTTAATTTATCAAAAGAAAATAAAATTTTAGAACTGCCCGGTAAAAATTTGTTTCTTCCACCTCCGCTTTTTGACAGCTATGAAATAATAGATAATGAAGGAAATATCGTTTTTCACTTAAAAAATTATTATGAAGCGAAATATATCATTTATGCAAATAGAAATAAGCCATCAAAAATTCTTATTCCGAAAAACGAAGAAGAGATTAAAACAGCAGTTAAGTCATACGAAGATTATCTGGATAACATTTTAAGAAATATTGAAAACGATTGTAAAGAAAATTTTTCTGAAGTATCATCTCAAGTATTCAAATCATTAAATCTGATGAGGCTTTAAAAATGATTTTGCTTAGTGATAATATTTCAAATTATATTAAAAAAATTTTTGGCGAAGAATATTTTCAAAAGTATAAAGAGTTCTATGACAGCAGTTATAAAAGTTGTATACGATTTTCCAGAAAAGTCAATCCAGATTTACTTATAAAAAATTTGAGAGATTATGGAATTGAGTTAAAGAAAATAGAATCATTAGAAAATTCGTATCAGGTTGTTGAAGGAGAAGATTTAATAGGAAAAACTATTTATTACATACTTGGTCACTATTACATTCAAAGTCTTTCTTCAATGATTCCTGCACTCGTTTTAAATCCTTCTGAAAGTGATAAAGTGCTTGATTTGTGTGCGGCTCCGGGTTCCAAAACAACTCAGCTTTCAGATATGATGAACAATAAGGGTACATTAATTGCAAATGATATTTCACTGGATAGATTAAAAGTATTAATGTTTAATCTGGATAAAATGAATATTCTTAACACAGGTGTTCTAAATAAAAAAGGAGAATTCTTAAGTAAATATTTTGATAATTACTTTGATAAAATTCTTGTTGATGCACCATGCAGTGCACTTGGAATTGTTCAAAAGCGAGGAGAAGTAAGTAATTGGTGGAACATTAATAAAATCGGAAGTATTGCAGAAGTTCAATATAAATTGCTCTTAAGTGCAATTAAAATGCTGAAGACAAGAGGCACTCTTGTATATTCAACTTGTACTTTAACACTTGAAGAAAACGAGATGGTTTTAAATAAAATATTAAAAAAGTATCCTGTGGAATTAGAAGAAATAAATCTATCTTTTAAAAGTCATCCTGCTTTTACCAAATATGAAAACGAAGAACTTAATAATTCATTGTCAAAAGCAAGGAGAATTCTTCCATGGGAAGTAAATTCCGAAGGATTTTTTGTTGCTAAGCTTAAAAAGGTAGATGAAGTAAAAAATAATCTGGAAAAAGCTCCACGAACAGATAAAACAGAACTTTGCAGTTTTTCTAACAAGAAAGTTAAAGATTTTTTACTTAGAGTTTCTGATTACTACGGAATTGAAAAAAGTGTTTTTGAAAATTATAAATACATTGTAAGAAGTAAGGACTTATATTTTGTTAATGAAGATTGGGATTCAATTAATTCGGGGATGTTTAATCGAATAGGCTCAAAATTTGGCTCGATTGATAAAAACAAAATTGTACAGATTCATACAATTGCTGCGCAAATTTTAGGAAATTATTTTAATCAAAATATTGTAGAACTTGAAGATAAAAAAGAACTTGAAGTGTATCTGAAGGGCGGAACTATAAAGAAAAATTTTGGAAACGAAGGACAAAAAATTGTGAAATACAATAATCAAATACTTGGCACTGCTGTTTTATCCAGCGAAGGATTGAAAAGTCAATTCCCAAGAGCTTTAAGAACTCAGGAGATTGTTATTGCTTAAATATTATAAACAAATTCTTTTTATGAAATTACGGTTCTTAAAATAAATAATGTGTCTTTAAAGACAAGCAAAAAAATTTTCAAAGTTGACATGCTTTCACTCGCCTATCTGTTTGAGATATTTTATTGAAAAATTACTTTGTAGTTCGATTCAGTTATATTTTTCTTGATTTATAGGAGTGAAAAATTATTCTTATGATTTGAGGCGACAAAATATTTATCTTAGCATTTGAAAATAAAAGGTCATTATGAAACGACTCGTATTTATTATCTTAATTTTTATAAACACATTATTTGCACAAAATCAAATTGGATTTAAGATAGCAAGATTAAAATATAACGGCGGTGGTGATTGGTATAATGACCCATCAGCAGAAGTAAATCTTTTGAAATTTATTGCTGAGAATACAAATATTAAAACAAATCCAGTTTATGAATTTGTCGACTTAACAAGCGGCAATATTTTTGCTTACCCATTTTTGTTTATGACAGGTCATGGCAACATTGTTTTTTCAGATATGGAAGCAAAAAAACTTAGAACTTATCTTGAAAATGGAGGGTTTCTTTATGTTGATGATGATTATGGTCTTGATAAAGCATTCCGAAGAGAAATAAAAAAGGTTTTTCCCGATAGAGATTTAGTAGAACTTCCTTTTAATCATGGAATTTATCATTGTCTATATGATTTCAATTATGGTCCGCCAAAAACTCATGAGCATGATAACAAACCGCCACAAGGATTTGGAATTTTTGTAAATGGAAGATTATGTGTTTACTATACTTATGAAAGCAATCCAAGTGATGGATGGGCAGACCCTGAAGTTCACAACGACCCGCAGGAAAAACGATTAGAAGCATTAAAATTTGGAGCTAACATTGTTGTATGGGCATTAATGAATTAAAAAATAATTAATATGAAATCCAACAGAGATGAAATAAAATATAGATTGAAAAAATTCCTAATTCTCGAAAAGAGAAAAGATGAATTAAATCTTTTTCTTACACTGATTTCTTTTTTATCTATTCTTTTTTTGTTGATTGTTGTAATGGAAGTTGCTAAAAATTTTAATTCATCAGTAAGAACATTTTTATTTTATTTTTTTGCTGCATCATTTTTATTCTCTTTTTTAATATTCCTTTTCTCTTTTATAAAAAATTTCATATCAATCAAAAGAATAAATTATTCAGAGGTAGCAAGAAGAATTGGAAATTATTTTGAGAATGTTAAAGACGAACTTGTAAATGCAATTCAGCTTATAGAAGAAAAAAATAATAATTACTCAGAACAATTAATTAATGCTGCATTTAATAAAGTTTATCAAAAAACGAAAGAACTAAATTTTAATTCTGTTGTTGATTTTACATCTACAAAAAAATTACTTAGAGGAGCTTTTGCTATAATTCTTGTTACGCTGCTATCTTCTTTTTTAGTCCCCCAGTTTAATTCTGCAGTTTATCGTTTGATAAATCATAATAAAAATTTTACTCCACCACCAGAATTTTATTTTGAAATATCACCAAAGAATAAAGAAGTTACAAAAGGAGAAAGTCTTACAATAAATATTAAAGTTATTGGTAAACAATTAAAAGAAATACAGCTGGCATTGAAATTAGAAGATGAAACTGAATTTACTAATAAAAAATTGTTGCTTGATTCTGCAAACAGCACAAAATATGAAATTCCAATTGTAAAAAATTCTTTTGAATACTACGCATTCTCGGCTGGGATTAAAAGTGATATATACAAAATTGTTGCAATTAATAGACCATTAATCAAAAGTATGGAATTAACAATAATCCCGCCAGCTTATTCAAAAATTCCTGCTGTAATACAAAAAGATAATGGAAATGTATCTGCTTTAAAAGGAAGCAAAATTAAACTGGCAATAAATTCTTCACAAAATTTATCGAAAGCTGAAATTGTGTTTGATGATTCAACTGTAAAGCAAATGTCAGTTAAGGATAATGATGCATTTATTGAATTCAATGTCTGGAAAGATTCTCAATACAAAATTATGATTTATGATGAAAAAGGAATTTCGAACAGTAATCCAATCGTTTACTCAATTAAAATAACTAATGATGAACCGCCGTGGATTGAAATGATTTCTCCAGAAGATAATCTTAAAACTAACAGCGATAAAATTTCTCTTGTGTCGAGAATTAAAGATGATTATGGACTTACAAAATTGAATCTTAATTATCGAATCTCTTTTTCAAAATACAGGAAGCCGGAAGAAAATTATTCTGCTGTTGCAATTCCAATTAATAAAGATAAAAAAGAAGATGAAATTTATTACACATGGGATTTAACACCGCTTGTATTGACAGAAGGAGATGTTGTTTCTTACTATCTGGAAATTTTTGACAATGATAATGTAAGCGGACCAAAATCTGCACGAACAAAAATATTGACAATTCAAATTCCTTCGATAGATGAATTATTTGCTGAAGCTGAACGCTCGCAGCAAAATTCAGTTGATGAATTAAACAAAACACTTAAAGAAGCTGAGCAGCTAAAAGAAGAAATGCAAAAAATTACAAGCGACTTGAAGCAGAACAAAAAAGATATTACATGGGAAGAAAAAGAAAGAATTGAGAAGACAGCAGAAAAGTTTAAAAACTTAATGCAGAAAGCCGAGGAAATTTCTCAAAAACTTGCTGATATGCAGAATAATCTTATGCAAAACAATTTACTTTCTGAAGAAACATTGCAAAAGTATAATGAACTTCAAAAAATTCTTGATGAGATGACAAGCGATGAACTAAAAGAGGCTTTTAAGAAACTTCAGGAAACTTTACAAAGCATGATGAGAGATAATGTGCAAATTTCTTTGGAAGAGCTGAAAGCAAATGAAGAATATTTTAGAAAGAGTATTGAAAGAACTATTAATTTATTAAAGAGAATTCAGGTTGAACAAAAAATTGATGAATTGCTGAAACGCACTGAAGATTTAGCAAAAGAAATAGAAGAGCTGAAAAACAAAACAGAAAAAAGCAATTTATCGAATGAAACGGCAAGAGATGAATTATCAAAACGACAGGAAAACATAACTGACAAATTGAATAATCTTGAAGAAGAAATAAAAAAACTGAAAGAAAAAATGGAAGAACTCAAAGATATTCCGCTTGAGCAGTTACAGAAGGCGATGGAAAAATTTGATGAACAGAATAATCAGGAATTATCTAAAGATGCAATGAAAGAACTGCAACTAATGCAAAAGATGAAAGCAATGGAAAATCAAAATCAGCTTTCTTCTAATATGTCAATTATGAAAAATGAATTTAAAAATTTACAGTCTGCAATGCAGCAAATGAATCAATTAAAAACTTATTATGAAATGATGAAAATACTTGATGATTTATTAACACTTTCTGACATGCAAGAAAATTTGAGAAATGAAACTTCAAAGCTGAATTATAATTCATCTGAGTTTATGAAAAATACAAGGAGACAAAGTGAGCTTCAGAATAATTTGAATAAAATTCTCAATAAAATGACGGAACTTTCTCAAAAAACCTTTGCAATTACACCTGAAATGGGAAGGGCACTTGGCAAATCATTTTCAGAAATGCAAAAATCTATTGGTGCACTACAAAATAAAAATGGTGCAGTTGCTTCTCAATATCAGAGCAGAGCTATGGAATTTTTGAATGAAGCAGCAAGTTTGTTAAAAGGCGGAATGGAACAGATGATGAATGGCGGACAAGGCGGAGGAATGATGTCGCTGTTTCAACAATTGCAGCAAATAACTCAACAACAGATGAACATAAATCAATTAACCCAAATGCTCAATCAAGGAAAACTGACACAGGAAATGATGTCAAAATTGCAAAGACTCGCAGCTGAACAGGAAATGGTAAGAAAATCATTAGAACAATTAAATAAAGAAGCTCAGGAATCAGGAAAGTCTAAGAGTTTTGCGGCAAATCTTCAAAAAATACTTGATGAAATGAACGAGGTTGTAACAAATTTAGAAACAGAAAAAATTAATGATGAACTCGTGAAACAGCAGGAAAGAATTTTATCACGACTGCTCGATGCACAGAAATCAATAAATGAAAGGGATTATGAAAAGGAAAGAAAATCAACATCAGGTAAAAATGTTAACAGAAATTCACCGCCAGATTTAATTTTGTCAAATGAAGAAAGAAAGAATAAAATTCGTGATGAATTACAAAAAGCAATGAATGAAGGCTACAAAAAAGATTATGAAGATTTAATTAGAAAATATTTTGAAGCACTCGAAAAAGAAAAATAGGAGGATGTCTAAAAAGAGTTTTAAATAATCTTACTTTTTAGACAACCCCCTTTTTATAAAATTAATCCTCAATAACCGGCACTTTACCAAGTATATCTTCTACTTTAAGATTTTTTAATTCACCAAGATTTAGTTCTTTAATTCCATTTTCAATTTTAGATTTATCGCCCAATACAACTACAATCATTTCTTCTGGCACAATATATTTTTTTGCTGCTGTATTAACTTCTTCACTTTTTACATTCAGCATATTTTTTACATATTCGTTAAAGAAATTATCTGGCAAATCATATTCAATTAGCTCTTCAATTTGCAATGCAATCTCTTCAACAGATTGAAAGTTTTGGGGATAACTTAGAGCCACAAGATTTTTTGCTCTGTTTAATTCATCATTTGGGATTGGTTCTCTAATTCCATTTAATTCTTTGAAAAACTCAGTGAGTGCTTTGTCAGTTACTTCTGTTTGAACTGATGAATAAGCAACAAAACTTCCGGCTACAGGTCTAAAAATAAATCTTGAACCAGCGCCATAAGTGTAACCATGTTCTTCTCTTAAATTATTATTTAATCTTGATGTAAAAGAACCTCCTAATATTGTGTTCATAACAATTATTGAGTTATAATCATCAGTTAATCTTTTTGCACCCACTCTGCCAATGTAAATTACAGATTGTGCAGAATTAGGTTTGTCGATTAAATATACAATTCTTTTTTCAACTTGTTTTGGTTCAGGAATTTTTGTCTCTTTAATTTCACCTTTTCTCCAATTGCCGAAAATCTTTTCAAGTTTATTTTTAAGTTCATTTTTTTTGATATCGCCAACTGCGATTATAAAAGCATTATTAGCTTTAAAATATTTTGAGTAAAATTGTTTCAAATCATCTATTGAAAAATTTTTAATTGAATTTTCATTTCCGATAGAGGGTTTTCCGTATGGATGATTATCACTAAATAATAATTTATTAAATGCAATGTTTGCAATTGTAGTTGGCTGGTCGTGCCACTGAGAAATTGTGTTTAAATATTCTTTCTTTTTTCTCTTAAGCTCCACTTCTGGAAAATCAGGCTTGAGAATTATATCTCCCATTATTTTGAGAGCATCATCAAATTTTGAGACAGGTGCATGAAGATAAATTCCAGAAAAATGCTGACCAGCTTTTGTAACTATTTTAGCTCCAAGGAAATCAATTTCATCTGCAATTTCAAGAGAAGTTTTTCCTGCGTTTCCTTCATCAATCATATCAAATGTGATATTTGCTAATCCTTCTTTTTGCTGCGGGTCGTCAACCGTTCCTGCTTTAATAATTACATTTAATTGAATTAATGGTACATTGTGTTTTTCCATTAAAATTACTTTTAAGCCATTTAAGAGCTCAAATCTAACAAGCTGAGGAAGTTTCAAGGATTTTGGCGGAGGCAGTACAGGCGGTTTTGTTCTGTCAACTTCCTGTGCATTGGATGTAAACGAAATATAAATGAACGAAATTAATAATAAAATTTTATTTAGAATTTTCATTTTATTTTTCCTCCGCATTTGGTTGGACAGCTAATTCAGTTTTTCCTTTTGGAACAATGCTTAGAACTACTCTCGCATTATCTGATAAATAAGTTTGTACTGCAGAGCGAATATCATCTGGACTTATTGCTTTGTAGCGTGCTAAATCTTCGTTTGCATAATCTGGATTTTTAGCGTAGTAGAAATATGAGTTTAATAAATCTGCTTTGCCGTTAAAGCCTCCAACTTTTTCAATACCGTCAAGGAAAGAAGCCTCAATTTGATTTACTGCCCTTTGAAGTTCTCTTTCTGTTGGTGGTTCTTTTTTTAATTTATTTATCTCTTCCTGAATAACATTTTTGATTTCTGTTAAATTATGCCCAGCACGTGCAGTAGCTATAATAAAAAATTGAGAAGAAAGTTTATTTGAATTTTGAAAAGCAGTTACATCCTGAGCAATTTGTAATTCATAAACTAATCTTTGATATAACCTTGAATTTTTTCCTCTGCTTAAGATGTTTGCAAGTATATCCATTTCTGCATCACCTGGGGCAAATTTAGGTGGAGTTATCCATGTTATATAAATTCTTGGCAGCTGAACTTTATCTTCCAGAACAACAATTTTTTCTTCATATAAATTTGCTGCTGCAGGATTTTGAGGAGGAACTGGTTTACCAGCAGGAATACTTCCATACCATTTTTCAACAAGTTTAATAGTTTCTTCTATATTAATATCGCCAGCAATAACAAGAGAAGCATTGTTTGGGACATAATAAGTTTTATAAAATTCAACTACATCTTCGTAAGTTGCCGCGTTCAGATCTTCCATTGAACCAATAACTGGCCAGCTGTAGGGGTGACCAGCAGGATATAAATTTTTGTAAATTGTTTCCCATGCCAATCCGTATGGACGATTTTCATAACTTTGCCGTCTTTCATTTTTAACGACCTCACGCTGACCATCTACTTTTTCCGGCGTCATTGCATCGAGTAAAAATCCCATTCTGTCTGAATCGAGATATAAAGCAAGTTCAAGTGCATTTGAGGGAACATCTTCAAAATAATTTGTTCTGTCTTCTGTAGTCGAACCATTATTTTCTCCACCTGCAGCTTCTAATAATTTGTCAAAATCACCTTCGGGTACATGCTTTGAACCTTCGAACATCAAATGTTCGAAAAGATGTGCAAAGCCTGTTCTGCCTGGTTTTTCATAACCAGAACCAACATGATACCATGTGTTTACAGATACTGTTGGAGTTGAATGGTCTTCATGCAATATTACATTTAAGCCGTTTGGTAATACATATCTTTCATATGGAATTTTTATTTGAGCAGAAATCATAATAGAAAAAAAGAAAATTATTAATGATGTTTTCTTCATATCATCTCCTGAATAATATTTTATGAAAAATAAAATTTCTTTTTGATAATGTCTAAAGGTTTGATATTGATTGATAGATTCTGGTTGAAAATTATTTTTAAATAATTAGGATATTAGAATAATTATACCTATGTTTGTTTCAGAAAGGCAGTAGTTTTAGAAGTAGATGTAGAAGTAAACCTTCCAGCGATTTTTAAAGCCCTGTCAATTTACAAATCAATAAAAAAGGAGCATCTGTCATGGCAGAGCGAAGACAAGGATCTGTTAAATGGTTTAACAGTTCAAAAGGTTATGGATTTATTCAACAGGCAAATGGAGAAGACGTATTTGTTCATTTCCAATCAATTATTGGAGATGGTTATAAGTCATTATCTGAAAACGACAAAGTTGAATTTACAATTACTAAGGGTCAGAAAGGTTTGCAAGCCTCTGAAGTAAAAGTAATAAAGTAATAAATCATTAACTTTGAACCCCCGTATCTGCGGGGGTTTTTTATTTTAAAAAACTTGCAGAATGTGATTGAATCTTTGTTAATAAATTTATTTTATTGATTTGAAATTTTTATCAACATCTTCTGGATATTCAATCCAATCTGCAACGAACACATTTGTTTCTCTTGTAAATTTTCTTTCTGTATTTCTATTTGAACAGAAAACCAATTTTTTCCCATCGTAAGAAAACATTGGGAAAGCATCAAAATTCCCGGAATTTGTAATTTGTTCTAAACCAGTTCCATCAATATTAATCATAAAAATATCGAAACGTCTTCCGCCTTCTTTTAGAGAATGATGATTTGAACAAAATAGAATTTTTTTACCATCAGGATGAAAAAATGGAGCCCAATTTGCCCCCGGAAGATTTGTTACCTGACGAACATTTTTTCCATCAATATCAGCAATAAAAATATTTAATTCTTTTGGTTCAACATAACCCTCTGCAAGCAACTTTTTATAGATTTCTGCCTCTTCACCTTTTGGACGACTTGCACGCCAGACAATATATTTTGAATCCCTTGAAAAAAATGCACCGCCATCGTATCCCAGAGTATTTGTAAGTTGTAATAAATTGCCTGTTGCAATTTCATAACGCCAAAGTTCAAGATCGCCAGACCTTGTTGAAGTAAATACAATATATTTTCCATCAGGTGAGACAGTAGCTTCTGCATCGTAGCCGTCGCCGCCAATTAATAATTTTGGTTCCGAACCATCTGAATTTGCTATATAAATATCATAAGTTTTGTAAAGCGGCCATACATATCTGCCGTTCGAAAACATTTTTGATTCCGGACATTTTTCATCAGCTGCATGTGTGGATGAAAAAATTATTCTTCCATCAGGCAAAAAAAAGCTGCAGGTGGTTCTTCCCTTTCCTGTAGAAACTAATTTATATTTTTTTTGATTTTCTATTGGACTGCCGTCAGAATTCATTATAAAAATCTGGTCACAGCCCTGAGAATTAATTTTATCCCAATCACTTTGAAATATTAATTTACTGTTATCAAAACTCCAGTATGCTTCGGCATTATTTCCGCCAAATGTAAGCTGGCGTATGTTTCTTAAATGAATCTCTCCTTCATATCTTAAAGAGTCTTTTGACGGGTCGTAATTTTCATTGCTTTTAATTTTTTGAATGCTAAAGTCGATTGATAGAACAAAGACTAATACTGTTGCAGTAAAAAATAATTTATTATTCATGAGCTTACTTTCTATTTGTTATTTGATAATTATGGACTTTTTATCTTTCCGAAATAAAAGATAAAAACCTGCAATGATAAATGGAATGCTTAAAAGTTGTCCCATATTTAACGGCAGGTATTGTTCGAAGTAAGTTTGATCTTCTTTAATGAATTCAATAAAAAATCGAAATGTAAAGACGAGAATGAGAAATAATCCAAGCAAAAAGCCATTTTTAAATTTAGCATTGGAACGGAAATAGTAAGTCAAAAGGAAAATAAATATTAATAAATATGCAATTGATTCAAAAAGCTGAGCAGGATAACGAGGGACATAGTCAACTGCTGTAAAAATAAATCCCCATGAAGCATTTGTTGGTTTGCCAATAATTTCAGAATTGAAAAGATTGCCAAGTCGAATAAATGAACCTCCAAGTGCTGCAGTTATTGCAATCCTATCGAGCAGCCATAAATATGAATATTGATTTTTCTTTTTTACGAAAAAATAAATTGCAATAAGAATTCCAATTGCACCGCCGTGACTTGCCAATCCGCCTTTCCAGACCTGCAGAATTTCTAATGGGTTAGATAAATAATAAGCTGGATTATAAAATAAACAATGTCCTAATCTTGCACCTATAACAGTTCCTAAAATCATATACCAGAGCAAATCATTTAAATCAGCTTCTTTTCTATTTTCTCTTTTGAAAATGAATGACATAATTTGATAGCCAACAATAAATCCCAGTGCAAATAATAAACCATACCATCTGATTGTAAATGGTCCAAGTTTCAAAATTTCGGGATTGACATCCCAGTATATCAATCTTATCCTCAATTAGTCTTATCTTATTACAAACAAATTTAGTAATCATAAATTAATAAACCAAAAGAATGATTCATAATCATAGTGGAGATTTATTCGAAACGAATTTCGTATAGATGAATTAAGATTAGAATCTTAATTTTCGATTAGATTAACACCACTTTAATTTTTATTTTTGAATAAATAATGACTTCAAAAAGGAATTTAATTATGGCACTCAAAAAAGCGGCAAAACATAATGAACTAAAAGCAGATGAATTGAAGTGGACTTGTGATCCAAAGATTTTCGAATTTGAAAGCACAGAAAAGTTAGAACCAATTGAAGGAATTGTTGGTCAGGAAAGAGCATTAAAAGCATTAAAGATTGGTGTAGAACTAAAAAGTCAGGGATATAATGTTTTTGTAACTGGATTATCTGGCACAGGTAAGTTAACTACAATCAAAAAAATGCTTGAATCAATTGCACCAAATTGTGAAAATCAACTGTATGATTATGCATATGTAAATAATTTTAAGGATGAAGACAGACCGCTGCTGCTTCAATTCCCTGCAGGTATGGCAAAAAAGTTTAAAAGAGATTTAAATCGAGCAATTAAATTTTTGCAGGAAAGAATTCCTCAGGTTTTATCTACAGAGCCTTTTGTAAGCAAGAAAAAACAAATTTTATCTGATTATACCAGACAGCAAAGAGCAATAATGCTAGGTTTTGAAGATAAACTCAGGAAAGATAATTTCACGCTCGGAGAAGTTAAAATGGGTGAAATGGTTCGTCCAGAAATTTTAGCTGTTATTGACAATCAGCCAATTTTTGTAACTCAGCTTCAGGATTTAGTAAATGAAAATAAATTATCACCAGAACAGGCGCAGGAAATTTTTAATAAATATGCTTCTTATCAGGAAGAACTGCAAAATGTTTTTAAGGACAGCTTAAAACTCACACAAGATTTTCAGGAAAAAATTATTCAGCTTGAAACTGAAACGGTAAGAGTAATAGTTCAGGTTACAATAGATGATTTAAAGAAGAAATATAAATACAAAAAAGTAAGATATTATCTCGATCAGGTAAGTGAGAATATAATTTTGAACCTTGATATTTTCAAAGGGCAAAAACCCGTTCGTGAAGAAACAGAGAGTGGAATTATTGTGGATTACTTAAAAGAATATGAAGTAAATATAATTCTCGATAATTCTCACACAAAAGAATGTCCTGTAATAATTGAGACAAGTCCAACTTACACAAATCTTTTTGGAACAATTGAAAGAATCAGCGATGGACACGGTGGATGGTATGCAGATTTTACAAGAATTAAAGCCGGCTCACTTCTGAGAGCAAATGGAGGTTTTCTTGTTATTAATGCTCTCGATGCATTCAGTGAGCCCGGAGTATGGCGTGCTCTCAAACGGGTTCTTCTTTATGGGAAATTAGAAATTCAAGACCTTGCAAATATTTATCAAATAGCTCCAAGTATTTTAAAACCAGAACCAATCCAAATTGATACAAAAGTAATCCTTATCGGGAATAATTATATTTATTCAATCTTGTCAGCATACGAAGATGACTTTAATAAAATTTTCAAAATAAAAGCAGATTTTGATTATGAAATGGTTCGAACCGAAAAGGCTTTAACTGAATATGCAAGAGTAATTAAAAAATTAATTCAAACAGAAAAACTTCTTGAGTTCGATAAATCAGCAATTGCAAAAATTATTGAATATGGTGCAAGATATGCTGGCGAAAAAAATAAATTAACAACAAGATTTGCATACATTGCAGATTTAGTTAGAGAATCCAGCTTCTGGGCACGCGATAACGGAGATAAAATGGTAACAGATTATCATGTGGTTCAGGCTTACGAAGCTTCTAAAGAAAGACATGGACTTTATGAATCCAAACTCTCACAAATGATTCATGAAGGAACAATTTTAATTGACACAGAAGGTAAACGCGTTGGAACAATAAATGCACTTGTTGTTTATCAAAGTGGTTCTTATTCATTTGGCAGACCATCCAGAATTACAGCTGCTGTTTCACTTGGCAGCGGTAATATAATCAATGTTGAACGCGAAGCTGGATTAAGCGGAAGCACACACAACAAAGGTGTGCTCATTATTTCAGGCTACTTCAGAGAAAAATTCGGGAAAAAAATTCCTCTCTCTTTTAATGCAAATCTTGTCTTCGAACAAGGATATGGATTTATTGACGGCGATAGTGCATCAATTACAGAAATTTGTGCTCTGCTTTCTGCTTTATCTGGTATTCCTATCAAACAATCAATAGCAATTACCGGCTCTGTAAATCAAAAAGGAGAAATTCAGCCTATCGGTGGAGTGAACGAAAAAATTGAAGGCTTCTTTGATGTATGCAAAAAGAAAGGATTGAATGGAAAACATGGTGTTGTAATCCCAATTCAAAATGTAAAAGATCTTATGCTGAAAGATGAAGTTATAGATGCAGTTAAAGAAGGAAAGTTTCATATTTATCCAGTATCAACTGTCGATGAAGCTATTGAAATATTAACCGGCGTTAAAGCAGGCAAGCTTCTAAAAAATGGAAAACATGAACCGAACACGGTTTTTGGTCTTGTTGAAAAAGAATTAATGGCGATGAAAAAAAGATTAAAACCAGAAACTTCTAAAAAGGTGAATTCAAACAGTAAAGAAAATAATTCTAAATCAGGTGAGGGAAAGAAGAAAAAGTGAAAAATCAATTAGCTAAAACCAAGATTCTTATTACTATTGGTCCAGCTTCTGATACAAAAGAAAAATTAGAAGCTTTAATTGATGCCGGTGCAGATGGTTTTCGGCTTAATTTCTCACACGGAAATTATGAATATTTTGAAAATGTATTTAATCTTATTAATGAAATTTGTGTAGAAAAATCTTTACCCATCCCAATATTAATTGACCTTCAGGGACCAAAAATTAGAATTGGAGAATTATCGCAACCGGAAATTGAAATTAAAACAGGTGATTTAATTGAAATTACAACTCAAAACATCAAAGGAACAAAAGAAAAAATTTCGACAAGTTATTTACAATTAGTAGAAGATTCTCAAATTGGCAATACAATTTTAATTGATGACGGTTTAATAAAATTAGTGATTGAAGAAAAAAATAAAGATTCAGTGATATGCAGAATTATCGAAGGTGGAATTCTGAAACCTAAAAAAGGAATGAATTTACCTGGAATGAAATTAAGCACACCTTCTGTTACCGAAAAAGATTTTAAGGATTTAGAATTTGCACTCAAACATCGTGTGGATTTTATCGCATTATCTTTTGTAAGAAAAAAGGAAGACATAATAAATTTAAGAACATGGCTCGAAGAAAGAGGATTTAAAATTCCATTAATTGCAAAAATTGAAAAGGAAGAAGCTGTAAATAACTTTGAAAAAATTCTTGAAGTTTCAGATGGAATTATGATAGCTCGAGGAGATTTAGGTGTAGAAATCGGAGTTCAGCAGGTTCCTATTATTCAGAAAAAAATTATAAGAAGATGTAACGAAGTAGGAAAACTTGTTATTACAGCAACGCAAATGCTTGAATCTATGATTAAAAATCCGGTTCCTACAAGAGCAGAAGTTTCTGATATTGCTAATGCTGTTTGGGATGGAACTGATGTGGTAATGTTAAGTGGTGAAACATCAGCAGGAAATTTTCCGGTTGAAGCAGTAAAAGTGATGAATCAAATATTGCTTACCACTGAAGCCGAAGTAGGAAATAGAAGAGATGTTAATTATCATATTCCTGATAATATTTTTGAAAATATGATTGATGCAAGTGGTGCAGCAGTAGTAAAAGCGGCTGAACAATTAAAGGCTTCTGCAATTGTGATTTTTACACATCTTGGAATTAAAGCAAGCATTGTTTCAAAATTCAGACCCGAAGCTTCTTTGTTTGCAATCTCTGATAAATTCGAAACACTTAATACCTTGAATCTTCACTGGGGAATCAAACCATTTTTTCTTGATAAAATTTATGATGAAGAAAATGCTATAATAAATTCAACAAAATTATTGAAAGAAAAAAATTTGATTAAAGATGGCGATGTAATTATTTTTACAGCTGGGGAACCAATGGCAGATAAAGGCAGAAGAACCTGGATAAGATTTATTGTTGTTTGATTTTTTATAAGTCAAGATTTATAGAACTGCTTATTTGAATTGATAAGGAAGGGATAAGTATGTTAGAAAAGTTAGAAAAGAAAAATTTGAAATTAGCAAAATGGTGGCAACCTACTAAAAATAATAAAATCCTTTGTACATTATGTCCACGCTACTGCACTATTGGAGAAGGTCAGGCGGGATTTTGTTTTATAAGACAAAATATTGACGGCAAATTATATTCAATTGGTTATGGCAGACCAACAGGATTTGCAATTGACCCGATTGAAAAAAAACCTCTCAACCATTTTTATCCGGGCACACAAATCTTAAGTTTTGGAACGGCAGGCTGTAATCTTGGATGTAAGTTCTGTCAAAATTGGTCTATTAGCAAAGCAAGATTGGATAATATCAATTCAATTGAAGCTTCACCTGAAGATGTTGTTGCACTTGCAAAAAAATATCATGTGCCTTCAATTGCATTTACTTACAACGACCCTGTAATTTTTGGTGAATATGTTATTGATATTTCAAAACTCGCAAGACAAGAAGGCATTAAAACTGTTATGGTTACTGCTGGATACATAGATAAAGAAGCAAGAAAAGAAGTTTATCAGTTTATTGATGCGGCGAATGTAGACTTAAAAGCATTTACAGAAACATTTTATCATAAATTAACTTTTTCACATCTTGAACCTGTGCTCGACACATTAAAGTGGCTTAAAGATGAAACAAATGTATGGTTTGAAATTACAACTTTGCTGATTCCTCAGGAAAATGATTCTCCAGATGAAATTAAAAGTATGTGTGAATGGATATTGAAGAATCTTGGTGATAGTGTTCCATTGCATTTCACTGCATTTCATCCTGATTTTAAAATGAGGGATAAAGAAAGAACCCCGCCATCTACTTTGAGAATGGCAAGAAGTATTGCGCTAAGCGAAGGAATAAAATATTGTTACACAGGTAATATTCATGATGTTGATGGACAGACAACGTATTGTCCTAACTGTAAGAATGAATTAATTGTTCGTGATTGGCATTCAATATTGAAATACAAAATTAAAGAGGGTAAGTGTATTTATTGCGGCAATATCATTGAAGGAAAATTTAATTAGCCGAAACAAGAAGTCAAAAGTTTAATTTCTTCCGCAGGAGGGTAAAAATAATTTTAAAAATTTTAGTGCTTTTTTTTATGATTATAAATATATTAACAAAAACTTTTCCTCTCTTTTGTTACTAATTCATTAACATAATAAAATGGGGGTATGTATGAAAAAAGTAATTTATTCCTGCCTTCTAATTCTCTTCGTTGTATTATTTTCAACAGATGCATCAGCACAAAACAAGCATTTAAGAATTGGAAAAATTTTTGCAAAAGAAGAAGCCAATCAATTGTTTGGCAAACCTGTAATATCAATTCCGGTCAGAAAAGAATTATTAAAAGCTGCATTATCACGAGCTGACAAATACATTTATTTTTCAATAAAAGGTAAACTCCCGGTAATCTTAAATTCAAGAAGAATGTCATTACTTGGTGATAATTTTAACTTAGAACCGGGAGAAAAAGCTTTTGGATTTAGCAGAGAGGTAGTAGAAGAATTTTTGAATAATACCAAAGGGCAAGTTATATATTTTGAAATTAGGGGAATAAATAATGTTGATTCAGAAAATCGTAATACAACAGCATCTATGGCTAATGCAGTCTTTAGTTTAAGTGATTCATATAGTACTTTAGAGATGTCAACAACCTGTCCACCATTTTGTGACCCAGAATGAATATAGTAGATTTTTTAAAATTCTTATTTTATATAAGTATTATAGTTTGGCTGATTCCTCCAATAAGGAATTATAAGGGTAAATTTTTTTATTATTTTGTTTTTTTAGCAATAAGTGATCCTATATCTATAATCTTGAGGGAATTATCTATTCCCTCAAGATTCATTTCTTATCTTTTTGTGGGACTATCATTTTGTTATTTATTATCCATAATAAGTAAAGAAGAAATTGCAAAGTATAAATATTTTATAATTGCTTCATTCCTTTTCATTGTTTTATTGAATATTGTGGTAAATAAAAATTATATGATAACGCTTTCTTACATTGCTATACACTGGATTATTTTCATGATTTTCTTGAAATACTTTATAACATCTTATGTTGAAAGAATATTTAATTTTTTCTTTTTTATGTTAATGTTTTATGAATTAACTATAATTTCAAAGTATTTAGCCATATTAACAGAAAAAAATAATGCGACAGCATTTTTTATTATTGCAACAATCTTCCAAATTGCCTTTGGACTCTTCTTTTCAATCTTTAGAGAAGATAAAACCGGTATCGTTCTTAAGCGCGGATAATCCGGTTTTACTTTCTCTAATATTGATAGTTGTAGTTCTTTCGGTTTCTTATGTGTTTTGGCGATATGTTATAGTTCCGATGCATAAAAGACATGTTGAAGAACAGGAAAGATTAAAAGTTCAGCAGACAGAGCTTATGGCTCTGTTCGCTGAACTTTCACCTGACCCGATTATTCGTTTTGATAACAAAGGTAAAATTGTTTTAGCAAATAATTCTGCTCATAAAATTATTCCACACAGAATGCTGCTTGGTGAACAAATTGATACTATCCTTACTTTTATGAAAGATTATGATATTGAAGATATTATCAAAAATGATAAAACCGTTACCTGCACATCTACAATAGCAGGTAATCAATATCAATTTTTAATTGCCGGGATTTCCAGATTAAATGTTTGTCAGGTTTATGGCAGAGATATTTCTGAACTTAAGAAAACAGAACATGAATTAAAAATTGCACTCGAAAAAGCTAATGAATCGCGTAAGCTGAAAGAATATTTTCTTTCTCAAATATCACATGAAATTCGTTCGCCTCTAAACATTATAATTGGTTATGCAGATTTGTTTGTTCATGATAAAGATATTGATGAAGAAAAAAAACATGCTTATCTGGCTATGATAAATAACAGCAAGAGGTTATATCGAACTTTCGATTTGTTAATAAATATGTCGCAGATTCAAACTCATCAATATCAGCTGCGGTTTGAGAGAGTTGATTTAAATGCTGTATTAAAGACAATTTACAACGAGTTGGAAAGTCATGCCGAGGAGAAGAATCTAAAATTTATTGTAACGAGCAATGTAAATGATGCAATAGTAACTGCTGACCATTATTCAGTAACTCAAGCATTAATCAATCTTGTGGACAATGCTATTAAATATACAGAATATGGAAAAGTTGAAGTTGTTTTGGATAGAAGGGACCATAATTTAATAATTGAAGTTTCTGATACGGGAATTGGTATTGAAAAAGATTATTTAGAAAAGTTATTTACTCCCTTTACCCAAGCTGATATGTCATATACAAGGTTATATGAAGGAATAGGTTTGGGTCTTGCGTTAGTCAAACATTTTCTTGAATTAAACAAAGCGGAAATAAAAGTAAAGAGCGAACACAAAAGAGGTTCGGTTTTTACAATTATTTTTAAGGAGGGATTAAAATGGAAATCTTAGAGAATGCAAAACCAAAAATTTTGATAATAGAAGGTGATGAAGATAATCGTAAATTCTTAAAAAAATTTCTAAGTAAATTTTTTCTGATTGTAACCTGCGATTCTGCTGAAACGGCTTATTCATATTTACAAAAAGAAAAGTTCGATTTAATAATTTTGGAAATTGCTTTGCGCGGAAAGAAAAATGGTTTGGAATTTGCCAAAGAACTTAAAAACAACCCAAATTATTCACAAATACCAATTCTTTGTTACACAGGATATGCTTACAATCAGGATAGAATAAATGCACTTGAAGCAGGTTGTGATATGTACCTCAGCAAACCAACTGACATTCGAATTTTGATTAATACACTTTTTAAATTGTTGAATAAAAAAGATGATTTATTTAAAGAACAAAAAATAGGATATATTTCATTTTCGGGAGCATAAAATAAAACATGGGGCTGTCTAAAAAGAAAGATTTTCACAGATTTTGAAGTTGAATAATTACTTTTTAGACAAACCCCTGAAAGAAATTATGTACCTGCACTATAGTCGTTAATATATTTAATTTGTTCTTTTGTAAGCTTATCTATTTTGTATCCCATCGTTTTCAATTTAATCTCTGCAATTTCCTGATCCTGTTCTTCAGGAATTTCAAGCACCTGCGGTTCTAATTTAATTCCTTTTTGTTGGTATTGTACCAATCTTAACTGAGACATAAATTGATTTGCAAAGGACATATCCATTACTTCTGAAGGATGACCTTCTGCAGCTGCTAAATTTACAAGTCTTCCCTTAGCTAACAAATAAATTCTCCTTCCGTCTTTAAGAATATACTCCTCATTATTTGGTCTTACTGTTCTTTTTGATTTACTTAATTGTTCGAGGTGAGGAATATTTATTTCGCAGTCGTAATGGCCTGTATTGCAGACAATTGCACCGTCTTTCATAACTTTGAAGTGTTTTGATGTAATAACATCTTTGACACCTGTAGCAGTAATAAATATATCTCCAATTTTTGCTGCTTCATCCATTGGCATAACACGATGTCCATCGAGAGCAGCTTTAAGAGCTGCTGTTGGTTTAACTTCTGTTACAATTACATTAGCACCCATTCCAGAAGCCCGCATTGCAACTCCGCGTCCACAATGACCATATCCAGCAACAACAAAATTTTTACCTGCAAGAAGAACTGAAGTGGCTCTTAAAATCCCGTCAATTGATGATTGGCCAGTTCCATAAACATTATCAAAATCCCATTTTGTTTCAGCATCATTTACAGCAATAACTGGATATAGTAATTTTTTTGCTGCTGCCATTGCACGAAGTCTATGAACTCCTGTTGTTGTTTCTTCAGTCCCGCCAATAATATTTTTTGCAAGTTCAGGGTATTTATTATGAACAGTAAAAATTAAATCGGCTCCGTCATCTAAAGTTAAATTTGGTTTTATTCGAAGTGTTTGTTCAATAGACCAATAGAACTCCTTAACATTTTGACCATGCCAAGCATAAATTTCAATTCCATTTTTTGCCAGTGCTGCTGCAATTTCATCCTGAGTAGAAAGGGGATTACATCCGCTCCAGCTGACCTGTGCCCCAGCAGCTTTTAATGTTTCAATTAAAACAGCTGTTTCTTTTGTAACATGAAGACATCCTGCAATTTTATAACCTTTTAGAGGTTTAGTTTTGGAATATTTTTCTCTTAGTGCCATTAAAACAGGCATACGGGATTCTGCCCATTCTATTTTCTTTCTTCCTTCAGATGCTAATTTTAAATCTCTTACTTTGTATTTGCCTTCTTTAAAATCCATAATGATTATACTCCTTTTAACGAATTATTTTTTTGAATGTTGAAACGAGGTCTAATTTTTCCCATGTAAAATCTTTATCATTTCTTCCAAAGTGACCATAAGCAGATGTTTTATGATAGATTGGCCGTCGGAGTTTTAATCTGTCGATAATGCCGAGAGGTGTTAAATCTATTTCTTTTCTGATAATTTTTCCAAGTTCAATATCTGGGATAACACCAGTTCCTTTTGTATTTATAAAAACAGAAACTGGCTGAGCTACGCCGATTGCATAAGCAAGCTGAACAAGACATTCTTTAGCAAGACCAGCAGCCACAATATTTTTTGCTATATGGCGTGCGGCATATGTTGCACTCCTATCAACTTTAGATGGGTCTTTCCCAGAAAATGCACCGCCGCCGTGTGGAGCCCAACCACCATAAGTATCCACTATGATTTTTCTTCCTGTTAAACCGCTGTCGCCGTGAGGACCGCCAATTTCAAATCTTCCTGTTGGATTTACAAAAAATTTTGTTCTTTTATCAAGAAAATGTTCTGGTATAACTTTTTTTATTACATTTTCTATAACATCTTCCTTAATTCTTTTTTGACTTACATTCGGGTCGTGTTGAGTTGATACAACAATAGCATCAACACGAATTGGATTATTGTTGTCATCAAATTCAATTGTAACCTGAGATTTTGCATCAGGTCTAAGATATGGCATCTCATTAGGTGAATTTTTTCTGATATCAGCAAGTCGTTTAACAAGTTTATGAGCAAATATTATCGGCATAGGCATATACTCTGGTGTCTGGTCGCAAGCATATCCGAACATTAAACCCTGATCGCCTGCACCGCCTTTATCAACACCCATAGCAATATCAGGTGATTGTGCATGAATTGAATTAATTACACCACATGATTCTGCATCAAATTTATATTCTGCTTTTGTGTAACCAATATTTCTTATAGTTGTTCTTACAATATGTTCAATATCCAGATAAGCATTTGTAGAAATTTCTCCTCCTACTACTACAAGTCCAGTTGTAACAAATGTTTCACAGGCTACCCTGCCTTCGGGGTCCTGTTTTAATACTGCATCTAAAACAGCATCCGAAATTGCATCACAAATTTTGTCTGGATGTCCTTCTGATACCGATTCTGATGTAAATAAGTATGGCATTTATAACCTCAACTAATTTATTAGAAAAATTCTATTTCTGATGAATCACCGGCATTTAATTTTTTGAAATTACCTTTTATAACAGCATTACTTCCAATAATTGAATTTTCAAGCATAGCTTTTTCAATCTTTGCACCCGAACTTATAATCGAGTTTTTAATTATTGAGTCAGTTATTATGCAATCTTCAGAAATTGTTGTAAATGGACCTATTACAGAATTTTTAATTAATGCGCTCTCAGAAATAAATACTGGATTATTAATTACAACATCATCATAAGATTTAGTAAAATGATTTTTTGTTAGCAAAAATTGATTTGTTGTTAAAAGTGTTTCTGGTTTGCCGCAGTCATACCATCCTTCAACAGGAAATGTTGTTATTGTTTCACCGTGTTCAATCATTAACTGTAATGCATCTGTTAACTGGTATTCACCTCGCGTTCTAATATCTTTTTTAATTATTTCATCTAAACATTCTTTCAATAGTTTTGAATTAGTAATATAATAAAGTCCAACAAGCGCAAGATTTGAAACTGGTGTTTGTGGCTTTTCAATTAACTTAATTATTCTATTATTTTCACAAACAGCAACACCAAATCTTGAAGGGTCGTCAACAACTTTAACTCCCAGTGAAGTTACTTTTTGTGATAAAACATTTTTTAAGTTAACATCAAATATTGTATCACCAAGAATTATAAAAATGTCTTCATCATTAAAAGTTGGAGATGCCATGTAAATTGCATGACCCAGACCAAGAAGCTCTTCCTGCTCTACAAACTTTGCTTCTAATTGTTTGTAATTTTTATTTATATACTCAATTATTTTTTCTCCCATGTAACCAATAATAAAAGTGGCGCTGGTAATGTTTTCAGAAATAATTTTGTCAATAATATGACCCAGAATTGGTTTACCACCAACATTTAATAAAACTTTTGGAAGTGAATATGTGTGTGGTTTCAATCTGGTACCAAAACCTGCTGCAGGTATTACTGCTCTCAATAACTACTTCCTTTTTTTTACATTCTCAATTTAATTAATAAGGTATCGTTTATCAAATTAGTGATTATAGTTTATGTTCATTATAGAAAATCAAAAATTATTTTATGATATTGAATAAGTAAAACTAAAAGTTATATCGAATGGAGATAATGTTATGATTAATTCAGAAGATGTATTAAAATATACTTATACTTTTGTTTTTAATGATGGAAGAGAAAAAAAATTTGAAATACATCTTGATAGAAAAACATTAAATATAATTTCTGAGGAACAAAAAGAAATTGTTCATTGGGCAAGACGTGAGCAATTTAAGTGTGCGAATGAATTCTGTAATGCTTTGCACAAAGATTATTGCCCAATAGCAGTTAATATTGATAACATTATTCAATTCTTTAGTGATACTAATTCATATGAAATAGTTAAGATTTATGCAGAAGTTGATGAAAGAGCTTATTACAAAGAAACATCGGTTCAAAAAGGTATAAGCAGTTTAATTGGAATAATAATGCCGACAAGCGGATGCCCTGTTCTTGCAAAATTAAAACCACTTACAAGATTTCATCTTCCTTTTGCTTCAATTGAAGAGACTGAATTCAGAGTTATTGGAATGTATTTGTTTGTGCAGTATATGATTATGCAAAGAGGCGGTCAACCTGACTGGGAGATGAAAAAATTAAAACAGATTTATGAAGATATTCTTAAAATTAACAGAACACTTTCTGAAAAAGTAGCCAGCCTCGAAAACAAAGATGCAAGCATAAATGCTATTGTTGCACTCGACAATTTTGCACAATTTATAACAAGCAGTCTTGAATATAACGACCTTACAGATTTTGAAGATATTTTCAGAGAATGGCTTGAGTAATTTACTGCAGTAATATTAAAATTAAATAGTGGATTTAATATGTTAATTTAAATTTAGTATTTACTTAATCAGCAAGTCAAATAATTTATTATTTATAGTAAAACATGTTTAGCATCGAAGCAATAAATCTTACAAAAAAATTTGATTCGTTTACTGCAGTAGATAATATCTCGTTTAATGTGAAAGAAGGAGAAATATTTGGATTCCTTGGTGCTAATGGTGCAGGAAAATCAACTACAATTAGAATGTTATGCGGAATTCTTGAACCAACATCTGGAGATGCAATAGTTGGAGGTTGCAGTGTAGTTAAAAATCCAGATGGAGTAAAATTAAATATTGGTTATATGTCACAAAAATTTTCTCTGTATAATGATTTAACAGTTGAAGAAAATATAGAATTTTTTGGCGGCATTTATGGATTACATGGAAAAATTTTAAAAGAGAAAAAAGATTGGGTATTAAAAATTTCTTATTTAAAAGGGAGCGAAAAATTATTAACAGGTTCACTGCCTACAGGTATTAAGCAGCGTCTTGCTCTTGGTATTGCAGTAATTCATAATCCTAAAATTGTTTTTCTTGATGAGCCTACAAGCGGAGTTGACCCAATTTATAGAAGAAACTTCTGGGGATTAATTAATGAACTTTCGAATGAAGGAACTACTGTTCTTGTTACAACTCATTATCTTGAAGAAGCTGAATATTGCAACGATATTATTTTAATTGACTCAGGAAAAATTATTGCACAGGGAAATCCAAAAAAATTGAAAACCAATTACATTAAAAACCCAATTTTTGAAATAGAAATTAATAACACAATCGAAGCTCTTGAGATTTTTGAAAAGCAAAATTTTGTTAGTGAAGTTTCGATATTTGGAAATAATCTTCATGTGATTACTAATGATAAGTTTCAAAATATAAATCAGATTTATTCATTGCTGAATGAAAAAAATATAGTCCTTAAAAGAATTAATTCAATAGTTCCAACACTCGAAGATGTATTTATTCATCTTTTAGAAAAAAGAAAGAATAATGGAAAAGATTCTTCTTAAAGAAAGTTTAATCAGAATTAAAGCAATATCAAAGAAAGAAATACGGCAGCTGCTTCGCGATGTTCGAATGCTGGGAGTTATTTTTTTGTTTCCAATATTTCTTCTGATAGTTTTTGGCTATGCAATTAATTTTGATGTTCGACATGTTAAAATAGCAGTATATGATTTGGACAAATCATCACTAAGCAAAACATATATCCAATCTCTGATTAGCAGTGAGTATTTTGATTTAAAAGGTTACATAAAAAAAGATAGTGATATTAAAAAAATCCTTGATGAGAATTTAGCACAATGCGTAATAGTCATACCAGAAAATTTTTCAAGAGAAATTAATTCAAATCGAACTGCAAAAATTCAATATTTAATTGACGGCGTACAGGGAAATACCGCAACTATGATAATGAATTATGTTAACATAGCAACAGCAGATTTATCAAAAAAAATTACAGTTGAGTTTTTAGAAAGAATGGGAAAAAAATTATTTATTCCAATTCAATTAGAACCAAGATTCTGGTTTAATCCCGAATTAAATTCTACTCGATTTTTGTTGCCGGGATTGATAGGAATGATTTTAATTCTTGTTGCAGTAGTTACAATTTCTCTTTCAATTGTTAGAGAAAAAGAAAAAGGAACAATAGAACAGCTGAATGTTTCATCTTTATCTGTAAGTGAACTTCTTCTTGGCAAAATTATTCCTTATGTAATTATAGCATTTATTAATGCAGGAATGGTGCTTTTAGCAGGATATTTATTTTTTGATATTGTCATTAAAGGAAGCTTTATTTGGTTAATGATATGCACTCTTATTTTTCTTACAGCATCTTTAGGAATAGGTATAATTGTATCTGTTGTTGCAGATTCACTTCAGGTTGCTTTTCAAATTGGA
>CAZNFW010000037.1:0-27861 GCA_964572725.1 uncultured Melioribacter sp.
GCTTTGCTTTATCAAGAAAGAAAAAGTAAAATCGAACAAATAAAATTTCTGTGCTACTCCTGTTTTTGACTTTATTATTTTATAAATTTATGAACAGAATTATTATTCAGGCACATGAAATATGTTTATCAAAACATTTACATTCACTGTTAATACTAATGGATTTAATGATATTGTTGATATTACTTCAGAAGTCCAATCCCGATTAAATGAGACAGGAATGAAAGAAGGTAATGTTTTAATTTTTGCACCCGGTTCTACTTCTGGAATTACAACAATTGAATATGAACCGGGATTACTTAAAGATTATCCTGAGTTCTTCGAAAAAATTGCACCTTCGAATTATCATTATCATCATAATGATACATGGCACGACCAGAATGGTCATGCTCATATTCGTGCATCGCTGCAGGGCAGTTCAATTCAAATTCCATTCTTAAATTCCAAACTTCTGCTTGGCACTTGGCAGCAAATTGTTTTAATTGATTTTGACAACCGTCCAAGAAGAAGAAACATTATTGCACAATTTATAGGACAATAATCATGAAAAAATCATTTTTGTTTCTGTTCATTTTTTTCCCGGCTATTTTAAATTTTGGCTGGGGTGATAACGGGCATAAATTAATTACAAAGCATGCTCTTAAATTTTTACCTGCTGAATTAAAATTTTCTGATGAAACAAAAGCTGCTATTATTGAACACTCAATAGATGCAGACTATCGCAAAAAAGAAGATCCTTCAGAACCGCAAAAACATTTTATTGATATAGATTATTACAAAGAATTTTTAGATGGAAGAATGATTACTTCTATTGATTCAATAAAAAAAATTTATGGGGATAGTCTTGTTACAGCAATGGGAATTTTACCATGGGCTACAGAAATTACTTATTCAAATCTTGTTGAGGCATTTAGGAACTCTGAAAAAGAAAAAATTATTTTATATGCATCAGACCTTGCTCATTATATTGGAGATGGGCATCAGCCGCTTCATGCAACATTAAATTATAACGGACAGATTACTTCTCAAAAAGGAATTCACTTTAGATATGAAATTGAAATGATAGATAAACATCTAAGCGAAATAGAAAATCAATTGAAAGATTTTTCTCCAGTTTATGTTTCTAACATTTCTGAATTCGTTTTTAATTACATATATGAATCAAATTTTGAAGTTGATTTATTATTATCATCAGATAAAATTGCTTTTAAAAATGCCAATCAAAAATATGAAGATGATTATTATAGAATTCTATGGTTTAGAACAAACAAGTTGACAATTAATAAATTTGAACATGCTGCTTTTTCAATTGCATCATTAATTTATTCAGCATGGATAAAAGCAAATAAACCAAAGGTGAATTATTAATGAAGAAAAAATTTGTAACCGTTTTTGGCAGTTCTGTTCCGCGTCAGAGCGATTATGAATATGAAATTGCATATCAACTTGGCAGAAAGTTAGCTCGTAATGGATTAAATGTTTGCACAGGTGGATTTCAAGGTATAATGGACGCTGTTTCGAAAGGTGCATTTGAAATGGGAGCCGAAGCTTTAGGCATTACTCTTGATGTTTACAATGCTATCCCAAGTAAATATCTTACTAAAGAAATTAGATGTAAAACTCTATTCGAACGCTTGCAGAACTTAATCAGTTATGGAGATGCATACATTGTTCTAAACGGCGGGACAGGTACACTTGTCGAACTTTCAGTAGTGTGGGAATTAATAAATAAAAAAATGTTAAACGAAAAACCTTTTGCCTGCCATGGTCCTTTGTGGAAAGAAATTGTTAACCTGATGGAAGAACAAATTAAACGGGAAAATAGAAAAACAGGTTTGATAAAATGCTTTGATGAAATTGATGATTGTGCAAATTACATAATCGAAAAACTAAAAGATTAAACTCAATTATCTAAAACAACTATTCTGCCTTTTATTTTATATTTCTCTTCCAGCTCATTTAATATTTTATTTGCTTCTTCCTCACTTATAAATTGTCCACAGTTAACTACTTTCAATATACTTCCGCCAACTTCTTTCGTAATTATTTCTGTGTCATAACCATCTTTTCTCAGTAATTCACTTAATTTTTTTGCATTATCCAGCACTAAAAAAGCTCCAGCCTGAATAGTAAATTTTTTATTTTCTTGAGAAATATTATCAGATAAACTTCGATTTGCGTATTCAAGATATGAAGATTCTGGAAATTTACTTTTCAGTTCATCTAAGTATTTATTTGCAGTTTTATAAAGTCCAATTGAAAAGTAATATGAGAAAATATTAAATAAAACCGCATCAGAATATTTATTATCAGGAAATTTTTCATGCAGGTATAAATATTTTTTTATTGCTTCTTCACCATTTTTAGTAAGAATTGCATCAAGATATAATACAGAAGGGGCTGAAGGATTTTCTGATTTATATTTTATAAGCATACTCTCAGCTTTTTGAATATTTCCAATGCTAATAGAATTTAAGGCTTCGGTAATATCAATATTCTGAGAGTATGCATTAATGTTAATTAAAAATGCAATAAATAAAAACTTCTTCATTATAAAAAAGATTCTTTTGACCTTCTATAAGCAGAAATCACGAATCCAATAACCATTACAATAACACCTAACCAGATTAAACTAATGAATGGTTTAATGCTTGCTTCAATAGTTAGGATTTCTTTAGGTGGAGATTGTTGTTCTAATTTATCTGATAAAGAATCAAAAGTAAGTTCAACCATACCTACAGAAGCATTCATATTATTGATATAAACTTTCAAGTCTGCATCTTTAGATTCTGCTGGATAAAATTGTGGTCCTTCGCCTGTATTTTCCATGTACGGTTCAATTATTTCAGATTTGCCATTATAATCAAGTTTAAGACTAACACCAATTCTAAAATTTCCTCCGCTCATCATTGCATTCATATCTTTGGGCAGAACAAAATTCATAAATGTTATTTGAATATTTTTGAAATTGTATTTCTCCCCTTTTTTCATTTGAACTGGAGAATTATTGGTAGCATTTGTTTCGTCGTAAGCAATAGGAGCAACATAAAAATCTTTTGTAAGTCCAACCAGTATATCGGGTTCTCGCATTAAACTATTATTAAATTCTGCAATATACATTACAGGAGAAGCCTGACGAACGGAGTTTCCTTTTTTAACCAGAACATCAAATGCATATTTTTTACCACTGTCAATTGGATGATAACCTGTAAAAGTAAGCTCATAACCGAATAGATTTACTTTTTCCCCTTTTACCAAATCTACTTGTTGATGTTTAGAATATCCGCCTGTTGCTACAACACCAACAAGAAATAGAGCAATTCCAATATGAGCAACATAAGCACCAATAAAACTTTTTCTGCCTCTGAGTATTGAATAAGCAATTTCTCCATTTACAAAAAGTGCGAATGCTGAAGAAAATGTTAAAAGTACGAGCATAAAATTATTAACACCACTCAAAACAAAAATTAACAAAGTAAGAATTAATGCAGCAATAACTGAAAATCTTGACTGCTTCCACAATTGTTTTTTTTCCGTGTATTTCCATTTTAAAATTATGCTCAATCCATTGAGTAATCCAATAATAATTGCAATTGGAAGATTAAGCTCGTTGTAAAAAGTTGCATCGACTGTTTGTCCAAAAATTGGGGCGCTTGTTCCGGCAAGAATAATAATTGCAGATGCAATTAATGCAACCGAGCCAGTAAATAAAGCTAATTCTCTTGATAAGATATTTTCTTCAAAAGTATAATGCTCAGAAAGATATTTCCATCTATATATTATCATTCCAATTCCAAGTAAAACAAAAAGAATCAAAAACAATATCAAAAAAAGATAAACCGTCATGCCGGGGTCAACAAATGAATGAACTGAAGCATCGCCAAGAATTCCGCTTCTTGTCAGAAAAGTACTATAGATAACAAGTATGTAAGTCATAATGCACAGAATCAAATTTGTTTTAACAAATCTGCTGCTTCCGTCTCTATCCTGACTTTTCTTTTGAACAAGCATTGTATGAATTGAAGCGACACCAATAAGCCATGGTACAAGAGAAGAATTTTCAACCGGATCCCATCCCCAATAACCACCCCATCCTAAAACTCCATAAGCCCAGTAACCTCCGAGCATAATCGCCAATCCTAATATCATTGTCCCAGAAAGAACCCACGGCAGAGCCTGTTTAATCCATTCTTTATAATCATTTTTGAGTAATGCTGAAATGGCAAATGCAAAAGGAACAGCTGACATTGCAAATCCAACAAACAACATTGGTGGATGAATCTGCATCCAGAAATTTTGTAACAGCGGATTCAATCCTTTCCCTTGAATAATAAAATTTTCAATAGGAATATTATTAGCAGCAAGAATACTGTAAAGTTCTTTGCTTACTTGAATAAAATGTTTATTTGATTGCGGGTCGCTAAAAATAAAATTCTGTAAAGCTGGCAATGTAAGATAAGCAGTGTTAATGTGTTTTAAATCTACAAAATCGCTTTGAGACCAGATATAATTAAAAGGTGACTTAAGAAGTGGATTTAACATTATTAAAATAAAAGTAATTGACAGCGAGTAGACCATCATTACTCTTGGTTCTAAATCACCGCGTTTTGAAGTATAATCTAAAAGAATTAAACCAATTATTACAGAAAATAAAGCCCAGAGCATAAAACTACCTTCCTGACCAGCATAGAATGTTGAGATAAGAAGACCTGTAGGCAGTCCGCTGCTGCTATAATCATATACATACTTATATTGATATTGATGAGTTAAAATTGCATGAAGAAGCAATGCGCTTGCAGCCATTACCATAACTGCAGTAAAATGAAAACTTATACGAGCTATTCCAAGTGTATTCTGATATCCTCTGTAATTAAAATAATACATCAGAATGGAAAAAGCTCCTGCAATTAATGCAAGAGTTAGAAATATATTCCCAATCATATTTTCTCCTGAAGCTTAAATTAAGATTTGGCTTTTTGAACAGATTGTTCCTGATATTTAGAAGGACATTTGGTTAAAATATCAGTTGCAAGAAAAACACCGTTAGAATACTTTCCTGTAACAACCACACTTGTTGAAGATTCAAAATTATTTGGCATTACACCATGATAAACAACTTTCATTACATTTCCATTTTCATCCTTAATATAAAATGAAAGAATTTTATTTTCTTTATCAAATTCATAACTTCTTTCCTTTACCCATGTGCCTGTTGCTTTAACTGTTTTGCCAGATTGCATTACTTTTACAAAACTGCTTTCATACTGAACATTTGTTTGTGTAAATAAGTAAATCATAATTCCAAGAAAAACGACAATGATTATTCCGCCAAAAAGATATTTATTTTTCATAGCATTATTTCTCCTTGATTTCTTTTTCTAATTCTTTAAGTTTTTTATCGGTATTTAAAAGGAACAAAAAGATTCCAATCCAAACAACAAGAACAATAAACATTACAATATAAATTGAGTTTTGTTCAAGAAAATTTATTAATCCGTTTTCCAATTTTAACCTCTTATAATTTTTTAGAAATATCTTCTTTTATAATTATAACTTTATAACGAATTTTCCAAATCCACCAGTACAAAATTGTAAATGCGATAAGTGAAAGATAGAACACAATCATCATATTAAAGTTCATCTTAAAATCCACAACAGGACCAGCGTTATCATCGTTTGCAGAGCCGGGATGTAAACCTGTCATTATTCTTGGCATAATAAAAATAAAGAAAGGTACTGTTAAAAATGCTATTATTGAATAGACTGCAGAAAGTCGTGCTCTTTTATCTTCGTTTTCAACAGCAGAACGAAGAGCTAAAAGTGAGCCATAAATTAATAGTAAGATAAAAATGCTTGTTTCGCGTGGATCCCAATGCCAGAATGCACCCCAGGTAAACTTTGCCCATATTGAACCTGTGACAGTTGCCAGTATGCAGAAAACCATTCCCAGCTGCAATGCTGATGTCGACTTTGCATCTTCATCAAGATTTTTATTTCGTAAATATTTTATCCCATAAATCATTGCCATTAAAAATGCAATTACAGATATCCATGCTGTTGGAACATGAAAGAAAATTATTTTTGCTTTTTCTTCAAGTCCCGGAATGTTTGGAAATTCATACCAGTGCTGCGGCTGAGGAACTATTGGAAATGTTATTCCTGCGATAATTACAAATGTCATCAAAACAAATAAAATTATCTTCCATGCCATATTGTTCTTTCTTTTTTTATTTATAAATATGGATATTTAGACAGCATTTAAGTCATAATCGCTCGAAAAATATAAAAGTAGATTATGATTTCCAAAGATTTAGCTTTTAATAATGTTATATTAGTCTGTAATTAATAAAATTAATGTTAGTAAATTTTCTTACTAATACAAAAATGAATGTAAAATGAGTTAATTAGAACTAATTTCAACACAAATTAAAGAGTAATTCGTCTAACTTTGCAAAATAAAATTAATGAGGAAAATTTGATTCATAGAAATCCAATTAAAAGAATATTCGACCTTTACACAAGCGATTTGAGTTATCAAGATATAGAAAAATTAATTAAGCAGGAAGCAAGCGAAGTATATGAATTTTTCAAAAGTGATATTCCCAAACCAGATAAATCAAAAAATAAATTTATTCGAGGTTTAATTTTTCTTAGAAGTCTCTTCAATGCATTTATATTAAGACTATCGCCTGCAAGAAGAATTTTTTATCTGATAGCACTTTTTTTCTTCATTATAAGTTATTCAGAACCTAACTCACTTTACCTCCTTTTATCGTTTATCATATTAAATTTATTACTCGCATTTGAACTTGCAGATAAAATTACTGCAAAAAGTGAACTTGAAATTGCAAGGAAAATTCAATTTGATTTAATACCAAAGCATTCACCGCAAATAAAAAATTATCAGATATCAACTTACTACGAGCCAGCAAGAGAAGTTGGAGGTGATTATTTTGATGTAATTGAAACAAAAGAAAAAAGTTACATAATAGTTGGGGATATTTCCGGCAAAGGAATGGCAGCAGCTCTTTATATGGTTCGAGTTCAATCAATAATTTATTTCTTGCTGGATTACTATTCCGACATCAGAGAGATAATTATAAATCTAAAAAAATACTTCTCTAAAAATTTGAGAAAAGAATTTTTTCTTACAATCTCAATTTCGTCAATTGAAAAAGACGGTAAAATAAATTTTGTAAAGGGCGGGCATCCACCTGCACTTCTTTATAAATATAATCAAAAAGAATTTGTTGAAATTAACCCTTCGGGAATTGCAATTGGCATGAATGATAAAGGATTATTTGAAAAAACTTTAGAAATGGTTCAGATTAATCCTGATGTGAATGACATAATCATTATTTATTCCGACGGTGTAACTGAAACTATGAATACTTTCAAAAATTTGTATGGAATAGAAAACATTAAAAAAGTAATCAAAAAAAATTCTGATATGACTGCTGAAGAAATCAAAGATGCATTATTAAAATCAATAATTTCATTTCGTGGGAATGCTCCACAAAATGATGACTTAACATTTGTTGTCATAAAAAGAACTCATTCAGATTCAAGCACTTGAAATTCCTCGTCAGGTGGTCTAATTTCATCATACATTCTTTTTAATGCTTTAAATGCAATTTGATTACCTCTTTGAGCTGCTCTCCGATAAAATTTAACTGCAGTTCCCTTTTCTTCTTTTACTCCAATTCCCTTTTCATAACAATAACCCAGATAAGCTTCTGCAAGAACAGAGCCTTCATTAGCTGCATTTTTAAGAATTTCAATCTGCTCTGCTGCATTACTTCTTGAAGTTGAGTCAACAAGCTGAGCAAATGCAATTCGAACCAAAGCTTCTTTGCTCCCAAGTTTTTTTGCAAGTTTCCAGTATTCAATCGCTTTTTGAATATCTTTTTTCACAATTGAACCCGAGCTATAGCATAATCCAAGTTCAATAATTGAAGGCACATGATTTTTTGCAACAGCATTTTTTAATAGTTCAAGTGCCTGCTGATTCGTTATGATGTTAATAAATCCAAGTGCAGTCGCTCCTGCTATTACATACATGGCATCTGCATTATTTTTATTTGCTCTATCTTTCAAGAGATTAATAAAATTTTCATCTCCTATCATCTTATAAAAAAGTTCACCTGCTTTATACGAACCAAGACGATATGCATGCAGGTATTTTGATGCAGCTTTAATCAAATCTTTTTCAAATAATATTCCTTTTTCGTATGCAAGTCCTTCAATTAAAATAGCTTCGGGACTGCCATTTTCTGCTGCGAACAACAAAATAGATTTTTCGCTTGTATCAGGAAGATTTACATTTTCATCTTCATCTCCAATGCCAAAATATTTTTTTAATTCTCTGCTGCTTTTAGTGGTCAAGATATTCAATTCGTAATTATCTTCTTTCTTGTTTTCATTTTCAAAATCAAAGAAGTCAAGATTCCAATCCGAACTAATCAATGAAACATCTTCAGCTTTAACTGAAGGAACAACGCTTTTTGTTGTATCTGCAGGAGGAACAAAACCACTTTTCTTAAATTGTTCTAATGCTTCTTTAGCTGGTTGAAACCCTGCTTTAGCAGAGCTTTGAAAAAGTTTATAAGCTTCTGAATAATTTTTATTTACAACGAGATTATCCATGAGCATTAAAGCATAAGCAAATTGAGCTTCTGGCAGGCCTGCATTTGCTGCACTTTTAAAATTCAGATAAGCTTCGAAAGGATTCCATGGGACACCAATTCCATTGTAAAGCAAAATTCCATAATTATGTTTTGCGCTTGGCAAATTCTGGTCGACCGCTTTTTTAATCCAATAAATTGCTTTCACAGTATCGGGAGGAAAACCCTGACCAAGCAAATATCGTAATCCTAATTCATGCTGTGCAAACGGGTCACTTTTGTTAGCTTCTGTTACAAGAAGATATCCTGCAAGCAATGAATACGATGGATATTTTGCTTTAAAGTATGTTTTTCTTGAATGATTGGATTTAAAAGCCTGACTTCTTAATGTATCTTCAGAATTATAATATTGTGCGTTAATGTATTCTGTTGATAAAAAAACAATTAAAAGTAATTTTATTAAATGAAGTAAATTTTTCATCTGATTTTATAATTAATAAAGCCACTTTTTGAGTACAAAATAATTCTTTCTGTTAATTGAAAAATAATCAAGCTCATCCATCAATTGTTGTATGATAAAAAGTCCCATTCCACTTTCAGGAAGACTGTTCAAATCATTGGGATCGAAATCAAGTTTTTTTATTTCAAGATTTGTTCTGGGAATTCCTTCGTCAATAATATTTACTTCAATAAAATTGTTGTCTTTTTTTACTCTTACATGAATCGGTTTTCCCTTTTCTTCTCTGTAAGCATGTTTAATTACATTATTTAAGGCTTCGGTTAGACAAATATCGAAGGCATTTCGGATTAATTCTTCAATTCCTTCTTTTATCAAAAAGTTATTAACCGCATTGTTTATCTTAACAACTTCATCATAATCGCTTGATATGTTAATTTCTAATTCGCTCACTGATTTAAATAATTATTTTACTCTTAATATAAAAAAGTGTTATTTCACTATAAAGCCTTATGATTTTTCATACAACAAAGTTAATTTAAAAGTAATCATATTTTAGTAATCAAATTTTATGATTAAATTTAAATAAAGTAAGGATTCATTATGAAAATAATTTTTATTGGAACAGGATCAGGCAGAACAAGTGTTAAACGGTTCCATTCTTCATTTTTATTAAAAACAAAAAAACACAATATGCTTGTCGATGCTGGAGATGGAATTACTAAAGCATTATTGAAACAAAATATTAATTATAATTCGATTAGTATAATTTTATTTACTCATTATCATGCTGACCATTTTACTGGAATTGGAGCTTTGATAACTCAGATGAAATTAAATAACAGAACAAATTCACCTGAAGATGGCGGACCATTAAAAATTTTTACTCATAAAAATTTAATTAATCCGCTTGTTTCGCTAATTAACTCTGTTTATATGTTTAAAGAGAACCTTGACTTCAACCTTGAAATAACTGGTTTTGATTTTGATGAACCAGTTGAGATAAATGAAGAAATTAAATTTATTGCAAAACAAAACACGCACATTGTTCAAAAAGAATTTTTGAAATATTATCCTATTGAATTATTTGTATCTTCAAGTTTTCTTTTTAATGTAGAAAATAAAAAACTTTTTTACAGTTCTGATATTGGAAGTAAAAATGATTTATATCTTTTTGAAAATGAAAAAATAGATTTAATGATAATTGAATCTATGCATATCAATCCAGAAGAAATTTATGAAGCTTTTATTAAAATTAAACCAAAAAAATTATTACTAACTCATATTGATGATTTATCAGAGAAAGAATTAAAAAACTGGTATAAAAAATTATCAGAAAAAGAAAAAAGAAAAATTCTACTATGTTATGATGGAATGATTCTATAATTTGAAATAGATAAATTGATTCCAAATATTAATGCACAAAAGCTTATCTTTACATAAAATATTTTAAGATTTTTTAAATATGAGCATAGAAGAGTTTCAAAAAAAATTTGGCATTATTGGTAAATCTAAAGAAATACGGGATTTAATTGATATTACGATGCAGGTTGCACAATCTGATATTACTGTTCTAATAACCGGTGAAAGCGGTGTAGGAAAAGAAGTTTTTGCAAGAGCAATACACGGATACAGTAAACGAGCAAACAAAGAATTAATCAGTGTAAACTGTGGAGCAATTCCAGAAGGTATTCTTGAAAGCGAATTGTTCGGTCATAAAAAAGGAGCTTTTACAGGTGCTATTGAAGACAGAAAAGGTTACTTTGAAATTGCCGACGGCGGAACTTTATTCCTTGATGAAATAGCAGAAATGCCTTTAACCACTCAAGTTAAACTTTTACGGGTTCTTGAAACAAAAGAATTTATGAGAATTGGAAGCGAAACTGTAACTAAAGTAGATGTGAGAATAATTGCGGCAACAAACAAAGACCTTCAGGTAGAAGTAGATTCAAAAAAATTTCGAAGTGATTTGTATTTTAGGCTTAAAGCTGTAACATTAAATATTCCCCCTTTAAGAACTCGTAAGATTGATATTATTGAATTAGCATATCATTTTTTAAAAAACTTTTCTGATAAGAACAATATTCCGGTTCCCAAACTCACAAAAGATGCGGAAGAACTCTTAATAAATTATCACTGGCCGGGAAATATAAGAGAACTAAAAAATGTTGTTGAAACTGCTGTAGCATTAAATAAAAATGGTATACTTGATGCAGAAGCATTTTATCCTCTGCTCGAAATTAAAAAAGAAGAAGAAATTCGTAACTTACCCGTGCACTTAAATCGTTCACCAGAAGCACTCGACAGAGAAATGATTTACCGTGCTTTAATTGAAATAAAAAAAGATTTGATGGATTTAAAACAAATTGCATTGAATCATAATCAAGATGTAAATTATAGACCCATTAATTTTCAGAATGATGAAATTTTACCGCTTAATGAAATTGAAAAAAGAGCTATAATTAAAACAATGAAATACACTCGAAACAATAAAAGAGAAGCAGCAAAATTATTAAATATCAGCGAACGTACTCTTTATAGAAAACTGAAAGAATATGGTATTCAATAAAAAAATAATTTATTTCTTTATTTCATTAATTGGTTTAGTAAGCTGCAGATATTCATTTACAGGTGCTTCAGTACCTCCACATTTAAAAACTATTGCTATACCTACATTTAACGACAGAAGCGGCTCGGGTGAACCAGATTTAAGCAATAAACTTACTAATCAATTGATTCAAAAATTTATTAATGACAACACACTTCAAGTTACAGACAGAATGAATTCCGATTGTATTATTGAAGGAACGGTAACATCTTTATCAGAAGCTCCTGCTGTAATTTCGGGCAACGAAACAATTACTGCACAACGCATTACAATAAATGTTCATGTAGTTTATCGTGATTTAATTAAACGCCAAATAATTTTTGAAAGAGATTTTTCGAATTATACAGATTATAAATTGGAAGCTGCAAATATTATAAATGCACGCAAAGCAGCAATTGATGAAACTATAGACAAAATAACAGAAGATATACTTATTGGTGTTGTATCTAACTGGTAAAAAAATTTAAGAGGAAATTCCTATGGCAATTGATGAAATAGTTTTATTTGTATACATCTTTTCTTTAACTGTATTGCTTTTCTTTGGAAGTCATGGATTTGTTATGATTTATTATCATCAGAAGTATAAAAGAAAAAGTCATCAGGCTAAAGAAGAAATACCAGAAGAAATGGTAACCATTCAATTACCGCTTTATAATGAAGTATATGTAGTAGAAAGATTGATAAATGCAGTTTGTCAAATTGATTATCCAAAAGACAAGCTGGAAATTCAGGTGCTGGATGATTCAACTGATGAAACTGTGGATGTTGTTGCAAGATTAGTAAAGGAAAAACAGGCAGAAGGTTTTGACATCAAGCATATACGTCGTGGAAGTCGAGAAGGTTTTAAAGCTGGAGCATTAAAAGAAGGTCTTAAAACTGCAAAAGGAAAATATATTGCAATTTTCGATGCTGATTTTATTCCTAAAAGAGATTTTTTGAAAAATACACTTCGATATTTTTATGATGATAAAGTTGGAATGGTTCAGACACGCTGGGAACATTTAAATGAAGATTATTCACTTCTAACAAAAATTCAGGCATTAGCTCTTGATGGTCATTTCGTAATAGAGCAAACTGTAAGAAATAAAGCTGGATTCTTTATTAACTTTAATGGAACTGGCGGAGTATGGCGAAAAGATTGTATTGAAGATGCCGGCAACTGGGAAGGTGATACATTAACCGAAGACTTAGATTTAAGTTACCGCGCTCAATTAAAAGGATGGAAATTTGTTTTCCTGCGGGACTTTACAACTCCAGCAGAACTTCCAGCAGAAATGAATGCCTTAAAAGCTCAGCAGTTCAGATGGACTAAAGGAGCAATTGAAACCGCAAAAAAAATTTTGCCTCTCGTCTGGAAATCCAATCTGCCATTCAAATTAAAAATTCATTCTACATTTCATTTAACAAATAACATTGTATTTCCATTTATTCTTCTCGCAGGAATTTTAAATGTTCCACTAATTTTTATTAAGAATTCAGGACCTTACTGGAATTTCTTCAACATTATGGCAGTTTTTGTTATAGCATTTATTGGTTCTTTCTTATTCTATATGTTTGCTCAAAAAGATGTGCATCCAGATTGGAGAAAAAGAATTGCACTTTTCCCATTATTTATGGCAGGAAGTATGGGCTTTGCATTAAATAATACTCGAGCTGTAATTGAAGGATTATTAAACCGAAAAAGCGAATTCGTAAGAACACCAAAATTCAAAGTAGAAAGTAAAAATGATAATGTTATAAAAAATAAATATCTTAAAAGCATAAAAATTCAAGCATCAACTTATGTAGAATTACTGCTTGCTGTTTATTGTCTTATTGGTGTTATTGCTTCAATTTATTTTATGGAAATTGCTGCCCTCCCATTCCAGTTAATGTTCTTTTTTGGTTTCGCAAGTGTTTCAATATTATCACTTAGACAGGCATTTATTAAAAAACAACAGTTAAACTGAGTGAATCAAAAAAATTTTTCAATTGATAAGATTAAACTAATTTATGAATTTAATCCCGGTTCGCCACTATTTGCAAGAGTTGCAGCTTCTATTATTGAAGAGGGAAATATAGCCGATGCTGTAAAAATTTTAGAAAAAGGACTTGAAAAATTTCCTCAATATCCTTCTGCTTATTTTATTTTGGCAATTGCAAAAGCTTATAACGGAAATGAAACTGAAGCACTTGAATTAATAAATCGGGGTAATTCGTTTATTAATTCTGATGAGACAAAAGATTTTTATACAAAAAAAGTTAAAAAAATTATAGAAGAAAGAAATTCCATAAAAGAAGTAAAGAAAAAAGCTATCTGGCAGGAAAGCAAAGTAAATTTTGAAAACTCAATTGAAGAACAACTTGATATTCTTGCAGAGAAGCTTAGTAAAGCAAGAATTAGTTATGTGCCCGACGAAAATTCGCAAACAGAATTAGAAGTTCCAGAATACACAGGCAAGAAAATTGTATCCGAAACTTTAGCAAAGATTTATGAATCACAAAAAAATTTTAAAGAAGCAATTTTAATTTATAAAGAACTTATGAAGCTTTATCCAGAAAAATCTGAATATTACAAAGCAAAGATAAAAGAGATAAGCGAAATAATTGATACTGGATTAGCATGATAATTTTTATATTATTAATCCAGAATAATATCTATGAAATTAATCATTTTTTAATATGAACAAATTTGATTCATCTATATATTTAATCCTTATGAACCCAAACCATATGAACGCTGGACATTAAAAGGAATGATTGATCTTGAAAATGGACTTATAAGTAGTTGAAGAATTTTGGGACTTTTTAGGAGGCTCAGGTTCATACAATGAATTATTAAATTATTTTGAAAAAGCTGGCATTGATTTAAGAGATGAAATAGATAAATACTTTCTTAAATTTAGATAAATCTTTTACAATTCTTATGATTTACAATTTCATTAAATCACTTAAACAATATGTTTAATCAAGCCAAGTTGCCTCTCGAATTTTATACAAGAGATGTTCATATTGTTGCTAAAGAATTATTAGGTAAATTATTCGTTCGTAAAATCAAAGATAATTTTTTGGTTGGGAAAATTGTCGAAGTAGAAGCTTACGATGGCAGAGTTGATGAAGCTGCACATTCTTTCAATGGAAAGACCAAACGAAATGAGATAATGTTTCAAGGAGGAGGAAGACTTTATGTTTACTTTACTTATGGTATGCATTTCTGTTCGAATGTTGTAACTGGAAAAGTTGATGAAGGAACTGCTGTTCTTCTTCGAGCAATGGAACCTGTTGAAGGAATAGAATTTTTGGCATTAAATAGATTTAGCAGAAAAAATATTACCGAAAAAGAAAAAATTAATTTAACCAATGGACCTGCAAAAATTTGTCAAGCATTTAAAATAACAAGAAAGGAAAATGGGGTTCTTTTAACAGGTAATGAAATATTCATATTAAATCAGCCTGAAATAAAGAGAAGCCAGATTCAAACTTCAAGAAGAATAGGAATTAAAAAATCAGTAGATTTACCATGGCGGTATTTTATTAAAGATAATCCCTTTGTATCAAAAAAATGAATAAACCTAAAAATATTCTAATTGCACGTACAGACAGAATAGGAGATGTTGTTCTTACCCTCCCTCTTTGCTCGATAATTAAAAAACATTATCCTGAATCAAGAGTAAGTTTTTTACTGCGAGATTATACAAGTACTCTCGCAAAAGGCAATTCATTTATTGATGAAATCATAATTCTAAAAGAAAAAAATGGGAAGCCGCTAATTTTTGAAAATATAAAACTGCTAAAAAACAAGTTTGATGTTTGCATAATAGCTTATCCAACATTCAGAATAGCATTAATACTTTTTCTATCAGGTATTAAAATTAGAATTGGAACTGGTTACCGCTGGTACTCTTTTTTATTTAATAAAAAAATTTATGAACACCGCAAGGATGCAAAATATCATGAACTTGAATACAATGTTCGTCTATTAAAAAAAATTGGTATTGACGAAAAAGTTAGTCCAAATAATATTCATTTTGGAATTGTACCTTCATCAGAAAGTATTGAAAAAGTAAATATACTCCTCGAATCAAAAAATATTTCTGTCAACAAAATAATAATAATTCATCCGGGCAGCGGCGGAAGTTCGGTTGACTTTCCTATTTCCAAAATGAAAGAGCTCACAAAAAAAATTTCAGATGAGCTTGATGTTGAGATTTTAATCACGGGCAGCAGAAATGAAAAGGAACTATGTCAAACTCTTGTTGTAAGCGAGAAAACAAAAAACTTTGCGGGTGAATTAAATTTGTCCGAACTAATTGCATTAATTGATAAATGCAAATTATTAATTGCAAATTCTACAGGACCAATTCACATTGCTGCTGCTCTGGATAAATTTGTAATTGGATTTTATCCTAATATAATTACCTGTTCTGAAGAAAGATGGGGACCTTACACAAACAAAAAAGTAATCTTTAAACCAAATATAAATTGTAACAGCTTTCAAAAAGAAAATAGAGAAACTAACTGCATGAATACCATTGATGTTAAAGATGTATTCGAAGCAGTTAAAAAAATATTAAACTCCCAACAATTGGATTATTATGAATTATCATCTGAATAATTTTTGTGAGCATATCAAAATCTTCTTCCCAGATAATAACAGCTCAAAAATTTACATAAATAAATTTTCTATTATCTGTAAATTTATTTTACTATTTCTTATAATATCTATTACATCATCATTCTCTCAAAAGGATAACTTTAGAAAAATTGAAAACAAAGCTTTCAGACAGGGAGAAAAATTAATATTCGATGTAAAATATGGATTTATTACAGCAGGAGTCGCAGAGTTTTCAATCCCTAAAATTACCAAGATAGCAGGAAGAGATGTTTATAATGTTGTTTTCAAAGTCAGTTCAGTTCCAGCATTCGATTTATTTTACAAGGTTAGAGACCGATATGAAACTTTTATTGATGTCGAAGGAATTTTTCCGTGGAGATTTGAGCAGCATATCCGAGAAGGAAAATATTCAAGAGATTTTTCTGCTTTTTTTGACCAGAGAAAAGGGAGAGCAATAACTACAGAAGGTTCCTATGATATACCCAGATATGTAAATGATATTGTTTCAGCTTTCTATCTTGCTCGCACATTTGATTATTCAAAATTGAAAATTAATGATAAAATTTATCTTGAAAATTTTTATAAAGATAAAGTTTATCCTCTTGAAGTTATTTACCGTGGAAAAGAATCAGTAAGTGTAACAGCAGGAACTTTTAATTGCATTATTCTTGAGCCAGTAGTGAAAGAGGGTGGATTATTTAAAAGTGAAGGTTCGATTATTATATGGTTGACTGATGATGAATTAAAAATACCTGTCAAAGTAAAAACAAAAGTATTAATTGGTTCTATTGATGCAGAATTAATAACTTATGAGGGACTTGGCGGTGTATTAAAATCAAAAAGAAATTAATTAATTTCATTTTCTGAAGATGCAACAACAGAAGCTACTACTGCATCTCCTGTAACATTTATAACAGTTCTGCACATATCCAGTATTCTATCAACTCCCATAATTAATGCAATTCCTTCTTCAGGTATGCCAACTGATTTTAAAATTACAATTAACATAATAATTCCTACTCCGGGTACAGGTGCTGTTCCTATTGAAGCAAGTACTGCTGTAAATACAATTGTTAATTGTTGAACAATATTCAAATCCATTCCAAAGACCTGTGCAATAAAAACAGAAGCTACTCCCTGATATAATGCAGTTCCATCCATGTTTATAGTAGCACCCAAAGGAAGTACAAAACTTGTTATGCTTTTTGATATTCGCAGGTTATCCTGACATACCTCAATATTTACTGGTAAAGTTGCTGCACTTGAGCTTGTAGTAAATGCAACTATCTGAACACGTTTAATACTTTTGAAAAACTCTTTTAGATTTATTTTAGAAAAAGATTTCAAGAGAAATGAATAAACCCCAAATCCATGAATTATCAATCCAATTAAAACTGTTAAAGAATACCAGATAAGTGTTTGAAGAATATCAAAACCAAATTCTGATACAGTTGCTGCAATAAGTGCAAAAACTCCAAATGGTGCTAAAATCATTACGATATCAACAAACTTTATCATTACTTCACTTAATCCATCAAAAAAATTAATTACAGGTTCTGCTTTTTCTTTTTTGATAATGGTTAATAACATGCCGAACATCACAGCAAAAAAAACAATCTGAAGCATTTCTGAATTTGCAATCGCATAGAAAGGATTCCTCGGCACAATATCTACAAGCATTTTTGAAATACTAAAATCATGTTCTGTCTGAATCTTTGAATTTATGTCAGTCTCATAAATCGATAATAATCTTTCTTTTGTTTGAGTATTCATTATTTCACCAGGGCGAATAACATTTGCTGCTATTAAACCAATAGTTACTGCAATAAAAGTTGTAAATACATATAAGAGTAAAGTTTTAGCTCCAATGCGCGCAAATTTTTTTATATCTCCCAGACTTGCGGCACCAACAATTAAGGATGCAAGAACAAGCGGAACTGCAATCATATTAAGCAGCTTGATAAATATTTCACCAATCCATTTGATTGATTGAGCTATTGTTTTTTCTTTGTTGATTGAAATTATGCTTTCCAGATGCTTTTTTTCAATGAAATTTTTATTGCTATAAAAATCATGAATTACTAGTGAAGGTTTTTCTTCTTTGATTTTATTAAAGTAAGAAATAATTTCTAATTGCTGATTCGAATTGAACAAAACAGAATCATTTTTAATTATAAAAACAAATTTTTTCCAGTTATCAACTGTAAAAATTCTTTCGTTATTATTTTCTATCAGTTTAATTTCAAGTCGATTATTATGAACTTTGAAAAGTGAACCAAAGATTGCTCCAAGGATTAATCCAATAACAATTTGATTGTGAAGTTTAGGTAATCTTAGTTTCATTAAAATTTCTGCTTTGAGTAGAATAAATTATAATTACTTAATAGATATTTTGTGATAATTCAATGTTTTAAGGAAGAAATAAATTTCATTCAGGTTATTTATTATACCTTCTGTTTTAAATAATATGCTTAAGAATAGAAGATTTGTCCGTACTTTTGCAGACCCATTCTTAATGTATTGGACTTGATTCTTATCAAGTTTTTTGAGTGTCTTTTTTAATTCATTAATCTTTTCCGATAAATCATCATAATCACCCGATGAATTTTTATTAGCTTTTACAATTAATGAGATTTGAGATGAAACTAAGTTCCTCAGCTGCTTAAAATCATCTTTTTGTTCACTAGTAAGAGCAGAATGATTATTGTCTATATGGTCAAAAGTTGCTTTAGCTATGTCTTTGAGAAGTGATGAAATATCTCCGATAGCTATAACTGCTTTTCCAGAATTTATATCATCATTTAAAGAACTACTGCCGTCCAACGATTGTAAACTAAATAGCATTTTATTAATAATTGCTATGCTTTGATCTTCCAACTCTTTTGCTTCTTTAAGAACCTTTTTCAATTTACCTCTTTTTTCATTGCATAAACCTGAATAAATTGCTGAATAAATATTTTCTACATTATAAAGATATTCTTCAATTTCTTTTTTGAAAGAACCATCAACAAAAGATTTTTCTGCTTCAATTAATGATGATTCAATTTTAGCAATTTTCTTTTCTTTTTTCTTATGTAAAATATTTGAACGAATAATAATAAACATTACAAAGATTAGCAGAAATACAATTGTCCATATTCCTCCATAATAGATAATCAAAGAAATAGTTCCGCTGAATGTTATTGCTATAAAAGCTGTAAATATCCATCCAGCTATTACAGTCAACACTCCATTAACTCTATAAACTGCACTATCTCTTCCCCACGACTTATCAGCAAAAGAAGTAGCCATTGCTACCATAAATGTAACATATGTTGTTGAAAGAGGTAATTTATAAGCTGTTGCAAGCGAAATTAAACTGCTTGAAACCATGAGATTAATTGTAGCTCTTATATAATCAAATGCAGGACGGTCTTTTTTGCTATATTTTAGATACTCGGCTTTAGTAATATCAAATCTTTTATTAATTTTTTTCCAGAATTTATCTGGAAAAATTTTTTTGATTGAGTTGCCAATATTCAATCCAATTCTTACAATGCTTCTTGCTAAAGCGGAGGATTCAAATTTTTCGTAACCTTCAGATTGTCTTCCTAAATTAATTTCTGTTTTTGTTACAGTGCGAGCTTTTTTATTGAACCATAAAGTACCCATCATTACAAAACCTGCAATCATCAGTAAAAAAGAATTTGCTTTTACTGATTCTCGTAGTGCTGCCATCGTAATTTCAAAAGGATTTGCACTATTCGAAGCAATCTGGTAAGCACTTAAACCAGCAAGAGGTACACCAATAAAATTTACTAAATCATTAGCAGCAAAAGCCAGTGCCAAAGAAAAAGTTCCTACCAATATAATTGGTTTAAGAATATCGATTTTTGTAACCCATAGTAATAATTGAAATACTATTGTCCAAAAGATTATACTCACACCTAACAAAATCGAAGTGTTATTGATAATCCAATCAATAGCTTCATCATTTAAAAATGATGCACCTTTTGCCCCTTTAATAAAAATAAAATAAGTAATTGAAGTAAAAGCTAATGCACTCCATATAGCACCATATCTTCTAAAACGTTTTTCATAATTAAATGTGAAAATTAATCTCGATATAAATTGAATTATTGAGCCAACTAAAAAAGAAATTGCAACAGAAAACAAAATTGCAGAAAAGATAGCTGAAACTCGGGTTATATTAATATAACTACCGATTAACTCCCAGCTTTTGCCAGCTTGATAAATTTTTATAAAAGATATTGCTACACTTCCGCCTAAGAGAGAAGAGATTAAAGATACTGTAGTAGATGTGGGGATCCCGAAAGTGTTATAAAAATCAAGTAAAAGAACATCGGTTATCATTACTGCTACAAAGATTGCCATCACCTCACTAAAATTGAACATTTCAGGATTAAAAATACCTTTCCTTGCAATTTCCATCATCCCACTTGAAAAAAGAGTTCCTATAATAACACCAAGTGAGGCAACTATTAAAACAATATAGCGTGGTGCAACTTTCGAACCATATGCTGAATTCAAAAAGTTTACAGCATCATTTGCAACACCAACAATCAAATCTGTAAATGCTAAAATTATCAGAACTATAAGAACAATTAGATAAGTTTCCACGAATTAGTCCCAAAAATTATTTTTCATACATACTATTTTATATCATTATAAGAATGAATGGAAAAATTTCAAGTAGTAATCTAATAAAACTCATTAATAAACGAAAAAAATTTCCTTTTGGAATTCTATTTTAATTTTATTTTCTTAGCAAATTAATAAAATACTAATTCGATGAAATTATATTCATCTTAAAGAGGTTAAGCCCATTTATGAAGAACAGAAAAACTGAATTAGTTCGAGGTTTAAGTCTTACAGCTTCTATAATGATTGTTGCTGGTTCAATGATTGGCTCTGGAATTTTTAGAAAACCATCAACTATGGCAGAACAATTAGGTTCTCCTGAATTATTAATTTTAATATGGATTGCTGCTGGTTTAATTACACTTATTGGTGCATTTGTAAATGCAGAAATTTCGGGAATGATTGATGCTACAGGCGGACAGTATGTTTATTTCAGAAAAATGTATGGAGATTTTACAGCTTATATTTATGGATGGTCGATATTATCTGTAATTCAAACTGGAAGTCAGGCAGCAATAGCTTACGTCTTTGCAGAATATATTGGCTATTTTATAAAATTATTTCAACTGCCCGAGTCTTTTCAAAATTTCTCATTTTATTTTCCTCTGGTTGGTAAGATATATCCATTTATAGATTTTGGAGTAAAAACAGTAGCAATAGCTTCCATAATTATTTTAACTTTGATAAACTATATAGGTGTAATATTTGGAGGTACTGTACAAACTATATTAACTTACATTAAAATTGCTGTAATAATTGTTTTTGCATTAATTCTTTTTTTGTTTGGAAACGGTAGTGCTTCAAACATTTACACTAATTTTAATATCCCTGCATCAACTGCAAATAATCTTTTTAGTGTAGTTGGATTAGCATTTGCGGGTGCATTCTGGGCATACGATGCATGGAACAATATAACCTTTGTGTCAGGTGAAGTAAAAAATGCACAAAGAAATGTTCCGCTTGGTTTATTGTTTGGAGTATTGATAGTCATTTTTGTTTATGTATTAATAAATTTAGCATACCTTTATGTTCTGCCTATAAATCAAATGGCAAAATCTCCATTAGTTGCCGCATCAGCAGCTGAAAAAGTTTTTGGCTCTAGAGGCGGTTCAATAATTTCTCTCATTGTCATTATTTCTACTTTTGGTGCATTAAATGGAAGTATACTTGCAACAGCAAGAGTTCCATTTGCAATGGCAAGAGCTAATTTATTTTTTAAAAGTCTTGGCAAAGTACATCCAAATTTTGGAACGCCTCATATTGCCCTTGTGGTACAGGGAATCTGGTCCTGCGTTCTTGTGCTTTCAGGCACTTTCGATACAATTACTGATTATGTAATGTTTGCATCGTGGCTTTTTTATATGCTTGGTGCATTTGGAATAATTATTCTAAGGAAAAAAATGCCAGAAGAAAAACGACCTTATAAAGTTTGGGGATATCCTTACACTCCTTTAATTTTTGTTTGTGCAGCATTTTTGTTTTTGATTAACTCAATTTTTTCCGATACTCAGGATGCAATGATGGGTTTAATTCTAATATCAAGCGGTCTGCCATTTTATTTCTTCTGGAAGTACAGAAAAAAGATTTCAACCGATTAATTATTTTTAATTCGCAATTAAAAAAATATTAGCTCAAAAAAACTTCTTTTCTTGCTTAGCCAAAAAGAATCTCAGCAACTTTCCTTCACAAATTTGTGCAGAATAAAATTTGATAATAAAAATCTTACTCAAACTTAATACAAAGAACACTATCATTCTTTTTATAAAATCTATATAAAACCATTATGAAATTTATATTTAATTTGTCTAACTACCACAGCATACATAATTTTACTCAAACCAAAAACAAAAGACAATCTTAATTTATTCTATTCCAAATTCTTTTTTATATCGAATAATAGATTCATTGACAATCTTGTAAGCTTCCTTCTTACCAAAAAATTTTTCCACAATAACATGTTTATGTTCTAATTTTTTATAATCTTCAAAAAATCTTTTTAGCTGGATAGTAGTATGAGGAGGAAGATGTTTTAACTCGTTTATGTAATTCAATGAAATATCATTTTTAGCTACTGAAATAATTTTGTCATCTTTTTCATCGTCGTCAACCATTCTCATTAAGCCTATAACTTTTGCTTCAATAATACAAAGAGGGTCAACTTCTATTGATGAGAGAACTAAGATATCAAGTGGGTCACCATCGTCACTAAGTGTTTGAGGAATGAATCCATAATTAGCAGGATAATAAACAGCTGAAAAAAGGACTCTGTCTAATCTAAGCAATCCGCTTTTTTTATCAAGTTCATATTTACCTTTTGAACCTTGTGGTATTTCTATAATTGCATTTACAATTTCCGGTGCATCACTTCCGTACTCAACATGATGCCAAGGGTTAAAAGTATTCGGAATAGTTGAATGGCTAATTCTATTTCTTTGCTTTTTCATTTTTTATAATATAAATTCTTTTACTAAGAACAATATAATTAAAAGAATCAACATTACAAGAAATAGTTTTATTAATTCGAAACCAAAACTTAATGATTTTTTTAATATTTGTTATTTTCTTTTTTCATTCCCTTTTCTTAAGAATAATTTAAGATAAATTTAATCTGCACTCAACATTCTCAAACCCTTTTTAGCTACCTCGCTTTTTGGGTTAAGCTGTTTTACTTTTTTGTAAATACGTATTGCTTCCTCCGTGTTCCCAAGTTGATGAAAACTCAACCCGAGCATTTCAAGTGTTCCAACATCATTTGGTTTGAATTGTAAAACATTTTTTAAGTATGTGATTGCTGTTGCGTAATTCTTTTTATTAAATGCTCGCTGTCCTAAAAAATAATTGGCTTCTATAAATTGGTCTTTGTATTGGTTTTCTTTCTGTTCAGCAAGATTAATTATTTCTTTATATTGTTCTGCAGCTAAATCAAGTGAATCTAATCCCTTATAAGCTTGTGCAAGGTAATAATGTGTATTTACAATAGTGTCGTTAAGTGCTGCTGCATTTAATAATGATTTACGAGCCTCGTCATAATTTTTTAATTGGATATAAGAAAATCCCATAAACCTATAAGCCAATTCGTAGTCCGGTTCAATTTTAATTTTGGCTTTATAATATTTTATGGCTTGTTCATAATTCTGATTTTTAAATAAGTTATTTGCCAAATCCATATAAATACTTGAACGTGTACTATCAAGTTGAATTACTTTTTCAAAATACTTAATTGCATTTGTATCATCTTTTATTTGTTGAAAAGCTCTTGCAGCATTTTCATAATCATTAATATTCAAAAGAGAATCTGGTATTGATGAATAATACTTAGCAGATTCATCAAATTTTTTAAGAGCATAGGAAGCCAAAGCTAAGTTTTTCATTAAAGTAAAATCGTTTGGATATTTGCTTAATCCTTCAGTAGCAAATGCATAAACTTTTTCATAATTCCTAATTTCTAGGAGTGCCTTTGTAATTTTTTGATATGCATCTAAAGACTTTTCTAATGCTAAGTATTTTTCATACATCAAAGATGCATCTGTGTAGAGTTTTGCCTGGTAAAAAATTGCAGCTGCACTTAAATATGCTTTTGCATTTGTCGGTTCAATTGATATTATTTTCAAATATTTGTTTACTGCTTCTGTATATTTTTTCTGTTTATATAATAAATCGGCTGATTTAAATTTCAGTGCAGTATTTAATGAATCAATAGATTCTGCTTGTTCATAATTTGTTAAAGCTAATTCATAAACACCTAATTTTGAATAGGCATCACCTATACTTTCATAAACATCTTTATTATTATATCCAGCTGATTGAAGCAGTATTAAAATTTTTAATGCGAGATTTGTTGAATCCTTATTTAATAAATCTTTTGCAGTAGAATATACACTTTCGTATTGTTTCCTTTCTACAGCTTTTTGCACATCGGATAAAATATTTTGTCCACTCAAATGAGAAAATGTTATAAAAGATAAGCATAGAAAAATTAATTTAATTCTATTAAGCATTTTTACACCATCAGTTTAATTGAATTAATTTTACTGGAACTGTAGCAGGTCCTAAATCATTTTTCATTACAACTTTTTGACCTTCGCTGCTTGTCAAAAATGTTGTAAATCCCGAAGCTACACCAATACCTATTTCATTAAGAAAAATGTAAGTCGTGCGAACTAATGGATAAGAACCATTAACTAGATAACCAGCAAGTGGTTCATAGTACGTGGAACCTAATATATTGTTTTCGCTTGTTCCAACTTTTAATATTTTTATTCCTTTGATTCCTTTAAGTGTATTTAATCCAACAAGTCCCAAAGAATTATTCGTCACACTAATTTTTTTGATTACATCAGATTCACAATTAACAATATCAACATTAGCTAATTGATTTTCAGAAAGTAGATGAGAAGAAATATATTCAAAAATGCCAGAGTTCCTTTCAGGTATTATGATTTTATATTTTCTGCTTTTAGCTGTAAGTAAATTTTTTAAGTCTGATAAGTTGATTTTTTCTTCAACAAATTTCTTATTGCTAATAACAGCTATTCCATCGTAACAAAATTTGAATAGTTTTATTTCTGATTTAATTTTTTGAGCATAATTTTTTTCTTCTTTATTTAATTCACGGGAACTAACAAACATTTCAGATTCATTATTCAATATAGTTACAATTCCCTCTCGAGCTTTTACAGGAATTAAATCTATTTTAGTTTGAGGATAAAGATTCATAAATAAATCTGCTTCATCTTTAACTACATTGTAAAGAGATTCATCAACGTAGCATTTTAAATATCCTTTTGTGGGAGTTTCTCGAGGTTCATCTTTGCATCCAAATAATAAAATAAATAGTGCAATTACAAAATATTTAAAAAGTTTCTTCATCATCACGCCGCTTCTTAAAAATAGTAGAGACAATTCTAAAAATTCCGTACATAAAAAGAACTATGCCCATCATAACTTTGAATTGAGCAGGCATATAGTCTGGAGTTATATTGGTAAAGAGAATAGCTAAACCGAGAAGAATAAAAATAAATCCTGCAGAATAAGCAATATAAGTAAGTATATTATTCATGAAATTATTGACCTTGCAGAGTAAATTTATAAGGCAGAACTATCCAAACAGAAACCGGGTGATTATTTTGAATAGCCGGAGTAAAAACACATTTCATTGCAGCTGCAATTGCGGCCTCATTAAAAACTTCTGCATCAGATTTAAGTATCACGGCTTTTTTTGGTTTTCCTTGTTTATCTACTAAAACTTTTACATAAACTTTACCGGTTATACCTGCACGTCTTGCAATTTCTGGGTATTCAGGCTGAGCAGTTACAACCATTTCTGGCAATTTTTCTACGGGGACATAAGCATTAATATCCGGGTCTTCTTCAGTTTTTTCAGGCTCTATTTTTATGTCTTGTGTAATTTGTGTTGTTCCACTTCCCAAGCCTTCAGTTAAAGCTGGCGAGGCTTGTTGACTCATTTCTTGTTGTGTTGCAATTGTTTGTTCAGGTGGTGCTTCTTCATCAGGAACAGGAACTGGTACCCCAACAGTAGGAGCAGCAACAGGAGCGGAAACTGATACTTGTTGGGGTACATCATTAGTAATCGATGGAGGTGGTCCTAACTCACTATACTTTAAAATTCTTACAGTAGGAATATTTTCTGTTTCTTCCTTTGTAATAGACTGGTAAAAATAATAAGCAGAAATTAAAAGTATATGAAATATTACAGCAATTATTAATCCTATCGAAAAATTTCTCGGATAAAGTTTTTTGAGTTCAAATGCGCCATATACAGGATTATTTTGAACTGTTATTGTATTTGTCATTTCATATCTCCTTATGATGCTCTTGCCATTTCTTTTTTATCGATATCTGTCATAGGTGCTAAAGAAAATCGAGTTAGATTGGCAAGATTTAGTTCATCAATTATATCAATCATCGCATGGTATTTGCTTTTTCTATCAATTTTAATAAGAACTACAAGTTTTGGATTTTCATTTGATTTTTCCTGCAGAAATTTTCTTAAATCATCAAATTTTATTTTTTTAGGGACTTCAATTCCCATATTCCAGTAGATATTAAGATTTTCATCGACTCTTAAAGTCATTAAATTCGATTCAGCAATTTTAACATCAACATCTTTAGGGGGTAAATTTATTTCGAGTGTTTGCGGTTTTCTAAATACAGTAGTGAGCATAAAAAATGTTAACAAAAGAAATGCAACATCGACCATGGGAGTCATATCGATTCTAATATTAATTCTTTTCTTTGCTTTTTTCTTACCGTGTCTTTTACGACTGCTTCCGCCACCACCGACATCAACTCCAGCCATTTTTATACTCCTCTTTTAATTTGTTTTAAAATTAGTAACCATTGCAAATCGAGTAATTTGAGTTTTTTTCAATATATCCATAACATCTGAAATAATTCCATAATCTGCATTTGCATCGCCTTTAACAATGGTTCTGAGTTTTGGATTAGAAATTCTTGCTTTGATTAAAAGGTCGGGCAGATTTTCCATTTTAACTTCCACTGCCTGGCGATTTCTATTTTGTTGACCAAACATATTTTCCATCATATAAGCAGAATCAAACCCAAGAAATATTTTTGCACTATCACTCACAATTAGAGTCATAGTATTTGATTCCGGAAGTTTAATCTCGGAATGTGAAAGAGGCAATTGTATCTCAACTTCTTCCGGTGGTCTGAATTGGGTTGTAAGCATAAAAAATGTTAAAAGTAAAAATGCTACATCGACCATAGGAGTCATATCTATTTTAACTGGAACTCTCGCTTTTTTAATGCGCGGCATTCTTTACCTCATCTTGATTTAAATATTTGCATAATATTGTATGATGCTTCGTCGATTTGAAATGTAAAATTATCAACCTTGTTTACAAAGAAATTGTATGCTACAATACCTAAAATTGCTACAAATAAACCGCCGGCA
>CAZNFW010000038.1:0-27543 GCA_964572725.1 uncultured Melioribacter sp.
GAAATTATAACAGGTTTTCCTTTTGAGGCAGCATATTCAATTAAAGGAATATCAACAATTTCAAACGAAGCAATTTTATAAGCCGGTACATTCATTTCTTCTAAAAAATCAACTGCAGTTTTATCAAATGGTGTGGAAAAGCAAATTAGACCAAGTTCTTCTGCAATCTTTTTTAATTTTGGCTGCCATTCCCATGGTGTGTAAGCTCTCTGATAAAGCTTATAAAGAGTCGTTCCATCCCAGATAGTTCCATGCTTAATCTGAAAGTATTCATTGTCGCAATCAAGTGTAATAGTATCCGGAGTGTAAGTTTGTAATTTTACAGCATCAGCGCCGCATTCTTTAATTGCTTTTATTGATTCAACTGCAATCTCAAAGTTTTGATTGTGATTTGCAGAGAGTTCAGCGATGATAAAAACTTTTTCGTTAATATTAATTTTTCCAATTTCCATTTATGTTCTTTCTAAAATAAATTTTAAATACTTTTCATTATTAAAAAATTCTTCGCCAATGTGTATAAATCCAGCAGATTTAAAACCATTAATTGATGCTTGATTATCTGGCAAAATATAAGCAAGTATATTTTTAATAGAACTAAATTCGTCAAATAAAATTTTTGATGCTTCTTTAATAATTTTTTTTGATAAACCTTTGCCTCTAAATTCTTTAGTAATGCTAATACTCACTACAGCAGCACTGTTTTTTATTTGAAATCTGATTTGACCAATAAATTTATCATTTTTATCAAAGGCTAATAAAAATAAATAATTTTTATCGACAATTTTATTACTAAACCAAACTTTGTGTTCATCCCATGAAATATAATTTTTATTTATTGATTGCTTTCTAACATCTGGCTGGTTTGATAATTTATAGACAATTTCTAAATCTTCAATTGTAGCTTTTCTTAGATAAAAACCTTCGATGCTACACAAATTTTCTAATAAATAATTTACAACTCTTCTGCTTCCATTGCCATCTACATTTGCTTTGCCGTTATTTCCTAATTTTTTTCTCAATCTAATCGATTTCATTTTTTCAAATTGATCGAGAATTTTTTTTATTAGATTAACATCATTATAAAAAATTGGTTCTAATAAAAATCCCGCTTTGTGCCATTCATTTATGTTATGTTTTTGATTGTCTGCTACTGCAATTGCAATTGTTGGTGTGCCCGTAGCAGCAAGTTCATACAAAGTTTGACCCGCAGCTGTAATTGTTAAATCACTTTCAAGCATTAAGTTTTTCATTTCATATTCGTTTATCGAAAAATAAATTTCAGTATTATTAATATCTTTTAATTTGTGTTCGTGGGAATTTTTATTTCCAAAAACAACTTTCAATTTTAATGCAGAGTCATAATCTCTCAAAGCTTTAACAACAGGCATTGTTAAATTTCTAATATCCTGTCCACCAAATGTTATTAAAACAGTATCAATTTTATTTTTATACTTTCTGTTTGAAATATCCCAGAAAGCTTTTCTAATTGGTATGTATTTGGAGCCGAGCAAATATTCAATATCTTTTTTTGTTGGATAAGGAAATTTTTCTGCATTGATTGTACCATTTAATACAATACCAGTTGAATAATCAATTCGCATATAATCATCTATTATCAAAAGAGTTTTAGTAAAATTGGAAATGTTTTCATAAAATTCTTTACTCGCAAGATATGAATCGATTATTAAAGTATCGCTGTTAATAATTTTTTTAATTAATTGTGCTGGATGATTCAACCAATCAATGATTTCATAATTTACATCTTTAAGAAAATCTTTTGATTTTTCATCACCATTAACAAAAAGTATTGGTATTATTTTTCTTTCTTCAAATGCTTGATAAAGAGAAATACAGCGGGTAATATGTCCATATCCTGTATTTAGAAATCCTTCTGTAATAATTGATACTTTCATTTACATTGACTTCACAATTGTAGTTCATTTAATTGATTTTTTATTGTTTGAGAGATGTAATTAATATCTTCTTCATTTAATGATGGATAAATTGGAATAGAAATTTCATTTCTATAAAATTTTTCTGCTACTGGAAAATCACCTTCTTTAAAACCAAATCTTTTTTTATAAAAAGGTTGAAGATGAATAGGAATATAATGAACCTGAAGTAATATACCTTTTTCTTTTAGTTTGTTGAAGAAAATTTTTTTATCAATTTTTAGTTCATCAAATTTTATTTGTAATGGATAAAGATGATAAGCATGCTTAACATTTAGTGAAACAAACGGAATTATAAATCTGTCGTCATTAAGAAAAAATTCGTCATAATAATTTGCAATGGTTCTTCTTTTTTGAACAAAAGACTCAAGCTTTTTCAATTGACTTATTCCAAGTGCGCATTGAAAATCTGTAATTCTGTAATTAAAACCAACTTCGTGCATTTCGTAATACCATGGTCCATCGTTTTTTTCTAACATTGATTCATCTTTTGTAATACCGTGTGTTCGCAAAGTTTTAATTTTTTTGTCTAATAATTCATCATTTGTTAAAACAGCACCTCCTTCGCCTGTTGTAATGTGTTTAACCGGATGAAAACTTAAATTAACAGCATCGGCATATTTTACTGCATACTGAAATTCGTTATTAAATTCTGCGCCAAGTGCATGGCAGAAATCATTTATCAATTGAAAATCATATTTTTCTTTTAATTTTTTTAATGCATCCCAATCGCATGGATGCCCAGCATAGTCAACTGCTACTACAGCTTTTATTTTTTTGTTTTGAGATAAGTAGAATTTTATTTTTTCTTCTAATTTGTTTGGATCAATTGTGTAAGTTTTTTCATCAATGTCTGCAAAATCAACATTTGCACCGGCATAAACTGCACAATTAGCACTTGCAAGAAATGTAATTGGGGAAGTAATAATTATATCTTCTTTTTTCCATCCTGAAGCAAGTGCAATTAAATGCAATCCTGCAGTTCCATTAGCAACAGCAGAAGCATATTTGCTTCCAAATTTTTCACAAAGTTCATTCTCAAATTTTTTAATAGTTGGTCCTTGAGTCAGCCAGTCAGATTTAAGTATTTCGACTACAGCCTGAATATCATCTTCAGAAATTGTTTGTTTGCCGTAAGAGTAGACAGCAGTTATTTGTTTTCTGTTGGTAATTGAACTCATTATATAATTCTCTTTTGGTGAATAAATTGTTTGTTTTTTTCACAAAATATCGAGATATATCCTGTGTTACATTTTCACGAAACAGCGTTTCGTGTTACAATTTTTATTCGCAAATAATTCGTGAATTCGCGGCATTAAATATTCACCTTCATAAATATGTATCGAGATGAATCTCGAGTTACATTTTTCACGAAACTGCATTTCATGTTACAAAGTTAATCGTTCTAATCTGTTTGTCTTTACTATTAAAATCTAATCTCCGTAAATAATTTTTGAGGCTCCATCGACATTTTTTGCAATTAATTCTTTTAATTCTTCTACTGATAGAAAATGAGGATTAGTTCCGCTGTTGTAAGAAAATCCATATTCACAAAATTTACCGGGTTTGCTGTTGCTCTTTGTTCTAAATTCTTCTGTATCCCAGAGTTTAAGATGTTTTATATTTCCTAATTGAACTGAAGGAAGTATAACAAAATATTTTTCAAATTCAATTGTATTAAGTGCATCAGCTTGAGTAATCATTTCTTCATGAATTTTTTCACCCGGTCGAATTCCTACAATTTTAATTTTACATTCAGGTGCAATTGCTTTAGCGAGGTCAAGAATTCGATAAGAAGGAATTTTAGGAACAAAAAGTTCGCCGCCCCACATTTTTTCTAAGCAGAATAAAACAAAATCCACTCCTTCCTGAAGTGTAATATTAAATCTCGTCATTCGTTCATCAGTAATTGGCAATATACCTGTTTTCTTTTTTTCTAAGAAATATGGAATTACAGAACCGCGGCTGCCCATTACATTTCCATATCTAACCACAGAAAATTTTATATCGTGTGTTCCTTTGTAATTATTTGCAGCAATAAAAAGTTTATCGGATGTTAATTTAGTTGCGCCATAAAGATTTACTGGTGCAGCAGCTTTATCGGTACTTAATGCAATTACTTTTTTTACATTAGATGCAAGACATGCATCAATTACATTTTGACCGCCAATAATATTTGTTTTTACTGCTTCGAATGGATTGTATTCAGCAGCTGGAACCTGTTTTAATGCAGCTGCATGAATTACAATATCAACTCCTTCCATTGCTCGTTTTAACCTTTCAAGGTCTCTTACATCACCAATAAAATATCTCATTAATACTCCATCCTTATGAAAACGCTGGTCGCTCTGCATTTCGAATTGTTTTAATTCGTCACGACTGTAAATTATGATTTTCTTTGGTGTGTATTTTTTAAGGACTGTTTCAACAAATTTTTTTCCGAATGAACCAGTGCCTCCGGTAATTAGAATAGTTTTGTCATCCATGTTAAACCAAATTTATTCAAAACAAATTTATAAAAATTTTTTTTGTAATGGTTATAATGGGGAAATAAAATAGAAGACAAAAAATGAAGAAACTTTGTTTATGAAATTTTTTTTATTGAATGTACAAAATTCCGAATATCTTCCAATGAGTTTAGATATTCATATAATTTCTTTATATCTATTATTCCATATTCATGAACGAGTAAATTTCTAAGTCCTATCATACTAATTAGTTTTTTACCTAATTCATTTTCAATATAATTGTTAGAAACAAGCAAAGTAATTGCTTCTGAGTAATTTTTAGGAGTTCCTAAATTTTTTTCGGCTACAATACTATTTGCAATATCTATTATTATCTGGATAGTTTCAAAAATTCCGTATCTAAGTCCCCATTCATCAATTTTATCTGTAAGAAATTTATCAAGTTCATAGGATTCTTTAATATTATGGAGAATCTTCAAATTCTCTTCTAATCTTTTTAGCTTATCTATTAGCATTTTTATGATGCGAATTTATTTTTAGATAACCTTTCTAAAAACATATTATGAAATTTATCCCGAACTGGTTTAAAATCTAGATACCATAATACTGCATTCTTTTTAAATTCATTTACAGCTTCAATAGTTCTATAAAAAATTAATTTGCCGTCTTTAATAATATTGTATGCTAATTCAGGATTATCAGCATAAAGATTGTTCAGTTTGATCAAATCTATTTCACAATTAGAAGTAGTTTCAAGCTCCGAGCATAGTTTGCCTATCTCATAGAGTGATGGTTCGGATTCAAAAAAAATGGCAATATCCAGATCGCTGTCCAATCTAAAATTACTATTTACTCTTGAACCGAATAAATATGCAAAGCTGATATAATTATATTGTTTTATAATTTCTATTATAGAGTTATAGTTCATAACAGTAATATTTAATTTTGATGATATTCTTTATATAAAAATAACAAATACTTATTAAAATTATTTTACAAAAGTAGACATCCCATTATTAACAAAGATATTAGCCGCTAATTTCGCGGATTTTCACTAATTAAATATTTATGTCATTAAAACCATTCGTGTCAATTAGTGTAATTAGTGGCATTAATTCTTTACTACTTTTATTTGTGAAAATTCGTGTAATTAGCGGTTTATCTCATAGAATTTATTTTACTCGGTCAGCTTGAGTTATTTTATTTAAATTGTAAAAAATGTTTCGGTTAATCAATTATACCATTCGTATGCCGGGGTAAGTAAAAATTCTTCTACAGGTATCCCTCCTGTTCCAACTAAAAGTTTTCTATTGGGATTAAATTTTTTACAAAATAAATCCATGCCTTTGATACTTTCTCTCTGTCTTCCGCTTATAACTTCAATTGCGGTTAATCTTGAACCATTTTGTAAAATAAAATCCACTTCGTAAGAACCTTCTCTCCAATACATTAATTTTAGTTTTGTACCAATTGTCGCTGAGTATAAATGTGAACCAACTGCGTTTTCAATCAAACGGCCCCAGAAATCTGTATTTAATTTTGCTTCTTTGAAATTAAATTGTGATTGTGATGTAATTAAAGCATTATTTAATGATAAAAATTTGGGACTGGAAGAACGCTGTCGAATTTCTGAGCCTGAGTACTTTTGAAGACCAGTTAGCATTCCAGCATTTGAGAGTAATTGCAGATAATGAGCTAAAGTAGTAGTATTGCCTGCATCATGAAGTTGCCCTAATAATTTTTGATATGAAACAATTTGACAGGAATATGAAGTACCTAATTTGAATAATTGTCGAAACAAAGGCTGCTTATCAATTCTTGTAAGTAAAAAAATATCTCTCGAAATGGTGGTTTCAATCAATGAATCTCTGATGTAATTTGACCATCTTTCTTCATCATTTATCAGTTTGGCGGAACCCGGATATCCACCAAAATAAATATACTTGTCTAAATCCCAGCCAAAAGCTTCTTTCATTTCTTTATAATTCCAATGATAAAGAGGAATCAGTTCAAATCTGCCAGCCAGGCTTTCTGTAAGTCCTTTTTGGATTAATAATGGAGAACTGCCAAGAATCATTACTTTTAAGTTTATTTTATTAGCTTTATCTTCATCCCATAATTTTTTTACTACTTCAGACCATCCATGAATTTTTTGAATTTCATCTAAAATTAAAAGCGCACCTTTAGAGGATTTTTTAGATAACAGTCTTGCCACTTCCCATTGTTGCTCGAGCCAGGTTGGTGTAAGAGGAGTAGGAGAATCAGCAGATATATAATGAGTTTTTATTTTAATTGAAGATGCTACTTGTTGTGCTAATGTGGTTTTGCCGCATTGTCGGGGTCCGATAAGAACCTGTATAAAATTATTTTTTTCTCTAAGTCTTTTTAATAATATTTTATAATGCTCGCGTTTATACATAAATAGACTCCTAAAAATACTCAGTATGTTGAGTAAATTTACTCAAAATGCTGAGTAAAAATACTCAATAGATAAAAACTTATCAAATATGAAAGCCAAGAAATTATTGTGATAATAAGGTGTGTACAGAAATCATTTAATTAAGATTCTTTCAAATGCATCAATATAACTTTTGGAGCTGGCGTTATAGATTTTTGCACCTAAAAATTCTGCATAATCTTTTATAACGAAATAACCTTTAAATGCATAATGTAATTTTCTAAATATATCGTGTATATGATATTCTTTCCCATCGAGTTTATACATTGGCATTCGTACTTCCGATTTATCATAAAAATGACCGTGATTTACTGTAACCTCATTAATTTCATTTACTCTGATTTCTTCGTGCCATGAATGGTCTGCACCAAAAATTATTATTTTCTTAAAACCAATATTCAATGCTAAAAATAATGAGGGGACTAATACATTGTGCGGACGGGGCATTCCCAGATTTAACTTATATAACCAATTAATAATTTTTTGTATTCCTTCTACTGGAGTATTGTTATAATATTTTATTTTAATTTTTTTGTTTATGTTTATTGATTTAATAAAATCTGAATTTTTAGCTTGATGTGGAATTAATAAAGTTATTTCCCAATCAGTTTTTGAAATCAAATTATCAATTAACTTTTTTCGCTGGTTTTTGAAGTAATCGGTTGTCTTTTTTAACCAGAACTCGGGTGCAGCAAGTACATAATATTCCGGTTTTAATTTTCCGTATTCATCGGATAAAGCAAAAAAGTTAACACAAAATTTTATTCTGCTGTTTATATAATCATAATTAATTTCTAAATCTTTTTTCAAACAGGGACCATTTGCAAGTATAATACATTCTTCACCTGGTAAATTATTGTTTTTAAGTTTTGTAAAATATTTTGAGAGTAATATTATTTTTAAGATCGAGAACAATGTTTGAAAAATCTTTAAAACAAATTCACTTAACTTTTGAAGATTCATTTAATATCCTTCTTAAAATAACCTAATAATGTATACCATCTATTTTTTATTAAGTAAATTCCTTTAGAGAACTTTAACATAATGAAATAATAAAATGAAATAATGAACGCTGCAAAAAGTTTAAAAATGTATTCAATTACTTTTAAAATTTTTTTATAAAAAGAACTATTTGCTAGTCTCAATTTTTCACCAATACCAACAAGCATGGAAATTTTTTTTATTGATTCATTTGTTAATCTGTTATTATCTATATTATGAAATACTACAAAGTGTGGATTATATAAGTATTTTTTTTTGAAAATATCCATCTGTTTAAAGATATATTTATCATCACACCTTAGCGTTAAATCTGTATTAAAAAACCCAATTTCATTAAAAACTTTTTTTCTAAAGGACATACTACAACCCGGCGGATATTTGCTGTAAGGATATTTTCTTACTTTATTTCCCCAATCGCATTTTGTTACTAGTCCCCATAAAAAGATTGACATCCATTGAGGTTCTTTATTGTTTTCATATTTGGGTATAATCTTTCCTCCCATAGCATCAACGTTGGGGTGTTCATCAAAAAATTTTATTGCTTCTTCAATATAGTTTTGAGTTACTTCTGCATCATCGTCAATAAAAATTATTATCTCCCCTGTTGATTCTTTAATTCCTCTATTCCTTGCAGCAGATAAACCTTTTTGAGTTTCAATTACATATTTTATATTCAATTGATGATTTCTTTCTATAAATTTTTTCACCACATCTTCGGTATTATCAGTTGAATTATTGTTAACGACGACTATTTCATAAGTACTTTTATCAACAGTCTGGTCTGCTAAAGAATTTAACGCTAAAGGTAAATATTTTTCTCTGTTATACGTGCAAATGATTACAGACACTAAAGGTTTATTATTCATTCATCATTCAATTAATTGTGATTAGCAGTAAATAATTTTTTAATATTTTTCAATGTATTTATTTCTGATATTTCATAAAATCCAAACAAATATAAAACAAATGGAAATAAACAAAAGAGAATTAATTTTATAAATTGATAAATAATTTCATCTTCAAGAAAATATCCGGCAGTAGCTAAAATTATTCCGATAGATATCATTAATATTAACTTTCTATCTTCATAAGGTATTTTAAAATACTTATCAGATACAAGCTGGGTGACGTAATAAAATATCACAAATGCAATCAATGTATTTAATGCTGCTGCCATTATTCCAAAATAAGGTACTAAAATAAAGTTAAGAATAATATTTAAAATTGCTGCACCCAGTGTTATTGTTGCAATGTGTTTTGTATTTTTTGTTAACATCATTCCAAGTGAGGCAGTTAATCTCATTCCGCTGAATACATACGAAAACAAAATTACCGGAACTACATAATATGCATTATAAAACTCAGGTTTTGTTGCAAATAATTTTATTATCTCTTTACTAAAAAGTGAAATAAAAACTGATGCCCACACAAAAATGAATGTTGAATATGTCATAACTTTGCTGAAAAATCTTTTATCATCCTGCTGACCATAATACTTATAAGCTACTGGCATTAAACTCATACTGTAAGGCAGTACAAGAAACATATTTAGAACTCCTGCTACACGATAGCCCAATCCATAAACTGCATTTGCTTCGTAACCTAAAAAGTATGTGATGATGTATCTATCACTTAAATTAAGAAGCATTATGCCAAGCGAAGCAAATATTAAAGGAAAACCAAATTTTATTGAGATTTTTAGAATTTCAAAATCAATCTTAAACATCATTTGCTTGATTAACATAAACATAAGAAATAAAGCCGCTATTCCTTCTCCTATTAATGCCCCTGTAAATATGCCTTCAATCCCTTTTCTTAAATTTACCAAATAGTAGATTGTAAGCATTGCAATTATGATTAATCTCGAGATATTAATTATTGAAAAAATTAATGCTTTTTCTTCAGCCCGATATTTTGATAAAAATAAATTATTAAGTGTTCTGAAAAGAACAATAAAAACTATTAATCTTACATAATTCGGTTTAATTATATTTTCACTTATGAAATCAAAAGAAATTAAAAGTTCTGATGCAATTACAAGTCCAATACAAATACTGAATAAAAAAACGAACAATGTAAAAAGTGTACTTTTTTTTCTGTCTCTGTATTCGTATGAATTATTTAAAAAAATAAGTGAAGCTGCCTGACCAAATAAAAATATTTCAGCTAAAATATTTGTTGTTACATCTAATAAATCCCAAGTGCCAAATTCAGCTTTTGAGAGCTGTGCAGTATAGATTGGCAGTAAGATTACACCAATAATTTTTGGTGCAATGTTGCTCAAACTGTAAATAAAGGTGTCTTTAATCGTGCTTCTTATTCTTTCAATCATTATTTATTTTTTTTGTAGAGTAAAACGATAATAATGCCAGCATACAATAAAAGATTTAGTACTAATGAAATATTTTTGCCAATAACATAAGCTTTTGGTTCATATTTAAATTCGATTTGATGTTCGCCAGAAGGAACTACAATTCCTTGAAATCCATGATTGGTCTTATAAACTTTTGTTTGTTTGCTATCTATAAATGCTTTCCATCCCGGTAAATATGTTGTTCCAAAAAATAAAAAGTTTTTTCCGCTTGATTTTGTTTTTACTATTATTTGTTCATCCTTATAACTAATTATTTTAGCATTTGTAGAAGAATCTGTCTTTTGAATTTCAAAATCTTTTTTTTCAACAAATGCAACCCTTTTTGGATTGAAAGCATCATTCTTAATGTTATTTAAAATTTCAATAGGAGATTTTGAATCAACACTATCAACAAAATAAATTCTTGGCAGAGCATTAGAATTTTTATAAGCGAATGTATTACCTCCCTGATAAATTTGAACAAAACCTTCTGGATTATAAGGTCTGTCAGTAATTACATATTTAACATTTAACATATTCCATAATGTTAAATTAACTGGCGAGACTACATCAATTATATCCTGATAACTTCTTGGCTTAACAGCAGAATATCCATAGAAATCTTCAATTAAAAAGTAGACATTAAAATTAGCATTGTTCTGTAAAGAGCCCATCGAGCCGTCTTGTTTTAAGTTCAGAATTCTAAATGGTTCTTTATCGTTTTGTTGTTTTATTGCAGTGATGTAATCAGGTTGTTTGAATAATTCTTCTATTCTTTGTGAATCAACATAACTTGCACCGCGATTTCCAATTCTAAAGAGATCAAATAATACAAGAATTATCAGGCTTAAAACAAAAGCATCTTTGCTGATTTTTTTATTAACATAAAAGTAACTTAATCCAAAAACTATTGCGAGCAGCAATAATGCAATTCTTAAATCTCCAACAAACATTTCAGTCATATAGTCACTTAGTGCCATAAACATTTGCATTTCCTGCTGATTGCTCAAACCTGATGCATAATTTTTTACTCTGTTGCTAAACCATTCTGATATTGATGAGTTAAAAATTATTGATAGAAAGAATAAAGCTGTAAAGATTAATGCAAGGTTCTTTATTGCTTTTTCTATTTTAATATTTTTTTCCTCTTTTAGAGAAATAATTTTCATAATTCCAAAACCAGCAAGAACAGGAAAGATTATTTGTACTAAATGAAGAATCATTGAAGGAGTTCTGAAATTATTGAAGAGCGGGAAGTAGTAATAGAATAGATTGAACACAATTGGAAAAGTTCTACCAAATGAAAGAAGGATAAACAATACAACCGTTATTCCTAAGAATTTTATTACAGGTTCTTTCCATCGTACTATTAGAGCAAACAATCCTAAAGCAAAAATTATAACTCCCATATACATAGCTGTATCTACAAATGGCATTTGACCGAAATAAGTATTTACTTCAACGGGTTGATTGTTTGTAAGAGGTCCCTGATAAGTTGATTTTCCAAAACCATAATATGAAGGAACTATAAAAGTTAGAATTTCTTCGGGTGAGAACGACCAGTTTGTGTTATATTCGTAAGAATCAGTTTGTGATTTTACAGCTGGATTTTGTAATTCAACAATGCTTTTTGTTCCTCTTGTAGAATAAGGTTTATATTCATAAAGTTGACCATAAGTATCATAAGACATTGCAACAGCTATTAAACCAGCAGCTACAGAAATTAATAATGATTTAATTAATTGCTTTTGTAAAAATTTATTCTTTGTTGCAAATGCATGAATAAAGAAATAGATAAAATAAATTAATGCTGCTAATCCGAAATAAAAAACTATTTGAACATGAGCAGCAAAAACCAGAATATGCATTCCAATTATGTAAAGAAACACATCTAATAATTTTATTTCCTTCTGAAACTTAAAAAGCATCATTAAAATAAATGGGAGAATGGAGAGACTTACCAATTTTGAAGTATGACCAATAAAAAAAAGTACAAGAATTCCAGTACTAAAAATTGTCGCAACTGCAACAAGAAAACTTATCAACCTATTTGCACCAAAATTTCGCATTAAAAAGAAAATAGAAAATGCAAGTATTAAAAAGTTGAAAGTATAAAGTGCATTATAATTTTTAAATGCTGCAGAATAAATTTTTGATGCATAAGAATAAATCATGACTGTTAAATCGTAATAACGGGGCGACATTGAAGTTACAACAGCAGGAATTCCACAAAAGATATAAGGATTCCACAAAGAAACACCATCTCTTTCCTTGAGTGCATATTGTCTTAAGCTTTTCCCTTGAATTAAATCTCCTGAAGATGTTGTTTTATTTCCAAACATAACTGGTGAAAAAAATATGAACATCAAAAGCACAATCAATAATAATAGAAAAGCAGTTTGATATTTTTCTGGAATTAATTTCTCTATGGAAATGCCCAATTCTTTTTGTTGGGATTGCTCTAAAGTTTTCTTTTTTTGCTTACTCATTTATTCACCATTTTTACTTAACAAGTTTACACTCTTTTAAACTTTGCGCCTACTTTGAGTTCTCTGCGGTTTAAATATAACTTAACAGCTAAGATGTAAAGTTTACTTTCTTTACCTATAGTTTTATTATACTCAAACTATTCTAATCCTTTTGTTATCCAAAATTTGATAATCCGACCTCATCCTCACCTCCTTCTCTTATAAAGAGAAGGGGGATAGGGGGTTGAGTTAAAAAATTTCACCAGTATGTTTTAGCGAATATTCACGAATCTTATTTGCGAAATATCACAGATAATTTATTAACCACGAAGTCATTTCAAAAAGCTTTTATTACATGAATTTTTTCTATACTTTTAACATACAAGAACGCAGAAATTGAATCTTTGAGTTCTCTGCAGTTTCATCATGCATGGTACTCATTCAAAATTGCTTTAGCATAGTTTTCCCAGCTTAATTTTTTTGCTTGCTCTTCAATTCTACCTCTTGGAATAGGATTGTCTAAGAAATCTTTCATTGTTTGATACATTGAATCAATATCATCTGGTTTTGCAAGATAACCATTGTATCCATGTTTAATTGTTTCCGGGAAATGTCCAACTGCAGTTGCAATTGTTGGCAGTTTGAAATTATATGCCATCGATTCAACACCGGATGGAGTTGCAACTTCGTAAAATAAAACATTACAATCAGCCACCTGAAAATATTTATGAACTTCTTCATTTGGCACATATCGATTTACAACAACAACTTTATCACGAATTCCTAATTCATCAATTAAATCAAGAGGTCTGTAGTTGCTTTCATCTTGTGTTTCGCTTGTTAATAATTTTTTCAGGAATCCGAAAACAGATTTTTTAATTTTTGTTGACAATTTTTTTTCATCCAGAGTTTGCCAGAAAGATTCTCCTACAATTAAAAGTGAAACATCATCTCTTTCTTTGGCAAGTTTAGCAAAAGCTTTTATGACATTATGAAGTCCTTTATACTTTCTAATAAATCCAAAAAACAGGAAAACAAATTTTCTTAATCCCAATTCTTGACGAACTTTTTCTCTGTCTATGCTTGTATTTGGTGTAAACATATCATAAACAGGGTGGTAAAGTTTGATAACTTGTTGTACATCTTTAAGATCTCTAAAGTCATCTCTTTTTTGATTGTCATAAAGTATGAATTTTCTTTTGGGAAAAACTTCTTTTAATTCTTCAAAAGTTTTTAGTGAATGAACAATGAAAGTATGGGGTTTAGAAAGTGCATATTTTAAAAAGATTGAATCAATTATACTGCTTTCTTTTTGAGCAACAACATGAAGGTCAAAAATAATTTCACAGTTACAGATTTTTTTTAATTTATTTGCAATATAACCCATTGGAAGTCCCTGAATAGAAATTGCCCATTGAAAAACTACAATATCTGGGTTCAAGTTAATGATTGTTTGTACGGTTTTTCTCCATGAAAATGGATTATTATAATTAGTCACATAATGAACTTTAACAGGAGTTCCTTCCAGAAAATTTTTTTGGCTTGAGTGGTCTATAAAATCTCTTGGGATAATTGAAGGATATTGTTGAGTCCATGATACGATATGAACTTCTGCACCAAGTTTAGATAAAGCTTTCCCAAGTGATGAAGTATAATTTGCTATACCGCCTTTAAATTGTGGACCGGGACCAAAGATTACAATTTTTTTCATGATTTTTCTTCAATTAAAAATTATTTTTATTTGTCAAATTAATTATTACGGAAAAATTTTTGCAAATGCTTCAAATCCTCCTGTTCTTTTGGTCTCATCATATATGATTTTTTTATTAATTCTTTTATGCCAATATAGTAAATACTTATAACTGAATTGAAATAAGAAATCGCAACATTATTTTTATATGCTTACTCGAAAGTGATATTTACTATTTGATTCATTAAGGTACTCAGTTATGTCCTGTGAGAAATATAAATTTTTTTGCATACTCTAACTTTTCTTAAATCTTTAGTATTTGTACCATAAGCTTTTATTTTTAATTCGCAGGCAATTTTTTGAGACTCTTCTGGAGTAAGCGAAATTTGTTGAATTATATCCCATTCCTCAGCTTCTTTAAAAGATTTAGCTTTGTTTACAACTCTTTCCATAGACACTTAATTTTTACTATCACCAAGAATTACTTTTTAATCTTTCTACCGCAGCATCATAAACACGACGCATACCTTCTTCGAGAGAAATTTTTGGCTGCCAGTTTAATTTTTCTTTTACATAACTCATATCAGAAAATCTTGAATGAACTCCCATTGGTTTATCAATTAAAGGTTTAATTTCTGGATTATAACCAGCAAAATTTGCAAAGAGTTTTATTAAATCTATGAATGTAGTTAATTTGCCAGAGCCAATGTTAATTGCACTTCCATCATGAATTTTATCCATCGCAAGAAACATACAATCCATTACATCATCTATGTGAACAAAATCTCTTCCTTGTTTTCCAGTGCCCCACACTTCAAATGGATTTTCTTTTCTTGCAGCACGATATGCAATTGCAGGAACCGGATAACTTAAATCCTGATCTTCACCATAACCAGAAAATGGACGAATGCAAACTATAGAAATTCCATAATGTTGAGCTGCAATTTTTGCAAGATATTCTCCAGTTAATTTAGTCCATCCATAAGTCATATCTGGTTTGCCGAGAGTGTAGCCGTCAATATTTATATCGGATTCTTTAAGAGCAATTGCATTATCTTCTGTTTGTAAATTAATTGGATAAGCTGCAGAAGAACTTGGATAAAGAACGCGTTCGGGTTTTGATTTTGCAATCCAATTAAAAAATTCAGCATCAATTGATAAATCTAATGCAACAGCCATCGGGTCACCTTCAATCTTTGCACGTCCGCCTACTATTGCAGCAAAATGAAATACATCGCTGAATCTTTCAATGTTTAATCCGTATTCATCTTTTAACCAGTTTGAATTTTCTTGTAGTTTGTTTAAGAATTTTCTTATGTCCATTTTCCAGAAGAATAATCTTTCCTCTCTGCCAAAAATTTCTATGTCTTTAAAATTTTTAGAAACATTATCTTTAAGCCATGTTGATGGATGAGTGCCTACAGATAAATCATCAATTATTAGAATTATATCATTTGTTCTTTTAAGTAATTGTTTAACAGTATTTCTGCCTACAAATCCGCAGGCTCCTGTAACAAGATGATATTTCATAAAATTATTCCTTATTCTTTATAAAAGAAAAATAAGAATTTTTATTTAGAATATTTGAAAAGAAATTTTGAACTAACAGAAGATTTTTTAATTAATTTTAACCGCGAATTCCGCTAATTAGGTTCTTAGAACTATTCGTGTCAATTAGTGTAATTAGCGGCTTACTTTAAACAGCAATAAACTTAAGTTAATTACCTTATAAAGTACCTGTTTTTTAACAATAAATTCTATAAATTATCTAGAGTGATTATATCCTTATTCGATTTGTAAAACTTATTATAAATTATTTTTATGAAATACTGCATCAAGAAAAATCTTTCTAATATATTTTTAATTTTATTATTAACAACATTTACAAAATGTGAAATTACAGATTCCAATTTTCAGTACATACAAGTAAGACCTCTTACAAAAACTGAAAGTGATATAGTAAATTCTTCTGCACAATTTGGATTTAATCTCATAAAAGAAATTTCAAAAAGTGAATTAAATGAAAATATTATCATATCACCTTTGAGTGTTTCAACAGCTCTGGGTATGGTTTTAAATGGAGCTGAAGATAATACTTATGAGCAAATTAAAACAATGCTTGGCTTTTCCGATATTGAATTCGATGACATAAATAAATCATACAAAAGTTTAGACTCATTACTTAAAAATATTGATGAAAATGTAATATTCAATTCGGCTAATTCAATCTGGTATCGTAATGAATTTAATGTAGAGCAAAACTTTATTGAAATAAATAAAAAATATTTTAATGCAGAGGTATATAATATAGATTTTTCTAACTCTGCAGCTAAGGATATTATTAACAACTGGGTAAAAGAAGCAACTAAATCTAAGATTCCTAAAATAATTGATGCAATAAATCCAGAGATTATAATGTATCTAATCAATGCAATTTATTTTAAGGGAAACTGGCAGTACCAATTCGATAAAAATTCAACAATAGATGATACTTTTTATATCGATGAAAATAATACTGTTAATTGCAAGATGATGGTGCAAAAAAATCAATTTAATTTATATCACGATGAAAATTTACAAGCAATAGAACTTCCATATGGAAACAGCTCTTTTAATATGATGATAATTTTGCCTTCATCAATCAAAGGAATTGACGATGTTATTTCAAAAATGAACTCTGAGACTTTTGATTTTATTAAGAATAATTTTATGAAAAAAGAAATTACAATTATGATTCCCAGATTTAGACTTGAATACAAAAATAAATTAAATAATGTTCTGATAAATCTTGGTATGAAAGATGCCTTCATACCTGAAATAGCAAATTTCAGTAAGATTAACAAAGCAAAAAAATTGTTCATCAGTGAAGTGCTTCATAAAACATTTATAGAAGTTAATGAAGAAGGTACAGAAGCTGCGGCAGTTACATCAATTGGAGTTGGTGTTACTTCGGTTGGTAATTATTTTAAGGTTAACAAACCATTCTTGTTTATTATCTATGAGAAAAATACAAATACAATTTTGTTTATTGGAAAAGTGATAAATCCAATTGCGGATAATTAAAAAATATTTTCAAAAGAGTTTAACAAAAAGTAATTTCAATTGGAATAAAGAGTAACCTTATTTGTAAAAAAGTTTATTTATCATTTCTTTTCTTTAATTACATACTCCTTGTCATTTTGGAAATTGTGAACAATTAATTCGCCAAGCAATCCAATTGCAAAAAATTGTATCCCGACAATTATTAATAAAATTCCGAGAAAGAAAATAGGACGGTTATTAATTCCTTTCCCTAAAAATATTTTTTCGTATGTAAGCCATAAACTTATGAATACACCCATCAGTGCAGTAAGTAAACCCACAAAACCAAAGAGATGCATAGGCCTTTTGATATAACGGATTGTAAATAGAACTGTTATTAAATCAATAAATCCTTTGAAGAATCTTGAAATGCCAAATTTGGTTTTGCCATATCTTCTTGGATGATGTTTAACTGGAATTTCTGTTATAGAAAAACCTTTCCATCCTGCAAGCACTGGAATATAGCGGTGCAGTTCACCGTAAACATTTATGCTTTGAACTACTGCTCTGCGGTAGGCTTTTAATCCGCAGTTAAAATCGTGAATCTTAACTTTCGAAAAAAATCTTGTTACAAAATTGAAAAATTTTGATGAATATCTTTTTATAAATGGGTCATATCGTTTCTTTTTCCATCCTGAAACTAAATCGTAACCTTCTTCTAATTTTCTTAAAAGATTAGGAATTTCTTCTGGGTCATCCTGAAGGTCAGCATCCATTGTTATAATTGCATCGCCTGTAGCATACTTAAAGCCAATTTGCAAGGCTGCAGATTTTCCATAATTAGTTCTAAAACTTAAATAATGAACATAATTATCGTATCGAGCAAGTTCTTTAATTATACTCAAAGATTTATCCGTGCTTCCATCATCAACAAAAATTATTTCATGTTCGCAAGGAATATTTTTTAATGATTTTTTTAATTCATTATAAAGGGGTCTTAATGATTCTTCTTCGTTATAAAGAGGGATTACGATGGATATTTTTTTAAAGCTAAAAGGTTGAATTTCCCTCTTTTCATATTTTTCTTTCAGTGGTTGAATTTTTTTTCTGTAATAAAATCGTCTCTGTTTTTTTTGAGGTTGAAATTGTGAACTTTGCGAATCTGACTTATGATGTTCGTTCAAGTTTATGTCCATTTTTAGTTAACAAATAAGTTTTGTTACAATGAAAGTTATATTTTGTTATTTCTAAAATCAACTTACAAATTAAGAGAAAGAATTTAAATTATTCTTGGTATCTGTTCTAATCAGAATGACACTTAAAAAAAATTGATACTTCAAAAAGTAAATCATATTTTTTGAAGGAATAATTTATTTGCTCATAAAAAAGGAAATTATGGGCTCAATTATTTTTTGGGGAATTATTAGAACTGCAATCTTAATTCCAGTTTTGTGGATTTTGTATGGTTTGATTGAATATAAATACTGGTGGTGGCTTGTTATTCTTTCAATTTATGGAGTGATAATTTATCCAGCAACTATTCAATACAGAATATTTCAGGAAGAAAATGAAGAACTTATTAACAATTCTTTGTGTTCTTCATGTAAATACTTTGATAAATCTGCTGTTATTTGTATGAAGTATGATAAACATCCAACTTTAAAATATCTTCCATGTGATGGATTAGATTGGGAACTAAAAGATTATGAATATGAAGAAAAAACATTACACGATTGAAAGAGAAGAAGCACTTAAAAATAATATTATGTTCTGTGCAGAGTGCGGCGAAGCTTTAACATTTTTTGGAATTGAACCCGGAGAAATTGATTTGCAGAAAATTAAAGAACGCCACGAAAACTGCAAACGAACCGGGAAATTTAAAGGCGACAAATGTGCAATGCTATTTATTGCCGAATCTAATGAGGAAATTTTTCCTGAGGATGAAGCAAAATAAACAACTCTTTTAAAGCTTCTGTATATCTCGGTCCAGGCCTTGCAAAGAGGTCAGCATTTACAGTAATAACATTGTTGTTCTTGAAAGCTTTTAAACTTTTCCATTCGGGATAATTTTCTAAAATTTTTTTCGGAGTGAAATAGCCGTTGCTTGGTATTATTATATAATCTGGATTTCGTTTTAAAATTTCTTCGCGGCTGAATACAGGATAATTAAATTTAGAATCACTTGCGATGTTGCTCAATTCACAGGTTTCAAGATATTCATTAATGAAAGTGTTTTTACCAGCAAGCATTAATGGATTGAGTTCAACTATAAACATTGCTTTTTTTCTTTCATATTTTTTTGAAGAATTAATAATATTATTTGTAATTGAATCCCATATTGAAATTCTTTTTTTTGCATAAGATTCAATACCAAATATTTTTGCTATGTCCAAGTAAGTTTTTTTAATACCCGATATGTTTCTTGGATTTGATACAAAAACTTTTAAACCTATCTCTTTGAGCTTATTATAAGCTTCACGGGTATTGCCTTCAACTGTCAGGAAAATCAAATCAGGTTTTAGAGTTAAAATTTTTTCGAAGTCATAATTCATCATATCACCAACTTTATCAATTTTATTTGCTTCTTCAGGATAGTTGCAGTATAAAGTATTTCCGACGAGATATTTTTCGAGTTTAAGATCAAAAACCATTTCAGTAAGATTTGGTGCAAGAGTGATGATTCTGCGAGGTGTTTTTTTTATAGTAATAATATTTCCAATATCATCTTTAATTGAATTTTTTATATGAAAATTCTTTTCGTCTTTATTACAAGAAAAAAAAATTATTGCGAATGCCAAGAAAATTTTTATTGATTTCATAACTCACCAAAACAATTCAATTATATTATAAAAATTAGAAAAAATTTACTGATTTTGATGATGGAAAAATTTTTGATTATTTTTGCGGTGCTTCCTTAGCTCAGTTGGTAGAGCAGTAGACTCTTAATCTATTGGTCGGGGGTTCGAGTCCCCCAGGAAGCACCAGTAATTTAAAATTTTATAAAATAATCTAATTCCTCATCAAATAATTCACTTTTACTACCCAAATTCAATAACCCATCTAATTGGCTTTTTTATTATAAACATAATTTTTTATTAAAATAATAAATAAGTATCTATTCAAATCTCATTATTTTAATTAATTTAATGCACCACACAAATGGCATAGTTTATGAGAAAATTATTAATACTTTATAAAAAGTAATATGTATTTTTTCATTGTTACTGCTAATAAGATACATTAAATTTTCTATAGAAACTAAAATTAAAACGGGGCAATAAAGAAATATTAGTCTGCTAAGGAATTTGATTAATAAATTTTCAAGGAGGCTGAGAATGATAAATTTTTACAAAATTATTAAACACCTCAGTTTTATTTTCCTTTGCTTAATCATTATTGGCAAATCATCATATGCTCAGGGTTCAGGAACCATTCGAGGGAGGGTTTTTGAAAAAGAAACAGGTGAACCTCTCATAGGTGCAAATGTATTAATTAAAAATACAAGTTTGGGAGCAGCAACAGATATTGAAGGAAGGTATGTTATTAGAGGAATTCCTGCGGGCACACATACACTTAGTGTGTCATATATTGGATATTCCACTGTAACAATGGAAATTACTATTGTACCTAACAAAACAATTGAGCAAGATTTTTACCTTGAACCAAAAACTATTACTGGTGAAACAATTATTATAACAGCTCAAGCTGAAGGTCAACTTTCTGCAATAAATCAACAACTTACTTCCAATACAATTGCCAATGTAGTTTCTAAAGATAGAATTAAAGAATTACCAGATGTTAACGCAGCAGAATCTATTGGAAGACTGCCGGGTGTTTCAATCGAAAGATATGGTGGCGAAGCTACAAAAGTCTCTATTCGTGGTTTAGAACCAAAGTATAACACAATAACAGTAAATGGAGTGAGATTACCATCTACAAGCAGTTACGATAGAAGTGTTGATTTATCATTAATCTCTTCAAATATGCTGGATGGAATTGTTCTTAAAAAAGCAAATACACCTGATATGGATGCAGATGCACTGGGGGGTACTGTTGATTTAAGACTAAAAGAAGCTCCCGAGGGTTTGAAAGTAAGTTTAACCGCACAGGGTGGTTATAATCAATTGCAAAATTATTATGGTAATTACAATTTCAATGGAACTGCAAGCAATAGATTTTTACAGAATAAATTAGGTGTAATTTTCAACTTTAATTTAGATAATTATGACAGAAGTGCGGATAAGTTTCAGGGCAATTATAAACAAACAGGTTCTGGAGAGAATATACTTGTACAGCCACAGGATATAACTTTGAGAAATGAAAATGTTAAAAGAGGAAGAACTGGTGCCAGCGTTTTACTTGATTATAAATTGCCTTCTGGTAAAGTAACAGCTAATGCATTTTATAACAATTTGCATTCTAAAGGGTTATTCCGAATTAACAATATGAATATTGAACACAATAGTCACTATTATAATCTTGAATTAAGAGAAGGAAATACATCGATATTTACTGGAGCTTTAGGTTTTCAGCATGATTTTGGATTCCTAAATTTTGATGTGAGCCTTTCAAGGTCATCATCATTAAACAAAAATCCAGAAGATTATGTATTTGGATTTGTTCAAGAAAATGGTGCGTTTAATACAACAAAAGTTGAACCTGGTATGGATCCTCATTTGATTCCATCATTACAAACAATTGATACTTTAAATACAGGATTTAGAAATGCATTTACTTACAGTAATACCTTAAAAGAAAACGAAACTACATTTCAGATGAATTTTCAGTTGCCATTTAATATTGGTAAAAACATAAATGGTTATGTTAAATTTGGAGGAAAGTTTAGATGGCTCGATAAAAATAATGACCAGGAACAATACGGAAGGGACAATATTCAATACGGAGGGGTTGGATTAAACAGTGTTGTTCAACCTGTTTTAAGGTACTTAAGTCAAAAGTATCCAGATGATTGGGACTGGTTGAAAGATTCAGCATTAGCCCGTTCTAATGCAGTATTTCCAATTTCAAGATTTTTAACTGATGAAAAACCACCTCATTTTCTAAATGGTGAGTATGACCTCGGGTTTATGGTAGACCAAAGATTATTGAAACAATTTCTTGAAGCACTTCAGGAAACATCAAAGCAAACTCCAAGTAACTGGTTATATTATTCAATGGGTTCAATTGGCTATGACTACGATGGAATTGAGAGATATCAAGCCGGCTACATTATGACAGAAATTAGTTACAAAAATTTGATTACTTTGATTCCTGGAGTGAGATATGAAGCTGACTATTCAAAATATCATGGACAGCGTTTTAAGGAAGTCGAACAGGCAGGCACACAATTACCGCCAGCAGATTTTGAAAGATTAGAAAATGTGCGTGATAATAAGTTCTGGCTGCCAATGGTTCATCTTATTGTAAATCCTTTTAGCTGGCTTAAGATTAGACTGGCAAGAACTGAAACATTAACAAGACCAGATTATATGCAGTATGCTCCTATAACTACAATTGATAGATTCAATGGTTATATAAGAGCAAATAACGCAGCATTAAAACCAGCTAAATCTACTAACTATGATGCCTCAATTCAGATTTATCAAAACTATGTAGGATTTCTTACATTTTCTGGATTTTATAAGAAAATTAATGACCTGATTTTTCAATCTGGTTATCAATTACAACCCGGAGTTGCAATACCGGAAGGTTTAAATATTCCAACATCATGGCTTAGAGATAAAGATGGAAAAGTAGTAGCAACCCCATATATGGATACTTACTTGAATAATCCATATCCAGCATATTATAAAGGATTCGAAATAGAATGGCAGACACACTTCTGGTATTTGCCTTCATTTTTAAGAGGTTTGATTTTTAATGTTAACTATTCAAGAATTTTCTCGGAAGTAGATAAACAACGTTTTATAGTGAATAGAGTAGTTGAAGGAAAACCACCGAGAGTAACAATTAAATATATAGTTCAGGATACAATTAGAACAGGAAGAATGCCTTATCAACCTTCTCATATTTTTAATTTTACAGTTGGTTACGATATTAAAGATTTTTCTGCAAGATTATCGTTCTTATATCAGACAGATAAGTTAACATACTTGGCTAATTACCCTGGATTAGATCAATCCACTGGCACTTATTATAGATGGGATTTAACTCTACAACAAAAGCTACCATGGAAAATTCAGGTCTTTGTTAATCTGAACAATCTAAATAAAAGAGCAGACAGAAGTTATAGAGGAAATGTCGAAACAAATGCAGCTTATACCGAATACTATGGATTTACTATGGACGTGGGCATTAGGTATAATTTCTAACAAGTAAGGAGTGTTTCTTTTTTAATTAAATTATTTCATCAAAATAATGGAGGATGGTTCTATGAAGCATTTTTTTAAAATACTATTTCTTTTGCTAATTGTAGTTTTAGTAATATTACCGACTACAAAAGTCAGAGCACAACAGGGCGATACTCTTGTTGTAGAATATCTTGATAGTCAAGGCAACTTTGTTGTTGATGCTTTAACGAATGCAATTAATAATGATGTTAATAGACCCGAAGGCAGAGTTTACAAATTACGTGCAGGAGGTATTTACTGGGTTACAGAAGAAATTAAAAATGACGGTTGGCACTTAAGAATTGTTGGAGAACCGCCTGACCCTAAAAATCCAGAAAAATTTCCCGCAGTAATTCAAAGAGTATCCAGACCAGACGGTTCTGTTACAGCTCGTTTAATTACAGGTGGCGGCAGCATTACATTTAAGAATATTTATTTTATTGGTTGCGACGATGCTGGAGTTCAAACTGCTTATCAGCCAATTCAGGTAGATGCAAGTGATTCTCGTTTTGTTTTTGACCATTGCATTTTTGAAAGAACAAATTTCGCTCTTGTAGCATGGACAGGTAAAAATAATGATATTATAATTACTAACTGCGTATACAGAAATTTACTGGAATCGCCTCCAACACAAATTTGGACGGGCCGCGGTATTTCAATCTGGAACGATGCTGATACCGTAATTATTGAAAACAATACATTCTTTAATATTGGGTTTACTTCTTTGCAGATTGAAAGCGGTGCAGCAAAATATTTGAGATTTAATCACAACACAATTGTATTTAATGGTAGAAATATTAACACTACACCATGGCTATATGAAGCTTACTTTGCAAATAATTTACTTATAAATCCATTCTGGCATGGCGAAGCTCATAATCAAACTGAATTGGATAGCCCAAATAGAGATCCACGTGCAACAACTTCCGGCATATTTGCTTTTGGAGCTTTACCAACAAAATACGGACCTGAACAAAGTCGTAGAATTTTATTTGCTAATACTGCTGCCTGGTTGGATCCTCAATTTATTACATTCTTTAATGCAAATAATATTAGAAAGCAGCCATTTGTTGGACCTGTACTCAAAGAAGATTTCTTAAGTAAGTATGAGAATATGGTTGTTAAGGATACTTTCTGGTTAGATCAAAGACCTAATTTTCCTGTATACCCATCTGAAATTATTCCAAATATGATTGAAAATATTACAGGTATAAGATCAGGTGCAACATCAATTCCAACATATTTCTATGCATTGCCTAAAAATGATGATGGCACAATTTGTAATACCTGCCCAAGTTGGCCATTACCAGAAAACTTTTCTTATACTGAACCAGCTTTCTTGTTGACTGCCGGCACTGATGGATTGCCATTGGGTGATTTGAACTGGTTCCCTGATAAAAAAGCTATATTTGAAAAGAATAAAGACCAATATGTTGAACAATTAAGAAATCTTGCAGGACCAATTTATAAATATGATATTGTTTCTGAGTATGAAGCAGAAAAAACAACACTTGGCGGCGATGCTCAAGCAAAATCTGTTTCTGGATTTGTTTACTTTGTAATGGATGCAGGTGGTTATATTGAATGGACATTTGATTTGCCCGAAGAAGGTGAATATGATTTAGGAATATTGCAGCATATGCGTGGTAATGGAATGAGAGGTCAGCACACATATGTAAATGGAGTAGAAATTCACGATGCTGCACATGGATGGGGGGAATTAATTTTTGATCCTGCTTCCGGTCCTGCTGCTGGTATTGATATTAACAGCTGGCAATGGGTTGTTGTAAAGCAATCTGACATTATTGAAGCAGGTGCATTAACATTTAAGAAAGGAACAAATACAGTAAAAATCGAAAAATCCTGGGGATGGCAAAATTTTGCTGGATTAAGAATTATTAAGAATGGTCAGATAATTAAAGAATTAACAGGTGCAGATGTTACTGCATACGACTTAGTTCAACCTATGGTTGAAGGTGCTAAATGGGTGCCAAGCTGGTTCAAAGCAGTTGCACTTAATACTAACGGTTCAATTTCGTTTGATGTAAATGCACCTGGCAATGGTACTTATGCATTGAATATTTTATATCAAAACTATAGTGGTCCACAAACACTCAATGTCAAAGTGGATGGAGCTGACAAACTATCAGTTACACTTGAAAGCAAATCCGACTCAACTGGTTTATCAACACTTACAGATAGATTCTCTCTTACTGAAGGAAATCACACTATTACTTTGACAGGTTCAAATGTAAGTCTTGATGTCATTCAATTTATAAAAGTTACTGTTGTAAGTTCAGTGAAAGACCTTAATCAAATTCCAAATGGTTATGCTCTCGAACAAAATTATCCAAATCCATTCAACCCAACAACAACAATCAATTTCTCAATTGCTAAACCTTCAAATGTTAAATTGACAGTTTACAATATTCTTGGTCAAAAAGTAGTAACACTTGTTGATAAATTTATGCCAGCTGGTGTTTATTCAGTAGATTTCAATGCAAGAGGTTTAGCATCCGGCGTTTATTTCTATGGAATTGAAGCAGGTGATTTCAAGACTTATAAGAAGATGATACTTCTCAAGTAATTAGTTGATTGTTTAATTAAAAGGCTGACTCGAGCAGGGTCAGCCTTTTTGTTTTGATAACCACATAATAAATTATTTTTTTATAGGTTTTAATCTGAGCATAATAACATCATGCGAAGATATAATTGCGTGAAAATTTTTTTCAGTTGTTCCTATTTCTTTTTTTAACCACAAATCTCGTATTTGATAAATATCAGTTTTAAAGTTTGCTTCTTTATTAAAGATTGAGTCAATTACAACATGATTATTCCACTGAAAATTAATTTCTTTTGGTCTTGTTGAGCGATTTAAAAAACATACAGCCCAGTTATTTTTCATTAATGGTTTGAACCAGATTTCAAGACTATCTTTTTCGTAATATTTAAAACCCTGAATTCCAAGGGAATCTTGATTTACACTTATAACTTCTTTGTTAGTAAGAATATCAATTGTTTCTTTGGACATATTTGATAAATCGTTGCCAGCAATTAATGGAGCAGCGAGCATGCACCACATTGAAAAGTGAGCTCTGTCTTCATTTACTGACATACCATTTCCAACTTCAAGCATATCGGGATCGTTCCAGTGGTCTGGGCCAGCATAAGCACGTAAACCTTTTTGCATATCAAGTATTTGCATTACTCCCCACGACTTCCATGTTCCGTGATCAACTACACAATCAAAACAATTAGTAATATCGCCTGTAGTACGCCAGAGATGACCTATATTTTTTCCCCATAACCAGGGTTTGTTATTTCCCCATTCACAAAGACTAAAAACTATAGGTCTGCCAGCAGCATAAAGTGCATTTCGCATCGTCAGGTAAGCACCTTCAGCATTTAATCCTTCAGTATAACACCAATCATATTTAAGATAATCTACACCCCATTCGGCATATCTCTTTGCATCCTGAAATTCATAACCACGACTGCCCGGTCTACCGCCGCATGTTTGCCATCCTGCATCAGAATAAATACCAAATTTTAATCCCTTAGAGTGAATATAATCTGCAAGTGCTTTCATGCCAGATGGAAAACGTTTTAGGTCGGGTTGAATAAAACCCAAGCTGTCGCGTTGACCCTGCCAGCAATCATCGATTATGATGTATTGATAACCTGCATCTTTCATCCCGCTTGATACCATTGCATCAGCCATTTTTTTAATTATATCTTCGTTAATGTCACATGCAAACTTATTCCAGCTGTTCCATCCCAT
>CAZNFW010000039.1:0-25641 GCA_964572725.1 uncultured Melioribacter sp.
GATTCAAATTGTGAAATTTTATTCTGGGTAGGGTGTGCTGGTTCTTTTGATTCAAGATATCAGAAAGTGACGAAATCAATTGCAAAATTGATGCAAATTGCAAATATTGAATTTAGAATTCTGGGTGTTGAAGAAAAATGTACAGGTGATGTAGCTCGAAAATTAGGTAATGAATATCTTGCGCAGATGTTAATTAATGAAAATGTTGAAACTCTGAATAGATATAATGTTAAAAAAATTGTTACAGGTTGTCCGCATTGTTTTAACATGTTGAAAAATGAATATCCTCATTTTGGTGGTATTTATGAAGTTATTCATCATACTGATATGATTTTGAATTTATTGAAAGAGGGTAAATTAAAATTGAAAGATGAATCTATAAAACAGAAAATTACTTATCATGATTCATGTTATCTCGGGCGATATAATAATATTTATGATTCACCAAGAGAATCATTGAAAATGATAAATGGAATTAACATCGTAGAAATGGAACGAAATAGAGACAGAGGTTTTTGCTGTGGAGCAGGTGGTGGAAGAATGTTTCTTGAAGAAAATGAGGGTGAAAGAATAAATGAAAATCGAACTAAGGAAGCATTAAGAACAAATGCAGATGTTGTAGCCTCAGCATGTCCTTTCTGTATGACTATGCTTTCTGATGGATTAAAATCTTTGAATAAATCAGATGATATTACAGTTAAAGATATTTCCGAAATAATTCTTGAAAACTTATTTATTAATTAAAAAGTATGGAGGTATACATGCAAAAGTATCAAAATTTAGTAGAGTTCGTTAAAAGTTTAGAAACAGACGTAATTAAATTTTATGAAAAGGGTCAGGCAGCTGCAGGCACCCGTCTAAGAAAAGGATTAAGCGAGCTGAAAAAAATGGCTCAAGAAATAAGAAATGAAATTCAAGAAGTAAAGGCACAGCGTAAAGCTTCAAAAAGTGAATAATATATTTTTTAAGGGCTGGATTCTTTTATCCAGCCTTTTTTTAAAATCATCATTTATAAAATTTTTTTCTATAACTGCATTTATTTTTTCTTATTCATTTCTATTCGGGTTATATTTTAATGACTCAGCAAATATAATATCCAGGGATTCTACCTCTGTAATTAAATTAACATTTGTCGGCGATTTGATGTGTCATCTCCCTCAATTAAACTCTGCTCGAATAAGCAAGGATAGTTTTGATTTTAAGCCATCATTTAAATACATTAAAAAATTTCTTGAAAATTCTGATATTACATTTGGAAACTTAGAAACTGTTATTGGTGAAGAAAAAGATAATTATAAAGGTTACCCGGTTTTTAATTCTCCGCCAGAATTTATAGAAGCATTAAAATATGCTAAATTTGATTTTTTATTTACTTCTAACAATCATTCTTTTGATCAGGAAATATTAGGAATTATTAGAACAATTCAGGTATTAAAAGCTTATCAAATAAATTACCTTGGTACTTATTTATCACAAAGTGATTATGATTCTTTAAGAATTATAAGTAAGAAAAACTTTAGGATTGGTTTATTAGCATATACTTATGGATTAAATATTAATCTAAACAAAAAGTACAATTATGCTACTAAAATTATTGACACTGTATTAATTAAAAAGGAAATTGAAAAATTAAAAGAAAAGGACGTAGATATTATTTTAGTTTATTTTCATTTTGGAGATGAATACAAAAGAAAACCGTCTTTATATCAAAAAGAAATTGTAAGAAAAACTATTATGTATGGTGCAAATATAATAGTTGCAAGCCATCCACATGTTGTTCATCCAATAATCATTTATAATTCCAATAATAAAATTAGAAAAACATTAGTTGCATATTCTTTAGGAAATTTTTTTTCGAATCAAAGATGGAGATATTCTGATAGCGGTATTATTCTAAATATTAATTTGAGTAAAAATAACAGTGCAGTTACTATTGACAGTATATCAATAATTCCAACATGGGTTTATAAGGGATTGATAGATAGGAAAACCCAATTCTATATCATTCCATGTGATACGACAAAAATTGATAATTTTTATTTTCTTAACAATTATGACAAGATGTTAATCAAAAGAAGCTACAATGATGTGATGGAAATGTTTTTAATTAATAGGTAATGAGCTAATTTCATATCTTTGCGAGTCAATATTTTATTAATATGAAAAATAAAGCATCACTTACGGTAATATTTTTTACAATATTCATAGATTTAATGGGTTTTGGAATATTAATTCCAATTCTTCCAACATTTGCAAGTAAAGAATTAGGAGTGCCTGATTATGGCATTGGAATGATTGTAGCAATTTTTTCTTTGATGCAGTTTTTCTTTAATCCTTTATTAGGCAAATTATCTGATGCAGTTGGAAGAAAACCAATAATTGCAGCAACATTATTGTTAACATCAATTTCTTATGTAATATTTAGTTTTGCTAATTCATTTGGAATTTTATTCTTCTCAAGAGCATTGGCAGGGCTTGGAGGAAGTAATATTGGTGTAGCACAAGCATATATAGCGGATATAACTCCACCCGAAGAAAGACTTAAGGGGATGGGAATTATTGGTGTTGCATTTGGATTGGGATTTGTCTTCGGTCCTTTAATTGGGGCATTTATTTCAAAGTTTGGTTATGCAGCTGCAGGATTAAGCAGTGCAGCTTTTTCTTTCACTGCGTTTTTATTTGCATTATTAATTTTGCCTGAATCAAAAAAGTTTAAATCAAAAAAAGTAAATTTCCATCTTAAATTATTTGATGTGAAATATATTCAAGAAGTTTTGCATAAACCTGTTGTTGGATTACTAATATTTATTTTTTTTATAATAATTTTTTCAATTGCTAATTTATATGGCACCTTTGCATTGCTTGGTTATAAGTTTTATCACTTTACTGACCAACAAAATGGAATTCTTTTTGGAATAATGGGCATCATTGGAGCCTTAGTTCAGGGAGTGTTAGTTAAATTTACTCATAGGATTTCTGAGCGGTTTCTTTTAGTATCTGGTTTAATTTTAATGATGATTGGTTTAGCAGGAATTCCATATGGAGGTAATTTCTTTGGTGTAATTATAATAATTTCAATATTGTCAGTAGGAACAGGAATATTACAACCGCTTATTCTTAGTTTGATTTCGAAATTCTCTAAGCAGGAAGAACAGGGTTCTATTCTTGGGTTGAATCAATCTTTTTCTGCATTTGCAAGATTTCTTGGACCATTATGGGGAGGATTTTCTTACGATTATTTAGGTTATAAAGCGCCGTTTATTACTGGTGCTTTATTTACATTTTTTATATTAATTATTGTAATTAATTACTGGAAAAATATAATTTAGAAATATGAATATTGGTAAAATTAAAATAGATAATCCTTTACTTTTAGCACCAATGGAAGATGTTACTGATATTGCATTTAGAAAACTTTGTAAAGAATTTGGTGCAGATATAGTTTATACTGAATTTGTCAATTCAGATGGATTAATACGTGCAAACAAAAAAACATTTAAGAAACTTGAAATTACTGAAGAAGAAAGACCTGTTGGAATTCAGATTTATGGCGGTAACTTAGAACCAATGATAGAATCAGCAAAAATAGCAGAGGAGAAAAATCCTGATATAATTGATATTAATGCTGGATGTTGGGTAAAGAAAATTGCTAATCGTGGTGCAGGTGCAGGTTTATTACGCGATCCAGATTATATGCAAAAAATGGTAGAGTCAATTGTTAAATCTGTTAAAATTCCTGTAACTGTTAAAACAAGATTAGGATGGGATGAAAACTCAATTAATATTCTTGATATTGCAAAAAGAATTGAAGATGCGGGAGCAGCTGCATTAACTGTTCACTGTAGAACTAGAGCTCAAGGACACAATGGAGAAGCTGATTGGTCATGGATTCAAAAAGTTAAGGAAGTTATTAAGATTCCAGTAATCCTTAATGGCGGGGTAATGACAGCTTATGATGTTAAAAAAGCTTTTGAAACTGCGAATGCAGATGGTGTAATGATTGCTCGCGGTGCTATTGAAAGACCTTGGATTTTTAGAGAAGCAAAAGAACTTTTAAGATATGGAGAAATAAAATTAATTGATTCTCCTGATTTCAGATTTCAAACAGCACTTCGTCATTTGAGATATGAACTTGAGATAAAAGAACCGAGAGCAGCAATTATCCCATTTAGAAAATATTGGTCAGGTTATTTAAAAGGCTTAAGAAATTCATCAAAGATAAAACAGGAATTAATGAAATTGACTGAGTATGCTCCCATTGAAGATTTATTAATGAATTATCTTGAAGAATTAAATAAAGAAGAAAAATTAATTTACTAAAAGGGCAGCAATATGGACTTAAAAAATTATATTAGAACAGTTCCAGATTTCCCTAAAAAAGGTATTATGTTTCGGGATATTACTACATTACTGAAAGATGGGAAAGCATTTAGCTATGCAGTAGATGAATTGTATAACTTATCTAAAAATAAAGAGATAACAAAAGTAGTTGGAATTGAATCTCGTGGCTTTATTTTAGGTGCTGTTCTGGCAAATAAATTGGGCGCAGGTTTTGTTCCGGTTAGAAAACCCGGTAAACTTCCTGCAGAAAAATTATCAGAAACTTATTCTTTAGAGTATGGTGTTGATTCTGTTGAGATTCATAAAGATGCTATCCAGAATGGGGACTTAGTTCTTATGCATGATGATTTGCTTGCTACAGGTGGGACAATGGATGCTGCCTGCAAATTAGTCGAAAAATTGGGAGCAAGAATTGTGCAAATTTCATTTTTAATTGAGCTAAATTTCCTTAATGGAAGAGATAAGTTAAAAAATTACGAGGTACATTCATTAATTCAGTATGATACTGAATAAATTTAATTAGCAGCTTATGTAATATTTATTATGAAGGATTTGAAAATTTTTTTGGTGCAATTACAACTACAAATTCTCCCTTTACAATTTTTTTATCAAAGTCTCTTAAAATTTCGTCAGGAGTACCACGCCAGATTTCTTCAAACTTTTTTGTTAACTCTCGTGCTACAACAATTTGTCTTTCCGTCATATAATTTCTTAATTCTTCTATAAGTTTTTTAATTCTATACATTGATTCATAAAGTACAATAGTTCTTTCTTCTTCAGCAAGTTCCTGCAGTTTTTTTTGTCTTCCTTTTTTTTGAGGTAAAAATCCTTCAAATACAAAAGAGCTTGAAGGTAAACCACTTATGCTTAAAGCAGCAGTAAGTGCGCTTGGCCCGGGAATTGGCACTATATTAATGTTAAACTTTACCGCTTCATTTATTAGTTTTGAACCGGGATCAGAAATTAAAGGTGTGCCAGCATCAGAAACCAATGCACAGGTGAATCCTGATTTTATTTCGTGTAAGATTTTATTTATTTGTTGTTCTTCATTTTTTGCATTAATAACTACAAATTTTTTTTGAATGTTGTAATGGTCAAAAAGAATTTTTGTAACTCTTGTGTCTTCACATATTACAAAATCTACGCTTCTTAAAATATCAAGTGCTCGTAATGTGATATCTTCTAAATTACCTATTGGAGTTGCAACTACATAAATTTTGCCGTATTTATTTTTATCATCAAAACTTTTCATGTCATATTTTTATTTGTAAATAACTAATTCCAATTTAATTTGGGCATAATGTTTCGATTCTAATAGAAAATATTTTTAGCTTATACAAAGTAATAATTATAATCGTTCAGTAACAAAAATATTTTAACAAAAAATTTTTTTCTTCATAAAAAATTATTATAAGTCATTTCTATAAAATTAATTCTCAATTGTTCAAAAATATTTCTTAACCAAAAAATTAAACAAACATTAATATCATTTCGATAATAAGTTAGAAGCAATAAACAATATTGGTATAGTTAACATTGTGAGGTTATCATGAAAAAAATATTGATAATGGGTGCATTAATAATATTTCTTGTTACTTCGTGCGTTACAGAAAAAATTATTGAACCAACAGTATCTAATGATTACAGTGGACAATATCAATCAGTACCTTATTCAGCTGATAATGCTGATCCAATTGTAATTTTATTGCTTTCTCACGAAGGTAATAAAGTTTATGGAACGGGCAGTTGGAATGCGATAACTTTTAACTTTGAAGGCACTGTAATTAATAAGCATACTATTTTAACATTTACCTTAAAAGATACAAATGTTGGCAATGTTAATGGCGATATTGATGCATGGTTTGGTGAAGATAATAGTCTTGCAGGTGGTTATAAATTATGGAATTCTTACCAGTTATTTAATGGTGCAATTAGATTTAAGTTGGTTCAAAGACTTGAAAAAAAGCACGACCAGGGGACAGGATATTAATCTTATCTAGAAATTAAAGGCTCTGTTGTAGAGCCTTTTATATAATTCTAAGTGTTCTTCTTATTATTTCAATTCCCTTATCAACTTCCTCTTTTGTTATAACCAGTGGTGGTCTGAATCTAACGGTTGATACACCGCATCCGAGCATAAGCATTTTGTTCTCAAATAATTTTGTGAGAAATTTTTTTCTAACTTCAGGAGTTGGCATATCAAAAGCACACATTAAACCAAGACCACGAGCTTGACTAACAAGATGTGGAAAATCTTTTTGAACTTCTAATAATTTTTCCAAAAGATATTTTCCGACAGTTCTTGCATTTTCAATTAAATTATCTTCTACAATAACTTCAAGATATTTTCTTGCTCTGACCATATCTGTTAGATTGCCGCCCCATGTTGAATTAATTCTCCCGGAAACTCTTAAAACATTATCTTCAACTTCATCAATTCGATTGCTTACCATAATTCCGCATACCTGAACCTTTTTACCGAATGACATAATATCAGGTTGAACAAAGTATTCGTGAGCCCACATTTTGCCTGTTAAACCAACGCCTGTCTGGACTTCATCAAACATAAGCATAATATCGTGTTCGTCTGCAATTTCTCTGAGTTTAACAAAAAATTCTTTTCGAAAATGATTATCACCGCCTTCACCTTGAATTGGTTCAATTATTATTGCAGCAATATCATCTTTATTATTTTTAATTGTAGTATAAATTTCGTTAATTGCTTGATTTTCCAGCTGAATAATTTTATCTAAATTTTCTTCAACAGGGAAAATCATTTTTGGATTTATAATTCTTGGCCAGTTGAATTTAGGATAATGTGCAGTTTTAATTGGGTCTGTGTTCGTCAATGATAAGGTATAACCTGACCTGCCATGAAATGCCTGACGAAAGTGTATGACCTGCTGACCTTTTTCTTCTTTATAACCTTTCATGAAATTTTTCTTCACTTTCCAATCGAAAGCAGCTTTAAGTCCATTTTCTACTGCAAGTGTTCCTCCTTCAACAAAAAATAAGTGCTTGAAATATTCAGGTTTCGCAAGTCTGCATAATGTATCAACAAATTTTGCCATCTCAACTGTATAGATATCTGAGTTGGAAGGTTTATTCATTGCAGCTAATGTTAATTCTTCTCTGAACTCTTTTGTATTTAATTTAGGATGATTTATCCCAAGCGGTGCAGAAGCGAAGAATGAATAAAAATCTAAATATTCTTCACCAGTTTTTGCATCAATAATTGTTAAGCCATGACTTTTTTCTAAATCCAATACAATTTCAAAACCATCGATTAACATTACTTTGCGAAGAACATCAAGTGCATTCTGCGAAGTAACATTATTTACAAATTCAGTATTAATAAGAATATTTTCTGACATAGTAACCTCTCAATTTTTTATAGATATAAATTTGGTAAGTATAATGTGAGAGAGGATAACTTAATAGACTTGTTCTAAGCGGGAGCTTAAGTAGCTTTTTAAGTTTTTTCTGCCGGTTAGTTTTTGAAAATCAATGTATTTCATATATAGTTGCAAATAGTCATTTTTAAATTATGAATCATAATCAATATTAACAAATCAATTTTTGATTTCATGTGCTCTTAATATTTGTTGAAATGTTAAGGTTTGTAAAAGAATTATTTTTACTTAATTTAAATTCGAGAATAAAAATTGAATATTCATGCGAATTAATTTTATTTATGTCGTGTTTGTTGTTACTGCTTTCTGTTTTATTTTTTCTGGATGCAGCAAAAATAATGATGATAAATTCAGTTATCGTGATTTGAAATTTGACAAATTAAAACTTGCTGCTGAAATAAGAGATGAAAATTTAAAAATTAAGTTTAATCCTCCAATTAACTGGCATATGAAACAACCTGAATTCTCAAGAAAAGTCGAGAGCTATTCAAAAAATTCTGATTCTTCAGAAAAACATTTTTTTTACACTCCTGTTTATCTTTTCTTTAACGATTCAACAAACAGTCTGCTTAATGTTGGATTTGTTAATTCTTCTGACAGTACCTTATCATTAAATGAAAAATTAAATTATTATAAAAATTTAGTTAGTAATAAATACTATAAATACAATTTAACTGTTGATGAATTTGTTCATTCTAATATTCATTTTACTCAGTTCAAATATGAAATTGGAAATTTTATAAATAACAAGATTGTGTTTCAAAGTAAAAATATAATTGTGACATTCGATTTTACAGTTCTAAAGAAAAATTACACGAAGGAACTTGAATATATTAAATCTGCAATAAGCTCAATAAAATTGATTGATTGAATACTAAATTATTTAATAAATTCATCAGGAGGGGAGTTATGGATTTTTTAAAATCATTAGGAATAAAAGAAGAAAATTTTGGAGCTTCGACTGGATTAATCTGGCTTGAAACAAAAAGTAAAGATATAATTGAAGTAGTTTCTCCTGTTGATGGGAAATTAATAGCAAAAGTGTATCAAGCAAATGAAAATGACTATGACCTTGTTGTAGAAAAATCAGTAGAAGCATTTAAATACTGGAGAACTATTCCAGCACCAAAACGTGGTGAAATAGTTAGACAAATTGGTGTAAGACTAAGAACTTACAAAGAACAATTAGGCAGACTTGTTTCATACGAAATGGGAAAATCTTTGCAGGAAGGATTGGGTGAAGTGCAGGAAATGATTGACATTTGTGATTTTGCCGCTGGTCTTTCCCGTCAATTATATGGTTTTACGATGACTTCAGAAAGAGAAAAGCATAGAATGTACGAACAATATCATCCTCTTGGGGTTGTAGGAATAATCACGGCATTTAATTTTCCTGTAGCTGTATGGTCATGGAATGCAATGATTGCAACTGTATGTGGTGATGTTAATGTATGGAAGCCTTCTTCAAAAACACCTTTATCTGCTATCGCTGTTCAAAACATTTTAAGTGAAGTAATTAAGGATAATAATTTACCTGAAGGATTGTTCTCTCTTATTATTGGTAAAGGTTCGACTATTGGTGAAAAACTATTGAACGACAAAAGAGTTCCACTGATTTCATTAACAGGTTCAATACAAGTAGGACAATATGCTGCAGGAATAATTGCCAAACGTTTCGGAAGAGCAATTTTAGAGTTAGGAGGGAATAACGCAATAATTATAACTCCAAATGCAGATTTAAAACTTGCAATTCCTGCAGTTGTCTTTGGAGCTGTTGGAACTGCTGGTCAAAGGTGTACTACAACCCGGAGATTAATTGTACATGAGGATGTTTATGATAAAGTAAAGGAAGCATTAGTAAATGCATATAAGAGTTTGAGAATTGGAAATCCACTTGATGAAAAAAATCATGTCGGTCCATTAATTGATAAAAATGCTGTAGAAGATTTTAAGAATGCATTAAATCTTGTTCAAAAAGAAGGTGGAAAAATTTTATTCGGAGGCGAAGTTTTATCCGGAGAAAGATATGAATCAGGCTGTTATGTTGTTCCTGCGATAGTTGAAGCTGAAAACCATTATCAAATTGTTCAGGAAGAAACTTTTGCTCCAATTCTTTATTTGATAAAATATTCTGGGGATGTTCAAAATGCAATTGATATTCAAAATGATGTTGTGCAGGGATTATCATCAGCAATTTTTACAAATAACTTGAAAGAAGCAGAAGAATTTCTCTCAGCATGGGGCAGCGACTGCGGAATTGCAAATGTAAATATAGGAACTTCTGGAGCTGAAATTGGAGGAGCATTTGGAGGAGAAAAACATACTGGCGGTGGAAGAGAATCAGGCTCCGATGCGTGGAAGTTTTATATGCGTCGTCAAACTAATACAATAAATTTTGGTACTAAATTGCCGCTTGCTCAGGGTATTAAATTTGAAATATAAATTTGATAGAGACAAAATTATTTTTTGATTTTATAATTCCCAATCAAACTGGAAACTTATTCTGTTGTCTAAATTGCCATTGATTTCATTATAACTGCTGCCTAAGGTTCTTTCATCTGGCTTGTATAATTCGGAATATTTTAATGAAAGATTAATACCAAATTTAGTTTTATATTTTATCAGAATATACCATCGAATTCCTTCTCCGTATAAAGCCGGGATTGTCATAATTCCTGGTAAGTCATTTTCATATGCATAAAGTCTTGAGTTGTATGAATGAGTTCTGAATAAAATTATTCTTCCGTTGAATTGTAAATTGTTGTGAAATGAATAATTGATATCTTCAGAAATTAAATATCCGTTTTCTTTTTTTGATTGAGAAATAGAAATTAATTCAAGTCTGGTTTTCATTTTTAATTTTTGTGATGAATCAAATAAAATTTCTAAACGCATATTATTGCTAACATTATTAATAAGGGATTTTACTTCATTAAAATCACTTTCAACCTCTTTGTTTTGATATATATATTTTATTCTTAATTCAGTTTTTGGAAAAATTTTATAATTATAATAAACTAAAAATTCATAACCATTAGAAGAGAATAATAAAGTATTGCTTGTTTTTGGTTTTTGGAATTGGTCGTAATAAAAATTCAAGGTGCCGAATTTAGTTCCGAGTTTAAATCCTGTGTAAAAACCGATTTCATTTTGAACATCAGAATTTTCTCCAAATGAGTTTCCATGCAGACTTATAAAATTTGCTGGATAATATCTATATGAAAAAACAAGTGACAAATTTTTATTTACTTCAAAATTAGCTGTGTTGATGAAAGCTAAAGAATTTTTGTTATAAGCAAACTCACCGCTTATATTTAATATTTTTATTAGTGATGAATAACTGATTGAGTAATAATCAAAAGAATTGTAAAATCTATCTGAATTAAATTTTAGTTGGTGATTAAATTTTGAATGATAGTAAAGTAAACCAATTCTGTTATTTTCATTTATAGAAAGATGAATAGCCATACCAAAAATTTTTTCACTAATTCTGTCTTTTTTATCAATTTCTGTTCTGGTTCTATGATATCCATCATAATCAAGTGAATTTACTGTATGTGTAATACTATCGATTGAGCCATCTATTTTGTTCAATGAGATGAATGGAGATAAAATTAAATTGCCAGCATTAACATTAGCAGCAAAACCACGAAAAAATTTATTTTCATCTGTGCTTGTGTAAGGAATGATAAATCTTCCATTTTTATTGACAAAATTTACAGCATCAATTCCTTTTGAAAATGCATATGGTCCCCATAAAGCAAGTCCCTGACCAAATTCAATTATATAATCACCGAAAGTAATGTCTGAAAAAATTGAATACTTATTTATTTGTAAATGACAAGAAAAAAAATCTGATAAAGAACTTTCGCCTGCATCTTTTTCAATAACAGTTCCAGCTCGAAAATTACTTTCTGAATTTACTAAAATTCGGTTATAAATTTTTTGTCTTGAACCAACAAAATTATTTTCCGTAAATCCTTTTCTTACTTGAATATCATGAATCGTTCTAAATCGATTTATAATTTTTATTTTATGAAAAATGTTTTTAATTGATTTGAGTAAGTCTTCTGATTTATTGATTTGAATAAAAGGAGTTATTTTGACTATAAGCTCATCATTAAATTCATCTATATTTTTTAATTCATTTAATGAATTGAATTTGCTATGTAATTTTCGATATCTAATAATAGCATTTGCAGTTAATAAATTCAGATACGGAACTTTTAATAGTTGTTCAGTTGTAGCTGTATTGATATCAATTGGATGATTAATAAGTTCTTCAATTAAGTCATAAAGTTGAGAATCTTCTTGGTCAATCAAAGCATCTTCAAGTATTGATTGAAGTTCATCATTAATTTCAGTTGAATCTACCTGTGCAAAAATTAATGATGAAAGAAATAATAAAAATAATAAAGCACTTACTTTCATTTTATTTGAATTACTAATCCAAATTGATGAGTTAAGCCCAAATCTTGATGTGAAATTACAGCATATTCAAATGAAAATGAGTCATAAAAAAATCCAACACCCCCTGAGAATTCTTCGGGTTGATTTGCTGTCCCAATTCTTAATGATAAATAATCAAGAATTTTGTATTCAACTCCTGCTTTTAGTGAAACATTATAATTAAGTTCTTTGATTAATGCTGTGAAAAAATTTATCCAGTTAAACAGTTTGTAGTTCATGCCAAGACTTAATATAACAGGGAACTGATTACTTTCATTATTGATAGTATTTCTTGTAAAATTTTCAAAAGCAAAGCCAAAGCTCAGGTTTTGTGTTATTTCGGCTTTACAGCCAAGGTTGAATAGCAAGAAATTTTTATTGCCATAATTTTTTATTGAAATATTTTTTATGATAGAAGTAATTCCAAGTGAAAAGTTATTTGATAATAATTTACTGAAACCAAATGCAAATTGAGTTTCTTTATAAAGTTCAAAACCATAAATCATAAAACCAGCAGATAACACTCCAAATTTTACAGGTTGAACAAAAGATAAATAAGCAGTTGATAATTCTTTCAAGCCAAAAGGTGAAGGTGTGAAAGAAATTCCAACAGTGCTCTTTGAAAAACCGCTTAGTGTTGATGGGTTGTAGTATAAAGAAAAAATATCCGATGATGATAAGTCTGAAAAAGACAAAGCAGCTTGCCGAGCACCGGGTTTAAGCTGTGCATCACACAAATTTGATGAAATAAGGAGAAAACAAAAGATTTTCAAAACCCTCTTCATACTGGAATTCAAGTTAATAGATTGTAAAATTATTTTCAATTATATATTTTGAATAAAAAGAAATAGAGATAATTATGAAAAAGCTGTTGTTTATAATTTTTGTAGTAGTTTCAACAATAAAATCTCAGGAACTCGATGCAACTGTAACAGTGAATTATGAACAGCTGCCAGTTGCGGCTAAAGAAAGATTAGAAAATTTTCAAAGTCAAATTCAGAATTATTTGAATAATACAAAATTTACAAAAGGAAACTGGGAAGGGGATAGAATTAAATGTAGTTTTAATATTTTCTTTATCAGTGCAAATGATGAAACTACTTACATGGCGCAATTGGTTGTTACGAGTCAAAGACCAATCGAAGGGACTGAAAGAAATTCTCTTATGCTTAATATTCTTGATAATGCATGGAATTTTAAATATGAAAAAAATCAAGCAATGTATTTTAATCAGACAGACTTTGATCCGCTTGTTAGTTTACTTGATTATTATGCTTACATAATTATTGGTTTTGATTTGGATTCATATTACAAATTAGGTGGTTCCGAATATTTTTCTAAAGCATTGGAAATAACAATAAAAGGTGCAAATAGTCAATTTGGCGAAGGATGGCAGGCAAAAGGAACTTTGTATAACAGACGCGGACTTGCAGAAAATCTTGTAAATGCCAAGTATCAACAATTTAGAATGGATTACTTTGATTATCATTACAATGGATTAGACCTGTTAGAAAGTGACAATGAAACAGCAATGAAAAATATTGTCAAGTTAATTAAGAATCTTGAAAAAGTTAGAGACCAGATTGACACACGCAGTGTTCTACTAAAAGTATTTTTCGATGCTAAAGCAGGCGAAATAGTGGAAGTATTAAAAAATTATCCTGATAAATCAATATTTGAAACACTTAAAAAAATTGATGCACCACATATAGCAAAGTATGAAGAAGCATTAAAGTAATTAATTTACTTAAAGTGTAAGAAAATATTCTAAATTTTTTATAATCGATTTATTAGAATTCAAATTCATCAATAATTAAATAGGTATTTCATAAATCCTGTATTTTTTGTAAAGTTCGCTGTTCATTACTTCAGCTGCGCGGTTCATCATATCATTATCTTCTAAGATCCAGCTTGCTTCGCCTAAATAAATTCCGAGTTTGGTTGCGCGATTTACAATCTCCCAATAAAAAACTGCATCAAGTCCACGCCTTTGATATTCAGGAATAATGCCTAAAGTAAGAATTCTTGCCCATGTTATTTTTTTTCTTTGTGTGAAAAGCTTAATGAAATTAAACGGCAAAAGTCTTCCATTCATTGTTTTAAAAATTTGATTATAATCAGGCATTACAAGAGAAAAGCCAACAAGATTTCCATCAATTTCACCAAAAAGAACAAGTGATGGTTCAACCAGTGGTTTTAAATCTTTTGCGAGTGCATCAATTTCTTTTTCTGTCATTGGAACGAAGCCCCAATTCGGAGCCCAAGCTTTATTGTATACATATTTTACTTTTTCTAATTCTTTTTTAAAGTCTTTAAGATTTAGCTCAGTAATTTTAATTTTAGATCTTTCACGAGCAATCTCAGCAACTCTTCTTAGTTTATCAGATGTAATTATTTTGTCGTAAGTTATTTTATAAGCATACAAATCTTTTGCTTTTTTAAAACCATAATTTTCACAAAGTTCGAGATAATATTTTGGATTATAAGGCATAAGTAATCTCGGTTCGTCATCAAAACCTTCGAGCAGCATTCCATATTCATCATTTGATGAAGGATTAGCTGGGCCTCTCATAGCATTCAAGCCTTTAGAAATTAGCCATTCTTTTGCAGCATCGAAAAGTTTATTTGCAACTTCCTGATCATTAATACATTCAAAGAAACCAAAAAATCCTACTTTATCGTTATGATATTGATTGTGGAGGTCATTTTTTATTGCAGCTATTCTGCCTGCAAGTTCACCATCTTTAATTGCTAAAAATAATTCCATATCTGCATGTTCGAAGAAAGGATTTTTTTTCTTATCTAAAATTTTTTTCTTGTCATAAATTAAAGGTGGAACCCAGTAGGGATTATTTTTATAAATTTTCCAAGGAATTTTTATAAAAGTCATTAATTCTTTTTTAGATTCAACTTTTTTTATTGTTATAGTTGACATAAGACCTCCAATATGAAAAAAAGAGCCATATCAAAATTTGACCTGGCTCTTTAATAGATTAAAGATACTTTTTTAAATTAATCCTAATTCTTTTCCAACTTTCTTAAATGTATCAATAATAAATTCTAAATGCTCATCTTCATGAGTTGACATATAGCTAGTTCTCATCATCTGTCTTCCAGGTGGTACTCCAGGTGAAATAAATACATTAACGAAAACGCCAGCATCAAAAAGTTTTCTCCACATTTTAAATGCTAATTCATCATCACCCACGATTACAGGAACTATTGCTGTTCTTCCATCTACAATATTGAACCCGGCTTCTTTTAATCCCTGACGAACTTTATTTGCATTATTAATCAATTTTTGAACTCGCCATGGTTCTTGTTCTAAAATATCGAGAGCTGCAAGTGCTGCGGCAACAGCAGCAGGAGTTGGTGAAGCACTGAATATCAATGCAGATGAATGATGTTTTAAATAATTAATTACTCTTTCGGGCCCTGCAACAAATCCACCAAGAGAAGCAAATGTTTTACTAAATGTTCCCATTGTTAAATCAACTTCTTTTTCTAAATTGAATTCGCTTGCAGTGCCTCTTCCACCTTTGCCAATTACACCAACAGCGTGTGCGTCATCGATTAATACTCTTGCGTTGTACTTTTTTGCTAAGCTGACTAATGTTGGTAAATCAACTATCTCACCGCCTGTACTAAATACACCATCACTTACAATCAACTTTCCAGCTTCAATAGGAATTTTTTGAAGAACTCTTTCAAGATCATTCATATCATTATGTTTATATCTTACAAGTTCTGCTGTTGCACCACGAGCCATAATTTGTCCTGCAACAATGCACGCATGATTATCTCTGTCTGAAACTACATATTCACCTTTTTGAACTAATGCAGCTATAATGCCCTGCGCTGTCTGGTAACCTGTACTATAAAGAAGCACAGCTTCTGCTCCAAAAAATTTAGCCAATCTGTTCTCTAATTCAATATGAAGGTCAAGTGTACCTGTCAAATATCTTGAACCTGAACATCCAGTACCATATTTTTCAACTGCTTTAATAGCAGCTTCTTTAACTTTGGGATGTGCTGTTAAACCTAAGTAGTTGTTGGAACCTGCCATTACAATTTTTCTTCCTTCAATTTGAACAACAGGTCCTTCATTTTCTTCTATAGGTCTGAAATATGGATAATAGCCCAACGCTTTAATATCATCTGCGCGGGTAAATTCAAAACATTTTGTGAATAAATCTCCCAAAAATACCTCCTGATTGTTTTACAAATTTTGAATTTTATATTTTAGTATATATTTTGAAAAAAATTCTTAAATAACAAAGACAATATAATTAAAATTAACAATTATATAATATGGAATCTAAAATTATTTCAATAGTTACAGGAGCTTCCGGATTTGTTGGAAGTCATATGGTCGATTACCTTCTCGAAAAGGGTCATCATGTAAGATGTATTTTAAGAAAGACAAGCTCAACAAAATGGTTAGAAGGGAAATCGGTAGAAATTTTTTATTCAGGATTATTTGATAAAGAAAAATTAAAAGAGGTTCTTAGAGATGCTGATTACCTGTTTCATATTGCAGGTGTAGTTAAAGCAAAAACAGAAGAAGGATATTTCAAAGGCAATGTTGAGACAACGAAAACTCTTCTTGATGCTTTATGTGAATTAAACTCAAAAATAAAAAGAATTATTGTAGTAAGCAGTCAAACTGCTTGTGGACCTTCATTAGACGACAAGCCTTGCGATGAAAATACTCCCGAGCATCCAATAACAACTTATGGAAAAAGTAAATTAGCAGAAGAAAAAATTGCAAAATCATACATGGATAAATTGCCAATAACAATTGTAAGATTGCCAGCAATATATGGAGAAAGAGACACAGAAATTTATCAGATGTTTAAAACTTACAAAATGGGTATAATGCCAATTGTCGGTTTTAATGATAAAAAACTAAATTTAAGTCATGTTTCTGATGTGGTTAATGGAATTTATCTTGCCGCAGTTTCAGAAAATTCAATTAATAACACTTATTTTATTGCATCTGAAGAAATATATACATGGACACAAATCAGCAAAGCAATCGAAAAAGCTTTTGGCAGAAAAGCACTTACAATTAGAATTCCACATTTGATTGTTTATACAGTAGCTGCATTTGCAGAATTTTTTGCAATGTTCAGTTCTAAAGCTGCAACATTTAATATGGAAAAAGCAAAAGATTTTGTACAAAGCAACTGGACTTGTGATGTTTCAAAAGCAAAAAGAGAATTAGGTTATAATCAAAAAATATCACTAGAAGTAGGGTTAAAAAGAACAATTGATTGGTATCGTGAAATGAAATGGCTGTAAGGTATTTGTGATTTTGAGAAAAGCAGGTGAGATTTACAATTTGAACAGTCTGAATTTCCAAAATTTAACAAAGGGAAACTGAGAGATAATTCTTTTCGTAAATCATTTACAATCTTACATTCAAAATCTTTTTTGTAATTAATAAATAAATATATTTTTCTAATTGAACAAAAGTTTAAAGATGTAATGGTATCAATATGCCAGTGAATTATTTTTTCTTTTCTTAAATGTCGTTTTAATCTTTGTATAAGATTTTTTTGTGCGCTTCCGACATAATAATAAAATCCTTTTTGTAACTCAGTATGTTTAATTTTTTTTGTTTGAATAAAAAAATTTTGTGGAGAAAAAATTTCAAGGATATAAATGCCGCTGTTAATTTTAATTATTTTTTGCACCTTCTTTAATCCAGGTTCTGATTCCCTGAATTTGATTTTTTGTTAAGGGCCATCTGCCAACAGGTGGCATTGGATTTGTGCCCCTGCCTTCTATTGCCCATACAAGTTTGCTGTTATCAGGGTAATATGGAGCAACAATTAAGTAATCTGCAGTTGTGTTTTCATAATTTGTTAAGCTCAAGCCCCCTGCTAAATCTCTATCATTATGACATCCCGCAGTGTTACACTTCGCATCAAATACAGGTTGAATATGTTGATAATAACTAACATTTGAAGACGGAATAATTCTGCTATCCAGATCTTGCTGTGTTATTGTATCATCACAAGCATTAATGACGAATAAACTTAATGTTAAAATAATTATTGAAATAACTAATAACTTTTTCATTCCTATTAGAAAAAAATTTATGTCAAAATATATCTTTACTTTTTATAGTTTTCAAATATATGATTTTATTTTTGATTGATTATCAGATATTATTAATTATAAATAACCGCTAATTACGCTTATTAACGCGAATGAATTTTAATATTAGTGAAATTAGCAGCTATTAGATAAGTTCAATTTAAGTAAGTAAATTAAATTTGACATAGAATAAAATGATTTTCTATTTTTGCATAAAATAAACGGGGCTGTAGCTCAGTTGGGAGAGCGTCTGAATGGCATTCAGAAGGTCAGGGGTTCGAATCCCCTCAGCTCCACATGGGTAAAAAAATTATAATTACATTTCATATATTAATAATTTTTCAAAGTTTTGTATTCCTATTAAAACTATTTCTATATCTATTTATTTTTATAATGTTGTGTCTTCTATCTATCAAAAAAGATTTTTATGGTTACATAATTTAGATTTGTAATTATTAAAGAAGGACTTTAGTATTTTGTAAAAATGAGGGATTAATTCATAAGTAATTATTATCTTTTTATATTAGATTTATCAATAAGTTTTATTTTAATAATATTTTTTTATTTAATACAAAGGAAATTTTTTCGGGGGCAATATGAAAAACATAATTTCTTCAAGAAGAAAATTTCTTGAAATTTTGGGTAGTATTTCAGCTCTTCCGCTGCTTTCTTATTGCAAAAATCCTTTCCTGTCAGAACCTGAATTGTTTTCTAAATCAAGTAATAAAAATAAAATTGATTTGTTAATTACTGGTTCGGAAGAAGAAATTGCTTCTACAATTAAAAATCAATTTGCTTTGATTGAAGATATGGCAAAAAATTATGGCAAAGAAAAAATTATTGCTTATTATGATAATAATTCGATTAAAAAATTATCATTGGAAATTATCAAAGGAAAACTTGCTGCTTATCCCTATCTCCGAATTACTAAAATGGATACTAACGAGAGTGTTAATGTTCTATGGGGCATTGATGGGATTTATCCTTCATTAAAATTTGTTGACGATAATGGTAATTTATTAGTTAAAGATAATCAGAAAATCGAATTTGCAATTAGAAAAAATCAGTCTACCAAATTCTCATCAATTGACTGGCTTGAACTTGGTATAAAAATTTTTGCTTTTGCTTTATTAATATGGCTTGGTGCAACAGTCTTAAAATATGTTATTGCTGCTATATCTTTTGTTGCTTTTAATGCTTTGGTTCTAGGAATTATAATTGCAGGAGTAGCATTAATTGCACCAATCATAAAATGGATTATTAATACAACTCACTGGTCAATTGAAGATATAAAATATATGTTCCTGCGTGCAATAGAAGAAATTAAAATCTTTCTCTACGAAATACAGGGATATTTGTTAAATCCATAAATTATTTACTAATTCAAATTTTATAAAAAAATCCAGTATAATTAAAAATATTTCCTTCTCATTCACACGTTGTAGTTTCTTAAATATAAAATATAAAAATTGGTTATTGCTGGACTTAATAAAGTGATTGTCATTATAGTTTTAAAATTTTTGCATGGGGAAATTTTAAATGAAATATTTTGTAAAGCTTTTAAGTTTATTAATAAAAATTTTCTACCCTAATTTCTTATCTTAAAATTATTTATTCATGATTCATCACTTAAATTGTGAGTGATATTAATTCTTGTGTATTGAATTTTTATTAATTAGTTTTTCACAAGAACAATTAAATACTTGAGGTGGGAGATATGCCTTTCTTGTCAGACATAGATTACTCTTTCAAACATTTATTTCTCAATCATCCTTTACCAATGTGGATTTATGATCTTAAAACCTTAGAATTCTTAGAAGTAAATAATGCTGCAGTAATAAAGTATGGTTACTCAAGAAAAAAATTTTTATCAATGACAATAAAAGACATTCGTCCAGAAGAAGATGTATCTAAACTTATTGAGAATGTAAAAAAGAAAAGATCTGCTTTTCAAAGTTCTGGAATCTGGCGTCATAAATTGAAAAATGGTGAAATAATTTATGTAGATATAACTTCGCACAAAATTAGTTATAAAGGTAAAAATGCTGCATTAGTCATAGCAAAAGATGTAACAAATGAGATTGTTCTGAATGAAAAATTAAAAAAGATGAATCAACTTTATTCTTTTTTAAGTGAAGTAAATCAAACGATTGTCAGAATTAGAGAGCGAGATAAATTATTTAAAAAAATTTGCAAACTAACAAATGAAAAACTGGGATTATTATGCTGGATTGGTTTAATAGAAAATAAAAATATAAATGTTGTATCATGCATTGGATTTTCTAAAAATGAAATAAAAAATAGTCATATTATTCTTTTAGAAAAATTACATAAGAAAAATATTGATAGGTTAATCAAACTTAAAAAGTGCATTATAATAAATGATGCAGAAAAGAAAATGAACAAAACATTTAAGAATGGTATTAAAAGTATAGCATTTTTCCCGTTAATTATTTCCAAAAATGTTGTAGGAGTAATTGCATTATATTCAATTTATTTGAATTACTTTGAAGAAAATGAAATTCAACTTTTTAAGGAAATGGCTTTGGATATTTCCTTTGCTATTGATTTTGTGAAAAAAGAATCGGAAAGACAGAAAGCTGAAGAAAAATTAAAATTAAATGCAGAACTTTATATGACATTGTTCGAAACTGCCCCAGTTGGAATAATACTCGAAGATTTTGATGGTAATATCATTGATGTAAATAAAAAATTTTGTGAGATATCTGGATATTCTCGAGAAGAACTTTTGAAGATGAATGTAAAACAATTTCAACCACAAAATGAATATCATAAAGTCGAAAGAAATATTCAAAAATTAAAAGCAGGTGAATTTCTTGATTTCGAAACCGCATCAATTAGAAAAGATAGAAAATTAATCTGGGTGCATTTAACTGAAAGAAAAGTAAAATTACCAGATGGTACAAATGCAATATTATCGATTTCAGAAGATATAACAGAAAGAAAAAAAGCTTATGAACTTTTAGAAGAAAGTGAAGAAAGGTTTCGTTCGCTTTATGAAAACTCAACAATTGGTTTATATAGAACAACGCCAGATGGTAAAATATTGTTAGCAAACAAAACTTTAGTTGATATGCTTGGTTTTTCTTCTTTTGAAGAATTAGCAGAAAGAAATCTTGAAAAAAATGGATTTGCTCCTTCTTATGATAGAAAAAAATTTATTGATAAAATTGAAAAAGAAGGAATCATTAAAGGATTAGAATCGGCATGGAAAAGAAAAGATGGTTCAATAATTTATGTGCGAGAAAGTGCACGTGCGATTAAAAATGAAAAAGGCAAAACAATTTACTACGATGGAACAGTTGAAGATATAACTGAATTAAAAAAATTAATGGAAGAATTAATTGAAGCAAAAGAGAAAGCTGAATCTGCCAATAAATTTAAAGATGCTTTTATAGCTAACATATCTCATGAAATTAGAACTCCATTAAATGGAATTCTTGGCATGGTGAGTTTAATTAAAGAATCATTTGAAAAATATATTGGAAAAGATGAAGAACAATATTTTGAAAGCATCGATAATTCCAGCAGAAGAATTATAAGAACAATTGATATGATACTAAATTATTCCAGATTGCACATTGGAGAATTCCCTGTTAATTATCAAAAAGTAGAGATAAGCTCAATTATTAATGGATTAATTCTTGAATTTCAATCGGCAGCAAAAGTTAGAAGTATAGATTTATTATTTGAAAATAAATGTGGCAATGTATATTTGAATGTAGATGAATATTCATTTACTCAAACAATTTCTAATTTGATAGATAATGCAGTTAAGTACACGAAAAAAGGATTTGTGAAAGTTGTACTTGAAAAAAATGAAAAATCAGAAGTTATTATTCAAGTTAAAGATACAGGGATTGGAATAAGCAAAGATTACTTAAAACATATCTTTGAACCTTATATTCAAGAAGAAATGGGATATGGAAGAGCTTATGACGGAGTAGGACTCGGTCTTGCTCTTGTAAAAAAATTTGTTGAATTAAATAATGCAAAAATAAATCTCGAAACAAAAAAGGGAGTCGGAACAACTTTTACAATTAATTATGGGAAAGCATTGGACAGATAAAATTTACTCTAATTTTTTAATTATTTGAGAAATTTGTTCAGTAGCTTCTTCAAGTTCTCGAAGTCTTGTCTCTAATTTATAAATTCGATAAGATTCAATTGATTCTTTTCCACCAAGCAGCCAGTTGATATCGCAGCCAAGTCTTAACAGTTTTATTAAAATTTTTGCTCCCGGTTCTCTTTTTCCGCTGATGTATTGCTGAAGCTGCTGAGGAGATATTTTCATTGCATCGGCAAGTTTTTTGAGTTTCCCAAACTTCTTTTTAGCAAATATTCTAATTCGTTCTCCAATACTGAACTGGGTTTCTTCATTAAATAAATCTAAATCTTCCTGATATACATCATCGAATAAATTTAGTTCGAACTGGTAGTCGTCAATTATTTCTTTTATTTTTTTATATAGTTCATCATCAAAAGGATGATGTTCATTAAGCAAATAATTTAATGTTTGTGTTTTTATTCCAATTTTTTCAGCAATATAACTCAATTTAATTCCATAAGTATGAATTAAATATTTTATCTCTTCTTGCTTAGTCATATTGTTTTAGTTTATAATCAATTATAAAATAGTAAAATTTAGATTAAATGTTAACTTTTCAATTAATCTTTTTTGAAAATGAATTAATAATTATTTGAAGAATAAATAATTTTTATGAAAAATTTTATTTCAATATCTTAGCTTTATGGAATTATTTTCTCTTAACGACGATCATAAGTACATCTTAAAGCTTGCCATTCCTGCAATTGCAGGTTTGTCAACTCAGATGATAGTTTCGTTGGTTGACACTGCAATGATTGGACGTCTTCCTGATGCAAAGTATAATCTTGCGGCTATGGGTATTGGTGTACTGGCAACTTGGGCAGTGGTAAGTTTTTTTTCTAGCCTTGCTACAGGAACGCATGTATTAATTGCAAGAAGATATGGAGCTAAAAATTATGAAGAATGTGGTAAAGTACTTAATACATCTTTACTCCTTTCGCTTTTAATCGGAATAGTAATAAGTTCGCTTGTTGTTCTATTTGCAAATGATATAGCTGATTTTTTTGCAGTTGATAAAAAAGTTGGAAACTATGCAGGCGAATATTTGCATTATCGATTTTTAGGGATACCATTTTTTTTAATGACCGTATCATACCGTGGATTTTATTTTGGCATTGGCAAAACAAAAATTTTTATGTATTCAGGTGTGCTGGCAAATTTTCTTAACATTATTTTCAACTATATACTGATTTACGGTGCTTTTGGAATTAAAGGAATGGGATTGGCAGGTGCTGGTCTGGGTTCTACTCTTGCAACTTTTTGCGATGCTCTTTTTTACTTCACAGTTTCACTCCTTCCATCTTATCGATATAGATATAAATACTTCAGAAATTTTAAGTTCGTTAAAGATATAGCAAATTCAATTATAAAAATTTCTCTTCCTGTTTCGCTTCAAAATATTTTTATTCTTATTGGATTCTTAAGTTTTATCGCGATTACAGGATTTATTGGCACACTTGAACAAGCAGCAAGCAATATTGTTTTTTCTTCGTTGTTGATTTCACTTATGCCGTGCTTTGGCTTTGGTATTGCTGTTCAAACTCTTGTAGGAAATAGTTTGGGTAGCGGAAATATTAAACTTGCAAAACATTATGGCTTTGAAACGAGTAAAATTGCAGCTATCTATACATTATTTGTAGGAATAATTTTTATTTCTGTGCCAAAAGCAATTTTAATTCTTACAACCAATGATTATAAGGTTATTGACACAGCTGTTCCTGCATTGAGAATTGCTGGTTTTGGTCAAATATTTTATTCTTTTGGGGTTGTGCTTGCAAATGGTTTGCAGGCTGCAGGTAAAACTTTTTTTGTAATGATTTCAGAAGTAATTGCAAACTGGTTTGTTTTTGTCCCGATTGCATTTTTTCTCGGTGTGGTATTAAAATTAGGTTTAATTGGAGCGTGGCTTGCGCTTCCATTTTATGTTATACTTTATGCATTAATAATATTTCTCAAATTCCAGTTTGGAAATTGGGATGGTTATAAAAGAGTTTAATAATTACTTGACAAAATAATTTTTCTAAGATATATTGCCATCGCAAAAATTATGATGAAGAATAAAATATACATATTGTTTATAATCATTTCATCTGTTATCTACGCAGGAGCGCAACTAATTTATTTTAATGCAACAAGCAAAGATGGAAATGTAATTCTTGAATGGAAAACTTCTTCTGAAACAAATCTTAATTATTTTGTAATTGAAAGAGCTGCAGCATCTGGCAGTTTTATACCAATTGCAAGAATTGAACCACGTGCAGATAAAACTTATGAATACATAGACCAAACAGCTTTCAAGTCACTGGATGCAGTTTATACTTACAGATTAAAAATTGTAGATAATGACGGCTCTGTTTCATATTCTGCTACAATTTCTGTTGCGCATAGTGTATCCAGTGTTAAAAGAACTTGGGGAAGTATTAAGGCATTATTCCGTTAATCAACTATTCATGTATCCCATTCATAATTCCACAAGAGATTTAGTAAAATGTTAAAGACAGATTTGCCTATTTATCTTGTATCAAAATCACCACGCAGAAGAAAATTATTAAAACAACTCGGCATTAATTTTAAAGTTTTTGCAATAGATGTTGATGAAGAAATATTAGATGGAGAACATCCAATTGCAACAGTAAAACGTCTTGCTAATCATAAATTTGAAGAAGCATTAAAAAGAAAGCAGGATGGAATAATAATTACAGCCGATACAATTGTAGTTCTTAATAAAAAAATAATTGGTAAACCAAAAGATGAAGAAGATGCATTTAGGATATTAAAATTATTAAGTGGAAAAACTCATACAGTTTACACAGGTTTTGCAATTGGCAATGTTTTAACTAATAAAAAGATAATTGATTACGAAAAAACAGAAGTCACATTTAGAGAAATTTCTAATGAAGAAATTAAAGAATATATTTTAACTAAAAGTCCAATGGATAAAGCTGGGGCTTATGGAATTCAGGATGATTTTGGTGCTGTATTTATAAAAAAAATAAATGGATGTTATTATAATGTTGTGGGATTACCACTTGCAAAAGTTTATCAAGCACTTTTAAGAGTTTTATAAAAGCATCAGTTTGGTTTTTGATTTATTCTACTTAATTTTGATGTAGATATTTGGTTAAAATATCCAAAAAAATTAAAGTTATAAAATTGGAGTGTTCATGGCAAAGTACAAAAAAATAATTGTTCCTGCCGAAGGAG
>CAZNFW010000039.1:25651-26813 GCA_964572725.1 uncultured Melioribacter sp.
AAAGAATTTCTTTTTATTGAATGTAAAGATAAAGAAAAAATTACAATTAAAGATGGAAAACTTTCGGTGCCCGATAATCCAATTATTCCTTTTATTGAAGGAGATGGAACAGGCCCAGATATTTGGTTTGCATCTAAAATGGTTTTCGATGCTGCCGTTGAAAAAGCTTATAATGGCAAGAAGAAAATTGTATGGATGGAAATTTATGCAGGAGAAAAGGCAGTAAAGACTTATGGCAAGAATCAATGGTTGCCTAAAGAAACTCTTGAAGCTATTAAAGAATTTATTGTTGCTATCAAAGGGCCGCTTACCACACCAGTTGGAGGAGGAATAAGAAGTTTAAATGTTACACTTCGACAAGAACTTGATTTATTCGCTTGTGTTAGACCAGTAAAATATTATTCAGGTACTCCAAGTCCAGTTAAACGCCCTAAAGATCTGGATGTAGTTATCTTTAGAGAAAATACAGAAGATGTTTATGCGGGAATAGAATTCAAAGCAAATACTAAAGAAGCTGAGGCATTAATTAATTACATCAATAAAAAATTTGATAAAAATATTCGTAAAGGTTCTGGTATTGGTATTAAACCAATGAGTCAATTTGGAACGGAACGATTGGTTAAAAAAGCAATTGAGTATGCAATTGAAAATAATAGAAAAAGTGTTACTCTCGTTCACAAAGGAAATATTATGAAATTTACTGAAGGTTCATTCAAAGAATGGGGGTATGAAACCGCTAAAAAATATTTTAGTGATATTGTAATTACAGAAGAAGAACTATGGAAATCTTATGATGGTAAATTACCGGCTGGAAAAATTTTAATTAAAGATAGAATAGCAGATAGTATGTTCCAGCAAGTTTTATTAAGACCTAATGAGTATGATGTTATTGCTACACCTAATTTAAATGGTGATTATCTATCAGATGCATGCGCTGCACAGGTGGGAGGCTTGGGAATAGCTCCTGGTGCTAATATGAGTTATTATCATGCAGTCTTTGAAGCTACACACGGAACAGCTCCAAAATATGCTGGTCTTGATAAAGTTAATCCGGGCTCTGTTATTTTATCAGGTGTAATGATGTTAAATTATCTTGGATGGAAAAAAGCAGCAAAATTAATAGAAAAAGCATTAAGTAAAACAATCAAAGCAAAAACTGTTA
>CAZNFW010000040.1:0-23331 GCA_964572725.1 uncultured Melioribacter sp.
TTATCTTTCTTTCTAATTAAAAATTTATCTGCTTCTATTAGTTATGGAATATTAAATATACTTGGAGAACAAAGTAAAAAAATTGGAACTGCTTTAATTAAATATGAAAAACAGGATGAATTATTAATAAACGCATATTATGAAAATAACGATGCAAGATTAATTTTATATTCACCTTATTTAATGGATATTAGATTGAAAACTGAATTATACAGGTTATATGGTTCTTATTTATTTAATAATCAGTTGCAGTTTGTCGTTAATTACAATTATTACAATATTTCAGATCGGAATGAAGGTAATGATTTTTTGTTTAGAATAGGAAGAAGATTTTTTGAAAATGGTATTCTGGGATATGAATATTATTTTGCTGATTTTGCTTATGTTTCTTCTAATTATTATTCACCACAAAATTTTATTTCACACAGTCTTTGGGGTGTATATAAATGGACTCATAAAAGTGGCTTGAAATTAAATTTCTTTGGGAAATTAGGATATATTCCTACAATTGACTTTTTCGTTAGTGAATATTTTATTGATGCAAGTTTTAATCCTCTTAAAAATTTGAGTGTTAATGGAAGAGTGGGTTTTTCCAACAGCTATCGTTTTGATTCTGTATATCAATCATTTTCATCATCTTTTTCTTTATACTGGAATATTTTTTAATTTAATTTCCCGAATTTCTTATAAACAGAAAGGAGTTTTATGTTCTATAAAATATTAATAAGTTTAATTGTTCTGCTGATGTCACAGAAATTTTATGCAGTTGATAAATCTTATTTCAAGTTTTTTTGTTTAGAGGAAATTAATGATAATACATTTGTATCTTCTCAGAAAACATTAGGAAAATTTGTTCCACTTACAGGGAATTTAGAGCAACTAAAAAATTTTTTTAATTCTTTAAAGAATTCAAAAAACAAAATTATTAGAATTGCTCACTATGGTGATTCGTTAATACAGGGTGATGTAATTACAGAATATTTGAGAGAATATTTTCAGGAAAAATTTGGAGGCAAAGGAATTGGCTTTTTGTCTGTCATTTCAAATGATATTAAGATGAAAACAAGCATCAGTCATTCTTATTCTGATGATTGGACATATGCTTCAATAATAACAAGAAATCCTGATAACTTACCTCTTGGAATAAGTGGAGCCGTTGCTATTCCTAAAATAAACAGCTGGGTTAAGTATGCAACAACAAATAATTTAAAATCTACAAATAGCTTTAACACAGTAAAAATTTATTACAGCAATGCAAAAAATTCTGTAATACAATACAAAATAAATAATGGCAAAGCTGTTCAAGTTGTATTGGAAGAAGGAAATTCATTAAAGGAAATGAAAATAAATTTAAATGTTGCTGGTAAAACTTTTGAAATGAAATTTGTATCCGGACAATCTCCGTATATTTTTGGAATTAGTCTTGAAAGTGGAAATGGAGTATATGTAGATAATTTCCCCATGCCGGGTAATTCGGGAGTATCATTATTAAATATTTCTGAAAATGTCTTAAAAGATTTTCAAAAATTTTCTGATTATTCATTAATTATTTTAACATATGGTGCAAATGTAAATGCACCGAACAAAGAAATATTTAATTACTATGAAAACAAAATGACTTCAGTTATAGATTACTTAAAAAAATGTTTTCCTGATGCTGGTATAATACTTGTCGGTGTAGGCGACAAAACAATGAAAATTGGAAATAAGTTTGTAACAAATCCTGATGTGCCCCTACTGCTTTCTGCACAAAAAAGAATTGTTGAAAAATCTAAAATTGCATTCTGGAATTTATGGGAAGCGATGGGTGGACAAAATTCAATGAATGAATGGGTTAGTTCAAATCCGCCAATGGCATTAAAAGATTTTTCTCACTTTACACCCGTTGGTGGTAAAAGAATAGCTCAGCTTCTCTTTGATGCTATAATTGATGCATATAATAAAGAGAAATAAATTTAATTTAATTTTTTTCTTTACAAATTAATTTCTGCTACTTATACCAATCTTTTAAGTTCTTCTAATAACTTATTTTCTTGCAATAGTTTAAATAATAAATTATATTCACTAAGAAATTGTATGAATATGAGCCAATCAATGTGAAAATGTATTTAGTTGAGATTGACTTGAAAAATTTTCATTCAAAAATACGAAAAAATTGAGTCTTTTTCTGGCATCTATTTTGTAATTAAATTTTTGTTAATAGTAGATTAAAATGGACAAAGATTTATTAAAATATCGTATTGTATTAGACAACCGGGAATTAAAACCGCCCAAAAGAAATGAGGCTAAGGAAAAACTACGAACTATTATTCTTTCTGGTTTATTATCATTATTGCTGATTTTTACTATAATTATAACTATGCCTCTTACTATATTGACATGGAGTGGATTGTTTGTTTATTCATCAATAGTTTCTCTAGTAATCTTCTTGTTTGTGCTTTTATTTAGATATTTTGGAATTTTGTTTATGGCATATTTTAATAACACAAGATACACAGTTCAAAACTTACAAGGTTATTATCCTTTTGTTTCGATTATTGTCCCTGTTTATAATGAAGGAAAAATATTAAAGAATTCAATTGAATCTCTACTAAATCTTGATTATCCCAATTATGAAATTATAATAGTGAATGATGGCTCGACAGACGATACAGCAAAAATTGGGGAATCTCTTGTAGGTTATCATAAAGGTAAAAGAAGCATTGTCAAAATTTCATTAATTAATAAACCAAATGGTGGTAAAGCTAAAGCATTAAATGCAGGTATTCAATATTCCGAAGCGCAGTTTGTTTTATGCATGGATGGTGATTCTCAATTAACCCCTGATACTTTACGAGCTGCTATGAGACATTTTGTTGACTCGACTGTTGGAGCAGTTGCTGGAAATGTAAAAGTACAAAATAGAAAAAAAATATTAACTGATTTACAAGCTCTTGAATATTTAGAAGGGTTAAACTTAGCACGAAGTGCTCAAGGATTTTTGCAGATGGTAAACATTATTCCAGGTCCAATTGGAGTCTTTCGAAAATCAACATTAAGAGATGCTGGCTTTTATTCTAGTGATACCTACGCAGAAGATGCCGATATCACACTTAAAATTTTGGCTAAAGGTTGGAAAATTGTTTATGAACCAAATGCAATTGCTTATACAGAAGCACCTGCAACAATTTATCAACTATTAAAACAAAGATACCGCTGGACTCGTGGAATCTTACAGGCAATTAGAAAACACAAAAGATATTTATATAATCCTACTCTTAATTTCAGTAATAGTTTTATAATGTGGTCAATGTTTTACGAAGCATTAATATGGCCAGCAATGAATATATTTGTTAATCTTTACTTTATAATTGTTGCATTGCTGTATGGAATTCATATAACATTATTCTTGTGGTGGGTTGGAATTGCTGTTCTGGATTTAATGTCTGCAGTCTATTGCGTGGCAGCAGAAAGGGAAGAGTTTCGACTTGTACCTTTTGCAATTATTTACAGAATATTTTTTATTTTACTGATAGATGTAACAAAAGCAATGGCAACAATAGAAGAATTTATAGGAATTAGAATGACATGGGGAAAATTGGAAAGAATTGGAACCCCTGTTCTTGAATCAACTCAAGGTATCAAAGCATTTAAGTAAATTTTATGAGGTAGAAAATGGAATTAATACCAATATTATCGTTAATAATACTCGTAGCTACGGTGTCGACTTTTATCTTAGCAGTTGGTGCTTATATTTTATATAAAGTGAGAGAAAGAAAAGGAATTACAGCTCAAGCTCCTCAACCAGCAGCTATTCCTGCTGAATTAATTGCTCCGGCTCCTTTAGGGGCAGAACAAAGAGCCGCAACTGCAGGAAGAAAAACTTATGAAGTTGTTCATCCGCAGCAGGAATATGGATATGAATACCAGAGATCTTCTCCTTATGAGCAGGAAGAATCTAAAGGTCCTGAACTTAGACCAACTTTTGTTGGACAAGGACCTCGTCAATTTCAAGGTGAAGAATTTCCACGTAGAACAGATGAACAAATTCCCGGTTCTATTGCTGAACGTTTTACTCCAAAAAGAAAATTTGTAAGGTATACAGGCGAAGGTTATGAAGAACCTGCTAAACAAGAGAAAAAACAAGAGGACAATCTTAGGTGGCGGTAATTGAAAACAGAGGTCTTAGAGTTAATTATTTAATTATCTTTTTAAGTGGTCTTGTTCTTCTTATCACAGGAATACTTGTTTTTTTACTTATAGTAAAAAATATTTATGGAAGTTATGAACTAAAAGAAATATTACCTACAAAAGAAAACTTAAAATTAATCAGCGGTGATTTAAAAGCTAAGAAAGTTGCAATTCTCTATTCTCAATATACTGAAAATATGCTCCCTGCCGGTAGTACATGGCTCAAAGATAATATTGATACATGGAAAAGATTTATTAAAAATTCTAAAATGAATTATGACGTTATTTCTGATCAGGTTATAGAATTAGGAGAACATTTTGATTACAAATTAATTATTCTGCCGGGTTCAAAATCTTTAAGCGATAAACAGCTTGTTCAATTGAAAAAATATTTAGAAAATGGTGGAAGTTTATTTGTAACAGGCGGACCTGCAACATACTCTGATGAAGGGAAATGGCGCGGATGGGATTTTTTCACAGAAGTTTTTGGCCTTAAATTCAATAAAGAAATAAAACCTGAAGAAACTTATAAAGTTCATACATTAAGAGGAAATTTACCTCTTACTTCCGGAATTCCAACAGGTTATGCTCTTAAGATTGCAACATGGGATAGACCAATTTATGCTGAAGTTCTCGAACCACGTACAACACAAGTAAGTTTCTGGTATGATTTTAGAAGAGAAGCTGGTTTGGTACGAGAAGAAATTCAAAAAAGTGCAGGAATTGCTTATGGCACTTATGGTAAGGGAAGATTCGTATGGTATGGGTTTGAATTGAATTCAGTTTTAGGTGTTCAAAAAGATTTTGTTTACTTTGAAAAATTATTTAATAATTCTTTGAACTGGCTGACTTATCAACCAACAGCTTATGTTAAAGATTGGCCGCTGGATTATAATGCTGCTTTAATTTTTATTCCTACACTTACTCAGAATATTATTAACATTAATCTTCTAAAAAATATTATCGACTTTAAACAATACCCAGCAACTTTTTTTATTGACCCAATCTCAGCTGCTAAAAATGTTAATCTAATTAGGTTATTAGCAAAATTAGGTGATTTAGGTGCAATAGTTGATATTGGTTATATTGAATCTCCAGAAGATACGGTGAATGAACTTTTTAATAAAGAAACTCAATATCTTAACTTAAAATTAGCAAAGGATACATTACAAAAAATTTCAGGTAAAGAAATTAAAGCAATCATGCCACTGTATGGATATTATAATGATAATACACTTCAAGCAATGTCAGCTTATAATATTGAGTTTCTTGTTACAGATTCTCTTACCGATAGGTCAGTCCCTGAATTGAGAGTTAGAAATAATAAACAAATTATGATTATAACTAAAACAGCAAGAGATGATTATGAGATAGTTAAAAAATATGGGCTGACAAATGTTGATTATCAAAGGTATACTTATGAAGAAGATATTGATAGAATTCTGTTCGAAGGAGGTCTATATGTATTTAAGGTGCATACAGAATATCAATTGCAACCAGATTATATTTCTGTTGTGAGAGATATTTTGAGATATGCAAAAAGTAAAAAAATGTGGATAACAACTCTTTCAGAACTTCAAGCATGGTGGAAAAAACGTCAGCAGGTAGAAATTCGTTATGAAACAAGAAGCAAAAGAAGAATTTCTATTGAGTTTACAAATCCAAGTGATTTTAAAGCAGAAAATCTTGTTGTTCAAGTTAATCTTAATAAAAAAGTAAAAAATATTGATATATCTTCTGATATTATAAATACTCCTATTCCAAAGTATGAAATTAGTAAAGATGGGCAGATTATTAATTTTTATCTTGATAAAATGGAACCTCACGAAACTCGTTCTTTACTAATAGATTTTGAAAATGTAGATTAAATATTAAAAGAAAATTTTTAAAGTCAAAAATAAGTGTTATGACAAATTCAGTTAAAAATATTATTTGCTGCTCCAAAATTATTCAATTATGCACTTTTACTTTTGCTGTTATATTAACACTAATTAGTTGTGTTGAACCCTTAACAGATTCAGCTCAAAGTGCTGCACCTACTATAGAAATTATTAAGCCTGTTACTGGTGATTCAGTGATGATTGGCAAAAATGAAGTTGATTATAAAGCTGTGGATGGTACAGGAGGGCAGGGGTTGTCATTTTATGAAGTTTATATTAATGATAAATTCACAAAAAAATATGTTCAAAATGATGATGGAACAAATCCTAAAATTTATCTTGAAATAGATTCTACATTGTTAGGAAGCACTATTAAATATTTTATTAAAGTATATAATAAGGCTGGTAAAGCTAAAGAAAGTAAAGTTCAGGAAAATATTTATGTTAAAGATAAACCTCCTTTAGCACCTTCTAATTTAATAATTAAAAAAACTAGTGATTATTCTGTTACTTTGTTATGGAATGATAATTCTCATAATGAAAAAGGTTTTGAAGTATGGAGGAAAGATGGAAGCGGAGGAGTTTTTCGAAAAATTAAAAATCTTCCTCCAAATACAATTAGCACAATTGATGATGGAATTTCTCCTTTTGTTGATTATTTTTATAAGGTAAGAGCTTATAATGATTCTGGTCCATCAGAATTTAGTAATGAAGTTTCAACTTCAAGTTTACCCGGCGGACAGTGGAATCTTCAAGCCGAAGCAATTGGTGCCAGTTTGATAATTCTTAAATGGAACGATTTCGCAGTAAATGAACTGGGATTTAAAATTGAAAGAACTAATCCTTATACAAATAATTGGGAAGTAATTGATATTGCTGCACCTAATCAAACTGAATATGAAGACTCTAATGTTCAACCAAGTACTGCATATAAATATAGAGTAGCTTATTTTACTTCCAATTCGATAAGTGGGTATTCAAACGAAGTATCGATTTCAACATTTTATACAGATGTCGATGGACCATCAAATCTTTATGGGTATTATTCATCAGGTGTAATTTTACAATGGACAAATAATGACAAGTTACAGATTACCAAAGGTACAATAATCGAAAGAAAAACTGGTATTGATGGAAAATTTACTGAAATCAGCACTGTTGATTCTGATACTACTTCATTTAATGATGTAAATGTTCAATCAGGTAAGACTTATTATTACAGAGTAAGACAAAAGTTAGCAAATAGAATTTTTACACCATATTCAAATACAATATCTATTACAATACCTTAATTGGTTTAAGAATGGAAGAATTAAAACATAGTAAAACATCTTCAAAAGTTCGGACTGAGCTTTTCAATTTGATAATTGATAAAAATGGTAAGATAATTGCATTGAATCCTGCAATCAAGAAAATTATTCCAGAAGCAGCTCCACAAAAAAATTTCTTTGAATTATTTGATGATGAAACTGTTATTTCACTTCAGAGAATTTTTTTAGATGCACGCAAATATGAAATTACAGGCAGGGATTTTGTTGATATAAAATCAGGTGATAAAACAAATACTTATGAATTTTTATTTTCACCTCTGAGAAGCGAAAATAATATTTACTTTTATGTTGATGTTTTAGAAAAAGAGCAGGCAGGGTTTAAACAGAATGTAGATAAATTTTTCATCGCAACATCAGAAATCGAAAAGATTTGCAGTAATAAAAAAATACATTCAATAATAAACAGAATTAAATTAACATATCCTTTTACTTTTATTGAAAAAGCAAAACTTCAGAAAGATATAAATGAAATTGATGAATATTTCTGGGTTAAGGATCCTTCTGGTAAATTTATTTTAATTAACGAAAAATATGCTTCCTCTCTTGGATTTACGTCCTCACAACTTGAAAATAAGAAGGAAGAAGATTTTCTGCCTAAATATTTGGTACCTCTTTACAATAACATTAATAATTATATTATTAATTCTTCTAATGCAGTTATAATTGAAGGAAGTACACCTGTTACAAGCCAATCGTCAAAAAATATAAGTATTGTTCAGTTTCCAATTTGCGACTTAGAAAATAAAGTTGTTGCCATCATAGGATTTTCACAGCAAATAGAAGATAAAAACAAGTCTTCAGAAAATCTGATTGCAGATTTATTTATTAAAAGTTTGCCTGTCCCGGCAATATTCTTGAATTTAGAAAATGTTATTACTGCTTATAGTGATAATTTATTATCGTTTCTTGAACTAAAGTCAGATATTCTAAATAAAAGTTTTTCTCAAGTATTCCCAAAAGATTTTATTGTTCAGATTCATAATTACATTTCTAATCCTCAGCAAAATGAGGCTATCAAATTTCATTATAAATTTAGTGACGAAAGAAAACTTGATACAGAAGTAACTGCTCAAAAACTTTTCGATAATGGTGCGTTCATAGGCACAATTATTTTGTTTTCAAAAAAAGAATTAGAAGAAAATTATCCTTCACAACAAACTAATATGTTTGATTTGTTAATCCAACATATTCCAGAAGCAATGTTTATTTATGACTTAGAGAATTTAAAATTTCTTGAAGTTAATGATTCAGCTCTGAAATTATACGGTTATAAACGTAGTGAATTCTTAAATATGGATTTGACAGATTTGTTTGCTCCAGAAGATATACAAAGTTTAATTCAAAGTAGTGAGAGCAAAACCTCTTTTTCTTTAACAGGTCCATGGAGGCATAAAAGAAGTGATGGGACATCAATATTGATAAATATAAATCGAATCCCTATTGATTATAAAAACAAAAAAGCTCATTTAAATATAATTAGGGATGTTACTAAAGAATTTGAAGAAAAGAAAAAGATACAACTTTTCCAGAGTGTTTATGAGAACACAAGTGATTTAATTATTCATACTGATAAGGATGGATTTATTATTGATATTAATGATAATGTTCCTAAAAAAATTGGTTACTCAAAAAAGGAATTAGAATCGAGACCATTGATTAGTCTTGTATCTGACGAAGATAGGGCGAAAGTTAATAAAACTATTTATCACTCAGGAATTTTAAAACCAGTAGCAATCGATGTAAAATTAAAAAAACAGTCTGGTGAATTTAGAAATGCTAATTTAATTGCCACACCCATTAAGAATTATCAGGGGGAGATAGAAAATTATATAATTATCATAAAATTAACGGAGCAAATTGAGGAGCAAGCACAAAGACAATTTAGTGAGCTAACTTCAAGTGTAGATTCTGCATTTCTGTCAAGTATGTTCCACGAAATATTAACACCTTTGAATGTTATAATTGGTTTCGCTCAAGAATTATGGGAGAGTATAGAATCGCCATCAAGTGAGCAAAAGGAATTTATTGAAATCATTAAAGATAACCAAAAATCGTTAATGCAAATTATGGATAATGCAATTGAATACTCGACATTACTCCAGAAAGAAGTTAAAATAAAACCTGAACAAATCAATTTACAAGATGCAATAGAGGAAATTAAAAGAGGATTAATAAAGGAATCAGAATCTTTAAAGAAGGAAATTGTTTTTGAAAATATAAATTTTGAAGCAAAGCTCGAAAGCGATAAACAAAAATTTATAACGTTAATAGGACTTATTATAAAATTTGCTTTAAATATTACTAAAGAAACTAAGTTGTTTATATCAGTTTATGAAAAAGGTCTCGATAATATTGCAATTTCTGTTAGGGATGGCACAAAAAACATAACTCCTTTATTACTCAAAGGAATGAAAGATGTATTCTCAGAAGAGGAAACAACAAGCAGAAAAAATTATGGTTTTTCAAGATTTTCAATGAGACTTGCTAAAAAACTAATTGAGCTTTTATCGGTCACTATTGAAGTCTTTAAAAAAGATGGTAATGAATATGAAATTGCATTAATATTCCCTAAACAGTTTGTTTTGAAAGAAGATATAAGCATAGATTTAAAAAAAGCTTCAATACCTGAAGAAAAGCCATTTGTACAAATTAATGAAAAAGCAGAAAAACAAGAAGAAAAACCTCAAAAAGAATTAGATTTAACTAAGCTTTCATGCTTATATTTAGAGGATCAAATAGATTCTCAGATTTTATTTAAAAGTCAGATGAAAGAATTAAAAAGTATAGAAATAGTTCCAAGTTTAGAGGCAGCCTTGCCACTATTAAAGACGAAAAGATTTGACTTTTTGATTATTGATATAAACCTGCAAGGTGAATATAATGGACTTGATGCATTAAGAATTATACAAAAAATTCCGGGTTATAAAAATGTACCAATGATAGCTTCAACAGCTTATATGCAGCCGGGAGCACGAGAAAATTTTATTGCTGCTGGATTTACTGATTTCATATCAAAACCCCTTCTCAAAGAAAAATTAGTTGAAATTTTAAAAAGAATTTACCAATAAATCTCTTTTTAGTATTTTGCTTTCGAATTAAAATAAATTATAAATTTTACCAAAGAGAACATTATGACAAACAAATATATTGCATATTATGATTCTCCCATTGGTAAAATTAGAATTACAGCAGATGAAGAATCAATTACTACCCTCTATTTTATTCTCGATATGGATGGAATTGAATTAGAACCAACCTATATTAACGAACCACTTGAAAAATGTCTTGAACAGCTTGATTTATATTTCAAAGGAGAACTTAGAGAATTCAACTTAAGGCTTAATCCTTCAGGAACTGAGTTTCAAAAAAAAGTATGGCAGGAAGTATTAAAAATTCCATATGGAAAAACAAAATCATACCTTGAATTATCTCAAATGGTAGGAAATGAGAAGTCGATAAGAGCAGTAGCACGTGCAAATGGTGAAAATAAAATTGCAATAATAATTCCATGTCATAGAGTAGTTGGATCTGATAAAAGTTTGACTGGATATGCCGCTGGTATCTGGCGTAAAAAATGGCTTTTAGACCACGAAGCAGCAGTTGTCAGTAATGAACGTCAGTTAAGTTTATTCTAATCTCAAAAAATTCTTTCTGTGTAACTCTTTTATAGCTAATAAATTTTCTTTATGTATTTTTGGAAGCTTTTAGTGCAAGTTTATTATAAATTAGCATTAGTATTGTTGCAAGCAACCCAATTCCTGCCATAATTAAAAAGATTATATGTGGTTTATGTTTTAAAGTAGAAAAAGTTTGATAAACCCATCCACCAAAGGCACCGCCAAATCCCCATGCAATTGCTATTGGCAAAAATGCATAACCTTGAAAGAGTGCAGCCTGACCTTTTGGTGCTAAATCAGCAACATATTCATAAAATCTTGGTGCTTGAGTTTGCTCTCCAATTGAAAAAGTAAAAATACCCAGAATTATAACAGGAATACCAACAGGAATTTTTGTACCAAATGCATTAATAAAATTTCCATTTGTTAAAGGCAAAACAAAAAACCACATCAACCATGATAATGTTGCAAAAACGAAACCAACAATAATTGCCTTTTGAGTAGAAATGTTTTTTGTTAATCTATTAACAGGAATTTGAAATAAAATTATTGTCCATGCCCCGGTTGATAAAATTAATTCAATAGGTGCTTCAGTTGAAATATAATCAGATATATAAAAAGGAATAATAATAAAGAACTGCCAGAATAAAACCCAGTATAATCCAAATATTAAGAGAAATGAAATGAACTTAAAATTTCTTAGAACTTTGAATAAATTTATTATTACTGTTTTTAAATTCTGATTTGAGTTTTCAAATTGAGCAGGAGGATTTTTGTAAAAAATTCTTGTTATTAAAAACATTAAACCGCAGCTTATAGCAGAAATTAAATAAACAAATTCGATTCCAAAAATATCTCTAACAAAAAAGGCAAGGAGAGGTCCAATAGCTGCTCCAATGTTTACAAGCCAGTAATAAATTGCATAACCAAGTGATTTTGTTTCGTTTGTTGTGCTTAATGCTACAGTACCTAATACACTCGGTTTTATGAATGAACCACCAATAGCAGTAAAGATTAAAATTATTGCGAGCATCCAGTATAAATCTATGTTTTCATAAAGATTTGAAAAAATTTTCATTCCAGTAGAACCAATCAGAAAATATCCAGTTGCAAGAACACCAAAAGCAAATGAAAATGCTTTTTTGAATCCAAATTTATCTGCTAATGCACCAGCAAAAATTGGAAGTAAATAAATTAATCCCCCAAAAATTGATGATAATTGTCCAGCTTGTAGTTCATTGAATTTTAGGTGGTCTCTTAAAAAAATACTTAATATTGTTGCTTGTCCATAATAAGCAAGCCTTTCAAACAATTCCATTCCATTTGCAATCCAGAATGATGTATGAAAACCTTCTTTAAGTTTTTTAACTGATGCAGATATATTCATAACATTCTCAAGTTGATTAATAACTTTATAAAAACAAATTTATATTAAATTGAAGAAATATCACAAAAATTTTTACATTAATAATTTCGTAAAATATTAGTTTGTAAAGATTTGCAATTACATTACAGTCTAATTAAGTTTAATTGTCAGTTTAAGAATTAATTTCAAATCAATTACGAAAAGAAAAATGAATTACTTCAAACATGAAAGTGCTTATGTAGATGACAATGTAGAAATTGGAGAAGGAACAAAGGTCTGGCATTTTTCTCATATACAATCTGGTGCAAGAATTGGGAAATTTTGTGTGATTGGTCAGAATGTAAATATTGGAAATAATGTAATTATCGGGAATTATGTAAAAATACAAAATAATGTATCTGTTTATGAAGGAGTTATACTTGAAGATTATGTTTTTTGTGGACCCTCAATGGTTTTTACAAATATCTTAAATCCTCGAAGCTTATATCCACAGAAGGGCAGTAAACATTATATTAAAACTCTCGTAAAATATGGAGCTACACTTGGAGCAAATTGTACTATAATTTGTGGTGTTACAATAGGGAAATTTGCTTTTGTTGGTGCTGGAGCAGTTGTAACAAAAGATGTGCCTGATTATGGTTTGGTTCTTGGAAATCCAGCAAGATTAGTTGGATGGATGAGCGAAGCTGGCGAGAAATTATTATTTGATAAGAATGGCTTTGCCTTTTGTAAAAAGTCAAATAAAAAATATCAGCTAAAAAATGGAATTGTAGTGGAGGTAAATTTATGAAAGTTCCCTTATTAGATTTAAAACCACAATATCAATCAATCAAAAAAGAAATTGATGAAGCAATTCAGAAAGTTGTAGAATCTCAATATTTCATTATGGGCCCTGATGTAAACAAATTAGAAGAAGAAATATGCAATTATCTTAATTGTAAATATGCAATTGGAGTGTCATCTGGGACTGATGCATTGCTGCTTGCTTTAATGGCACTTGATATAAAATCAGGTGATGAAGTAATTGTTCCAACATATTCATTTTTTGCAACTGCTGGTGTGGTTGCAAGATTAAATGCTGTACCTGTATTTGCAGATATTGATCCAGTTACATTTAATATTAATCCTGCTGATTTGAAAAGAAAAATTACATCGAAAACAAAAGCAATAATCCCTGTTCATCTTTTTGGTCAAAGTGCTGAAATGGAAGAAATATTAGAAATTGCAAGAGAAAATAATTTGAAAATTATTGAAGATGCTGCACAGGCAATCGGTACTCAATATAAAAACGGAAAATTTGTTGGTACAATTGGTGATGCTGGTTGTTTTTCTTTTTTCCCAAGTAAAAATTTGGGAGGATTTGGTGATGGTGGTATAATCGTAACAAATGATGAAGAATATTTTCATAAAATGAAAATTATGCGTGTTCATGGAATGGAACCGAAATATTATCACAAATATATTGGCGGAAATTTTCGATTGGATACACTTCAGGCAGCTGTTCTAAGAGTAAAACTGCCTTATCTTGATTTGTGGTCAGAAAAAAGAAGACAGAATGCAGCTTTGTATTCAAAATTATTTATTGATTCAAAACTTTCTGAAGAAGAGGGAATAATTTCATTTGATGGGAATAATAAAGTTTTGCTTCCCAAAGCCGTTTACAAAGATTCTGGTGTAAAAAATTATCATATTTATAACCAGTTTGTTATTCGTGTTCAAAAAAGAAATGAATTATTGGATTATTTGAAGAGTAAAGAAATAGGTTGTGAAATTTATTATCCTGTTCCGTTCCATCGTCAGGAATGTTTTAACTATCTTGGTTGTAGTGATGCAGATTTTTCTGTTGCTAATTCAGCAGCCGAAACATCGCTAGCATTACCAATTTATCCTGAACTTTCAAGCGAACAAATTCAATATGTAGTTGAAACAATTAAAACTTTTTTTGAAAAGTGATATTTGTAAAATCTAAAAGAGGCTGAATTATATATTTATTTTTCATTTTTGTAAAATTAATATAAAGAATGATTATATAAAGGCAGCCTCTTTTGAATAAATTTATCTTCGTCCTTTGCTTTTTCTATCACGTTTTGGACGAGCTTCATTTACAACAATTTTTTTGCCTTTAATTTCGTAGGCATTTAATTGTTCTATTGCTTTTTCTGCTTCATTTCTGTTGTTCATTTCTACAAAACCAAAACCTCTTGATTCTTGAGTGAACATATCTCGAATAATTTTTACACTGCTGACTTTACCGAAATTGCTAAAGGCAGTTTCTAAATCAGCATCTGTAACTTCTGCAGAAAGATTTCCAACATAAATATTCATTGTTTTACTCCTTTTTGTAATTATTGAAAAACAATTCTACGATGGTCAGTCAAATAAATTAAATTAGCATCATAGAAGTGTAAACAGCTGGATTATGAATTAATTTTAAAATAATACTTTTTAAGCTGTAGAAAAGTAATGTTAATTCTATGCAAAAACAAATTTTGTATTAACTATAGTGATTTTATCTGGCTTAAATATTTCTCAGACAAGCTTTCAGCTTCTTTTTTTGTTTTCGCTTCCACTACACATCTAATTATAGGCTCGGTATTTGATTTTCGGAAATGTATCCAGTGGTCATCAAAATCAATTCTTAGTCCATCTTCTTTATTAATTTGAAATGAAGAATATCTTTCAGCGAGTTTTGAAATAACCTCATCTGCATTTTGATTACTAAGTTCTATTTTTTTCTTTGAAATATAATATTGAGGTAATGATTTTTTTAGTTCACCTAATGTACCTCCGAATTCAAGCAAATGTTGTAGAAGAATTACTGTTCCCACAAGAGCATCTCTTCCAAAATTAACTTCGGGGAGAATTACTCCGCCGCTTCCTTCGCCTCCAATTACAGCACGCACTTCTTTCATTTTTTTTACAACATTAGCTTCACCAACAGGAGAACGAAAAACTTTGCATCCGTAATTTTTAGCAACATCATCAACAGCTCTTGTAGTGGATAAGTTTACAACAACATTTCCTTTCTTTTTAGACAAATAAAATTTTACAGCTTGAGTTATTGTATTTTCTTCATTAAATGGTTCACCTTTTTCTGTTATTAAAACCAATCTGTCAACATCAGGGTCTACAACAATTCCAAATTCTGCTTTATATTTTTTCACAGCTTTCATTGTAGATTTCAAGTTTTCAGGAATTGGCTCTGGTAAGCGTGGAAAGATTCCATTTTTTTCACAGTTAATTTCAATAACTTCGCATCCTAGTTTTTTTAGTAATAAAGGCATTGAATAAGAACCAGCTCCATTAACACAATCTAAAACAACTTTGAATTTTCTTTTACGAATTCTGGATAAATTTATATAGCTCATTTTTAATACTGCATCGATGTGATTTCTTAATCCGTCTTCATACTTTATTATTTTTCCTAAATTATTCCATGGAGAATAATTTTTCTGTGCATCTTCAATCAGGCTTAGCATTGTCGAATTTTCTTCGGGACTTAAAAATTCTCCTTTGCGATTTATTAATTTTAGTGCATTCCATTCATTAGGATTATGACTTGCAGAAATTTGAATTCCTCCTGCAGCTTTTAATTTTTTTACATTGAACAAAACGGTGGGAGTCGGACATATGCCAATATCAATTACATCAATTCCTTTGGCAATCAAAGTGCCCGTTACAATATTTTTAACCATTTCGCCAGAAATTCTTCCATCACTTCCAAGAACAATTTTGCCTTTGCTACAGAATTCTGCAAAAGCCGAAGTAAATTTTACTATAGTATGCGGGTCTAAACCATCTCCAATTATCCCGCGTATTCCAGATACACTAACCATTAATGTTGGCATAAAAACTCCATTTGAATTTAATCAAATTTACTTAATTCTATTTAGTTTAAAAATTCGATTGTAAAAAAAACAAATTTTTTCGATAATAAAATGTAAAAAAGGCATGACTGATTATGAATAATTCTGCAATAGCGAATGCAAAAATAATTAGTCAAAAAGAATTTTATGAACTTGATTATAAATATTTGCTTGATTCTTTGTTGGAAGTTAATAGTGATTTTATTTGGTTTGTCGATAAGAATTTTAGAATAATTCTATTCAACAAAAATTTTGGAGATTTCTTTTCAAAAAGATATTCTAAAGAAATAAAAATTAATGATGATTTTTTATCAATCATTCATACTCATGAAATAGAACATTGGAAAGAGTGCATTAATAAAACATTAGATGGACAAAAATTTTTTATTGATTACTCCTTTGACAATTACGAAAATGATTATTACAGAATTTATTTTAATCCAGTTAGAAATGGTGAAGAAATAGTTGGAGTTTCAATTTACGCTCAGAATATTTCAGAAAGCAAACTTGCAGAAGAAAAAATGCTTAAAAGTGAATTGCTGTCTCAATCAATTCTCTCAACTTCGCCTGATGGAATAGTTACAACAGAATTGGATGGAACAATATCTTTTGCTTCAGATAAGTTTATGCAAATGGTTGGTAATGATTCAATTGACGAATTATTTGGTAAAAAACTAAGTGATTTTGTTTTTAAAGATGATTCAGAAAAATTTATTGTGAATCTTCAAAGATTATCACAAGGAAACTATTACAACTCATATACATTTAGATTACTCAAAAATGATGGAACATTTTTTTATGTTGAATCAAAAATTGATGTTATACGAAATGAAGAAGGTCAGCCAATTCAAATACTATTTATCTTAAGAGATATTACAGACCGTATAGAAGCAGAACTTGAAAGAGAAAAATTACTGCAGGATATAGCATATTCAAGAGACCAGATTGAACAGGAAGCAGCCAAATATGTTGAGTTAAACAATCAACTTTATGAATCTGAAAAAAAGCTGGAAGAATTAAATTCAGCAAAAGATAAATTGTTTTCAATCATTGGTCACGATTTAAAAAATCCATTTATTACATTACTCGGCTTTTCAGAGATTTTAGTTGAAGATTACGAAGATATGAGTGATGAAGAGAAAAAAGAATATATTAAAACAATTTATGAAACTGCTCGTAATACCCAGAAATTACTTGAGAATTTATTAAACTGGGCAAGAGCACAATCTGGAAGACTTCAAATTGATATTGAACCATTATCAATTAAAAATATTATAAAAGAAAATATTGAACTTGTTAAAGCTCAAGCGGAAAAGAAAAACATAAAAATTACTACCAGTATGAATTCTTCGTTGATGGTTTATGCAGATAAAAATTTACTCGATACGGTTATTCGCAACTTGCTTACTAATGCAATAAAATTTACAGGTGAGAATGGCACTATAAGAGTTATTACTCAAGATGATAATGGTTATGTTAAAGTTTGTGTTGAAGATTCTGGAATTGGCTTGAGTGAAGAAGATGTTAAAAAACTTTTCAGAATTGATGTTAATGTAAAAGAAATTGGCAAATCGAAAGAAAAAGGAACGGGTTTAGGACTAATTCTTTGCAAAGAATTCTGTGAAAAGCAAGGCGGTAAAATTTGGGTAGAAAGTCAATTGGGTAAAGGAAGTAAATTTTATTTTACAGTTCCAATCTATAACCCATCAAAGTAATATTAAAATTTAATTAGCCCCTTCTGTATTGAAAATTTTTTATGTTTAATGAACAATTCTTATAAACTTCTTGTTATCAAATGAAGATTTATTTTATTTTAGAATAATACCTAAATAAATAATAAATATAAGAGCTGTAAATTTCATTGTAAATTTCTTAAAATCATATTATTTGTAAATAATTGAACATTTTTATGAAAGAAAAACAAGAAAGAGTTCTTGAATATTGCAATCTGGGTTTCATTGATTACAAAGAAGCATGGGATTTACAAATTTATGTGTTTCAGGAAAGATTAAATAATAAAGTAGAAGATACACTTTTTCTTCTCGAACATAATCACACTTATACATTAGGAAAAGTAGCAAATCCCGACCATCTATTAATTAATAATCGACAATTAAAAGAACTTGGAATCAAAGTTTATGAAATTGACAGAGGCGGTGATATTACCTATCATGGGCCTGGGCAAATTGTAGGTTATCCAATAATCAAATTATCTAATTGGAAAGAAGATACTCATGAATATCTTCGTGCACTTGAGGAAGTTATTATTAATACATGTTCATATTATGGTTTAAAAGCAGAAAGAAATTCAAAATATACAGGAGTGTGGATTAAAGATAGAAAAATAGCCGCAATTGGAATAAAAGTTAGTCGATGGATTACAATGCATGGCTTTGCTTTTAATATAAATACAGACCTGAATTATTTCGGTGGAATTATTCCATGTGGAATTAGAGACTATTATGTAACGTCACTTCAAAAAGAATTAAGCAAAGAAATTGATATAGAAGAAACAAAATCTATCTTACTTGTTGAATTTGTAAAAGTTTTTGGATATTCTGATGTAATTGTGAAAGAGAAAGATTTTTATTTATTAAAAAAAGAAAAAATTGGATAAACTTTTTTCAGTGATCATCATTTCTTAAAATATTGGAAGGAAATTAAATGAATAAAAAAAATAATTTAGTATTAGAAAAAAATGATGTTCTTGAAATTTCAAATGATGTTGATAAACTAATACCAAAAGAAAATCTTTTAGATGCTATTCGATTAATGTATTTATCCCGCGAAATTGATAATAAACAAATGACACTTATAAAACAGGGAAAAGCTTTTTTTCATATTGCAGCTGCAGGCCACGAAGCTGTTCAAATTGCCTTTGCTCAATTAATGAAAAAAGGAATTGATTGGGCTTATCCGTATTATAGAGATTTAACTTTTATGCTTACTTTAGGAATATCTCCTGAAGAAATTTTTCTTAATTTTCTTGCAAAAGCAGATGATTTAATGAGCGGTGGCAGACAAATGCCTTCTCACTGGGCTTCTAAAAAATTAAATATTCCTTCGCAATCAAGTCCTACTGGTACACAATATCTTCAAGCAGTTGGCACAGCTTTGGGTTTGAAAAAACTTAACAAAGATGGGGTAGTTTATGTAAGTAGTGGAGAAGGAGCAACAAGCGAAGGTGAATTTCATGAAGCTGTAAATTGGGCAAGCCGCGAATTACTTCCTGTAATTTTTTTAATTGAAAATAATAAATGGGCAATTTCTGTACCTGTAGAAAATCAAACAGCAGGTAAAAATGGTTCAATTTACGAAATGATGAAAGGTTATGAGAATCTTTATAGAATTGAAGTTGATGGAACAGATTATATTCAATCTTATTTTGCAGCAAAAAAAGCTTTCGATTATGCTCGTAAAGGATTGGGACCTGTTTTAGTAGAAGCTCATGTTATAAGATTGTTTTCTCATTCATCTTCAGATGACCAAAAAAAATATAGACCAATTCAAATTCTTGATGAAGAATCAAAGAAAGACCCAATCAATTTATTAGCAAATCAGTTGCTTCAGAAAGAAATAATTTCAGAAGAATTTTTAGAGAAACTAAAAAAAGAAATTCATGAAGAAGTAAATAAAGCTGCTGATTGGGCAGTAAAACAGCCAGACCCTATTCCAAACTCAGCAATGAAATTTGTTTTGGATGAATCTAATAAAAGAAATGAATTAGTGTATGAGAACTCGAAAAGTTTTTCTAAAAGTATCGTTATGGTTGATGCAATTAATCATGCACTTAAAGAAGAAATGGAATTGAATGATAAGATTGTTGTTTTTGGTGAAGATGTTGCTGACCCAAAAGGAGGAGTTTTTACTGCAACAAAAGGACTTTCTACAAAATTTGGCAATCAAAGAGTTTTTAATTCTCCCCTAGCCGAAGCAAGTATTGTTGGGGTAGCTGTTGGAATGTCATTAACGGGCATCAAGCCATGTGTAGAAATTCAATTTGGTGATTACATCTGGCCAGCTTTTATGCAAATTAGAGATGAACTGGTAATGTATCGTTACCGTTCAAATAACTTATTTGAAACTCCAGTTGTAATTCGTGTTGCAGTGGGCGGTTATATTCACGGAGGAATTTATCATAGTCAAAACATCGAAAGTTTTTTTGCTCATATGCCGGGATTGTTAATTGCTTATCCTTCTAATGCTGCAGATGCAAAAGGATTATTAAAAACCGCACTAAGATTAAATGACCCTGTTTTATTTCTTGAACATAAAGGTTTATACAGACAAAGTTATGCATCTTCTTTAGAACCTGACTCAAATTATTTACTGCCGTTTGGAAAAGCAAAAATTTTGAAACAAGGGAATGATTTAACTGTGGTAACTTATGGAGCAATGGTTCATGAAACAAACTTTGCTGTGAAAACATTAGAATCTGAAGGTTATTCAGTTGAAATTATTGACATAAGAACAATTTCGCCTTTAGATATTGAAACAATATTCAACTCTGTTAAAAAAACAGGCAAAGTTGCTGTGGTTCACGAAGATACATTAACAGCTGGATTTGGGGCTGAGATTTCTGCACTCATAGCAGAAAATTGTTTTGAATATCTTGATGGTCCAGTAAAAAGAATTGCAGCAAAAGATACCCCAATTCCATATTCATCTGTCCTAGAAAAATTTATTCTTCCTGATAAAAATAAAATTTACGAAGGCCTTAAAGAATTATTAACTTATTAATCATATTTCATTTAATATAAAATGGAGAATGAATGAAAGCAGAAATTATTATGCCTCAAATGGGAGAATCAATTACCGAAGGAAAAATAATTAAATGGCATAAAAAAGTTGGCGACATAGTTAAAAAAGATGAAATTATTTATGAAATTACTACAGACAAAGTTGATACTGAAATTCCTTCTCCATACGATGGAATTCTTACTGAAATTCGAGTTAATGAAAACCAAACTGCTGTGGTTGGTACTGTAGTAGCTGTTATTGAAACTGAAGATAAAGCCATTGATAATTTTAAGACTTTTGAACAAAACGAGAAAAAAATAATTGATGTTGTAATGCCTAAAATGGGAGAATCAATTACAGAAGGAAAAATAATTAAATGGCATAAAAAAGTTGGAGAACATGTAAAACGCGATGAAGTTATTCTTGAAATATCAACCGATAAAGTTGATACAGAAATTCCTTCTCCTGTTGATGGAGTAATTAAAGAAATACTTTACAATGAAAATGAAACTATTGATGTTGGTACAGTAATAGCAAGAATTCTTACTGATGAAGAAATCATTATTCAGGATTTTTCAGAACAAAAACAAAAAAATGAAATCGAATCTTTTCCATTGCAAGAAATGAAAGATGAAAAAAATTCAAAAAGATTTTATTCGCCAGCTGTTTTAAATATTGCCCGACAAGAAGACCTTTCAATTGAAGAGTTAGATAAAATTGAAGGAACTGGAATTAAAGGAAGAGTTACAAAAAAAGATATTCTTGATTATATCGAGAAGAAAAAGTCCAGAGAAAAAATTTTACAAGATGAATCAAATAAATCTGCAGAAAATAAAATAAGAACAGATGAAAGAATTGAAATCATTCCAGTTGACCATGTTCGACAAAAAATAATGCAGAACATGATTAAAAGCCGTGATACAGCTGTTCATGTTACATCAATTACAGAAGTTGATGTTACTAAAATCAAAAATTTTATTAATAGCAAAAAAGAGTATTATGATAAAGAGGGAGTGAAATTGACCTATCTTCCTTTTATTGCTTACGCTGCTGTAAAAGCTTTAAAAGAATTTCCCTTAATGAATTCCGTTATTGAAAAGGAAAAAATTATTCTGAAAAAATATATTAATCTTGGTATTGCAATTGCAATTGAACCAAATGGCTTGATAGTTCCAAATATAAAAAATGCTGATGAAATGAATATAATTGGAATTGCAAAAGCCATTGCAGATTTAAGTCAAAAAGCAAGAACAAAAAAATTATCTTTTGATGATATTTCAGGTGGAACTTTCACAATTACAAACTATGGAGTATTTGGGACAATTATTGGCACCCCAATAATAAATCAACCAGAGGTTGGAATACTTGGTGTGGGAAGTGTTATTAAAAAGCCAGTTATAATTGAAAACGATGGGATTGAGAGTATTGCAGTAAGAGCTATGATGTATTTATCATTAAGTCACGACCATCGTTTGATTGATGGTATGATTGGCGGCAAATTTCTAAAGTCAATAAAAGAATTTCTGGAAAATTTTGATGAAAATTATTTATGAAATTAAGAAAATTATATATTTATGAGTTGACTAAGAATGATAGAATGCAATATCTTTATTTTCCTTTTTATGAAAAAAAATTGAAAATACATTAAAACACATGTGCATAAAAATTGCAGATTAGCATTGGGATGAAAACGGAGCGCAAATGAAAATCAATCAGCATCAATTAGCATTTAAGGAAGAAATAGAAAAAAAGATAAATCCAGGAAAAAGACCTGAATGGCTGAAAGTTCGTCTGCCTGGTGGAAAAAATTATAAAGATGTTTATGAATTAATGCGCAAATCAAAATTGCATACAGTTTGTGAAGAAGCAAGATGTCCAAATATTGCTGAGTGCTGGAACAGAAGAACTGCTACATTTATGATTTTAGGTGATACATGCACAAGAAGTTGTGGATTTTGTAATGTGAAATTGGGAATACCAAATGAACTTGACTTAGATGAGCCAAGAAGAGTTGCAGAATCAGTTGAAGCTCTTAAATTAAATCATGTGGTTATAACATCCGTCAATAGAGATGAACTAAAAGATGGGGGAGCATCAATTTTTTCTGAAACCGTCAGATTAATACGCGAAAAAATGCCCAATACAACAATAGAAATTCTAATTCCTGATTTTAAGGGTGAGGAACATGCTTTCGAAATTATTATGAAGTACAAACCGGATATTCTTAATCATAATCTTGAAACTGTGAAAAGATTATATCATGCTGTTAGACCACAAGCAAAATATGAAAGAAGTCTGAATGTAATTAAATGGTTTAAAGAAAAAGGTTAGGGGCAAAGAAACAAAAAAGCCTTTCACGCC
>CAZNFW010000041.1:0-22731 GCA_964572725.1 uncultured Melioribacter sp.
GATTATTAGTCAGCAATCTAATTTTAGAAATTCCAAGATCTTTTAATACCTGCGCACCAATTCCATAATCTCTTAAATCGGCTTTAAAACCAAGTGCTTCATTTGCTTCTACTGTATCTTTTCCTTTTTCCTGCATTGAATAAGCAATTAATTTATTTACAAGACCAATGCCTCTTCCTTCCTGACGCATATAGAGCAAAACTCCTCTTCCTTCTTTTTCAATCATCTGTAGAGAAGTTGCTAATTGGTCACCGCAATCACATCTTAAAGATCCAAACACATCCCCGGTCAAACATTCTGAATGAACTCTTACAAGAACAGGATTGCCGTCGTCTATTTGACCTTTTACAAGTGCAAGTGCATTTTCACTTGAATCTAAAATATTTTCGTAAAGATGAAGTTTAAAATCTCCATACTTTGAGGGAAGATTAACAATAACGATTTTTCGAACAAGTTTTTCTTTTCTTCTTCTGTATTCAATTAAATCTGAAATTGAGATAATGCTTAAGTTATGCTTTCTTGCAAACTTTTGTAGATTTTCACCACGGCACATTGTACCATCGCTGTCCATAATTTCACATAATACGCCAGCTGGAAAAAGACCGGCAAGTTTGGCTAAATCTACAGCAGCTTCTGTATGTCCAGCTCGTTTTAATACTCCGCCTTTTTTTGCTACGAGCGGAAATATATGACCCGGTTTTGCAAAGTCTTCTGGTTTTGAGTTTTTGTCTGTAACAGCTTTAATTGTTTTTGCTCTGTCGAATGCAGAAGTGCCTGTTGTTGTTCCATGAATGTAATCAATTGAAACTGTAAATGGTGTTTGATGAATTGAAGTGTTTTCTTTTACCATCATCTGAAGCTCTAATTCCTGCGCTCTTTCAGGAGTAATTGCGACACAAAGAATTCCGCGAGCTTCTTTTGTAATGAAATTTACTGCCTCAGGAGTTACAAATTCTGCAGCCATTATTAAATCGCCTTCATTCTCGCGGTCTTCATCATCAACTACAATTATCATTTCTCCATTACGAAATTTTTCAATAGCATTCTCAATAGTTTCTAATTTGTTATATTCTTCCATCTTCAATAACCTAATTGTTTTAATTTATCTTCAGTCAGATCGTTCTTATGCATTAAGTAATTATTGGTAAAATTTTCCAGATATTTTGCAATATAATCTACTTCTATGTTTACAAAATCATTTTCTTTTTTATACTTGAGTATTGTATTTTCAAATGTATGAGGAATTATTGAAATGCTGATAGTATTTTCATTTAAATCTGCAATTGTCAGGCTTATTCCATCCACAGCTATCGAACCTTCTTTAATCATGTATTTAGTTAATTCACCTGGGACTTCTATTTGAAGCAAATAATTTTCACCACGCTGTTTGAAATTTACGATTTTAGCTTTAGCATTTACATGTCCCTGAATTAAATGTCCGCCAATTCTTTCATTATATTTAATTGCTCTTTCAAGATTCACATATGATTTTGGTTTAAAATCCGAAAATGTGGTTTTATTTAATGTTTCTCCAACAGCATCTGCAGTAAAATAATTTTTGTTTATTGAAGTAACAGTTAAGCAAACTCCATTAATCGAAACAGAATCACCAATTTTCAAATCGTCAAAAATCTTATTTGCCGAAACGAATAATTTTATTCCATTGTTAATTTTTTCAATTTTTTCTATTAAGCCTATTTCTTCAATTATTCCGCTAAACATTTTTTTTGTCAAACTGTTCGAAATATTTTTTGTTTAATTCTTTTGCTTCATCTTCAAGCAAGCCAGTAGTTACTTCTATTCCTGCATCTTTAAGTTGTTTTACTCCATTGCCATTAACTTTTGGATTTGGGTCTAAAGTGCAAATAACAACACGAGATATTTTACTGTTAATTATTAAAGGAACACAAGGCGGAGTTTTTTTATCTGTATGGCAGCATGGTTCTAAATTGCAGTATAAAGTACTTCCTTCAAGATTTTCTTTTGAATTTTTAATTGCATTTGCTTCTGCATGTAAACCTCCAAAATACTCGTGCCATCCTTGTGAAATTATTTTATTGTTTTTAACAATCACAGCTCCAACCAGAGGGTTCGGCTCCACTTTATTTTTTCCATTCTTAGCTAATTCAAGGCAGAGCTTTAAATATTTAATATCGTCGTTCACAAAACTGATAAATTGTTATTTCAAAAATACATTAAAATAAGTAAATAGTTTTAAGATTAATGAGTAATTTAATAATTATAGAACAGTTACTTATAACTTATTTTTAATTTTTTCATTTTACTCTGAAGAGTAGTGGGTTTCAGTTTTAACAAAGTTGCTGCACCATCTTTGCCATAAATTTTGCCGTTACAAATTTCGAGAGCTTTTTTAATAATTCTTTTTGTTTCTTCTTCGAAAGAACCAATTGATAAATTATTTTCATTGGCAATTTTTGTGTTTTTATGTTTTTCAAAAATTAAATGTGATGGTCTTATTGTTCCATCTTTGCTTAGAATAGCTGCTCTTTCAAGTGTATTTTGGAGTTCACGAACATTACCATGCCAATCATTTTCGGTTAATAATTTCAAAGCTTCCTTTGTTAGAATTAATTTTTTGTTTTCAAATTTTTGTGACAGTTTTTCGAGGAAATAATTAGCAAGCAGGAAAATATCTTCTTTTCTTTCTCTTAATGGAGGAAGATAAATTGGGAAAACATTTAATCTGTAAAATAAATCTTCTCTAAATTTACCTTCTTTAACTTTTGCTTCGAGGTCAACATTTGTTGCGCATATAATTCGAACATCTGCATGAATAGTTTTTTCGCTTCCTAATCTTTCGAAAGTTCCTTCCTGAATTGCTCTTAAAAGTTTGGGTTGAATTTCGAGCGGCAAATCCCCAATTTCGTCAAGGAATAAAATTCCGCCATCTGCTAATTCAAATCTTCCTTTTCTTGAAGATACTGCACCTGTGAAAGCTCCCTTTTCGTGACCAAATAATTCACTTTCTGCAAGATTATAATTCAAAGCAGAACAATTTAATGTGATAAATGGTTTTGATGCTCTTTTTGATAATGCATGGATTGCTTTTGCAACTTGTTCTTTGCCCGTTCCAGTTTCTCCTAAAATCATTACATGCGATTCAGTTGGTGCTACTAATTTTATTTTTTCAATTACCTGCAGCCAAATCGGTGAATTCCCTACAAGCCCTTCATAAACCGAATTTATATCTCCTATAAGAGCATTTCTTTCGTAAATGAGAGCTTCTTTTTCGGTCATCAAAGAATCATTAACAATTGTTTGAGCAAGTGCAAGTGCAATTAATTTGGATAGTGAATTTGCAATATTAACTCTTTGAGGCGTAAACATATCACACTGGCTGTGGTCGAGAGTGAGCAAACCGAGTGGTTCATTATTTATTTTTAATGGTGCTAACATACATGAATGACCAATAGGAAGATTTACTATTCCTTTATATGTGTCTGGGTACTCCGGATTTTTTGTCTCTTCAACCAATTTAACATTACCTGAATTCATTACTTCAAAAAGGTCTGGACGGGTATTAATGCTGATTTCGTAATTTTTCAAAACTTCATTAACAAGAGGACCGTGTGCAAATCTTACTTTTAGTTTATCATTTGATTCTTTGCTTAAGATTACTGCAAGTTCATATGGAATGATTTCACTTATTGTATCTAAAACAATTTCCATTGTCCTATGAGGTGATAAGTAAATCATTTCTGATTGAAATAAATGCTGTTCATTCATAGCTCACCGCTATTTAGTTATCAACGATATTTCGTAATTCAATATTACGAAATTTAGTTTTAAAAATAAAAACCCGATAAAGAACCTGTTTTTTATTCATTTTTTAAGAAAAATTTTATGGCATAATGCTTGGTTATAAGTAGAAACAATCAAGGAGAATAACTATGAAAACAATATTGAGCAGTGTATCAAAAACAAGAATAGCAGAGATGCTTAAGCCCATTCTGGCAGACCAATATGTTCTTTATACAAAAGCAAGAAATTACCACTGGAATGTTAGAGGAAATTTATTTTTAACTCTTCATCAGAAATTCGAAGAGTTATATAATGAACTGGCTAATGATATTGATGAAACTGCTGAAAGAATTAGAGCTTATGGGTTATATGCTCCGGGTTCTATGAATGAGTTTTTAAGATTATCAGAATTAAAAGAAGAAACAGAGGGAATATATCCTAATCAGTTTGAGATGGTAAAAAAAATAGCTGATGATTATGAATCTTTAGCAGAAAAAATTAGAGATACTGGCGAAGAAATCCAATCAGAATTTGGAGACGAAGTAACTGCTGGAAAATTATACAGTGTTGCAGAGCGATATGAAAAACATGTATGGTTATTAAGATCAATTTTAGAAAAGGAGGATAGCCAATGATTTGTGACTGCAGCTATGGTCGAAAGTTATTTTTAAATAGTATTTATAAATTTTTTAATATAATATTTAGAAAAATTTATTCTTCATTCTTTGGTGAAAGACAAATTACACAATTAGCAAAAAAGTAGTATTAAAAAAATTAGCAGGAGAAAAACATGGAAGAAGTTAAAAATGGAATTCCATTACTTGGCGAAAAGATGCCAAGCCTGGAAGTACAAACAACACATGGTAAGAAAAAAATTCCAGAGGATTACAAAGGTAAATGGATAGTTCTATTTAGTCATCCAGCTGATTTTACTCCAGTTTGTACAACAGAATTTGTTGCCTTTGCCAAAAGGAATGATAAGTTCAAAGAACTTAATGCAGAATTAATTGGACTATCAATTGACCAAGTTTTTTCTCATATCAAATGGGTAGAATGGATTAAAGAAAAAATTGGTGTTGAAATTCCTTTCCCAATAATAGCTGATGATATGGGAAAAGTTGCAAAAGCTCTTGGAATGATTCATCCAGGAAAAGGTACAAACACTGTGCGTGCAGTGTTTATAATTGATCCTAATGGAATAATACGTTTGATGATTTATTATCCTCAAGAAGTAGGACGACAAATTGATGAAGTATTGCGAGCATTAAGAGCATTACAAATTGCTGATATAAGCAAGGTTGCTTTACCAGAAAACTGGCCTAATAATGAATTAATTCAGGATAAAGTTATAATTCCTCCGCCAAAAGATATTTTGGAAGCTGAAAAGAGAAAAAAAGCTGCTGAAGGTTATGACTGGTGGTTTACTTATAAATCATTGTAAACTTATTCAGAGGGTGGCTTAAAGCCATCCTCTCATTTATTAAAAAATTAATACACCTGCGTCAAATTGGAATAATTTCTTTCTAAAGTCTATTCATTGTTGTGTTTATTGATATGCCCTATACTTTTTTTACTGTTGGTTCATTTAATTGCAAGAGTTCGCCCTGCAAGAATTTTTCAATTGCTTCCTGAACTGACATTTTTCTTGCAAGAAATACTTTACTCTTTTCCGTATTAATTACTCGAAATGCATGAGGACCAATATTCCCAACAATAAAAGCTTCCACTCCTTTTCTTAAAAATTCATAAAGATTCGCGTGATGATGATTATCATTTTTATTTTCTATTACATCAAATGAATTTGTTTCAGTGTTATAAACAATGTAATAGTTTGCATGACCAAATCTTTTAGCAACAGGTGAAGTTAAATTATAAGAATCTGCTCCGATTAGTATTAACATAAAACCTCCATTTATATTATTTATTATTTTTGAAATAAATTATCCATTATGAATTAAAGAAACTGCATTGCCAATTTTATTGACATTACCAGCTGAATTAATTACAATTTTTACTTCATGTTATTTGATTGGTTTTTTATCTGACTGCATTGCAGTTGCAACACTCTTCAATATTATTAATCATAATTTTATTTCAGTTTTATTTGTAAGGGAAAAATTATGTTTGTTATTTTCAATTTTTGTTACTTTTGAATTTATAAACAATCTGATTATTATTTTTTTAGTATCATTAAGCACTCAATAAATTCTTAATTTATAAAACAATCTATGTTAATTTGGAGCAATAAAATATCATAAAGCCATCCATCGTACCATTTAGTTTCATTAATAATCATAGCATGAAATTGATTTTGTCAATTAGATGAATTGATAATAGAAAAGATTCTATAAGAGAAGCAGAAGTTATATTTTATGAATAAAGTGAAACATTGTAAAATTATTATATGCAAAAATTTTATTCAAAAACTTAGTTATAATAATTTCATATTTTATTCACGTAATATTAAAATTGCTCCGATAAGAATAATAATAACTGCGATTGTTTTCTTAAACAAGTTTGAATCCCTAAATATCTTTCCGCCAATAATTGTTGCCCACAAAACTGATGTTCTTTTAATAGCAAGAGTTAATGCAACCGAAGCCAAACTTACAGACCATGCTTGTGTAAATCTATAACCTATAGTTAGAAGAGAAATCAATACAATTCAGGCATAATTGCCTTTATCAATTTTAACAATTGATTCAATATTATTCTTTCTGAGTAAATAAATGATTGAAAAAAGTAAAGCAAAGAACAAATGCTGTAATGCAGTTAAAGAAATCGGGGTAAAACTTAGTTTTATTAGTAATAATTTATCCATCACTGAAGATGCAGTAAATAAGAATAATGCAAGAAGTATATAATGATGATATTTCGATTTGATGAATACATTAAAAGGGAAAAGAATTTCTTTTAGGTTTTTGCTTTCGAGTATATATGTGCCAACAATTAATGAAATTAAACCCAGCACTTCTGTTGTCTTTAATGATTCACCTAAAAGAAGAAATGCAAAGACTGCAACAAAACCTGGTGTTAAGGCAAGCAGCGGCAATGCATTGCTTATTTGAAGATTTTTTAGTGCGGTAATAACACACAAAAAGGCTGCAACACCAATGATTGATTTTATAAGAAGAACTGTGAGATTTGCTAAATCAATTGTTTCATAATCGATGAAGAAGAAAAAGAGAATAGAAAAAAGTAAATTTACAATTGAAAGCAGAAATGAAAATTCAAGTGGACTGAGGTTAAATAATACTTTTTTTTGCGTTATTGCAGCAAATGCTGAAAGCAAAGAAGAAAGCAAAGCAATAGAAAACCAGAGCATAAAAGGATTTTAAATTTGTTAGAAAATAATATAGTTCTTAATATAATATTAAAAATCTGCAATTAAATTAATAAAGAAATTTCTTCCTGGTTCTATTGTAATGCTTCCTCTTGTTGTTGATAAGTGATAGCAATAATTCTTATTAAAAATATTTTCTACTCCAGCGTATACTCGCAATTTCAAAGATGAAAGTTTTAGAGTATGTGTATTTACTGATAAATTAAATACAGCGTAACCAGGTGTTGTCATTTCATTTGCAGCAACTCTGTTTTGTGCTGCAAAAATTGTTGAAGAAAAATTAGCTTGAAGTTTTTCGAATAAATCAAATTTAATCCCGATATTTCCATTCAACGGTGGAATTTGAGGGAGGTCTTCATTGGCTGTTATATCATCTCCTTTAACATAAGAAGCAGTTGCATAAAAAATATAATCTTTGGAAAAATTATAATCGGCATGGAAATCAAATCCATACATTCGTGCTTCACCGATATTTGTTTTTATAAAAGCATTTCTTCCTTCAAATGTTCCAGGGATCTCTGCAACAAGATTATTAAAATAGTTGAAGAAAATGCTTGAGGTAATTTTTAAGTTAGATGAGTAATAACGTATTCCGAAATCGGCTGATTTTACTTTTTCTGATTTGAGAAAAGGATTGCCAACACGCACATAACTTCCTTGGTCTATGTATTGAAATCTCTCTTCGAGCGAGGGCGAACGGAAAGATAAACCGAGACTTAGTGTAAAGTCGAGATTAAAATAAGTAGAATATTTTAACCCGATATTCCCACTGTACGAATTGTCGGTTGCATCTATTTTATTCCAAATCACTTTTTGACCCGAAGGTGAGTAATTAATAACTCCATTGGTAATTTCATAAATCGGGTTGTGAGTTGCTTCACCGTTCACATTAATTCTATCGTAGCGAGCTCCTACAGAGAGAGATAATTTGTTTTTAATCAACTCCACATCGTCTTGAGTAAAGATTCCAAAACTTTTGTACTTTGAATCGGGCAAAGGTTTTTCTCCAATAATTTTGTTAGTTGTGTTCACAACTTCACCTTGTGCATTCAGAACTTCTATCAACTGATATTTTTCGCGATGACCATTGTAACTTCTATCCCAGTAATCAATACCGAGAATAAGATTATTATTTTTTGTTAATAAAAGATTTCCATGAATTTGAACATTATTATTTTTATGATCGGCTCCGGGAGTGATTTTAAGAACACTCACTCTTCTTGCGGGTGTTGTTCCACTTGCTGGAATATTTTGAACAGTATGAGGAATATTTTCAACATTTCGTTTAATATATTGATACGAATATTTTGCTGAAAGTTTGTAAAGGACTTTAGAAAAATTTTGTATTTCATAACCTGCAGAAATTAATTCTCTTTTCTCATCGGGATAACGAACATCTGCATTGCTTGGGAATACTGATGCGCCTGGGATACCAACATTTTTTGCTTTGAATAATTGGTAAGCGATTTTAAGAGTATGATTATCAAACGGCAAAACATTTAAAGCACCTGAAAAACTGTAATCTTCAAATTGACTATTTTTTAATTCTCCAATGGGAGTTTGAATATTTTGAGCTTTTCTGTAAGAACCGGAAAATTTTGAAGACCAAAATGAGCTGCCGCTGTATATTGATGCAGATAAAACTGATAAATTGTTGACCGAATTATAACCGGTTGAAAAATTTCAATTAATAGAAAATTTATTATAAAACTGTGGAGCTTTTGTGATAATATTTACAATTCCGCCTGTTGCGCCCGAACCATAAATAGAAGAAGATGCCCCTTTAATGATTTCGATTCGATCGACATCATTTAAATCAATCATTGACAGACGAGCAGCAATATCCGTTGAAGTAGCAATTCTATTTCCATCAATAAGAGTAATAATATTTTCGCGATTGAGTCCGCGAATGCTTACTTCGGTACCCCAAAAACCATCACGCAAAAGTGAAATCCCAGGTTTTTCTTTTAAAATATCCGACAGAGATTGAAATGGTTTGTTTTGAATTTCTTCTTTCCCAACAAGCAATTCCAAGTAAGGAGAATTGCGAAGATATTTGTCAGTTCTATTGGTGCTAACAATCACTTCATCGAGCTCAATCGGCGATGGTTCTAAAATGAAATCTTTTATAGTAGAATTTGAATCAATCTTAATAGTTACTGTAATAGGTTTATAACCGAGCCGGGAAACTTTGACAGTATAATATCCTTCCGGTATTTCTTTAATTGTGTAGCTGCCCTCATTGTTTGTGTAAGCCATGTAATTGTAATTAATAAAAACTATTGCGCCTTGAACGGCATTCCCGTTTTTTGAATCTGTTACTCTCCCTTTGAGGATTAAAGTTTGCCCTATTGTATGGCTTATTATTAACAATGAAAACAGCAAGAAAAATTTAATCTTCATAGTATCACCTAAATTAAAATGAATTCCATTTATTAATTTATTTTATAAACGATAATTTGATAATCTCAGAATTAATTCATTGTTAATCATCTTGGAAGTTTTGAGGTCAATTATAACGCATTTCTGTTCTGCAGTAGCATAAATTTGTTCTCCAACTTTTATTCGAGCATTCAAAGTTATTACTCCATGCTTAAGATTATCAAATTTCATTATACCTCTTGGTGAATCAAATAATTTTAGTTGCTTTTTATAATTAATAAATGTTGATATAACAACAAGATAAAACCGTTTTCGAAGACCTCTTTAAAATCGCATATACTCGAAAAAAGTTTTGTTCTCAAATCCTCAAGCCAGCGTATATAAACAATATTGTTAACGTGACCCGCAATATCTATATCGTAAGTATTTATCGTCAAGGGGATTTCAATAAAAAAGACTTAACTCTGTCTAATCTCGACAAAGTAGGTTTTGATTGTAATGCTTTTTTAAATTGAATTTCTTTTCCCACTTGCAATAAAACCTTTATTTTGTATTAATAGTATACTGCTGGTTAAAGTTCTTTATAAGTTTTTTAGAGATATTTTTCATATCGTGCGCAGGTTGTTGTTATCTAACTTTTTTGGAATAGTTTATAATTAATCATTAATACCCCAATAAGTATATTATTAATCCGATTGTTAATCCAAAGAATAGATTAAAAGTTTTTATGCGCAAAGAATCTTTAACCGAGTAAGATAGCATCGGCAGCATACCGTGACCATCTTGAACAATGGAACTGGTGAATAGAACCGAGAAGGGGATTAATCCTTTTGCAAAAAGCATTACAAAAATTAAATGGGGACCAGATTCTGGAATAATTCCTATTAATGCACTAAGCAGCAAAATCCAAAAAGTATATTCAGTAGTAATGTTTTTGAGATCTACAAAGCTCATTCCATATTCTATAATTAACAGTGCACCTAAGGTCCAAAAAAATACTTTTATGAGATGTCCTTTAATAATGTGAGACCAGATATGGTCACGAAAATAATGCTTATAACCTTTTTCTTCTGGATGATATTGTTTGAACTCACAATCAGTGCAAGTCTTTATGTTGAATTTTTGTATTATGTAGTCGATAAAATACCCAGCAATAATACCAAGGAGAAAGAGAATTGCAAACATAATCAATGCTGTTTTGGGAAACATAGCAAGCATAATAAATTGTTCGTCTCCCGCAGTTGCCATCATTAAACCAGTCAGAGCACCGAAACTAATCATTCCATGAATATAGAGCGAAACACCTGCAAAAGAACCGAGACAGCCTGGTGCAGCACCGAGCAGAGAAGCAATAATATACTGTTTCCACTTTTTACCGCTTTTGAGTATTGATTCTAATCTACCTTTTGTTTTAACATTTATATAATCAACTGCAACCATCATTACCAAAACAAAGAGAGTAATCTTAAATGATTCTTTAAAAACATGAAATAAAATTTCCATTGAAATTACTCTCATTTCTTTGTTATTAATTTTACAAGAATCAATAATTAGTTTAAAGTAACAAGATTGCCGCAGCAACTACTGTTGTCCACAAACCATTTTTATCACCTTCTGCAGTTTGAGTAATGTTAAATGTTTTTACAATCTTGCCAGACATTTTGAAAACTTGTTCGCGTTCATTCCAATCGGTTTCAGAATCGAATTCTACTCCAAGGGTTGTGGCAAGCATTTGAGCAGCTAAATCTTCTGCATAATCGCCGGCGATTTTTTCTTTTACACCAAATGGATGATATTCAGAAAGATAACCGTAGTGTTTGCCGTCTGCAGGGATTGCAACGCCAATCGATGCAGCAATCAATCGATTTGGTTCGTTTGTAGAGTTTCTTGCCATAACCGCAAAAGTAATTTGCCCGGCTTTTATTTCTTTTAGTCCCTGTTGTTTAGAAATTATTTTGCAACCGGGAGGATAAATACTGCTAACATTTACCAAATTACATTTCTCAATCCCAGCTTTTCTTAGAGCTAATTCGAAAGAGCTAAGATAATCCTTGTGCCTGCCGACACCTTTAGTAAAAAATACTTTTGTTGGAACGTACAATTTTTTACTCCTTTTTATTTTGATAAATAACTATTAATCGCATCTTTAACTTTTATTGTTCCTTTAAAGCCGTCAACGATTTTAATTCCACCTCTTTTAAGAACTTCCTCAGCTTTATCACCAACATGTCCAGTGAGCAAGACTTCCACGCCTTTACTTATTATTAATTCTGCTGCTTTAGGATCGGCTCCGCTTTGCATCTGTTCACCTAAATTTGATATGGTTTCGAACTTCATTGTTTCGGGATCGACAAATAAAAAATACTGGCAGCGTCCAAATTGCTCGCTTACAAGTGCGTCCATCGATCCGCCTGTTGATGTAACTGCAATTTTTCCCGTTTTATGGAATTTCGCTTCGCTCAACATAATTACACCTTTTATTAGTTAATTGATATTTCAATTTGTAATTCCAACTGCCGCCAAATCGTTTGAATCTCTTTGCGAATTCTCTCATTAGTATCTACAGGATTTTCTCTATTAATAAGAGCGTTCACAAATTCAATATCAAAAGGAATTGACCCGATAATAGGAATATTTTCATTATCGGCGTATTTGAATATTTGTGATGTTATGTTTTCGTTTAAATCATATTTATTGATTATAATTCCTGCATGGATTTTAAATGTTTTTAAAAGTTTTACAATCCGTTTTAAATCATGAATGCCCGATACAGTTGGTTCAGTAACAATAACGGCATAATCCGCCGCAGCAATACTAGCATTTACGGGGCATCCAATTCCCGGAGGTCCATCAACAATAACCCATTCAATGTCTGATGAAATACTTTCAAGGGCTTTCCGTTTTATTTCACTTACAAGTTTTCCGGAATTTCCTTCGCCCGGGATAAGTTTTGCGTAATAAAATTTAGATTTATCCGGCAGTTCGCATTCAAAGTAGTATCCTGATTTTTTAGTATTGAATTCAATAGCTTCATAAGTGCAAATTCTAAAACATAATCCGCACCCTTCGCAGCTTAATTGATTGATAGTATAATTATTAATTGCATCGAAACGGCATATAGTTTCACATATTCCACATTCCTTACATTTGCTTCTATTAATTGATGCTTTTTTGCCACCGGAAAATTCATAACTGTGTATTATTTTTGGTTTAAGAATTAGATAAAGATTTGCAGCGTCTACATCGCAATCGATAATATTTTTTATCAATTATGCTTGCTAATGCAGCTGCCAAAGTTGTCTTGCCTGTTCCTCCTTTACCCGATGCAACTGATATTATCAAATCAAATCCCTGCATTTAATTACAATGATGTTCGTATTTATGTCTGTGAGAACATGCTTCATAACCGCTGAGTTTTCCTTGGATAAAAAGATTTAATGCTTCTTTATACAATAATCCAGGTGCTGTTATGACATTGATACCATATTCAAGAAAATGTGAAACTGCTTTTTGTCCCATTCCGCCTGCAATTATTGTATTTACATTGAACTGTTTAACATAAGCTGGTAGCTGACAAGCACCGCCGTGTTCTCCAGCAAGCGGATTAAAAAAAGTTTCTGTTTTCAATACTTTTTTTTGTTCGTCGAGTTCACATACATTGAATTTTGTACATCTGCCAAAATGTTCAGCAACTCTTTCTACATTACCAATTTCTTCAATTGCAATTGCTAAACGGTGATTCATATCGTCTCCTTTTTTTGTGTATTACTAAATATTAACTATTAAAAATTGTCATTCCATCTTCCTTTTCGCATATGTCTTTTTCTTCCATGGTTCATTATCAGTTCCTGGCCAATTATAGTTAATTTATTATCCATGAAATCCTTCACAACATCAGTTACTTGTTTTTTAGAACAAGAATAAACTTTAACATTAGCAGATTTCAAAAGGCGAAGGGGATTTAATCCAATCTCGATTGTAATTACAGCGTCAACATTTTTTTCAATGATTAATTGAGAAGTTTGAATTCCTGCGCCACCAAATAAATTAGCATAAGGGTTGCGGAGAGGTTCGAAAGTATTTTTCTGAGTTTCATAAAAAATTAAGAAAGGTGTTCTTCCAAATTTCTCCGCAACCAAAGAAGTCGGCTCCAAACCATCGGATGTAATTGCAATTAACATAGGATTCACTTTATAAAATTAGTTCCCGAATCCTCTTCCGCGAGATCTACCAAAACCTCTACGGCCACCAAAGCAATATCCTCTACCACCTCCACGTGGTCTTCCACCACGACCAACCCCGTAGATAACTTCTTTATTTTCTGCAGATTGTTCTGAAGTTTTTTCTGTTTGAGTAGTTTGAATATCGCGGCAGAAACCCCTTCTTCTGCCTGTTAAAGGACCTTGTCCCAATGGACCTGTTCTATCGAAGCCTGGCATATTAACCTCCTATAATCATTCTCACATTAAATTACAAGATTAAAGCCAATTAAAAATTTATTTTTTAATCCATTTTTTATGGTTTTAGTTATATAACTATTGCACCCTTGCAATTATATATTGCATAATATTTCATTAATGCAATTCTATTTATAGATTTGCAATGGTTAATTGGAGCTTATAGAAAATGAACGAAGTTCAGCAAATTATAGATAAAAACAAGGAAGCTGTCATAATTCCCGATGGAATTGCTGTTATTGGAAAAGATTTGAAAGTTATTGTTTTTAACGAAGCTGCTTCAAGGATTAGCGGCTATGAAGAAGATGAGATTATTGGAATAAATTGCGAACTTATGTTTCGTCAATGTCCTGATGATATGAAATATATAATCGAGTCTCTTAATGAAAACCGCACTTTTACAAATCTTGCTGTAAATATCACGGATAAAAGAGGAAATGTAAAAAATGTTCTTGCCTCAATTACACCAATTAAGAGAGATGAAAATGTTTTAAGTGTCGTCTTCGTTTTTAGAGATACCAAAGAGATGCTTTCATTAGCAGAAGAAATTCAACAAAAAACTTTAGAGTTGATAGATCAGAAAAATAAGCTCGATGCTATTTTTAACAGCAGTATAGAAGGTACATTTACAATTGATAACGATTGGAACATAACTTCTTTTAATAAGTCAGCAGAAAAAATTACAGGCTACAAAATTTCAGAAGCAATAGGGAAAAAATGCTGGGAGATATTTAATTCGTCGTTATGTAGAAACGGTTGTCATATGGAACAGACTCTTAAAAAAGGGAAAGCTATGATAGGTAATGAATTAGAAATATTGCATAAAAGTGGCAAGAGAGTTCCTATAAGAGTTAATTCCAATATTTTAATTAATAACAAGAATGAAAAGATAGGCGCAGTTGAAACTTTTATGGATATATCAGAAATAAAAAATTTAACTGCACATTTAAGTGAGTTTTTTAAGTATGAAAACATAGTCGGCAGAAATAAAGAAATTAAGCAAATTATTTCTGTGCTCGAAAGTGTAGCGCAAACAGATACTTCGGTTCTAATAACAGGTGAAAGCGGGACAGGAAAAGAATTAGCTGCCCGTGCAATTCACTTAAATAGTTCAAGAAAAACAGGTCCTTTCATAGCTGTTAACTGCAGTGCGTTTGTAGAATCACTTATTGAAAGTGAATTATTCGGTCACGAAAAAGGAGCATTTACCGGCGCTATAAAAACTAAAATTGGAAAGTTTGAACTTGCTCAAGGTGGTACTTTATTTCTTGATGAAATCGGAGATTTATCAATTGCTGTTCAAACTAAATTGCTTAGAGTTTTAGAAACACGAGAGTTTGAAAGAGTAGGTGGAAACAAAACCATTAAAATGGATGCAAGAATAATTGCAGCTACCAACAAAAACCTTTCAGAAGAAATTGCTGCTAAAAGATTCCGTGAAGATTTATTTTATAGAATAAACGTTATTAACATTCATCTTCCTCCGTTAAGAGAAAGGATGGATGACTTACCGCTGCTAATAAATCATTTTATCGAAAAATTCAATTTAAAATTCAATAAAAATATCAAGCAATTTTCTTCAACTGCTTATGAACTTCTTATGGAATATGATTGGCCTGGTAATATAAGAGAATTAGAAAATGTTGTTGAACACTGTTTTGTCCTTTGCAACAACAATATAATTGACGTTGACTGTTTGCCTAAGAGATTGAGAAATATTCAGAACAAAAATAATTTTACAAATAATTCAAATATTCAAAATATCGAAGAGGTTGAAAAAGAATTAATTATTTCTACTTTGAAAAGGAATATGTGGAATCGAACTAAGACTGCGAAAGAATTGAATATTAATCCTTCAACACTCTGGAGAAAAATGAAAAAGTATGGAATCTTAAACATCCAATAATTTACTCGACAAAAAGGGCGAACTATTCGACTCATAAGTTCACTTACACATCATATATATTAAGTTTTTTTACAATTCTAAACAAAAATCCAAATTTTGCCATTGGCATGGTTTTTAATACTTATACTGCGAACTTATAATTAACAACAAACAACATAAGGAGTAATAAAAATGAAAAAGCTGATAGTTCTCTTCGCAGCAGCACTTTTATTGAGTTATATTAATATAAGTGCACAAACACAAGATCCATCAAAACCAAATCCTCCAGCACAACATGGTAAAAACTTTATTGACAACAATGGTGATGGTTACAATGATAATGCACCAGACCATGACGGTGATGGGATTCCAAACGGTTTAGACCCTGATTACACAGGACCAAAATTACAGAGAAATAAATTTGTAGACCTTAATGGTGATGGAATTAACGATAATGCCGGAAAAGGAAGATTAAATAATAAAGCCGTCAAAGGTGGATATGGTTCAGGTAAAGGAATGAAAAATAATCAGGGTACACAGAGTGGAACACAAACAGAAACACAGACTGGCAATCAGACTAAAGTAGGTCGAGGATACAGAGGTGGTAAATAATTAATTGGGACTCTTCGGAGTCCCTTTTTTATTATGTTCTTAAAATGTGAGTCTTATATGCTGTATAAGAAAATAATTTTTACAGTAATCATAATTTTATTTGTCTCAATTAATGAGTATGCTCAGTTATCCACGAGCATAGCAACAGAATATGAATATAATGATAATCCTTTCAGAACAAAATACCCGTTAAAAACTTCTATTTATTTAATTAATTATGAACTTGAATATGATTTTGACATAATGGCAATCAATTACTCCGGAGGTTACTTTTCTTTTAGCTCTGATGCTGCAAGAAATTTTTATGTTCATCAATTCTCAGTTTTAAAAAGTTTTGAAAAATCTTATTTAGAAGCTTATATAGAACAGCGATTTGGTAAGGACATTTATAACTATTTCGATTATACAAATGCATTCATGTTTTATTCCTACAACACAAATTTCAAAGATTTATATATCAGGCTTTCATCCAATTTAAGTATTTCAAATTATCCCCATATTTCTATCCTTAATAATTTGAAATACTCAGCAAATATTTTTTTGAATTATGGTTTTGAAAGTGGAACAACATTAATTTATGGCAGCAGTTTTACTTATAAAAAATATTTAAATCCTGTCCAGTCAGGTTCTTATTCTTACATTAATGAACATAATCAATTAATTACCGAGAATTATCTTGATAAAAATATTTCTTATGTTACACAATTATTAAATTATTTTAGAGTCGCTCAGTCAATTACTCCTACAACAGGCATTGCTCTGCAATTCACTAACAGAAGTATTTTAAACAGCGGTTTTAACAGTTATGTAAAAGATGTTAATATGATTTACGGTGATGAATCTGAAATTTTTGATGACCCGGTCAATTATGAAGGCAATAGTTTGTTAGCAGAACTTACAAAAATCTATTTTAATGATTTTACTATAAAAGCAGGTATTTATTTTAATAGAAAATTTTATCCTTCTCAAGGAATTTATGATAAAGAATATAATTATCATAATGACTATATGCGGAATGATAAGCAAAAAATCTTTAGTTTAATGATAAAGAAAGATTTTGCTATTGGGAAAGCAGAAGGAATTAATTTGTCATTATTGTTGAATTATCAATATATAGAAAACAAATCAAATAGTGATTTATTTAATTATAAAAATAATTCTATGAGCATTGGTGTTAAGTTTAGTTTTTGAATATTTCCAGAATCTTTTTGAAATAAAATGCTTCTTACCGAATAGAGAATTTTTATTTTCTATACACATTTAATATGTTTTATTATGATTAAAAACTTTTTAATTCAACCGCGCATTTTAATTTCGATTTTTGCAGTTATAGTTATAGTTGTTTTTACTTCTGCTCTGATTGAATTGAATCAAAGCAAAAAGGAAATGCTTGAATTACTTGAAGAAGAAGGCAGTTCAATTCTTGAAACAATTTTATCCTCATCAAGAAACGCTTTGATTTCTTATAATAAAATCGAAGAAGAAGTTAAAAGAAGATTACTGAATAATGCAAATACTATTAAAATAATACAAGAAAAGGGAATAATAACTAATTCATTCCTCGAAAAATTTGCCAAAGAGAATAACATCTACCGAATTAACATATTTAATTCTGAAGGGAAAAAAATTTATTCCAGTCATAAAGATATTCATCATAAATATTTATCAGCTGATTCTGTTAAAAAATATTTAAATCCAATATTTACAGGGACTAAAGACACAATAATAATTGGTATTAAGCAAGCTAGATTTTTTGGAGGAAACCGTTATGCTATTGCTGTTTCTACGAAAGATAGAAAAGCTGTTGTATTAAATATAGATGCTGAAGAATTATTCAAATTTCGTAATGAGATTGGTTTTGGTGTATTGCTGAAAAATGTTACGCAAAATCCACAAATTATTTATGCAGTATTACAGAATGAAGACGGAATTATAGCCGGCTCTGGTGTAAATGAAGTAATAAATAAAATTGAAACAGAAAATACTTTGCCTAAAGGAACTGATTACAATTTACATAAATGGGAAATAAAAAATTATAATACATTAGAAGTATTCGAAATTATTCATCCATTTATATTTGAGAAAGATACTATAGGAATATTTCGGCTTGGACTTTCTCTTGAACCAGTCAATAATATCAATGAAAGAATCATTCGCAGAATTATAATAATAACTGGCTTATTATTTGTGTTCGGATTTGTAACAACTACATTAATTTTTGTAAGCCAGAATTTTAATCTGCTTTCTAAAAAATTCAAAGTAGTGGAATCGTATTCTAAAAAAATAGTCGATAATGTCAGCGATGGAATCATAGTTGTTGACTCGAAAGATAAAATTATTTTAATGAATAAAGCTGCTAAATCAATTTTAAATATAGAAGAAGAAAATACCGGATTAAGTGCTAATGATATTTTTAATGAAGAAACTTGTGGTGAAATATTTAAAAGCGAATATAAAATACTAGAAAAAGAATGTATTATTAATGGCGCAGTAAAAATATTGTTATTCTCTATAAGCAGATTTGAAGAAAGTAATCAGGATTACAATTTAATTATTGTATTTCGAGATTTAACCGAACAAAAGTTAAAAGAAAAACAAATGTTTATTAATGAAAAAATGGCTGCTATGGGTCAATTAGCTTCTACAGTAGCTCATGAAATTAGAAATCCTCTTAACTCTATAGGGACTATAGCGCAACAAATTGGAAAAGATTACGAAGTTAAAGAGAACCAGGAAGAATTTAAAAATTTAATCACAATTGTCTATAATGAAGTAAAAAGAATTAACGAATTAATCGAAGCATTTTTAAAATTTGCTAAACCACAGCCAGTCAGAGCAGAAGAATTTTTATTGAAAGTTTTTTTTGATGAATTGGAAAAACAATATAACTTGCAGTTAAAACAAAAAAATGTTTCACTTGTCATTGACCTGAAATATTACGGAAAAGTTGTTCTTGATAAATCACAGCTGAAACAGGTATTTATTAATTTGATTGAAAACTCATTAGATGCGGTCGAAGAAAAAGGACTTATAACAATTCATGCTTATCAAGAGGATGAAAAATTAATTATTATTTTTAAGGACAATGGGAAAGGAATTGAATCAGATAAACTAAAAAATATATTCGACCCTTATTTTTCTACGAAGAAAAAAGGCACTGGCATTGGATTAAGCATTGTTCATAAAATAATTACAGAACACAATGGAAATATTTTTGTCCAAAGTAAGCTAAATGAAGGTACAAGTTTTTACATTAAATTACCTTTAGAATATAAATGAGAACATTATGACTCAACTTAAAGTATTAATCATTGATGATGAAGAACCACAGTTGCAATCCCTGAAAAATTTTTTGACTAAAAGAGATTACAAAATCTTTACTGCAACTGACGGAGAAAAAGGTTATAACATTGCAAAAGATGTACAAATTGATATAGTGCTTACGGATTATAGTATGCCGGGATGGGATGGTTTTAAAGTATTAACCGAAATCAAGTTATTGAATCCTTCTATTGAAGTTGTAATAATGACAGCTTATGGTACAATTGAAAATGCTGTAGCTTTGATGAAAAATGGTGCATACGATTTTCTTACAAAACCTATAAATCTTGATGTGCTTGAAAGTATATTAAATAAAATTAAAGAAAAAAAATTTCTGCAAAACGAAAACAAATTATTAAAAGAACAACTGCAGGAAAAATTTAGATTTCAGGAAATTATTTCTCAAAGTGAATTAATGGAAAAAGCTTTGAACATTGCCGGAAGAGTTGCACCTACTAAAACAACTGTATTGATAAGAGGTGAAAGCGGAACTGGAAAGGAGTTAATAGCAAAAGCAATTCATTATTCCAGTCCGAGAAAAGATAAACCTTTTGTTATTGTTAATGTTGCTTCTTTGTCTGAGAGTCTTTTAGAGAGCGAACTTTTTGGACATGAAAAAGGCGCATTTACTGGAGCCGTAAAAGAAAGAATTGGAAGATTTGAAGAAGCTGATGGCGGGACGTTATTTATTGATGAAGTTGGCGATATTCCTTTAACAGTTCAGATTAAGTTGTTAAGAACAATTCAATTTGGTGAATTTCAACGAGTAGGAAGTAATCAAATTCTTCATACCGATGTGAGAATAATTGCAGCAACTCATAGAAATCTCGAAGAAATGATTTCAAAAGGAGAATTTAGAGAAGATTTATTTTATCGATTAAATGTTGTTGAAATAAGACTACCATCTTTAAGAGAAAGAAAAGAAGATATTCCATTGCTTGTAAATTATTTTATAAGAAAGTTTGCCGAAAGAATTAATAAAAATGTTAAAGGTGTCGAAAATGAAGCTATTGATTATTTGATGAAATATAATTTCCCGGGTAATGTTCGAGAGCTCGAAAACATAATTGAAAGAGCAGTTGTGCTTACAAGAAATGAATTTATAACTAAAGAAGATTTGCCACAATTTAGAAATATTAGTGAACTGGACAAAAAATTAAACCCGTTTAATCTTGAAGATCCATATGAAGAAAAATTGAAAACATTTGAAAAAATTATCATTGAAGAAGCATTAAGCAGAACTAATGGAAATAAAAGCGCCGCCGCCCGCCTGCTAAGAATAACTGAAAGACACCTAAGGTCGAGACTCGAAAGATTAAAGTAGATTTCTTCCAAAATATACTCGACAAAAATTTATTTGCATATATGCATATAATGGCATACAATTGTATGCAAAAAACAGCATATATTTTCTTATGGAAAAAATAATTGACAAATTCAGAGCTTTATCAGATGAAACACGTCTTCGAGTAATCAATCTTTTTATTAAAAGCGGTCAAAATCTTTGTGTATGTGAACTTATGGATTCACTTAAAATTCCACAATATGCAGTTTCGAAAGCTTTGACAATTTTAAGAAATGCTGAACTGTTGGCCACCGAAAAAGAAGGAACGTGGGTTTATTACAAATTGAATAAAAATAATCCTGAAAATAAAAGTTTATTTGCCTTCTTAAAGAATTACTTAAGTAATGAAATATTTGTTGAAGATGAATTGCGCTTAAATGACAGGCTCCTTTTAAGAGAAGGCAATAAATGTGTTGTTGGCATTATTCCAGAAAAAGATTTGCTGAAGCTAATTAAAGAGAAAATAAAATCATAGCAAAACTGTGAATTATTGTGAATAATTTAGCTTAACTGCTCGTTTCATACTTGTTTGATAAGTGAAAAATTGAAGAGTTAATTGCAGTAGCTAAAAATATCTTATATGTTATCATTTTATTGATGCTTTAAAAAATAATTAAAGAAAAATCCATAAACGATATTTACAAGCTTGATAATGATTTTATTAATAAAGATATAGAAAGACAATAACTTATGTCATCAATTAAAAATATAAAACAAACAGTAAAAGGAAAATATTCTGAAATTGCTCTTGGTACAAAAGAGCAGGGATGCTGCGGACCTTTATCATCTTGCTGCGGCAGTTCCAATTTAGACAAATTTTCAATGATAAGCGATGACTATCAAAATATTGATGGTTATGTCTCTGAAGCTGATTTGGGACTTGGCTGCGGATTGCCGACTGAGTATGCTGGTATTAAAAAAGGTGATACTGTTGTTGACCTCGGCTGTGGTGCAGGTAATGATGTTTTCATCGCTCGTTCAATTGTTGGAGAAGAAGGGAAAGTAATTGGAATTGATATGACTGAGGAGATGATTGAAAGAGCAAATAACAATAAAGAAAAACTAGGCTATAAAAATGTTGAATTCAAATTAGGGGACATAGAAAATATTCCACTTGAGGATAATATTGCGGATGTGGTTATAAGCAACTGTGTGCTGAATCTTGTGCCCGATAAAGTCAAAGCATTTTCAGAAATTTATAGAATACTTAAACCCGGTGCTCATTTTTGTATATCTGATATTGTAGTTCAAGGTGAATTGCCAGAAGAATTAAAAAAATCTGCTGAATTATACGCAGGTTGTATTGCTGGTGCATTGCAAAAAGAAGATTACTTGAAAATAATTAGTGGTACTGGATTTACTGATATCGAAATTAAGAAAACAAAAAAAATTGATTTGCCAGAAAATTTATTGATGCATTATTTATCTGAAGAAGGAATAATAGAATATAAAGAAAATCTGAAAGGAATTTTTAGTGTAACAATAATAGGAAGAAAATAAAAAGGAACAGAAATGAAAAAAAGAATCTTAATACTCTGCACAGGCAATTCCTGCCGCAGCCAGATGGCGGAAGGATTTTTAAAATCATTTGATGATAATCTTGAAGTTTACTCTGCAGGCATAA
>CAZNFW010000042.1:0-22729 GCA_964572725.1 uncultured Melioribacter sp.
AAGAACGAAAAGATTTCCTGGAGGATTTTGTGGATTACTTTCCTGTACCAGTTGGGAATTGATAAATAATTGGCTTTTTAGGTCCGTTGCAAACTAATCTAATAGTTACTCCCTTAGCAACGTTAAATACTTCTGTATTGAGGTAGATACCACCGCTTTCAAGTTCATATACTCGGTCTGGTAATACCCCATGATTAGCTGCAGTATCAGCTTTAATTTGAGCTATAAAGTATGATTCGGGAGTACCATCATAAGGTCTAAGCTTAAGTACATTCTGACCAAAGACATATGATGTAATAAATAAGAGAAATAAACAAGAAAGAATTAAGTTGTTTTTCTTTTTCATGGTGCCTCCATGTTTTTGTTGGTGGATAATATATTTTTTTTATAATCCGTAAATGATTTTAGTTAATTACAAATCTATTTTTATACCTAAATCAGCTGTTAAGCCGTAACGTTCACTTGTATTTAGAATTTTATAACCATTTACACGATTATAAATCAAATTTTCTTCTTTAATATTTGTCAAATTATTAATATTTATAAGCACTGCTATGTTTTTATTGTATTGATACTTAAGAGCAAAATCCAATCTGGTAAATGGATTTATAATGACATCTCCTCTTCCGCTTGGAGAAAATGAAAGATTATATTCTGATTGATGGAACAATGAGATTCGAGCAGAAACTGGACCAATATCATAACCCAAAGCTATGTTTCCAAAAAATTCAGGCTGATTTTCCAATTGTTGTTTAATTTCAACTGCACGTTCTGAATATTGTGGGACTTTTATTTTAACGCCTGGCAAAATTTCTTTTTCAACAAAAGTTGTATCGGTTCTTGAACCAATAAGCCATGTTTCAGAACGAACAAGTGATGCATTATAGCTTAAAACAAAGTTACGTAAAAATCCTGGCAGGAATGTAAAATTAATTTGGTGTTCAAATTCAAAGCCCCAGACTTTTGTTGGTTTTGGCGAGTTGTAAGGAACAGTTAATGCATAAGTACCAGTGTGTAAAGTTTTCCAGCTTAAACCAAGATAATGAAATAAAGTATCACCAGTAGTATTTATTCTATTGAGCATATGGTACATGTCTTTAATTTCTTTATAAAATGCAGAAATTGATATTAAGCCAATTTCATTTCCAAAGAATGATGTATTAATTTCATAGTTCCATGCCTGGGCAGTTTTTAAGATTGGATTGCCAACAATCAATTGTTTATCAATACCAACCTGTGCTGGTCGCCATGCAAAATATTTACTCAATCTCATATTGAAATCTGGTCTTGCCAAAGCTTTATATGCTGCAATTCGGATGCTCATAAAGTTTGTTGGTTTAATATTAAGATGAAAATTGGGCAAATAAATTGTTTGAGTAAAATTTGAAGATGTATCTCTTGTTACACCAAGAGGAATAGGGAACCCGCCAATTTGATTTGGAGAATATTTTGATTTGTAATCATTATCTTCTCTTTCTATTCTCAATCCAGCAATGAAAGTTATGTTCTGTCCAATCTTAAGTGTATTCATTATATAACCTGCAGAAACACTTTCTGATATATCATAATAATTAGCCTGATTAGAAGGGTCTAAATTATATTCTCTTTTAACGCCATTTTTATCTACTCCATTTTTATTCAATTCATACCATTGACGCATTTTGTCTCTGTTAATTAAAGGATACAATTTATAAGAATCGAATAAATCTCTTGATTCCGGGGTATCATCTAGGAATTCAATAAAAGCCAGAGTATTATTAAGAGGATTTTGCAAATATCTTTGATAGAAAGCGTCGAATAAAGTTCCACTTAAATTTTTTTGTTGAATATTGCCATCGGGAGTTAATTCATAAGGCTGCCAGTAACCTAAATAATATGGTGCATATTGTGATGTTGTAACATTTGACCTGCTTTTGATTTTATATTTAGCCCCAAATTTTAATTCGCCTGAAATCAAATTTCCTATCAAATAATTTCTTGAAGCATTAAGAAAAGCAGTTCTTTCTTTTTCGAAATTTCGTTGCGTATAGTAATAAGCTTCATATAAAGTGGCTGTTCTAAAATTATTATAAGCATAAGGAATTAATTTTTCAGGATTGGATTTCAAACTTGGGGTATTTGCCATACCAGAAACACCGGCATTAGAAGGTTCGTGAAAATCTATACTATAATCAAATGGGTAGACTGCTTCAGATTGTGCATAAGATAATCCCCAGTTTAATTTCAAGCCAAGTAAATTATTTTCACCTGCAATAGAACTATTAAATGTTTTAATTTCCTGTTCTCTATCTCTGAAAGAATATGTAACAGTTCCACCAACGCCGCCACCTGATGGATAATCTCTTGAATGAATAATATAATCTCGCTTGGTACTATTATAAACATTATTAATTTTTATATTGCCTTCATCTGGTGTATTAATATCAAGCATAACTCCGCCACCATTACGAGTTCTTATCTCATCTGTAAATTCAAGAGTGAAATTATTAATTGCATAATCAGTTTGGTTGTTTATAGTTTGGTCATAATCAAGATCAAATTTTTCATTGCTTCTAATTTTACTTTCTGCATTTGCATTAATTCTTACTCCAAGTAAATCATTAAAAAATCTTTCTCCATATTTAAAAGAAAAATCATATTGCTTGAAGGAATTCATTACATTATTATAACCACCTTTTAATACTGCATTAACTTCTCTAAGAGATGGAGCTTTTTTTGTAACTAAATTTATACTTCCTGCAATAGCATCAGCATCCTTATCTGAGGTAAGTGCTTTATAAAGTTCAATTCCTGCAAGTGAGCTTTGAGAAATTGTACTCAAATCTAAACCACGGCTTTCAGCGTCAGTGGATGCTATTCTAATACCATCAATAGTTACGGATGTGTATTTGTCACTTAATCCTCTTAATATTATTTTATTAGCCTCACCGCCTGAACGAAGGATGGATACACCCGGAAGTCTACCAATAGATTCTGCCGCATTGGCATCAGGCAATTCTTTAATCTTCTCCTCAGATACAACATTAATAATTGTATTCGAAGCTAACTGCTGGTTAATAGCTGCAGCTTGACCTATTGCCTGCGCAGTGATAACAACTTCTGTTCCTTCAATTACATCAGGTACTAATTTAAAGTTAAATACAACAGTTTTATTTTTTTGAATAACAACATCATAAACTTTAGGCTTATAACCTACATAAGAAACTTTTACTTTGTATGTCCCTTCCGGAATTCTGTTAATAACATATTGACCTTCTATATCTGTTGCACTGCCTAATGAAGTTCCAAGTAAAAATACATTTGCACCAATTAAACTTTCATTTGAAAGTGAATCTGTAACACTCCCCTTTAAATTACCCTGAGCATTGATTATCCCAAAAGTTAATAAAAGCAATAGTAAAGCACTTTTAATAAAACCTGGCTTCATATTTTGTCTCCCTTTTGTAAACTTTTTTCGTATTGATAGTAAGTACTATAGAAGATATGATAAAATTAGAACAATAAAGTCATTGTTTACTTAATTGATAACTTAACTTGCTAAATTTTATTTTGATTGTCAAGTAATTATTTTGAATTATTTTATTAAAAATGTGATATTATATCTATTAATTAAATATCATTCTTTCATTTATCCCACAATTATTCTCGATTAAAATAGTAACAATTTCTTTCACAAAAGGAGTGATTTTGAATATCATTATTATTTTAAGTTAGGTTAATAATTTTTGCAGATTTAATTAAAGATTTTAAACGGATTAATTAAATTTTATTAAAAATTGTTTTCCGTTTAATTAAATAGAATTACGTTTATAAATAGAATTGAACATATTTATTCTTTAGAACTATTAATTCCATTATAATGCTTTTCATAAGCATCAATAATATCTTTCACAAGTTTATGACGCACTACATCTGACTTATCAAAATAAACAAAACTAACACCATCAATTCCTTTAAGAATTTCTTTGACCTGAACTAAACCACTTTGTGAATAGGAAGGTAAATCAATTTGAGTAATATCCCCAGTTATAATTGCTTTTGAATTTGGACCCAATCTGGTAAGAAACATTTTCATTTGCATGCCAGTTGCATTTTGTGCTTCATCGAGAATTACATAAGCGTTGTTAAGTGTTCTGCCTCTCATATAAGCAAGAGGAACTATTTCAATAATTCCTTTCTCTAAATAATTTCTTAATTGTTCAGCTGGAAGCATTTCCTCGAGTGCATCATAAAGGGGTCTTAAATATGGATCAATTTTCTCTTTGAAATCGCCTGGTAAAAAACCTAAACTTTCACCAGCTTCCACAGCTGGTCGTGCTAAAATTATTTTTTTAACAATACCCTTTTTTAATGCAGCTACAGCCAGTGCCACGGCAAGATAGGTTTTACCAGTGCCAGCAGGACCAATAGCAAAGCAAATATCATTTTCCTTTGCACTTTTAATATAATTGATTTGATTTGGGGTTTTGGCTTTTATAACATCTTTCTTGGAATACAAAACAATGTTATCATATTCATTGTCATTAATAATTTCTTTACCCTGAAGAGTTAAGTCGATAATAGTTTCAACATCATTTGGCTGAAGTTTTCCTGTAGTATTCAATACAAAAATCATTTCTTTAAAAACTTTTTCGATTGCATTTACTTCTTCTTCCACACCCTGAATAATTACATAATCTCCGCGGACAATTATATTGCTTGAAAATCTATTTTCGAGAGGTTTGAGATTAGAATCTCTATACCCAAGCAAAGATATTAAATCACAATTTTCTAATTTTAATTGTTTCTCTATTTGCGTAGCAACCTCCTTAATTATAAAAAAAGCCCTCTTCATTATTCAAATGAAAAGGGCTTTATATGAAAAATTAATTAACACTTCCTAATATGATTACCCAATTATTTAGTTGACTGAGTTTGTGTTGGTGGAGCTGGTTTATAATTTCTTCTAATCTTATCATATTTAGCTTTTTCTTCTTCTGTCAAATTAGGTATCTTAAATACTTGTTTTGGATAAATCAAATCTGGATTTTTAATTTGGTCTCTGTTAGCTTTATAAATTATAGGCCATGCAAAAGGATTATCATAATGTTCCTTTTTCTTAGCAATATTCCAGAGGCAGTCACCTTTTACTACTGTGTAATTAATTTCTTTTGGTGGCTCAACCCATGCATCTAATTTTCTTTGTAACTGATTATGAACTTTATCAAAAAATTCTGGGAGTGCAGAAATTTTATTTTTCTTCATTGCATCTAATTCTGCCTGACGGTCAGCTTTTGGAGCTTCTTTATTATCAATTTTCTTGGTTAATGCATCAAGCTGGGTTCTGAAATTATCAATATCAGCCTTAGAAGAAGCACCTACCATTGCATATAATTCTTTCATGCAATCATCATAAGTCTGCAATTTTTCACTTGAAGCTTTTAAATCAGCAACTTCTTTTTTAAGAGCATTTAGTTCTGTTGTTAACGAAGCTTTTCTTTCTGTAAGACGATTAATTTCGTTCTGCCACTCCTCTTTTGTTAATTCTTGCTGTTGCGCAAAAACTTCAGCCGAGAGGAGTATTAAAGCTGTAATTGCCAATAAATATTTGTAAACTTTCATCTATTCCTCCTTTTTTAGATTATTAAACTTTTTGAATTATAAACCAAGTTTTTCGAGATTCTTTTTGGTCTCTGCTTTTGCTTTTGCGCATTCATCAAGCTTAGCATTCTTTTCAGCAATTTCTCTTTCGAGTGCAGCTTTTTCACTCTTCAAAGAATTAACCTCTTTTTCTAATGCTTTTACTTCGGAACGAAGAGCTTCTAATTCAGCCATTTGTTCTTCTGATACTCCGCCGCATCCCGTTATGCTAAGCATGCCAACAAATATGGCTATTATAAGCCCGCTGCCGAGGATTCTTTTGATATTTGCCATAAGCTTCTCCTTTTAATTTGTGAGTAATTGAATTTTTGGAATACGATTTTTAATTAACAAATTTATTAATGGATTCAAACAAACCTTTCAAATCTCATTTCAAATATAATTATTTTCTTTATAAAAGAAAGTAAAAATCGATAAATATGCAAAATCAGTTATTAAATCAGCCTTTTTTCAACTAAACTTGTATAATTGTTCCCCGCAATTATGATGTGGTCGAAGACCTGAATTTCGAGCAGTTTACCTGCTTCTACTAATTTTTTTGTTAATGTAATATCCTCACGGCTTGGTTCAGGATTTCCACTCGGGTGATTATGTAACAAAATTATATTTGCAGAATTATTTTCAATTGCAACTTTAAACACTTCTCTTGCATGAACTACACTCGAATTTAAATTCCCAATTGATATTAATTCATTTTTTATAATTTTATTAGCAGTATTTAAGCATATTACATAAAATTTTTCTTTAACTTCATCTCGTAATAAAGGTATAAAAATTTCTGCAACATCGGAAGGCGATGTAATTTTTTTGTTAGAAAACCATTTCTTCTGAGCATCAGCTCTTCGGCTTATTTCGAATGCAGCAATTAGTGTGGCGGCTTTGTCTTTACCAATTCCATGGAAATTTTTAATTGCATCAATTGTTTGCATCGATAAGATATTTAGATTGCCATATTTATTTATTAAATCTTGTGCAATCTGAATAACATTTTGCCCTTTTGTTCCTGTTCTAAGTAAAATAGCAATTAATTCTGCATCAGATAAACTCTGCGCCCCTCTTAAAATTAATTTTTCTCGAGGACGGTCGTCAACAGGTAATTCTTTTACCTTCGACATTTTATTCCCATTCAATTGTTGAAGGTGGTTTTGAACTTATATCATAAACCACACGATTAATTCCTTTAACTGAACGGATAATTTTATTAGCAGCTTTTTCTAAAAAGTCATGGTCAAAACGGAACCAGTCTGCTGTCATACCATCAGTAGATGTAACTGCTCTTAAAGCTAAAACATTTTCATAAGTTCTTGCATCTCCCATAACTCCTACACTTTGTACAGGAAGCAACACTGCAAAAGCCTGCCATATTTTGTTGTAATATCCATCGTCGTGCAACAGGTTTATAAAAATATCATCTGCTTCTCTTAAAATATCCAATCTTTCTTTTGTTACTTCGCCTAAAACTCTAACTGCTAATCCAGGGCCCGGGAAAGGATGACGATTTATAAACATTTCTGGCAAACCAAGCTCTCTGCCTATGGCTCTAACTTCATCTTTGAATAATTCTCGAAAAGGTTCAATTAATTTTAGATTCATTTTTTCTGGCAAACCGCCAACATTGTGATGTGTTTTAATAGTAACAGAAGCTCCTTTCACAGGAACTGACTCAATAACATCTGGATAAAGTGTTCCTTGAACTAAAAATTCAGCATCAGGAATTTTTGTTGCTTCTTTTTCAAATACTTCTATGAAAGTATTGCCAATAATTTTTCTTTTTCTTTCCGGATCTACTACGTTCTTTAACCTTTCAAGAAATAATTCTGAGGCATCAATAAAAATTAATTTTATATTAAAATTATCACGAAACAACCTGACAATATTTTCACTTTCATTTTTCCTCATTAAACCAGTATCAACATGAATACAAATTAAATTATCTTTTAATGCTTTATGAACCAATACAGCTGCAACCGAAGAATCAACACCTCCGCTGAGTGCACATATTGCCTTTTTGTTTCCTACTTTTTCTTTTATTTCTTTTATAGATGATTGAATAAAGCTCTCAGCTGTCCAGTCTTGATTACATTTACAAATATTGAACAAAAAATTCTCAATTATTTTTTTGCCATCTTTTGTATGTGCAACTTCAGGGTGAAATTGAATACCATAAATTTTTTTTGCAGTATTTGATATTGCACAAATTGGAGTGTTATCCGTTCTTGCAGTAACATTAAAATTTTCGGGCATAGTAGTTATATAATCTCCATGACTCATCCACACAACCGAATTATTTTCAACATTTTTTAATAAGTCATCTTCATGTAAAATCTGTATTTGAACTTTTCCATATTCTCTGTTCTTAGCAGCTTCAACCTTGCCATTATGATACTTGGCTATAAGCTGCATTCCATAACAAATTCCGAGGATTGGAATTCCAAGTTCAAATATTTTTTTATCAATAGTTAAAGCTTCCTCGTCGTATACACTCATTGGTCCGCCAGAAAGAATTATACCGCGCGGTTTATCACTAATTATTTTTTCAACAGGATAATTATTAGAATGGATTTCTGAATAAACATTTAATTCACGAATACGACGTGCTATTAATTGTGTGTATTGTGAACCAAAATCAAGAATTAATATTTTTTGTGGATGAGTCATAAAATCAATATAACATGTAATTTAATGCCTTAATCAACTTAGTTGAGCTTTATAGGCTTCTGCATCAAGCAATTCATTTAATTGATCTGGATTAGTTAATTCAATTTTGATAATCCAGCCTTCACCATATGGATCAGAATTAATTAATTGAGGCTCATTATTAATTTTAGGATTAATCTCAAGTAATTTGCCATCAGCAGGAGCATATAAATCACTTACAGTTTTAACAGCTTCGATTGTGCCAAATGGTTCTCCCATTTTGACTTCAGTTAAATCAGGTTTAATATCAACAAATACAATATCACCAAGCTCACTTTGAGCAAAATCGGTAATGCCTACAAAGGCAATATTACCTTCCACTTTAATCCATTCATGGTCTTTTGTGTACTTTAAGTTATTGGGTATGTTCATAAATCCCTCTTATTATTTAAATATTTTTCAATAAAAGAAGTATCAAAATTACCTTCGATAAATTTTTCATGTTCTAAAACTTTTCGATGAAAAGGTATTGTAGTTTTAATTCCTTCTACGGTAAATTCCTCAAAAGCTCTTCGAGCACGGGCAATTGCATGTTTTCTATCAGTCCCCCATACAATTAGTTTTGCAATTAAAGAATCGTAATAAGGCGGGATAACATATTCATTGTAGATATGAGAATCTATTCTCACACCAAATCCTCCGGGGAAATGTAAGTATTCAATTTTTCCTGGACTTGGTCGAAAGTTATTGTCAGGGTCTTCTGCATTAATTCTAAATTCAATTGCATGCCCACGAGGTTCTAATGGAGGATCGGCAATTTTTTCTCCAGCAGCAATTAAAATTTGTTGTTTAATTAAATCAAGATTTCTCACCATTTCTGTAACAGGATGTTCAACTTGAATTCTTGTATTCATTTCAATAAAGTAAAAATTAAGATTTTTATCTACAATGAATTCAACTGTTCCAGCGCCTTCATAATTTACAGCACGAACACCTTTTAGTGCAGCTTCGCCCATTTTTTCTCTTACTTCTGGAGTAATAATGGGGGAAGGAGATTCTTCTATTAATTTTTGATGTCTTCTTTGAATCGAGCAATCTCTTTCACCATAATGAAATGCATTGCCATGTCTATCGCTCAAAATCTGAATTTCAACATGATGAGGATTTTCAATATATTTTTCAATATATAAGTCTGGCACACCAAAAGCCGCTTCAGCTTCTGCGCTTGCTGTTTGAAATAATTTTGGTAAATCTTTCTCTTCCCAAACTATTCTCATTCCTTTCCCGCCGCCACCTGCAGAGGCTTTAAGCAGAATTGGATAACCAATTTCCTTTGCAATTTTTTTAGCTTCTGAAATATCTTTAACAACACCATCACTTCCAGGTACAACAGGCACTCCAACTTTTTTCATAGTTTCTTTTGCGAATGCTTTATCTCCCATTTTTCTTATTGAATCAGCTGATGGTCCAATAAATTTAATATTAGAATCAGCACATATTTCACTAAACTCAGCATTTTCTGCTAAAAATCCATAACCCGGGTGAATCGCCTCTGCACCTGTAATAACTGCTGCTGAAATTATATTAGGAATTTTTAGATAACTTTCTGAACTTGGATGTGGACCAATACAAACAGCTTCGTCTGCAAAAATTGTGTGAAGTGATTCTTTATCTGCTTCGGAGTAAACAGCAACAGTTTTTATCCCCATTTCTTTACATGTGCGGATAATTCTTAATGCTATTTCTCCTCGATTGGCAACTAAAATTTTTTTGAACAAAATTACCTCTCAAAAGTTAGACGAACTACATTGTTTCAATTAAAAAAAGAGGTTGATTGTATTCTACAGGTGTGGCATTTTCGACAAGTATTTTTACTATCTTACCACTTACATCACTTTCAATCTCATTCATCAATTTCATGGCTTCTACAATACATAAAACCGTTCCCGGTTGAACTATATCGCCAACTTGAACATATGGATCGGCATCTGGTGCCGGTGCTCTATAAAATGTTCCAACTATTGGCGATCTGATTTCATGTAAGTTTGATTTTTTTTCTTCTTTGGTTTCTAGTAATTTTGGTTCTTCTTGAATAGACGACCCTGTTACTGGAATTTTTGCTACCATTTCTGGAATTACAGCAGGCATTTGCTGAATTACTGCTTGTGTCCCAGCGTGCGAATTCTTCGATATCTTAATTTTCAAATCACCTTCCTGAACAGAAATTTCAGTGATTTCACTCTGTTCTACAATTTTTATTAGCTTCTTAATTAAATTAATATCCATACTGATTCTTATTAAGTTTTAAAATTTTTGTAAACTTTCGGAAGAGATTATATTAACTATATATTTTAAAGACAGGTTATAATCTAAAATTATAAATTTCTTTATAACTAAAATGTCTTCCATTAAATTTATTCCCTTAATCAATGAAAATATATTCAGCACCTGTTATAAAATCAAGTTTAATAATTAAAATCAACTTTCAACTTGAACTAAATATCTTTCAACTTCTCTTACTTCAGGGTAATTTTTATATTCTTTTTTAATGATTTCAAATATTGATTTGGCTTCGGTCTTTTTATTTAATTTCAAGAGATTGATACCAGCTTTAAGTAAGTAATCTGCATTCATAGGATTTTCTTTTGATAATTTCGCTGCTTCTTGATATGCATCTACAGCCTTTTCGTATTCTTTTTTTGTTTCATAATATGCAGCCTGGCCTGCTAAAGAAGCTGCTTTTAATATTGGATTAGAACCACCATAATCTTTGAACATTTCATAAGCACTATCTATTTTGCCAAGGAATAAATAGCAATTAGCCAGATAAATTTTTGCTACTTCTCCTTGTTCAGTACTGCCATAATTTTCTACTAAATTTTTTAATCCAACAATGTTTTGAGCTTTAATACCATCAATTGCCTGCTGGTATTGTCCTGCATCATAAAGTGGAATGACTTTCGAAAGTAAATTTGCAGCTGCTAAATTATCGTTTGACTTTTTGTTAGAATAAATAATTATAGACACAATAACCAGAGCTACTGCTGCAATCCCAATTAAAATTTTAGCCTGATTTTCCAGGAAAAAATTATAAGCTTTGTAATAAGTAGTTACTAAGGTATCCTGTTTAATTTCCTTTTTGGTAATTTTTTTCTTTTTCTGTAACACTTTAACCTCTACAATTAATTTTCAAAAAATTCGGCTTTGAATTTAGTAAAATTTATAGACCTATTCTAATGTGATTTGAAAAAATCCATGCATTCTCATTTATATAAATTTCGACACGATATGCACCAGTTTCTATTACATTATGAGTTAATTCTTTATCGACAGCTTTTTCTAAAATTTTTCCGTTTTTAATTAATCTAATTTCAGCTGATTGGTTATGCAAATTTACTTTCAACAACATATTATTTGAAAAAGGAACCTCATCTCCCATATGAAATATTTTATCATTTGTTTCCACTGTAAAACTAAAACCTTTTGAATCACCATAATAATAATTTGTTACATAACATCTTCCTTTCTTGAGTGCATCATAAATTAATTTTTTTGTTTCTTCCTTGTCAGTCAGTTCGGGTGAAATTTTTTTATCAAGCAAAATATTGGTTCTTATTGATTTAAACATTACTTTGTAGGGAAAAACTTCGACTTCAAAAAAACCGAGCAAATTTACTTTGTGTGCATGAGCATCAACTCCGCCAATGCCTACAACTTTTCTTTTCAGATTCAGTTCATCCCATACTTTCAATGTTTCTTCTGGTGGCGGAGTTATTGATTTTAATGGGTGAATAAAATAATTATACTTATTTTCTTCAGTTAGTCCTTCCATCCACACAGACATATGATTCCAAATTTCAATTCCAGTAAATTCATCTGTATCCCATTCTGTCCATGGATAAGGCGGATGTTTTTCCATAGATTTTCTTTTTTCGTGTGGATGAGCTATAAAACCCAATCCACCCGATTTATTTACCAGATGAACATATTCTTTTGCAGGCAGTCTAGTTGAATAAGTTTCGTTAACATTAAAAGCCAGAAGATGATTTTTATTTTCTTTGTCGTTTATTTCACTTCCAACCAATAAAAATGTATTGCCATACCATCCTTCATAACCTTCGTACAAAGCTCTTAGCGTATTATGGTCAGTTATTATTACATAATCAAGACCAGATTCATTGGCATATGCTGCAATTTCTTTTATATCACCAGAACCATCAGAAAATACAGAATGTACATGTATGGCGCCTGTATATTCAAACATTTTTTACCTTTCTAAAGGCAGGTGTATTTAGCAGAACCAAATTTTTAATCACCAACTTCTATCAAAGTTGTATATTGTGTAGATTGCTCTTTAATCAGGTCCGAAAGTTTGGTCATTAGAATGTCTATTCTTTCATCCTGATTATCATCAAAATTTTCAAATGCTTCTTCTGAAGAAAATATATAAACTTCTTCAAAATTATTTGGTTTATTCTTTTGTTCATAGACTGAATAACTTTCCAATCCTTCTGCCTTTACCAATGTTTTTAATTCACGAATAATTCCTAAATATTCATTTCTTTTTTCTGGAATTATGTTATAACGGATAGAAAAAATGACTTTACTCATGTATTCCTCTAATTAAATTAATAATTCACCTTTAAAAACTGGAACTGCAGGACCTGTCAAAGACAGGTCCTTAATAATATTATTTTCAATTCTAAAATCAACTATAAATGTTTCTCCGCTTCTTGTAAAAATATTTATTGGCGAACTAAAATTATAATTATAAAAAGCAACCAGAGCTGCAGCCACACTTCCTGTCCCGCATGCTAAAGTTTCGTCTTCAACACCTCTTTCATAAGTTCTAATTTTTATTGCATTATTTTCAAAATCTATAAAATTAACATTAGTGCCTTCTGGATAAAAGTCTTTCGAATAACGAATTTCTCTTCCAATTTCATAAACTGGCACATCATCTAAATCTTTATAAAAAGAATCAAGTCTTTTTACATTTTTAAGAATATCTGAAATTTTTATAACAACATGCGGAGCACCATTAAAAACATAAGAAGCATTTATTAACTGGTTATATGCTTTTATCTTAAAATTAAACTTCATTTTTTGAGGGTTATTTAAAAAGAACTTAATTAAAGTATCACCTACAACTTCACCAGCATATTCAATCCCATTTACAAGGAATTTTGCTTTATCATTTAATCTATTGCTCATTTGTGCATATTTAATGGCGCAGCGGGCTCCATTTGCACATAAAACACCTCCGCTGCCATCTGAATTATAATATTGTAATTCAAAATCATATTTATTTGAATCCATAAAAATCAAAACTCCATCTGCACCAATTCCTGTTCTTCTGTTGCAGATTTTCTTAACAAAATCTGCATTAAGTTCAAAAGCTGGATTTAATTTAGTGTCAATTAAAATAAAATCGTTGCCAGCCGCACTAAATTTTGTAAACAAAAAATTTTTCATAAGCACTTCAAATTTAAGGTTATAAATTACTGAAAGCAATGAAAAAGGTTGTATTGCATAATTTTTGTAAATAATCTGATACTGAAATTTCTTTGCTTAAAATTTTTTTAATTATCAATTCTATTTTCTAATTTTTCAAAAAAAATTTCATCTATGAGGCTAAAACATATTTATCTTTTCATGATAATTAGTTCATCTATCATCAAATCTCAATCTGCTTATGAAATAGTTGAGAAATCACAGGATTTACTTTATTCGAATAGCAGTTATGTTGAAATGAGAATGGAAATTGTAAAACCAAATTGGTCAAGACAGCTTAGCATGAAAGTTTGGGCATTAGAACCTGATTATGCAATGATTTTAATAATTGAGCCTGCTAGAGATAAAGGCAGTGTTACTCTAAAAAGAAAAAACGAAATCTGGAACTGGATTCCTTCCATTCAAAAAGTAATTAAAATTCCACCCTCGATGATGAATCAATCATGGATGGGCTCAGATTTTACTAATGATGATTTAATCAGATCTTCATCTTACAAAGATGACTACGAACATAAATTAATTGGTTCAGAAAAATTTAATAATTATGACTGTTATAAAATTTTATCCATCCCAAAACCAAAAGCAGGCATTGTATGGAGTAAAGTCATTTCTTATATAACAAAACAGGGTTATATGTTACTCAAATCAGAATTTTATGATGAAGAAAACAATCTTATAAAAATATTTATTGGCAGTGAAATTAAAAAAATTGGCAATAGAACTATGCCAGCTCGATGGGAAATGATACCACAGGATAAATTAGGAAACAAAACTATAATTATATATGATAAAATTGAATTTGATATAAAAATTAATCCTTCATTCTTTTCATTACAAAATATATCCAGATTAAAATGAAACTTTATTTCATTCTTGCATGGAGAAATATCTGGAGAAATAGACGCAGAACATTAATTGCAGCTTCTTCTGTTTTTTTTGCCGTCTTATTAGCAATCATAATGCGTTCAATTCAATATGGAAGTTACGACTTTATGATCGACAGCGCAGTAAGATTATACACTGGCTACCTGCAAATTCATGGCAAGGGCTACTGGGAAGTTAGAAGTCTCGAAAAATCAATTTATGCTGATGAAATTTCTATTAACAAAATTGAAAAATTAAATCATGTTGAATTGGCTGTTCCAAGATTAGAAAATTTTATGTTAATCTCGTCAAAAGAAATTACAAAAGTTGCATCTATAATTTGTATTGAACCTGATAAAGAAAATTCCATGACACGATTAAAAGAAAAATTAATTAAAGGTAACTACTTAAACCATTCAGACGAAGGAATATTAATAAGTGAAGGTCTTGCCAAATTACTAAATGTTGATGTTGGTGATTCTGTTATTTTATATGGACAGGGTTTATATGGAACTACAGCAGCAGCAAATTGCAGAATAATTGGTATTGTAAAATTTGCAATTCCTGATTTAAATAACAGTTTTGTATACATGCCATTAAATTTTGGTCAAACTCTTTTTTCGATGGAAGGAAAAATTACAACAGTTTCAATAATGCTTAATAATCCGAGAATGGTTGATGCAGCTTATAATGAAATTAAAAAAATAATTGGTGATGAATATGAAATTATGAAGTGGGACGAAATGATGCCCGAGTTAGTTCAGGGAATTCAACTTGATAATGTAAGTGGTTTAATTATGCTCGCAATTCTTTATTTAATAATTACATTTGGAATTTTTGGCACAGTTATGATAATGGCTGCAGAAAGAACAAAAGAATTTGGAATTCTAATTTCAATCGGATTAAAAAAATCAAAGCTTATTTTCATTACAACAATTGAATCAATTTTTATTTCTTTTATTGGTGCTTTAAGTGGATTAGCAGCAGCTGTTCCAGTAGTATCTTATTATCATCATAATCCAATAAAATTTACAGGGGAACTCGCAGAAATTTCTCTTAAATTTGGTGTAGAACCAATTATTCCTTTCAGCACTGATGCAGGAATTTTTATTGCACAAACTTTAGTTGTTTTATTAATATCGCTCATTAGTGCTGTTTACCCATTTAATTTTATAAGAAAGCTTCAACCTGTGGATGCAATGAGAGTTTAATATGATAATTAAACTTGCATGGAAAAATATCTGGCGTAATAAAAAAAGAAGTTTAATATTAATAACATCTGCATTATTTGGCATTTGGTGTGGAGTTTTTACAAACAGTATTTTTGTAGGAATGTGGGAAACTTCGGTAGAAGCTGCAATAAATAGAGAACATTCTCATATTCAAATTCATCACCCAAAATTTAGAGAGGAAAAATTAATTAATCATTATATCCCAAATGTTGATTCAGTTTTACAAATTTTTTCCAGCTATAAATTTATTAAGAATTATTCGTTAAGAACAATTATTGAAGGCATTGCATCGTTCCCTAATTCAGTAAATGGAGTTAAAATTATTGCTATTAATCCAGAAAAAGAAAAACTAATTACTACAATTCACCAGAAAGTAATTCAGGGTTCATATTTTAGAAATAAAGAAAATGAGATTATTATTGGCAAAAAATTAGCAGAAAGATTAAAAGTAAAATTAAATTCAAAAATTGTTTTGTCGTTTCAGGGGCTTGATACGAATTTAATTTCAGCTGCTTTTAGAATAGCTGGAATCTTTAAAACTGAATCCATTCCATTTGACCAGAGCACAGTTTTTATAAAGCAAGCCGACTTAAATTCTCTGCTGAAGAAAATTCCAATTCATGAAATTGCAATAAGAGTTACTGAAGCAAAGCATATTGACACAACAAAAAGTTACTTAAAAAAAGAGTTGAAAAATTTAAGTGTTGAAAGCTGGAAAGAAATTGCCCCTGAATTAAGTTTAACCTCAGGCTTTCTTTATCTTGAATTAAATATTTTTATGGGCATCATTTTATTTGCATTGCTTTTCGGAATTTCTAACACAATGATTATGTCCGTCTTCGAAAGAATTCGTGAATTTGGAATGTTAATGGCAATAGGCATGAAAAGAATTCGTCTTTTTATTTTAATAATAACAGAAACATTTATTTTACTTTTCAGCGGTGGATTGCTTGGAACATTTTTAGGATTTCTTACAATTGAATTTTTTTCTAAAAGAGGAATAGATTTATCTATTGTAGAAGAAGGCATGGCAGTTTATGGTATGTCTGCAATTTTATATCCTCAGCTTCCTTTTCATATGTATGTTTCTTTATTTGTAATGATGCTGTTTACTGTTCTTATTGCTTCAATTTCTCCTGCTTTAAAAGCAGTAAGATTAAAACCAGCAGAGGCTATAAGAACTTATTAATTTGGGGAGTTGCAAATGCCACTTATTGAAATTAAAGACCTCAACAAAATTTACGACAAAAGTAAAATTCCTGTTCATGCACTCAAAGATATTAACCTTACAATTGAATCAGGAGAATTTACTGCTATTGTTGGTCCCTCTGGTTCTGGAAAAACAACTTTATTGAATATGATTGGTGGATTGGATAAACCTTCGAGCGGGAAAATTATTATTAAAGGAACAGATATTTTATGTCTCTCTTCTGATGAACTTATAGATTTCAGATTGAAAAATATTGGTTTCGTTTTTCAATCGTACAATTTAATCCCTGTATTAACAGCAAAAGAAAATATTGAATTTATAATGCTGCTGCAAAAAGTACCAAAAGCAGAAAGAGAAAAAAGAACAATCGAATTATTAAAAGCAGTCGGCTTAGAAGATAAAATAAATGCAAGACCATATGAACTTTCAGGTGGACAACAACAAAGAGTAGCAGTAGCAAGAGCTATCGCTTCTCATCCAGCTTTCGTTCTTGCAGATGAACCAACAGCAAATCTCGATTCAGCTGCTGCAGAAAACTTGCTTGATATTATGTTGTCGTTAAATGAAAAACTTGGCATGACATTCATATTTGCCACACATGATAATAAGGTTATTTGCAGAGTTAAAAGAATAATTACACTCGAAGATGGAAAAATTAAAGCAGATGGATTGCAAAATTAAAATTCCATTTTTCATTATCATAATTTTTATTTCATCCCTAACATATAGTCAGGATATTCAATTTGGTGGATATTCCAAATATTTGATAAGTATTTCTAATATTAAAAATATTAATGAACAATTAATCGACCATTATATTCATTCAAGAATAAACTTAAAATGGTTTATTAATGATAATATTAATATCTCTGCAGGCTTGAGAGATAGAATAATAATTGGAGGCTCAATTAATAAAATTCCAGATTACGAAAAAAATTTTAATCAAAATGAATATCTTCTTAAACTTAGCTCATTTATCTGGAAAAGTCGAAATTCAATTAACTACTTTGAAATTGACAGATTATGGATTGATTATTATTACAAAAAAATTCAATTAAGCATTGGTAGACAAAGAATAGCATGGGGTACAAGCTGGGTATGGAATATTACAGATTTATTTAATCCTCTCTCAATTCTGGATTTTGATTACGAAGAAAGACCGGCAGTCGATGCATTGCGTATTCAATTTTTTACATCAGAAATATCAAAAATAGAGTTCGCTTTTAAACCATGGAAAAATTTTGACCTGCCAAACGGGTTTGGTAATTCAACAATTGCATTTCAATTTTATTTTAATAAATATGAATATGATTTCTACCTGCTTGCAGGTTATCATAATGAAAGACCAATACTTGGTTTCTCATGGGCAGGAGATATTTACGGTGCAGGATTTCGAGGAGAAGTAAGTTTAACTTCTTCACCATCTAACTTATATGACAAGTCAAAAAAGAGAACAGATAGTTCAAATTATTATGAGAAAGAAAAACGGTCTCAATTAAGTTTTGTTTTATCTTTTGATTATACTTTTACAAATTCATTTTACATTCATACTGAAATGCTTTACAATAACATAGGCAAAACTGATAGTTTATTTTTATTTACAAACGAGGCAAAAAATATTGGTATGCTTTCTCCTTCTAAATTAAATTTATTTTATCAAGCAGGATATAATTTATCCCCTCTCTCGAGAATAGATATAATAGCATTGCATAATCCATATGATAAATCTTATGCAATCCTTCCACTATTTACTTATTCATTAAGTCAAAATCTTGATTTGTCATTTATAATTTTATATTTGCACGGGAAAGATTTATCTGAGTATTCACCTGAAAGTAAAATGATTTTTGCGAGACTTAAATATTCATTTTAGTTATTCTTGGAAAAAGTCACTCTAAAAGTTGTCCCCACATTTTTTTTACTTTCAACACTTATACTTGCATTGTTAATATCGCAATAATTTTTAACAAGCGCCAAACCTAAACCTGTACCATCATAAGACCTTGTATAACCTTGTTCTTCCTGATTAAATGGCTCAAAAATATGCTGCATGTATTCTTCTGACATACCAATTCCGGTATCTCTTACCTCAACATAAATTTCGTCTTTTTCATTTTTATCTACAATTATTTCAACTTTTCCTTCTTTTGTGTACTTAATAGCATTATCAATTAAATTAGCAAAGATTTGAGTAGTACTGTACACATCTGCAATAACAATCGGATTTCTAACATTACATAATAGATTGAACTGAAGTTTTTTATTTTCTGCCATCAATTTGTATTCATCATATAAATTTTTTAGAATATCATCTTCTAAATCAATTTTTTTAAATATTGGTTCATAAGTTTTAGTTTGCAGTTCAGACATATTCAGTATCAAATCAATTGTCCTCATAATTCTTTTATTAGCCAGTTCAATTCCATTAAATAGTTCACAAATTTCACTGTCGTTATTTTTGCATACTTCTTCTTTTATTAAATAAAGATTACCCATAATTATGTTGATTGGGGTTCTAATTTCATGCGACATTTGTGCGAGGAAGTTTGATTTAATTTTTTCAGAGATTTCAGCTCTTTCTTTTGCTCTGATTAATTCTTCGAGTATTTTTTTCTTATCTGTAATATCCTGTATAATTCCAAAAATTGTTCTGGAGTTTTTATCATAAAATGCAACAGAGTGTATATCTCGAATTTCACCTGTATCAACTTTTTTAATTTTAAATTCAACATCATAAGGAATATTATTTTCAATTAAATTTTTTAGTGCACTATCAAGTAGATTTCTATACTCAGGTAAGGGTATACTTTTAATATCTTCATAATCTACTTCTTCGATATTCAACCCATAAATTAAAGCTGCTCCTCTTGATGCTGTTATCTTTTTGGTATCAAGATTTAATTCCCAATTGCCTGAATTGGAAACAATTTCTGCTCTATTTAATCTTTCATAACTCTTCTTTAACAATTCTTCAGTTGTTTTTTGTTTTGTTACATCTCTTGCAATACCGTGTATGCCTATTATTTCCCCATCTTTAATGTGTTTAATTTCATAAGTTTCCAATAAAATTTTCTCTTTTTTTGAATTGTAAATTTCAATATAAACAGGATAATTAACTTTTTCTCCATGCAATAATTTTCTTGTATTCTTGCGGGCAATTTCATTAATCGGTGAATCTGTCAAAAACCAATGGTTTTGATTAAGCCATTCTTCTACTTTATGACCTGTAATTTGTTCAACTGATGGAGAGATATAATTAATGTAACCATTGACATCATGTGAGTAGAAAAAGAAATATGGAGTGCCTTCAACCAGCAGGCGCAGTTTTTCTTCATTTTCTTTCAAACTGATTTCTAATTCTTTTCTTTCTGTAATTTCAGTGATAAATCCTTCGAGGTATAACAATTCATCTTTTTCGTTAAAAATGCCGCGTCCTCTCTCCCATACCCATTTTATCTTTCCTGATTTTGTAATAATTGGGTATTCATATTGAAAAATTTTTTTGTCTTTTAATATTCTTTGCCATTCATTCCATAATAATTCTCTATAGTCAGGATGAATTATATCATTAAATGCAATTAAATTATTATTTATAAAATCTTCTGGTTTATATTCTGTAATTTCTTCGCACTGGCGAGTAATATAAAACATAGTCCAATCTCTATCGTTTGCACAGCGGTAAATAAATCCTGGAAGATTATCAATTATTGTGGAAAGAAATCTTTCCTTCTCAATTATTTGTTTTTCTGCTTCTTCTTTTTTCTTTTCATTTTGTATTGATTTAATAGTAAACGCTATATCTTTTGCTAATTCATTAAATAATTTTATTTCTATCTCATCAAAGAAGTACTTTTCACCAGAATAAAGATTTAAGGTTGCTATGACCTTATTATCAACAATTATAGGAAAAGAAGCAGTAGATTTAAATCCATATTGTTCTGCTATTTCTTTCCATGGCTTCATTTCTTCGTTTAATTCTATATCTTCTGATACACGAAATGTTTTAGTAATCACTGACATACCTGTAGGTCCAGCAGTTCTAATTTTATCTTTTAAGTCTATATTCAACTCATATAAGTAATTATAATCAGCAGTAAACACCATAGGTTTTACTTTTTGATTTATTTCATCTACAACGCCAATCCATGCCATTTTAAACTTGCCAATTTGTACAGCAATTTCGCATGTATATTCATAAATTTTATCAATGTCTTTTGTTTTAATTAACATTTGATTTACATTACTTAAAAGTGCATAAACTCTATTTAATTTTTTAATTTGCTCTTCAGCTTTTTTCTTTTCTGATATATCATGAATTATTATACTTGTTTTAAGTTGACCATTTTTATCCACAAAAACATTCGAAGAAATTTCAACTAAAAATTTTGTTCCATCCTTTTTTATCATACAGAGTTCGCCTTTAGCTTTACCATATAATTTTCTTTCTTCTAACAGTCGTTTCAAATTAGGATCAGATAAATCAACAATTTTTTCTCTTCCATATAAACAAATTTCTTCTTCGCTTAGTTGTAACATTTCGCATGCAGCTTTATTTGCTGCATAAATTTTGCCATCAGGTGAAGTCAACATAATTCCATCAGCACTATTTTCAAACAGTAATCTAAAACGTTCTTCACTTTCTTTTAATGCTTGAATTGTTTTAAGATTTATTTCATGGTCAAGTAAAATTCTGCCAATTAATACTGTAGCAATTGGATAAAAAATTATTACAGTAATACCAATAGTATTCACAGCTTTCAATGTATAATTGTGTGGCAGTAATATTACAAGTAAAATCATTACAATATGAATTATTAATCCAAAGACATAAAGAGAAATATTGTTGAGTATAAATTTATTTTGTTGTTTGAGATTATAAAAAAACAATCCAATTAACACAGAAGAAGAGATAACGGAGATACCCATCCACATACCACTGCCACCAATAAAAATTCTTGTCACTAAAGCCATAATCCCAGAAATTATACCAGGGATAAAACCAAAAAACAATGCACAGATGCTTAAAACAACAGAGCGTCCATCAAAAATAATTCCTTTAGCCAATACGAATGGATTTAACATAGCAAGAATTGATATAAATCCAAAAGTAATACCTTGAAGAATCTTACCTGTTAAGGTACTCCTGTTCCATCTTATATCAATAAAATTAGAAATCACACTGGCTGCTACAAGTACAGAGAGGTTATAAATTATTTGAACAATTAACATATAACCCTCGGAATTTTATATGCAAAAAAATTTTTCTAATTAACTCTTTTTATAATTATCGAGTGTTTGATATAAATTTTATACTATTAATTAATTTGTTTAGAACATTATTAGTTTAGACTAAATATTCAATACTTATTTATATATCTATTTTTTTTATTTGCTAATGAATAATTAAACTCACATAAAAAAGGATAAGTTCAAAAATTTCATGGGTAGAAATTTTAATACACTAAAAATAATGATATCATTCAGATAGAATATATAATACTAATTAAAAGAAATATTTTAGGGGCTTTTAATTTTAGAGAAGATTTTAAATGGCAGTATTAAAAAATATGAGTACTGGTGGAGGTGCGGGGAGTCGAACCCCGGTCCGAAGTTACCTTTCAATGAACGTCTA
>CAZNFW010000043.1:0-256 GCA_964572725.1 uncultured Melioribacter sp.
TTCAACAAGCCGGAGAATCTTTCTCCGGCTTTCTTTAATCTTATTCAAAAAATATAAATACATAAAAAATTATTCTACCATTTCATAATTATTTTGAGCTAATTAATTTTCTTTTATATACAGGAGATTTTATTTTGTAATTAATTATTTTAAAGAATTTAAAAAGTATGAACAGAAAAGATTTTTTTATTATTATCACTGCTATTTTAATTATTATAATTTCACTCGCATCATTAATTATGAGTTACATGGCTTT
>CAZNFW010000043.1:266-22424 GCA_964572725.1 uncultured Melioribacter sp.
AAAGAAAAAATGTTCAAAAAGTTATAGTTAAAGTAGAACCGGAAGAGTATAAAATTTTTATCCCCAAGATACCAGAACAATTAGATTTTTGTGGTGAAAAAGTTCCTCTAAATGATATTGATGTTAAGGAACGTGTTGAAAGGGAATTATTTGTAAATGCTTACTGGTTTTCGTCGACAATATTAGCGATGAAAAGAGCTAACAGATGGTTTCCAGTAATTGAACCAATTTTAAAAAAATACAGAATTCCTGATGACTTTAAATATCTTGCAGTAATTGAAAGTAATTTATCAAATGCAGTATCAAGTGCAGGTGCTGTAGGTTTCTGGCAATTAATGGAATCCACGGCAAAAAAATATGGCCTGGAAGTAACTAAAGAAGTAGACGAAAGATTTAATGTAGAAAAATCTACAGAAGCTGCCTGCAAATATTTAAGAGAAGCTTACTCAAAATACAAAAGCTGGACACTTACAGCTGCATCTTATAATTACGGGATGAATGGGATTGATTTACAAATTAATCGTCAGAAATCTAAAAATTATTATAATTTATTTCTTAATACTGAAACTTATCGGTTTGTTGCAAGAATACTTGCAATGAAAGAAATAATGACAAATCCAGAAAAGTACGGCTATTACTTGAAGAAAGAAGATTTATACCAGCCAATTGAAACAGAAGAAATTAAAGTAAAAAGTTCCATAAAAAATCTTGCTGACTTTGCCGAAAAACATGGTGTTAATTATAAAATACTTAAACTCTTAAATCCATGGCTAAGAGATAATTATCTTCCGAATAATTCAAATAAAATTTATTTAATTAAAATTCCCAAGGGGAATGAATATTTTGCTCTTGATGAATAAAAAAATAAATTTTTTTGATAATCATATATGAATTTTGATAGACAAATGAACAATTTTTGTTATTTTTCAACCCGTGATTTTCTACCATAATGTTGATGTTTAATGTCCCACAAAAAAAAAGTTAAGTATATTTTTATAACGGGAGGCGTTGTTTCTTCGTTAGGAAAAGGAATAACAGCTTCTTCTATCGGTCTTCTATTGAAATTGCGCGGTTATAGTGTCACCATTCAAAAGTTTGACCCCTACATTAATGTAGACCCCGGTACTATGAATCCATTCCAGCATGGAGAAGTTTATGTAACAGATGATGGAGCAGAAACAGATTTAGATTTAGGACATTACGAAAGATTTCTTGATGTTGACATGACGCGTGCAAACAATACAACTACTGGTCAGGTTTATTATGAAGTAATAACTAGAGAAAGAAGAGGCGATTTTCTTGGAGCTACAGTTCAGGTTATTCCTCATATTACAGATGAAATTAAAAGAAGAATGAAACTTCTTGGTGAAACAGGAAAGTATGATATCATAATTACAGAGATTGGTGGTACTGTTGGAGATATTGAAAGCCTTCCTTTTATTGAAGCAATGCGGCAAATTATGCTTGAGATGGGAAGAAAAAATGCAATAAGTGTTCATGTAACGCTTGTGCCATATATCTCTTCAGCTGGCGAAATGAAAACTAAGCCAACTCAACATAGTGTTAAAAATTTATTGGAACTTGGTGTTCAGCCTAACATTTTAGTTTGTCGTTCTGAAGAGAAATTGTCAAAAGAGATTCGTGATAAAATTGCTCTCTTTACAAATGTTAAACCAGAAGCAGTAATATCTGCTTACGACTGTTCTACAATTTATGAAGTGCCATTAATTCTATATGAACAGGAGTTAGATAGAATTATTCTTGATAAACTAAAATTACCAGATATTAATCTTCATCTTGAAGAATGGATTTCTTTTGTAGATAAAATCAAAAATTCAACTGAAGAAGTTAAAATTGCAGTATGCGGAAAATATGTAGAAAATAAAGATGCGTATAAAAGTATATCAGAAGCCTTTATTCATGCTGGAGCTGAAAACAATGTAAAGGTTATTGCTGATTTTATCAGTTCAGAAGAAGTCGAAGCAAAAGGAGCAGAAACAATTTTGAAAGATTATGATGGTTTACTTGTTCCAGGTGGTTTTGGTGAAAGAGGCATTGAAGGGAAAATTCTTGCAATTCAATACGCACGTGAAAATAACATTCCATTTTTTGGTATTTGTCTCGGTATGCAATGTGCAGTTATTGAATTTGCACGGAATGTATGTGGACTTAAGAAAGCCAACAGTGCTGAGTTTACAAAAAATAATGCTTTCAATGTTATTCATATAATGCCTGATCAGGCTAAAGTAAAGTTTAAAGGTGCTACAATGAGACTCGGCGCTTATCCATGCATACTTAAAAAGAAGACTAGAGCTTACGATGCATATAAAAAACAAAAAATTTCTGAACGCCACAGACATCGTTATGAAGTTAATAATAAATTCAGGCCAATTCTTGAACAGCATGGAATGATATTTAGCGGACTTTCTCCTGACGAAAAATTAATTGAAATGATTGAACTTGAAAATCATCCATGGTTTATAGGATGCCAGTTTCATCCGGAACTAAAATCCCGGGCAACAAAAGCTCATCCACTCTTTAGAGAATTTGTAAAAGCTGCTTATCAGTTTTCAAAGGAGAAAAATAAAAATTGAAAAAAATTCTTTTAACTTTTTTTATAACAATATTTATTCTAAATAAATACGAAGCTCAATCAACCGTCAATCAATTGATTCAACAGGGCATTTATAAAGCCTATAATATGGAAATAAATGCTGCAGAAAAAATTTTTAATCGTGTAATTAAAAGAACTCCGAATTTACCACATGGATATTATCATCTGGCTCAGATTCATTTCTGGTGTTTTCTTGGAAGCAGAGATAACTATCATTTAAATGAATTCAATAAATATGCGAAACTTTCTCAAATCAAAATTGATTCACTCCTTGAAATCAATGAAAATAATTTTAGAATAGCATACATGGCGGGAAACCTAGCATCATGGTATGCTATGATTAATGCAACAAATAATTCTTCGGTTGATGCATTGTGGTATAGTAAAAAAGCTATTGATTATTATGAAAAAGCACTAAAAATAAATCCCAAATTCTATGATGTATATTTTGGTCTTGGACTTTTTAATTATGCTATGAGTTTTGTCCCGGATTTTTTGAAATGGGCAGTAGACCTTGCCGGCCTTTCTTCTGATAAGTATAAAGGATTTAATTATATCAAAACAGCTTATCAAAAAGGAATCCTTAACAAAACTGAAATTGAATTTCATCTTGCAAAAATTTACTCGGATTATTTTGCTGCTTATGATAGTTCTTACATTTTGTTAAGAAAGCTTATTTCAAATTATCCAAATAATTCTCTTTTTCGTTATCAATATGCTGTTACTTTAATTAGAGATAAAAAATTAGATAAAGCTCTAAAAATATTGAACGATGTAAAAAGACTTGACAATAAATATTTCCCGCAAGTTACTTCACTTGCCAACTATCGTAAAGGAGAAATTTATTTCAAAAAGAATAAATTCGAAAAAGCAATTGAGCATTATCAAATTTTTCTTGAAACTACAAGAGAACCAGACTTAAAAGGAAGTGCAGCATTAAAGATTGCATTAAGTTATAAAATGTTGAATGATGAAGATGAATTTAGGAAGTATCTTAGCAAAGCAAATGAAGGTAATCCTGATTTATTTGAAGATGCCTATGCAAAAGAAAAAGGCGAGTATTTTATCGACAAAGGCATTTCATCAGATGATTTGTTCCTTGTTAGAATGAAAAACTATATTGACGCAGGATGGTATAAAATTGCTTATGATAGCATAAAATCAACTATAGAATCTATTGGAAATGATAAAAAAAATCTTGCACTAATTTATTTAAGCGAAGCCTCGCTTTATCTTGGAAACTTACAGGATGCAATAAAATATGCTCAAGATGTTTTAGAATTGAAAAATAAAATGGAAAAATGGACAATACCATTTGCAAACTTTATAATAGCAAAGTCTAATTATTTCTTAAATAAAAAAGAAATAGCTGCAAAATATCTTTCATCTGCAGAAAAAAGTAATGATTATGAGTTCAGAGATTATATTCAATCTTTGATAGAAAATCTTAAAAGTAAACTTAATAGAATTAAACATTGATTCTGAATGATTTCATTGATTATTCATATCATTTTAGATAATTTTTAATAAGAACAAAATTATGTTAAAAATAGCAGTGTTTGTATCAGGACGGGGTTCAAACTTAAAGGCTATTTATGAGAAGGTGCCAAAATCAAAAGTAGAGATAGCTACAATTGTAAGCGATAAAATGGATTGTCCTGCAATTAAATTTGCAGAAGAAAAAAATATTCCTGTGTTCTTTGTAAGTACAAAAGAAAAAGAAAATTTTATTACTTATATTGATTTAATTGATGAATTGAAAAGAATGAATATAGGACTGATTGTTTTAGCAGGCTTTCTTAAAAAAATTCCTGATGAATTTGTAGATGCTTTTGAAAATAAAATAATAAATATTCATCCTGCATTACTTCCCTCATTTGGAGGAAAGGGAATGTATGGAATTTATGTTCATAAAGCAGTATTTGATTCTTCGGCTAAGGTATCTGGAGCTACAGTTCATTTTGTAGATAAAATTTATGATAATGGAAAAATAATTGCTCAAAGAGCAATTGATATAAGTGATGTAAAATCTCCAGAAGAAATTGCTGAAAGAGTACTGAAAATAGAACACGAACTGCTTCCGTTTGTTATAGAAAAATTTGCTGATAATAAAATTATAATAGATAATAATCGTGTATTAATTGCGGAGTAAAATTGGAAAAATTAGCTCTAATAAGCGTTTCGGATAAAACTAATATTATTGAATTTGCAAAAGAATTAAATCTCCTTAATTACAAAATACTTGCTACTGGCAACACAGCAAAACTTTTAATGGAAAACAATATTGATTGCATTGAAATAAGTTCTTTTACTTCTTATCCAGAAATTTTTTCAGGGAGAGTTAAAACTCTTAATCCCAAAATTTTCGGCGGAATATTAATGCGGAGGGATAATGAAACCGACAAAATTCAAGCTGAAGAAAATAACATAGCTCCAATTGATATTGTTTGTGTAAACCTTTATCCTTTCCCAAAAGTTGTTAATCGTGATGACATTTCACTCGAAGAAAAAATTGAAAATATCGATATTGGAGGACCAAGCTTGATTCGTGCTGCTGCAAAGAATTATAAGTATGTTTCTGTGCTTACGAGTCCCGAGCAATACGATGAATTTATTGATGAATTAAAAAAAGGGGAAATAAGTCTAAAAACCAGAGAAAGATTAGCTTATGCTGCTTTTGCATATACATCGTATTATGACACATTAATTGCTAATTACTTTGAGAAAGAATTTAATCAGCCAAAAAAAGAAATTAGATTAAATTATAAATCCTCTTTTGATTTGAGATATGGAGAAAATCCTCATCAAAAAGCTTACTTATTTGGAGACTTTGAAAATTATTTTGAAGTACTTCATGGTAAAGAACTTTCATATAATAATATTGTTGATTTAACTGCTGCAGTTGAACTTGTAATGGAAATGGAAAAATATGGCTGTGCAATTATAAAACATACAAATCCATGTGGTGCAGCAATTGGAATAGATGCAAAGAATGCATACGAAAAAGCATTGTCATGCGACCCAATTTCCGCGTTTGGGGGAATAGTTGCTTTTAATTCTGAAGTAGATGAAGATACAGCAGAAAAATTAAATGAAATATTTTTAGAAATTATTTGTGCACCTTCTTATTCTGCTAAGGCTTTAGAAAAATTAAAGACAAAAAAAAATCGCAGATTAATTAAAGTGAAAAAAAATCTGGATAAAGATGAATTAGTAATAAAAAGTGTTCCCGGTGGTTTACTTGTTCAGGAAAAGGATAATTCACAGCTTGATGAATCAATTTTAAAATATGTAACCAAAAGAAAATGCAGTGAAAAAGAATTTGAGGATTTAAAATTTGCATGGGTTGTATGCAAGCATACAAAATCTAATGCAATTGTTTTTGTGAAGGATAAAAAAGCAATTGGAGTTGGTGCAGGTCAAATGTCGCGTTTAGATTCAGCAAAAATTGCAGCAATGAAAGCAAGAGAATTTGGTCATGACCTAAATGGTGCAGTAGCTGCATCAGATGCATTTTTCCCATTTTCAGATGGTTTACTCGAAATTGCATCACACGGAATAACTGCAGTAATACAACCCGGCGGTTCAGTCAGAGATGATGAAGTTATCAAAGCTGCTGACGAAAAAAATATATCTATGATTTTTACTGGAATTAGAAATTTTAAACATTAAGAGGAACTATGGGATTATTTGATTTATTTACAACAGATGTTGCAATAGATCTTGGTACCGCAAATACTTTAATTTATATCAAAGGTAAAGGAATTGTTTTAAATGAACCATCAATAGTAGCATTTGACAGAAACACAAAAAGAATTATTGAACTTGGAAATAAAGCTAAAGAAATGCAGGGCAGAGAACATCGCGATATAAGAGTGACAAGACCTATGCGCGATGGTGTAATAGCAGATTTTGAAATAGCAGAAGGAATGATTCGTGCTTTTATTAAAAAAGTTACTCCAAATTCATTTACTTCTAAAAGAATTGTTATTGCTGTTCCAAGTGGTGTAACTGAAGTTGAAAAGCGGGCTGTAAGAGATGCTGCTGAACACGCCGGCGCAAAAGAAGTGCATCTTATTGCTGAACCTATGGCAGCTGCAATCGGAATTGGAATTGATGTAGAAGCTCCTGTTGGCAATATGATTATTGATATTGGCGGAGGTACAACAGAAATTGCAGTAATTGCTCTTGGAGGCATCGTTAATGAAGAATCAATTCGTATTGCAGGAGATGAAATGAACAATGCAATTATGCAGTTCTTTAAGAAAAATTATAATTTGTTAATTGGAGAAAGAACTGCCGAGGCAATTAAATGTGAAGTTGGTTCTGCAGTCCCACTTAAAGAGGAAATAACAATTCAAGTTAAAGGCAGAGATTTAGTAGGGGGTATACCAAAAACCACAGAAGTAAGTTCTGTTGAAATTAGAGAAGCTTTAAATGAAAGCATTACCCAAATTGTTGATGCAGTGCGTCAAACACTCGAAAGAACTCCGCCTGAACTTTCAGCTGATATACTTGACCGTGGTGTTATGCTTACTGGCGGTGGCGCTTTGTTAAAAGGTCTTGATGAAAGAATTAGAATGGAAACTAATTTGCCGGTTCATGTTGCTGATGACCCATTAACTGCTGTAGTTCGCGGCACAGGCAAAGCACTCGAAAATATGAACAAATATTCTAAGGTGTTTATACGTAAAAGAACTTACTGATGATAAAATTTTTACGAAGAATTATAAATAATTTCAAAGAATACTTTCTGGTTGTATTCCTTTCAATAATTAGTATATCTATATTTTCAACAAACGAAAAACCAGCAATAAAAAAAATTCGAGCCTTTGCATTTGGTAATTATGCTTTCATTAATGAAATTATAAATTATCCTCTTTCGTTTCTAAAAAATGATTATTCACTAAAAGAATTGGAAGAAGAAAATGCCAGGTTAATGCTTGAAATAAATAAACTTAGAAAAAAAGCTTTAGAAAATGAAAATCTACGTTCAATGCTTAATTTTAAAGATACTAGCAAATTTCAGTTATTAAGCGCCGACGTTGTTTCAAAATTAGTAAATAAAACTCAGGGTAACTTTATTATTAATCGCGGCTCTTATGATGGCGTTTTAATTGGCATGCCCGTTATAAATCATAAAGGCTTGATTGGAATTGTAGCAGATACTTCAAAAAATTTTTCTGTTGTTAAAACTTTGTATAATAATAATCTCAGTATTGCTGTAACAATTGAAAGATTGAATGTCGATGGAGTTTTAAGCTGGAATGGGAATGAATTAATTATTAAAAATATTCCATCAACTTATGAAGTTAAAATTGGGGACAGCGTTGTTACTTCCGATTTCAGTACAATATTTCCTCCTCATATTCCTGTTGGAATTATTTCAAAACGAGAATCAGTTCCAATTGGGTTGCTTCACAATTTGACTGTAAAACCATTTGTTGATATAAATGCTGCTGATAATTTATTTGTAATGAAGATTGTTCCCAGCAAACAAATTAATAATTTAGAAATGAATTTATTGAAGAAATAAATATGCTCTGGAATTTTCTTAAACCAATATTGTTGTTTATTCCTCTTGCTTCCATTCAACTTGTTATAATGCCACTTTTATCAATTGATACAATTACTCCAAATCTGATAATAATTTTAATTTGCTTTTTTACATTAAAATATGGTCAAATGTATGGTACATTACTTGGATTTATACTTGGCTTTTTATATGATTTAATATCGGGCGGATTATTAGGAGCATTTATGTTTTCATTTACAATATCTGGATTTATTGCAGGATATTTTTTCAATGAAAATAAAATAGAAATTAATACTGCAACAAATGAATTTATTATTATTGTTTTTATTTCAGCAGCAATTAATTCATTTTTATATAATCTTTTATCAAGCTCCTATAATGAATCGAACTTTTTTTATATTATTTTAGAAGGAGGAATATTCCCCGGACTCTATACAGCATTTTTTGCTTTGCCTGTAATTTTATTTAATACGAGAAAGGAATTAAGATGAACGATTCGAACTTTGGTTCATCATTAAGAGCAAGAATAATCTTTGTTATTATAGTTGGATTTTTTTGTATTTCGGTTTTTCAGCTGTTTAACATGCAAATTCTTCAGGAAAAAACTTATTTAACCAAAGCAAACGAGAATAGTGTTAAGCCAATTTATCAAATAGCACCGCGCGGCGTTTTTTACGATAGAAATCATAACATATTGGTTGGCAACAAACCTTCATTCACTCTTAGAATTACACCAGCTGAATTTGATAAAAAATTATCTCCATATATTGAAACAGTTCTTGGTGTAAAACCGGGCTATATTGATAGAATATTAAAACAAACACAGCAATACTCACGTTATATACCAAGAAGAATTGCAAGAGATGTTCCATTTAAAGTAATCGCGTGGTATGAAGAAAACGCAAGCAAACTTCCCGGAGTTGATTATGTTATCGAAACTCAGAGGGATTATTCTTACGGTGTAATAGGTTCTCACATGTTTGGATATACAAAAGAGATACCGGCAGAGTTGCTTCAAAAGAAAAAGAATACATATATGATGGGAGATGAAATTGGGTTTGTTGGAATTGAAAAAACTTATGAAGATTTTCTTCGCGGCGAAAAAGGAATCCAGTATGTTTTAGTTGATTCCCGTCAAAAGATTATTGGTAGTTATAAAAATGGAAAACATGATAAACATGTAATCAAAGGTTACGATTTAATTCTGTCCATTGATAAAGATGCACAAATGACAGCGGAATCATTATTTGTTGATAAGCGCGGTGCTGTTGTAGCAATCGAACCATCATCTGGCGAAATACTTGCATTCCTGAGTTCACCTCAATATAACCTTTCAGAATTTGCGGCAGTCACATCAAGTGAAGTATGGAAAAAATTTAACTCAGATGAAAATAAACCTTTGTTCAACAGGGCTACAATGTCAATATATTCTCCCGGTTCAACATTCAAGATGGTTTCAGCTTTAGCTGCGCTTGAAGAAGGAATAATTGATACTAATTATAGAACTTACTGTGGTGGTGGATTCCAATATGGAGATAGATTTTTTAAGTGTCTTCATGTTCATGGAAGTGTTGATTTAATAACCTCAATAGAAAAATCCTGCAATACTTTTTATTATCAATTGGCTCTAAAAATAGGAATCGATAAATGGTCGGAGTATGCAAAAAAATTGGGCTTTGGGAAAAAAACAGGTGTCGATATTAGCGAAGAATCTTCAGGAATCGTTCCAACAAGAGAATATTACGATAAAGTTTTTGGTAAAGATAAATGGCCTAAGGGAATATTGGTGAGTTTGGGAATTGGTCAGGGAGAACTAAGTGTTACCCCAATTCAATTAGCACAATATGCTGCATTAATTGCAAATTATGGTAAAACAGCTAAACCTCATTTTTTAAAAGGCTACATTGAAACAAAAACCGGAAAATATTTTGAAGTAAAGCCTGAGTATTTTGATATTGGAATAAGTAAAAAATCTTTTGATATTGTAAGAAGAGCAATGTTTCGGGTAGTTAATGGCGCAGGAACTGCAACCAACATCAGAATGCCCGATATTGAAATTGCTGGTAAAACCGGAACTGCTCAAAATCCACACGGAAAAGACCACGCTATTTTTATTGGGTTTGCACCATATAAAAATCCTAAAATTGCAATTGCTGTAATAGTAGAAAATGCTGGTTTTGGCAGTGTTAATGCTGCTCCTATTGCAAGAGATATTATTAAAGCATATTTAAATAAAAATAAAATTAAAATTGAAAAACCTGCTTATTTAAGTTCTTTAGTAAATTTGGGAAAAAATAAAAGTGAAAATTGAATACAAGTTAAACGACAAATTTGATTTGATGATTTTCATTCCAGTGATAATTCTAATTGCAATAGGATTAGTAGCTATTTATAGTTCAACAGTAAATCATCCAACTGCTAGTGGAAATTTTCTCAAGCAAGTTTTTTTTGTATTGATATCTCTGATTGCATTTTTAATTATTTATTCACTTCCACAACAAACATTTAAGAAGTTTACTATTTCTTTTTATGCATCTTCAATATTTCTTCTCGTTGTTGTTTTAATATTAGGTAAATCTGTTTATGGCTCAAAAAGCTGGCTTGATTTTGGTCCAATTGGTTTTCAACCATCAGAGTTTGCTAAAATTGGAACTATATTAGCATTGTCTTACTGGTTAACTTATAAAGACAGAGATATAAATAACATTCCAGATATTGGAATTGCTTTGGTTATTGGTTTTGTCCCTGTATTATTAATTTTACTGGAACCAGACACAGGCACAGCAATAGTATTTGCAATTATTACATTATCATTAATTTACTGGAGTGGAATAAGTTTGTTCGGATTGTTTGTAGTTCTTTCTCCCGTAATAGTTACCTTCGCTTCTCTTTTGGGAACTTTTGCTTTTGTTCTATCGCTTGCTGGAGTTATAATTGCGCTGATTTTGTTCAAAAGAGATATTTTTAACAGCATAATTGTATTTGTAATTAATTTAGGTGCAAGTTTCTTTTTTGATTTTGTATATAAAATTCTTAAACCTCATCAACAAAAAAGAATCGCAGCGTTTTTAGACCCGTCTGCCGACCCGCTTGGCTCAGGATATAATGCTCTTCAAGCTAAACTTGCAATTGGTTCAGGTGGACTTTTTGGTAAAGGATTTATGCAAGGTAATCAAACTCAGCTGAGATTTATTCCAGAACAATGGACAGATTTTATTTATTGTGTAATAGGCGAAGAGTTTGGTTTTTTAGGAAGCATAATTGTTTTAATTCTGTTTTTAATCATTTTTATTAGACTGCTTAAACTATCTTCTCTTGCAAAAGATAAATTTAGTGCGCTTGTAATTATTGGATTTCTAAGTTTGTTATTTTCACATTTTGCAATTAATATTGGAATGAATTTAGGTTTAACTCCTGTTATTGGTTTACCGCTTCCATTTTTAAGTTATGGTGGCAGTTCTTTATTGTCAAATATGATTTTACTTGGTATAGTATTAAACATTTATAGAAATAGAAAACTTCATACTTAATTCTGGATATATATGACATCGCAGGAAAAATTAAAACAAAAACTTCTCAAAAACTTACATATTTGTGTTGGTCTCGATACTGTTATTAATAAAATTCCAGAGTATTTGAGAAGATCAAAAAATCCAGTTGTTGAATTCAATAAAATTGTGATTGAAAATACATATGATTATGCTGCAGCTTTTAAAATTAATTTTGCATTTTACGAAAAAGACGGGCTGCAGGGAATTGAAAATCTTTTAGCAACAATTGAATTAATTCCGAAAGATATACTAATAATTGGTGATGCTAAGCGCGGCGATATAGGAAATACATCGCAAATGTATGCTGAATCTGTTTTTAATTATTTCAAATGTGATGCTGTTACTTTACATCCTTATATGGGTTTTGATTCGCTTGAGCCTTTTTTACAATTTAATAATAAACTTAATTTTATTCTTGCTCTTACTTCAAATAAAGGCGCAGAAGATTTTGAAAAATTAAAACTAAATGACAACAACTTTATTTTTCAAAAAGTAATTGAGAAGGTAAAGGAATGGAACAAAAATAAAAATTGTGGGATTGTTTTTGGTGCAACAAATGCAAAGGAACTGGAAGAAAATATAATACTGTTTGGAGATTTGCCTGTTCTTCTTCCTGGAGTAGGTGCACAGGGTGGCAGCCTTGAAGATGTTGTAAAAATATTCAATTTTGCACATAATCAGAATTATTTAATAAATATTAGCCGTTCTTTAATTTATTGTGATAATTCAAATTCATTTCCTGCAACAATCAAAACTGAAATTCTAAAGATGAATTATATAATTCAAAGCTTATAAAAAAAACAGTAGCATTTGGGAAAATATTGTGTTAATTTGAAAGTGCTTAGCAGAGACAATTCTTTTCTAAATAAAAGAATGTAACGGACCTATGGGTTCAGAACAAAAAATTCAAGAGAGCATTCTTTACGAAATCTGGCAAAAACATCATTTTAATGACATTATTAAAACAGATAACGGCGACGATATTTTTATTATAGATAAAGGCAGCCGCAACGAAAATATAGCAGGACCTGATTTTAAAAATGCAAGAATTAGAATTGGAAATCTTACATATGTTGGTGATGTTGAAATTGATATTGATTATTCAGACTGGAAAACACATGGGCATAATATTGACAATAAATACAACAGTGTAATTCTTCATGTTACACTTACCAATAAAAATAATCATGCTTATGTTTATACCAGAAACGGAAGAAAGGTCCCCTCAATTTGCCTGTCAAACTTAATTCATGACGAAACTATAGAAAAATTAAAAAGCAGCATAAATACAGATAAAAAAGATGCAATCAGTTTGCTTAAATGTTCTGAAGCAAATCAAACTGTTTCTTTTGAAATAAAAGAAAAGTTTTTGATTCAGTTGGGAATAGAAAGGTTTAACAAAAAATGTAAAAGAATTTATGAACGGCTTAAAGAACTCCAGTTTTTGAAAGAATTAAATATTAAAGAACCAGTTGTCTCATACGAATTGACTCCAAAATTTCACGAACGACAGTTTAAACATTCTGATTTTTCCAACAAAGAAGTGTGGCAGCAATTATTTTATGAAATTATTTTTGAAGCACTTGGCTACTCAAAAAATAAAGTTCCTATGACTACTCTGGCACAATATGCAAACATTGATTTTCTTAAAAAGATTGAGAGGGATGGTGTAATTATTCAGAAATATGAAGCCGCATTGTTTTTTATATCTGGATTAATTAATTCTAATAAAGAAGTTAATGAAGAAGAAAGTAAAAAATATCTGGATAGTGTTTTGCTGCACTGGAATTCTATAAAACCATTTTATGATGGAAAGTATATGAATGAAACTCAATGGCATTTCTTCAGACTTAGACCTCAGAACTTTCCTACAATAAGAATTGCAGCAGGTGCAAGAATTCTAAATGAAATATTACATGAAGATTTAATTGGAGTGATTGCTAAGAAAATTACTGAAATTCAGAAATTGACTGTATTAATTAATTCTCTGCGTTCACTTTTTGTAATTAAATCTGATGGTTATTGGAGAAATCATTATGTGTTCAATCAATTAACAAAAAACGAGATTAAATATTTTGTTGGTGCAACACGCGCAGATGAAATCGTAGTTAATGTTATTCTGCCTTTCTTTACAGTTTATTTTGAGATATTTGGCAATAAGATGCTTCCCAAAAAAATAATGAAAGTCTACAGCATATATGAACAAAAATCTGAAAATCAAATTATTACAGATGTAGGGACTGCACTTTCTTTAAATGAACACATTAATAAAACAATACTTTCGCAGGGAATGATTGATTTATTTAGAAGTTATTGTTCGAAAGGAAAATGTCTTGAATGTGAAATTGGTAAAACTGCTTTCAATTAGGAGAGAATTAATTATTAATTCTGTTGTCCTTTAATTTTATTTATTTCATCTCTCAATTTTGCTGCACGTTCATAATCTTCTTTTTCAATTGCTTCTCTTAACTGGTCTTGTAATTCAGCAAGTCTTGCTTCCTTTGAAGATTTTTTTGCGGGTTTGTCTTCTTCCTCTTCTTCAGGATTTTCTTCTTCAGGTGATTCTTCTTCAATATCTTCACTTGATGGAACAAAAGAAGCAAGTCTCATCACGTCCTCTGCTACATAAACTGGAGTACCAGTTCTTACTGCAAGAGCAATTGCATCACTTGGACGTGAATCTATTTCATGTGTAAATGATGATATTTCGATTTTTATTTTTGCGTAGAAAGTATTGTCTTTTAGTTCATCTATAATTACTTCTGTAACAGTTCCTCCCAGATGTTCTATGACACTTTTTAATAAATCATGTGTAAGAGGTCTTGGTGCTTTTATGCCTTCCATTTCAAGAGCAATAGATTGAGCTTCGAAAGAGCCAATAATGATTGGAAGGCGTCTTATACCATAAACTTCTTTTAGAAGCAAAGCATAAGCCCCTCCTGTAGAAGGGCTTGCCGATAATCCCAATATTTCTACCTGAACTTTGTTCAATTTGATTTTACTTTTTTAATTTCTTCAATTAATGATGGAACAATTTCAAAAACATCACCGACAATTCCATAATCCGCAATCTGGAAAATAGGAGCATCTTTGTCTTTATTTATAGCAACAATATATTTCGAAGATCTCATACCTGCAAGATGTTGAATTGCACCTGAAATACCAAGTGCAATATATAAAGTAGGAGAAACAGTTTTTCCTGTTTGTCCAACCTGTTCACTGTGTGGACGCCATCCAGCATCAACTACAGCACGTGAAGCTCCTACAGCACCGCCTAATACTTCTGCTAATTGTTCAATAAGATTAAAATGTTCTGGTCCTTTCATTCCTCTTCCACCTGATACTATTATATCAGCTTCTGCAACATCAAGTTTTCCATCCGATTTTTTGATTGCAGTAACTCTTGTTGATAAATCTATATCCTCAATGTTTATTGTTTTTACTTCAGCTTTTGAATCTGAAACTTTATCTGCCTTAAAAACATTTGGCCTAAGTACAAATATTTTTCTTGTGCTATTAATTTTTACATCCATCAAAACTTTTCCAGCAAAAATTGGTCTTGTAGCAATTAATTCATTGTTTCTATATTCTAAAGCTATACAATCGCTTACTAAACCACAATCTAATTTTGCAGAAATATGTGGAGCTAAATCTTTACCTAAAGCTGTACCAGATATAAATAAAATTTCAGCATCTGTTTCATTGAAATAATTAAATAAAATTTTTGTGTACGCAGAAGTAGAATAATATTCCAATTGTGAATTTTTGATGTGAATAACATTATTAACTCCATAATTTCCAGTTTCTTCGAGATTCTCAATATTATTCCCAATTGTTATTGCTTCTATTTCATAATTAAGTTTCTTTGCAATATCAGAAGCAAGCTTAACTGCTTCGAATGAGGATTTTTTTATTTGATTATTTCTTTGTTCAAGGAAAACTAAAATTTTATTTGCCATATTATTACCCTAAATTACTTTTGCTTCTTCTTTCAGTAAACGAACTAACTCGGGAACAGCTGAAACATCTGTACCTAAAATTCTGCCCGGTTGTTTTAGTGCGGGTTTCTTCATTTCAATTACTTCTACATAATTTTGATAAGATAAAGGTTGTTTTTCTAATATCACTTTTTTCTTTGCAGCCATTATTCCTTTTAATGATGCATATCTTGGTTCATTCAAACCTTTTTGTGTAGTAATTACAACAGGCAAGGAAGTTTCAACAACTTCTTTACCGCCTTCAATTTCTCTTTCTGCAATAATTTTGTTTTCAGAAATAATTAAGTCTACTACAGTAGAAACAGAATTATAACCTAAAAGTTCAGCAACAAGTTGTCCAACAATTGAATTATCATAATCAACAGACTGCTTACCGAAGAAAACAATATCAGCACCTTGAGATTTAATTTCGTCAGCAAGAGCTTTTGCAACTGATAATGAATCACGATAATTCTCATCTTTTAATAAGACTGCATCATCAATACCCATTGCTAATGCTTTTCTTAAAGTTTCCTTATTAGCTTCTCCGCCCAGACTAATAGCTATTGTTTCACCTCCAAATTTTTCTTTGGTTTTAAGTGCTTCTTCAATTGCAAATTCATCATAAGGATTTAATACATAAGTTACACCTGTTGATTCAATATTTTTGCCATCGCTGCTGATATTAATTTTTGCTGCAGTGTCAGGGACATGATTGATGCAAACCGCAATTTTCATCTTTCCTCCAAAAATGTTCAATCTTTGTGTTGAAATATATTATCACACAATTGAATTTTCAAAAATAATATAAAATGTTTTTAATATTTATTTAAATTATTTTGTTTATGCAAATAACATTTCAGATTAGGAGAAGTGCATTTTTTGAATTCATTTTTTGAATTCATTTTTATAATTTAGAGTAGAAATTGGAGAATAAGTTATGGAAGAGTTAAAACCTGGTCAATTAGAGCCCGTAATTGAAGAAGAAGTAACGGTTAATCTTCCTTACAAAGTTATTCTCTACAATGATGATATTCATACGTTTGATGAAGTTATTCAGCAATTAATTAAAGCAATTAGCTGTAGTTATGAACAAGCCCGCAAATATGCTTTTGAAGCTCATGTGAAAGGTAAAGCCGTTGTTTTTTCAGGTGAATTAAGTGATTGTTTAAAAGTAACTTCAATTTTAGAAGAAATTGCTCTGCATACACAAATTGTATCGTAAATTATGTTTTATCTGTTGCATTGTTAACATGCATTGAATTTTCTAAATATTTGGCTCTTTATCTTATTCATTATTTATTATATTAATAATCATAAATTTTGAAATTAATTTTTGAGAAAGTATAATGCAGATTGGTCTGGTTGGGTTACAATTTTCAGGTAAAACAACTTTATTTCATACACTTTCAAAAAGTTCTTCACAACAGAGTTCAATAAAAGAAGAAGCTGCTGTGGAAGTAGTTAAAGTCCCGGATGATCGCCTTGATCAACTAACTAAAATTTTCAATCCCAAAAAGAAAGTTAATGCCACAATTGAAGTATATGATATACCCGGCTTGAGAATGTCTGAAGACAATAAAGTTAAAATTACTTCATCTTTCTTAAATAGTGTTAGAAACAATGATGCATTGTTTTATGTAATTCGTGCTTTTCGTGATAATGCAATAATTCATCCACTTGGCGATATAAATCCTATAAGAGATATAGAATTTCTGGAGACGGAATTTCTTCTTTCGGATCTCGCATTTCTTGAGAATCGTCTTGAAAAGCTTAAAAAAGATTTACAAAAGTCTAAAGATGAACGATTAAAAAGAGAATATCCGGTAATCGAAAAATGTTTTGTTCACTGTGAAAAAGAACAACCTTTAAGAACACTTTATCTTGATGAAAATGAATTAAAATTATTATCAGGGTTTCAATTAATCACACTTAAACCTCTAGCAATCGCAATTAATTATGATGAAGATTCGATACAAACTGTAGATAGGGAGGTTGAAGAAATCAGAAAGAAATTAAGCAAAATGAATGTTCCAATAATTCCTTTCTTTGCTAAAATAGAACTCGAACTTTCAAAATTGAACGAAGATGATCAAAAAATATTTATGGAAGATTATGGAATTAAAGAATCTGCACTAAGTAAAATTTTACGAACTTCTTATGAAATGCTTGGATTACAATCTTTCTTTACAGTAGGAGAAGATGAATGCAGAGCATGGACAATTAAAAAAAATTATAATGCTCAACAAGCTGCAGGAGTAATTCATTCTGATTTTTATAATAAATTTATTCGAGCTGAAGTAGTTCATTATGATGATTTTATAAAGTATGGTTCTTTTAGTAAATGTAAAGAAGCAGGGGCATGGCGCCTCGAAGGAAAAGAATATATTGTGAAAGATGGCGATATTCTAAATATTCGACATAACTAAGCGAGAAATTTATGTCTTATGAAATTATTGAAGGTCTTTCACCTCAAATCTTGTGGAAAAGATTTTATGAAATAAGTCAAATACCCCGCCAATCGAAACATGAAGAAAGAATTAGGTTTTACATCAAAAATTTTGCAGGTCAGCACAACTTAAGCTTTAAAGAAGACCAAACCGGTAACATTCTGATTTACTTACCTCCGACACCAAATTATGAGAATGCCCCAACAATTGTGTTGCAAAGTCATGTCGATATGGTTTGTGAAAAAAATAAAGATACAGTTCATGATTTTAATAAAGACCCGATTAAATTAATTAAAGTAGGAGAATGGATTAAAGCCGATGGAACAACACTTGGAGCTGATAATGGAATTGGTGTAGCTGCTGCACTCGCTATTGCACAGGATGATTCTTTTGAACATGGCCCAGTTGAATTGTTATTTACAGTTGATGAAGAAACAGGGTTGACAGGAGTTAATAATCTAGGAAATGACTTTATATCAGGAAAATATTTATTGAATCTTGATACTGAGGAAGATGGAGTATTTTATATTGGTTGCGCAGGAGGAATGGATACAATTGGTTCATTAAGAATTAACTATGGTAAATTGAATTCGAATTATAAACCATATTATTTATTTATATCTGGTTTAAGAGGAGGACATTCAGGAATTAATATTCATGAAGGAAGAGCAAATGCAATTAAGTTGCTGGGATTAATTTTGAAAAATATCGAAGCAGTAAATTATCAAATAAGTTACTTGAACGGCGGTTCTCGAAGAAATGCTATCCCTAGAGAAGCTGAAGCAATTTTATGGCTTAATCCTGAAGATGAAATAAAAGCAATCGAAATTGTTAACGCTTTCTCATTTGAAACGGCACTTGAGTATAAAAACAAAGAAGACAATATAAAAATAATATTTGAAAGTAAAGAAAATTATGATATAAATAAAAATGTTTTTGCAGAGGACTTCTTAAAAAAAATTATTAATTTATTACTTGCTATTCCGCATGGTGTTATTTCAATGAGTGCTGATATTGAAGGTCTTGTTGAAACTTCTACTAATTTGGCAACCATCAATATTGAAGATGGTTATTTGAAAATCGGAACAAGTCAAAGAAGTTCACTTGAGAGTGCAAAAAGAAATATTGGGAATTCTGTTCGGGCAGTTTTAGAATTAGCAGGAGCAGAAGTAAGTATTGAGGATAAATACCCCGCATGGCATCCAGATATAAATTCTAAATTACTCAAGATTTCTAAAAAAGTTTATGAAAAATTATTTGAATCAGAACCACAGGTAAAAGCTGTTCATGCTGGATTAGAATGCGGAATATTAATTGATAAATATCCATGGCTCGATATGATTTCTATTGGACCCACAATCGAAGGAGCTCATTCACCAGATGAAAGAGTAAAGATTAAAGATGTAGAAAAATTTTACACTCTCATTAAAGCAATTATTTCTGAAATATCAAAGAGCGGTGAATGATAATTTTGATAATCCATAATTAATATAGATGATAATATTATGAAAAAAGAAATCAAATATTTCGATGTTCCTTATATCGAATCAATTCAAGATATGATTCTGAAATCTGCAAAAAAATTTGGTTCAAAATTAGCCCTCGAAGATCTTAACGATACTCCTATTAAAAAAGTTACATTCAGTGAGCTATTAGATAATATTTTAAGATTTGGCAGTGCTCTTAATCAACTTGGAATTAAAGAAAGAACTCATATTGCAATTATTGGAGAGAATCGAGTTCAATGGGCAATTGGTTATTTAACCGCTATGTGTTTTAATTATGTAGTTGTGCCAATTGACAGAAATTTAACAACAAATGAAATAATGAATATTATTCATGAATCTGATTCTGAAGCAATAATATTTTCTGGTAGTTTTGCGAGTATGATGGCAGAAGGGAAAAGCTTCTTAAAAAAATTAAAACATTTTATTTGCATGGATCCAACGAGTGAAGACAAAAGTTTTTTAATAATGCCTGATTTAATTAAAAATGCTAAACCCATTTCAATAAATGAATTACCAAAAATTAATCCCGACGAACTTGCTGAAATAATTTTTACATCAGGTTCGCTTGGAAGAGCAAAAGGTGTAATGTTATCGCAAAAAAATCTTGCTTCTAATCTGATGGATATGGTAAGTATGATTTTAATAGATGATAAAGACAGATTTCTTTCAGTTCTTCCAATGCATCATACTTATGAATGTACATGCGGATTGTTATGCCCGATTTATTCAGGTGCATCTGCTCACTATGCACGCTCGTTGAAAACTGTAGTTGATGACCTTCAAAAAGTTCATGCAACAATTTTACTTGGTGTACCTTTGCTTTATGATAAAATGTTCAAAAGAATTATTAAGGGAATAAAAGAAGATAAAATGAGGTCAATTATTGTTCCGCCTCTGTTAAAATTAACTAATCTTTTTTCTTTAGTTGGATTAAAAAATATCAAGAAAAAAATATTTGCAGAACTTCATGAAAAATTTGGTGGTGCTATAAGAATATTTATTGCTGGTGGTGCTGCTCCAGACCCATTGGTTGCAAAGGGATTACGAGAATTTGGTTTTACTTTTATTCAAGGATATGGATTGACAGAAACATCTCCAATCCTAGCATTGAATCGTCTCGATAATTTTAAGGATGATGCAGCAGGACTACCACTTCCAAATGTTCAAATTAAAATTCATAATCCGGACGAAAACGGAAGTGGAGAAATCTGGGCAAAGGGTCCAAATGTAATGCTTGGATATTATAAAAATGAAAAAGCAACTAACGAAGCATTCTTTGATGGATGGTTTAAAACAGGTGATGTTGGTTATATAGACGAAGATGGTTTTCTTCATATTAATGGCAGAAAGAAAAATGTGATAATTTCAAAGAATGGAAAAAATGTTTTTCCAGAAGAAATAGAAGATATATTAAACAGAAGTCCTTTTATACTTGAGTCACTTGTCTACGGCGAAAAAGATCCCAAGCAAGACGAAATTATCGCGGCTAAAATTGTTGTAGATGCAGAAGCATTAATTGAATATTCTGAAAGTAAAAATATTCAAATAACGGAAGATTTAATTAAACAAATAATTTCAGAAGAAGTAGAAAAAGCTAATAAACAATTAGCAAGTTATAAACAAATCAAAAAGTTTTATATTAGAGAAAAAGAGTTCGAAAAAACAACAACACAAAAAATTAAAAGATATCTTGTAAATAACGGGAATTAAATTTACAAGAATTTAAAATAAGCTAGTAAGAATACAGTCGAACTTTAAGATTTGACAAAGTATCAAATCTTTTCAAGCAAATCGCACATTTCAATTGCTGTGAGAGCTGCATCCCATCCTTTATTTCCAGCTTTCACTCCAGCTCTTTCGAGCGCCTGTTCCATTGTATCAGATGTTATGATTCCAAATATTACTGGTATTCCTGTTTCAAGTGCAACATTTGCAATTCCTTTAGAAACTTCTGCAGCAATGTATTCAAAGTGTGGTGTATCACCGCGTATAACTGCACCAAGACAAATTACTGCATCAAATTTTTTTGTCAAAGCAATCTTTTTAGCTGTAAGAGGAATTTCAAACGAACCGGGTACCCAGTAAATTTTAATGTCTTTGTCATCAGCACCGTGTCTTGTCAAACAATCATTTGCACCATTTATCAATTGTTTGGAAATAAGTTCATTAAATCGGGATACTACTATTGCAAACTTTTTTCCTTTAGCATTTAAGTAACCCTGAATTATTTCTGCCATTTTTCCTCCTGAATTTTATTCTTTTAAAAAATTTTTAATGTAGCATCGTTAAATATATGACCAAGCTTTTCTTTTTTGGTTTCGAGATATTTTCTATTAATTTCGTTTGCGGGTATTTCAATCGGAACTCGTTCAACAATTTCGAGTCCATAGCCTTTAAGTCCAATAATTTTTTTGGGATTATTAGTCAGCAATCTAATTTTAGAAATTCCAAGATCTTTTAATACCTGTGCACCAATTCCATAATCTCTTAAATCGGCTTTAAAACCAAGTGCTTCATTTGCT
>CAZNFW010000044.1:0-22403 GCA_964572725.1 uncultured Melioribacter sp.
TCTTGCTCTTGCAAATTTTAAAACTCTTTTATTAGATGCAGATTTGAGAAAACCAAGAGTTCATAATATTTTTAATGAAAAAAGATTTCCAGGTTTTACTGATTACTTTTTCGGTCAGGCATCTTTTGAACAAATCTTACGTCATACCCCGGTTAATAATTTATTTTATATTAGTGCTGGAACTATTCCTCCTAATCCATCTGAAATTCTTGGTTCTGCTCAAATGGAATCTTTTCTGGAAAAATTAAGAAAGGATTTTGATTATATAATTCTTGATTCTGCTCCTCTTATTGCTGTAACAGATTCTGAGATATTAGCTCAATATGTTGATGGAACTATTCTTGTGGTTTCTGCAAATAATACCGAGGTTGACTTAATGGAAAAATCTGTTGATATATTAAGAAGAGATAATTTATCATTTCTGGGTGTAGTATTAAATAATTTCCAGTATAGAAGTGGTTATAGCTCTTATTACAAATATTATTACTATTATTCAAATCCAACAAACGGTACAAAGAAAAGCAAGGTCAAAGTTTAATTAATGCAGAAAAAAATTGCTGTTATAACCGGCGGAGCTGGATTTCTTGGCTCACACCTTTGTGACAGATTAATTAACGAAGGAATGAAAGTTATCTGCCTTGATAATCTTTTAACTGGCAGAATAGAAAATATTGAACATCTTTTCGGAAATGAAAATTTTCAATTCATTAAACTTGATGTTACAAATTATATTCATGTTCCTTCGAAAGTAGATTATGTTTTGCATTTTGCATCACCCGCAAGTCCTATCGATTATCTTAAATTACCTATTCAAACATTAAAAGTTGGTTCGCTCGGAACTCATAAAGCTCTTGGTCTGGCAAAAGAAAAAAATGCTGTTTTTCTTTTGGCTTCAACTTCAGAAGTTTATGGGGATCCTCTTGTTCATCCTCAAAGCGAAGATTATTGGGGAAATGTCAATCCAGTCGGACCCCGTGGTGTTTATGACGAAGCAAAACGATTTGCAGAAGCTATGACAATGGCTTACCACCGCTATCATGGCTTGCAAACAAGAATTGTTAGAATATTTAATACATATGGACCAAGAATGAGAATTGATGATGGACGTGCTTTACCAGCTTTTTTCTCTCAAGCTTTAAGAGGTGAAGATGTTACTGTTTTTGGTGATGGTTCTCAAACTCGCAGCTTTTGTTATGTCGATGATTTAATAGAAGGTATCTTTAGATTATTGATGTCAAACGAAGTTTATCCTGTTAATATTGGAAATCCAGATGAAGTTTCTCTAAAAGATTTTGCTGAAGAAGTAATTAAAATATGCAACTCGAAAAGTAAAATCGTTTATAAAGAATTACCTGAAGACGACCCAAAAGTTCGTCAGCCAGATATAACCCGCGCAAAAAAAATTCTTAACTGGGAACCCAAAATTAGCAGAGCTGAAGGATTGAAATTGACTCTTGAGTATTTTAAGAAAATGATACTCGGAAATAATTAGCAATTCTTGTTAAGATAGAGACTTTCAAGAATTAACAAATAATTTATAACATTCAAGCTACATGTTATAAGTTTTAAAACTGTAGAGTAATGATTCTTCTATTATAATCTTATTTTGTCATTGCCTGTATTATAAAGCCATTAAGATTATATCATGTTTAATGTTCTTAATAACTATTATCAAATTAATTTTGATTATATTTTTAGTTCATTTTATTAATTCAAAATAGAGTTTAATTTTTGAAATACTCTTTCTGCAATTTCTTCATGACCTTTCAAATCAGGATGTAATCCATCCAGAAAGTTTTGAGGAGATACAGTTGAAAATAGACTCAGAAAATATATGTTTTTTTCCTCAGCAAGTTTTTTGTATTGTTTTTCTAATTTTATTAATGAATTGTAAGTATTCTCGTTATACTTTTTATTTTTATTTATTTCTGACATCGTTTCTAAATTAATATTACAGGGCGACATTAATAAAATTTTTGAATTTGGCGCTTTACTTTTTATTTCTTCAATCATCCATTTAATATTTGATACACATGCATTTACGAGACTGTCGTTTCCATTTTTTAAATCATTAACACCAAGCAAAATTAAAAACAAATCAGCATCTGGATATTTTTCTAAAACTGGAAGCAATTCATTTTTATCCGAAGTTTTTCTTCCTTTTCTGCCTTCATTAATCATTAATAAATTTTCACTCCTGTTTGCAATTTGTTCCACCCATCCTTTTCCTTCAACTCCTGCTCCATAAGTAATCGAATCCCCAAAGCATACAACTTTATATTTAGATTTTTGTGCTGACATAATTAATGAACTTAGAGTTATTATTAATGTTAATGATAAAATTATTTTAATAATATTTTTCATAATTAGCTCATTTTTTTTCTAAAACATTTTCATTTGGTGCATATTTCTTTTGCCACTCTGGATATTTGTTCAGAACTTCTTGAGGTGCATACGTATACCATGTATAACCAGCTCTTCTTTCATGCTCTACTTCTGCAAGTGAATAAACTATTTTTTTATTTCGGTTGCAAAACATTGGTCTGTGAGTTTTAAGTTCATAATATCGTGTCCATATTGGAGAAGCAGTTGAGTCTTTAACTACAATTCTGTCATAATCAAATGTACTGTAATAATATTTCTGCGGTTCAATTTTTTTCTCTGCTATTTTTATTCCTTTTATTTTAGAATCTTCAAACCATTTAACTGCGCTTTGAACTGCATTAATTATTTCGTTCGATGGATTTTCAATGTTCATTAAAAAAAGAACCACTTCAGCACTTTCACCATTACATATACATGGCGGTTCAAAAGCTCTTGCCCATTGAGGAAATAATCCAATATTATCTGCCTGCTGAGGCCATGCTGTAAGTTTTCCGTTATCATTTATTTGTGTTTTGAGAATACATTCCAAACCTTTTTCAAATGCTGCTCTTACTTTTACTCTTCTCAATGAATCTACAAATGAATATTGAGGTTTATTTTGAACAATGTTATAAAGAACTTTCATTATACCAATCATTACACCATCATTGAAAGTGATATATTTTCTGTAGCCACTTGTATCGGGATAATATTGAGGCCAGCCGCCATTCGGATATTGAGCAGAAAGTATATAATCGATGCCTTTTAAACATGCTTCTTTGTATTTATCATCATGAATTAAATTATAAACCTGAGCAAGATATTCAACTTGAGTATGAGTTGTCCAGTTATCAAATGTGGTATTTAATTGATTTTTAGCTTTTATGAGAGAATCTTTTTGTTCTTCTGTAAGAATTGCAAGCATATCATAATTTTTTGGCCATCCGCCATTTTCTTTTTGATATAATAAAATATTATCTGCAATCTCTTTAAAATTTTCTGGTTTATAACGAGGTCGGTTGGGGAGGGGATGAATTACATTATCTTCAGCATAAATATCATACCAGTGATGAGCACTATTTTGAAATCCAGAAACATCAGGAATTTGTGTAGTACTTTTTTGAGCATAAAGAATAGAACAACATACAATAATAATAACTAAATTTTTTTTCATGATATTTTTTCCCTTAAAAGATTTCTATTTAATTGAAACTTTTAGCCAATCAAGAAAAATTTTTCCCCATGATGATGCTCTTCCTCTTTCTGGTTCAATTGCAAAACCATGTCCGCCTTTATCATAGATGTGCATTTCAGCAGGGATATTATTTTTAATTAGCTGATTAAAAAAGTTAATGCTTTGTTCTACAGGTACACGCTTGTCATCAGAAGCATGAACAATAAAAGTTGGGGGAAATTTTTCCTGAACTTTTTGATATAAATCTTGAAGCCATGGATAAATTAATACAACAAAATCAGGTATGCAGCTAACTGAATCAATTTTGTCATTTAAAATTCTTTTGCTGTTAATAATCATATTTGCAGCTAAATGACCGCCTGCAGAAAATCCCATGATTCCAATTTTATCTGGATTAATATTAAATTCTTTTGCTTTTGCTCTTACATAACTTACTGCACGTTGAGCATCGATCAGAGCAAGATTTTCGTTGAGTCTGTATTTTAAAATAAAAGCATTAATTCCATTTTCATTCAGCCATTTTGCTGGTTTAAAACCTTCTTTTTCAAATGTAATATGGTTATAACCGCCGCCCGGAAAAATTATAATTGTTGGTGTATCATTATTCCGATTTTCAAATAAAAAAACAGAAAGTTCAGGCTGGTAAACATTTTTGAAACGACCATCTTCATAAGTTTCGTTGTTAGTTAAATTTTCACTTCCGGGTGCTAAAGTTTCCCATAATTTTAGTGTTTTAATTTGACCGTAAGAAATTTCTATAAACACAAACAAAACGAAAAAAATTTTAGTCAAAGATTTCAAGTTTGTAATCCTTATTTTATTTTTTTACAAAATCTTCACGATAAGGGTGGAAAATGTCTATTAATAAACTTCCTTCTTCAAGTGCTAAAACGCCGTGTTCAACATCAGAAGGAACAAAGTAAACATCTCCTGCTTTTTGAACTTTCTTTTCACTGCCAAGTGTAACTTCAAATGAACCACTTACAATGTATGAGACCTGTTTGTGAGGATGTTTATGCAGGTATCCAATTGCTCCTTTCTTGAATTCAACTGCAGTGAGCATTAAATCTTTATCGTAAGCCATAATTTTTCTTCTAACTCCATCGCCAACATTTTCCCATGGTATTTCATCATTAAAAACAAAACCTGTAATACCAAAATTATTATTCATAAAAACCTCCAGAAATTATTTTGATGTTACAAATTTACATTTATCAATACATTTCATAAAGAAATTTTTTAACAAGTTTATTTAAAAGGTTTTCTTAATTTTGTAAATAAAATTATTGTTCATAACAATTAAGGATTTATTATGAGTATTCTGCTTGATAAAAAAACAAGAGTGCTTGTTCAAGGGATAACTGGCAGCGAAGGTTCATTTCATACTCGACAAATGATAGAGTATGGAACCAATGTAGTAGCTGGAGTTACACCAGGCAAAGGTGGACAGAAGTTTGAAGATACAGATATACCAATTTTTAATACTGTATCCGAAGCTGTCAAAGCCACTAAAGCAAATGCATCTGCGATTTTTGTTCCGCCTGCTTTTGCCGCCGATGCAATTTTAGAAGCTGCAAATTCAGGCATCAAACTTATTGTGTGTATAACTGAAGGAATTCCAACAAAAGATATGATTGCTGTTTACAATTCTTTAAAAGGAAAAGATGTTAGGTTGATAGGTCCAAACTGTCCCGGAATAATTTCTCCCGGAAAGGCAAAAATTGGAATTATGCCGGGATTCATTCATAAAAAAGGAAAAATTGGTGTTGTATCACGAAGTGGAACTTTGACTTATGAAGCAGTAAAACAATTAACTGATTTAGGAATAGGTCAATCTACATGTGTAGGAATAGGAGGTGACCCAGTTATCGGTTCACAATTTGTAGATATTATTAAATTATTTAATGAAGACCCTGAGACAGAAGGAATTGTGATGATTGGAGAAATTGGAGGCAATGCTGAAGAAGAAGCTGCAGCATATATCAAGAAGTATGTTAAAAAACCAGTAGTAGGATTTATAGCAGGGAGAACAGCTCCTCCAGGAAGACGAATGGGCCATGCTGGAGCAATAATTTCAGGCGGAAAAGGTACAGCGACCGAAAAAATGGAAACAATGAAAAAAGCAGGAATTCATGTGGTTGAAAGTCCAGCCGATATTGGTATTACAATGAAAAAAGTTCTTGAAAAATTGAAAGCTCAAAAAAATAAATCTTCAGTAAAAAAATCTGTACAGAAGAAAAAAGTATTTAAAAATAAATCACTTAAAAAACAAATTAAGAAGTAAGTAATAATTAATTTAATGAGGAATAATTTCTAAACAAAATAAGGAGTTAAAATTGAACAACAGAACACTTGCTATACTCAAACCAGATTGTGTAAGAAAAAATTTAATTGGAAAAGTAATAACACACATACAGGAATCAGGATTTAAAATAATTGCAATGAAAATGATTAAGTTAACACCTGATGCTGCAAAAGGATTTTATGAAATACACAAAGAAAGACCATTCTTTGATGACTTAATAGCTTATATGACCTCAGGTCCCTGTGTACCAATTGTACTTGAAAAAGAAAATGCAGTTGAAGAATTTAGAAAATTAATTGGAGCAACCGACCCAGCAAAAGCAGCAGAAGGAACAATAAGAAAATTATATGCTGATAATATTCAAGAAAATATTGTTCATGGTTCTGATTCTGATGAAAATGCAGCAAAAGAAATTTCACACTTCTTTTCAAGAAAAGAAATACTTGAAATTAATGGATGGAATAATTAATAATATTTATTAATATAAGATAGAGTTAAAATGAAAAGATTATATTTATTATTGATAATAATTCCCATTTTTCTTTCCTGCAGTAAAAAGGAAGAAAAGCTAAATGGAGATATTGCAAAATCAAGTTATGAAAGTATTGACCTAAAAGGCGAGAAAGTATTATTACGCTACAAGTTCGAAAAAGGGGATAAGTTCAGATACAAGCTTACAACAATTACATCTTCTCAGGAAAGTATTAAAGCTGATTCCCTTATCCAGTCTAAATCAACTCAAACAACTACTTATGTTTTTGATCTTGAAGTAATTGATGTTGATGCAGATAGAACAGCTGAGCTCGGGATTATAATTTCTTCGCTTAAACTTGATGCTGATATAAATGGTCAAAAAATTAATTTCGATACTAATAAAAAACTAACTGAAGATGAAAAACAAAAATTTGGTGATTATTTAACTATTCACAATACACCATATCGTGCACGTGTGAACGAACTTGGAGAAGTGATTGAGGTTTCCCGTTTAGATAAAATGATTGATAAATTAAACTCATTACAACCTCAAAAGCAAAATTTAACAGCAGAACAAAAAGCTCAATATGCTAAAAGTTTAGGCGATGCACTCATTCGTCCAATTACTCAATTGATATTTCGTGAACTTCCTCAGAAATCTTTGGAAAAAGATTCTACATGGGAAAAAAATTATCCGGGTCAGTTAAGTGTCTTTAAAATCAATAATACAATCATATACAAAGTTGAAGATTTTGTAAAAGTAAACAACGAAAAAGCAGCTAAGTTAAGTGCTAATTTATCATGCACATGGACAGGGAATAATAAAGGTGAAGATAACGGCATCAAATATAATTTTAGCGACCCGAAGATTTCTGGGACAGGGAATATTTTATTTAATATTGACAAGGGAATTCTGATTCGTGCAGAAACTGGAACAAGTATAGAATTAACTGCTAATTTAGAATTGAAAGATGAAACTCAGAAAATCAGAAAAACTACACGAAAGGATATCACTACAAATAAAAATATAATTGAATTATTGTAAATTATTAAGAGGTTGTCTAAAAAGTAAAATATTTATCAATAATTAAATTAGATAACTACTTTTTAGACGACCTCAATTTTTAATTTAATTTCTGGTTTATTCTAATTCAACACTTCTTGAAAATATATAATCAATATTTTTAAGCATTGAATTGGGATTAAAAATTTCGTCGAACTCTTTTTCGGATAAAAATTTTTTCACAGTATCTGAAGTTAATAATTCATCTTTAAGATTTTTTGATTTGTCCTGCCATACATTCATAGCAGAACTCTGAACAATTTGGTAAGCGTCTTCACGTGTCATACCTTTTTCGACAAGTTTTAATAATACAGTTTGAGAAAATATTAAGCCTCTCGTCAGATTTAAGTTTTTAAGCATATTTTCTGGATAGATTATTAATTTATCAATTAAATTAGTTGCAAGGTGAAGAATATAATCCAAAGCAATGCAGCTGTCGGGAATAATAATTCTTTCGACAGAAGAATGTGAAATATCTCTTTCATGCCATAGAGCAACATTTTCGAGTGCAGCAATTGAATTTGCACGAAGCAGACGGGCAATTCCCGTAATTCTTTCACTTATAATTGGATTGCGTTTATGAGGCATAGCAGAAGAACCTTTTTGTCCTTTCGAAAAATATTCTTCTGCTTCAAGAACCTCAGTTCTTTGAAGATGACGAATTTCAACCGCGATTTTTTCTAAGGATGTTCCAATAATTGAAATTGTTGTAAGAAATTCTGCATGTCTGTCTCTTTGAACTACTTGAGTTGCAACCGGTTCGGGTTTTAATCCTAATTTTTCACAAACATATTTTTCAACTTCCGGGGATAAATGTTCAAATGTTCCAACTGCACCGGAAATTTTGCCAACACTTATAACATCAATTGCTTTCTTAAGTCTTTCAATATTTCTTTTTGCTTCTTCATACCATAAAGCAAATTTTAATCCCATTGAGTAAGCCTCTGCGTGTATACCATGACTTCTTCCAACACAAATGGTTCTTTTATGTTCAATAGCTTTTTTCTTTAGAACATTTTTCAGTTCACCTAAATCATTGAGTAATATTTCACCAGCTGATTTCATTTGATAAGCAAGAGCGGTATCGAGTATATCAGAAGAAGTCATTCCATAATGAATGTGACGGGAAGCTGGACCAACATTTTCAGCAACATTAGTTAAGAATGCAATAACATCATGTTTTGTAGTTTCTTCAATTTCAAAAATACGATTGATATCGAACTTTGCTTTTGTTTTAATTTCTTCAAAATCTTTTTCAGGAATTTGTCCAAGTTTATATCTTGCTTCGCATGCAAGTATTTCAATTTTAAGCCAGGTTTCGAACTTAAACTGGTCTTCCCAGATTTTTCCCATCTGAGGGCGAGTATAACGAGGAATCATCTTCTCTCCAATTTCATTTTTTTTGTAAGATAATTATTGTCTCTTAAAATTTTTACTTCGATAACATCATCTGGTCTGAATTCCTGAAGAATTCCAATCAAAGTATTTTCATCATTAACTTTGAAATTATTTATTCCAAGAATAATATCATAAACTTGCAATCCAGCTTTTTGTGCAGGAGAATTTTTTGCAACCTGAGTAATAATAACTCCACGTGAACTTTTGAGATTATATGCTTTGGCTATTGATGGGTCTATTGTTTGAATGCTTAACCCAGTCCAGAAATCTCTGTCAATTTTTCCTTTTTCTTTTAATTCTTTTATGATTCTTTTTATTTTATTTACTGGTATTGCAAAACCTACACCCACATTCCCTGAAGAACCCTGTGCAGTATAAATAAGTGTGTTCATTCCAATTAATTCACCATTAGCATTTACAAGAGGTCCACCACTGTTGCCTGAATTAATAGCAGCATCAGTTTGGAGCATATCAACATAGTATCGATTATTAGCCGCACCAAGATTCATCCCTTTTGCAGAAATTACACCAACAGTTACAGTTGGCTGGTCATTTATATCAAATAAACCGAAAGGATTTCCCAATGCTATAACCCATTCTCCAATTAAGATGTCATCAGAATTACCTAATTTAATGTACGGTAAATTTTGAGCATCAATTTTGAGTAAACAAATGTCAGATACTTGATCAGTTCCAACAATTTTTGCTTCGTATTGTGAGCCATCAGTTAGTGTAACAATTGCTTCAACTGCATTTCCTGCTACGTGGTCGTTTGTTAAAATGTAACCATCTGGAGAAATAATTGCCCCCGAGCCAAGTCCGCGTATTTGTTGATTGTAAACACGGTCACCAAAAAATTGTCTGAAAAACGGGTCTATAGAAAAAATATCTCGATACTGCCTAATCTCAATTACATTAATTCCAACAACTGCAGGACTTACCTGAGCAACGGTTTTTGTAATAATTGTTTCCCTTAAGTTAGAGATATCATTATTGAGCTGCTGCCTTTGAGATACAGCTGTAGTATTGATACTGTTATTTTCAAGAAGTGCACTTAAATAATCTCCACCTGATATATGTTTTTTTAATATCAAAGCATATATAGCTGTTGTTAAAATTAAAGTAGTAAGCGACGAGAAAATAATAATCTTTGTTTTATTCATCTTTATCTTTCCTTGATTTTAAATTTTGTTGTAAAAAATATTCTTTTATTGGTTTAATATGTTTAATTAAGATTATCAAAAGCATAATTGAAACCATAATGCTGAATTCTAAGTTCGAAGCAGCAGAGGGATTTGTATACTTATTCATAATTTCTGAAGAAGAAAAAGATAATGCGCCAGTAAGCAGTGTTGCGCTAAAATTTCCAAAATGAACATTTCTTCTGAAAGCATATGATAAGAGCCATAATAAAATCCATATACCTAAGATTGGAATAGAAAGAATTAATGCACCTCCAGCAGCAGTTGCCAATCCTCTTCCTCCCTTAAATTTTATCCAGAAAGAAAAACAATGACTTAAAACAGCTCCAATTAATGCAACCATCATTATAGAGAATTCATATTCAAACAAAAGTTTTGCTAAATAAACGCTTATAAAACCTTTCGACAAGTCAATTATAAAAATTAAAAGAGCAATTAATTTTGATTTAGTTATTTCATATGAATTCATTGCTCCAACATTGCCAGTACCTTCTTTTGTTATATCGATATTCTTAAATCTTTTTAGAATTATATATGCTGTTGGGAAAGAACCAATTATAATTCCTATCAAAGCACTTAAAATGTAATTCATAATTATATTCCATATTTTGAAAACAAATTTAATAAAATCAGGTATTAATTTTTTTATATATCTACACCATAATGATTTTGTATTATTCGAAATTTAATTTAGCTCTCAGTGTATTCTTAAAAAAAATTTTTTCAAAAAAATATTATTCTTTGCAGATTAAAAAAATTATTAAATTTGATTTTACAAAAAATAAAGACGGAGTAAGTAAGATGATTAAATACATAGGCAGGTTTAATGTTATACCTTCGCTGCCTGCAAAATTAGAGCCGCTTCGGGAAATAATTTATAATTTATACTGGACATGGCATTACGATGCAATTGACCTTTTTAGAAGATTAGATTCAAAATTGTGGGAAGAAACATATCATAATCCTGTTTTAATGCTTGGCAGAATCAGTCAGGAAAGATTAAATGAGGTTGCAAATGATGATAGTTTCATTTCACATATGAACAGAATTGCTGCTCAATTAAAAATTTACAGAGAAGAAAAAACTTGGTATCATAAAAATTTCAACTTCGACAAAGAAAATGTTATTGCTTATTTTTCTGCTGAATATGGATTAACTGAATCACTGCAAATTTATTCTGGTGGACTTGGGGTACTGGCAGGAGACCACTTAAAATCTTCAAGTGATTTAGGACTGCCGTTAGTTGGTGTTGGTTTGTGTTACAAAGAAGGTTATCTGCAGCAATATTTAACGAATGATGGTTGGCAGCAGGAAAAATATGAAATTACAGATTTTTATAATCAGCCAATGACATTAGTTGTGAACGGGGATAAAACTCCTCTTAAAATTGAATTAAATTTTCCCGGAAGAATTGTTTATGTACAAATCTGGAAAATAATGGTTGGCAGAGTTCCGCTTTATTTATTAGATACAAATGTTCCTGAGAATAATGAGGATGATAGAAAAATTACAAGAACACTTTATGGCGGAACTATTGAAACAAGAATTCAGCAGGAAATTGTTTTAGGTATTGGTGGAATACGTGCATTACATGCTATGGGAATTAAACCTCTTGTTTGTCATATGAATGAAGGACATTCTGCATTTCTTGCACTTGAGAGAATTCGTATTTTGATGCAAATGTATAATCTATCCTTTAATGAAGCTTATAATGTAAATTTTTATTCTAATGTTTTTACTACGCACACACCTGTAGCTGCAGGTATTGATATATTCCCCAATGAGCTGATGGAAAAATATTTTGGTTCTTATTATCGAAATGAATTAAAAATAGACGATAAAACTTTTTATAGTTTAGGCACAATCATTAAAAATAAACCGCCTGCTAATTTCAACATGGCTCATCTTGCTATGAATATGGCTGGATTTGTAAATGGTGTGAGCAGACTGCATGGAAAAGTGTCGAAGAAAATGTGGCAGGCAGGATTTGTAGATATTCCTTTTAATGAAATTCCAATTGATTATGTAACAAATGGTGTTCACACTCATTCTCATTTGTCAAATGATATGCAGGAATTACTATATCGATATCTTGGTGAAAAATTTATGCGTGACCCATCTGATAAAGAAATCTGGAAAAGAATTGATGATATACCCGATGAAGAATTATGGCGTACTCATGAAAGAAGAAGAGAGCGCCTCGTAGCTTTTGCAAGAAAAAGATTAAGACAACAAATCATTGAAAAAGGCGGTTCGATTTCCGAAATCAATGCAGCTAAAGAAGTTCTTGATGCTCAGGCACTAACAATTGGTTTTGCAAGAAGATTCGTCGCTTACAAACGGGCTACTCTAATATTCAGAGATATTGAAAGACTGGCAAGTATTTTATGCAATCCTGATTATCCTGTTCAAATAATTTTTGCTGGCAAAGCTCATCCTCGCGATGAAGAAGGGAAAAAAATTATTCAGGAAGTTATTGCAATGACGAAAGAACCGCATTTAAGAAAAAAAATTGTATTCATTGAAAATTATGATATGAATATAGCTCGTTATATGGTTGAAGGATGTGATATCTGGTTGAATAATCCAAGAAGACCTCTCGAAGCAAGCGGTACTTCTGGTATGAAAGTAATAGCTAATGGTGGATTAAACTTTAGTGTACTTGATGGATGGTGGGATGAAGCTTATGATTCTGATATCGGATGGAAAATTGGCAACGGAGAAGAATATGATAACCCCGGCTATCAGGACGAAGTGGAATCAAGATTAATTTATGAAATCCTTGAAAAAGAAATTGTGCCGCTTTTTTATAACAGGGGAGAAGATAAGCTGCCTCGTGGATGGATTACATTGATGAAAAATTCTATGAAAAAACTCGGACCTATTTACAATACTCATAGAATGGTACAGGAATATGCACAAAAGTTTTACTTTAAAGCTTATGAAAAGAGAATGTATTTGATGAGTAATAACTGGAAAAAAGCAAAAGAATTTACTGTATGGAAACAAAAAATAATTGATAACTGGAGTAAAGTAAAATTTGTAAGTATTTCTGAAGAACAAAAAGGTATTGACTTAATGGTGGGAAACAAATATCAAATATTTGCTGAAGTAGAACTTGGTGAATTGACACCAAACGATGTGGATGTTCAAATTTATTATGGCAAAGTTGATAATGGTTCTGAACAATCAAGTGATTATGTTAATATGAGTTATATACCCAAAAAACAAAAAACAAATGTTTATACATACAAAGGTGAAATTGTGTGCAAACATACAGGACAGTTTGGTTTTACGTTAAGAATTCTTCCAAAACATGATTTGCTTATTAATCAATTTGAACTGGGATTAATTCGCTGGGCATAATTAATATGTTATTAGAAACATTAGACTTAAGAACAAATGACGTTCTTATTTATTCAAAAAATCAGTTTAATTTCAATGATAATTTTAAAATCATTTATAAAAATGAAAAAATAAAAAGACCTCGTCCTATAAGCTACTTTGAAGTATGCAACTTTATTAAAGATCCTTCTCCAAAAAATCTTATTGTATACAGATTATTAACGAACGTTCAAAATCTTAATGCTTATTCTACTAAATATGGATATTTTATAAAAATTGATGATGAAATTGAATTGATATACTTTGACCCAATTTTTGCAATTAAAGATTTGCGTCATCTCCAATTTAATTTTGACCCACAAACATTTCGATTTAGAATTCAACAGGTAGGATTAACATCAATAACCAAGTGGGAAAAAGAACCAAACTTTGCAGAAGTTTATAGTTTTGATTTAAAAGCAATTGAAGCACAAAATCAAAATGATAAAATATTTTCTGATGCTATCTTTGCACTTGACCCAAATTATATTGATGAAGAATATAAAGATGAAAATTTGATTCTCAAACCTAAAGCTAATTCAACTATTGAAACGGATTTAAAAAGAAATGACATAAATAATTTAAAAGAAGAAATTCATGAAAATATTAAACAGATGAACTACAGTGAGAATTTTACCAAACCCAATTCTCCATCTCATGAAGAAGTTCATGCTCTAAGAGAAGAAATTATATCTCTTCTTAAACAGGCTCTTGTAATACATGAAAATCAAATAAAAGAAAATAAAATTAATGATAGTAAAATACTGGAAGAAAAAGATACTACTCCTCGTTTGGAAAATCTTTTTGATTTATTTAAGACAACATTTAAGTCGGAACAGCTTGATAAACGAAAGCGGGAAAATATAATTCTGCGATTCGATAAGTAAAAATTTTGTTTTGAAGAAATTTTTTATAATTGTTTTGATAATTATAAAATATTCTGAAGGGCATACAGCAGAGTAAATGTTTTCAATAAATGATTTTATTTATTATTTAATTAATCATCATCATTGAAGAATATTTCTTTAATGAAATGGAAATTTTTATGTATGATATTTTTACAAATTCATATAAAGCGGGGAAAATTATGAATTACAAAAAAGAATTAATTCAAAAAATCCAGAATAAAACAGCTATAGTTGGAATTATAGGTATGGGTTATGTTGGACTTCCTCTTGCTTTAGCATTTGCTAATAATGAATTTAAGGTTATTGGTTTTGATATTGATGAAAGTAAAATCCCATTTTTAAATTCCGGCAAAAGTTATATTAAACACATTGACAGCAAATTAATTAAAACAGTTGTAAAAAAACGAAAATTTGAAGCTACCAATGATTTTACAAGACTGCCTGAATGTGATGCAATTATTATTTGTGTGCCAACTCCTTTAAACCAGCACAGAGAACCGGATATGACATTTGTTGAAAATACTGCTATCACAATTCAAAAATATTTAAGAAAAGGTCAATTAATTTCTCTTGAAAGCACAACATATCCAGGAACAACAGAAGAATTACTTCTTCCATTATTTGAGACAGCACCAAGAGTTAAGTTGCCAATCACAAATTCTGATGAGTTTGTTAAGAATTATCAAACATTTCAGGTTGGTAAAGATTTCTTTCTTGCATTTAGTCCAGAACGCGAAGACCCCGGGAACAAAAATTTTACAACAAATACAATACCCAAAATAGTTGGTGGTGTAACAAAGTCATGTCAGGAAATTGCGGTTAAATTATACAGTCAAATTGTAAATAAAACAGTTCCTGTATCATCACCGAGAGTTGCCGAAGCAGCAAAACTGCTGGAAAATATTTATCGCTCTGTTAATATTGCACTTGTTAATGAACTCAAAATGGTTTTTGAAAAAATGAATATAGATATTTGGGAAGTAATTGAAGCAGCTAAAACTAAACCTTTTGGTTTTCAAGCATTTTATCCAGGTCCCGGTTTAGGTGGGCATTGTATACCAATCGACCCATTTTATTTAACATGGAAAGCACGTGAGTATGATGTAAATACTAAATTCATTGAATTAGCAGGTGAAATTAATACGTTCCAACCTTACCATGTAGTTGAGCGTGCAATTGAAGTATTAAATGAACATCAAAAAACACTTAAAGGAAGTAAAATTTTAATTCTTGGAGTTGCATACAAAAAGAATATTGATGATATGCGGGAATCTCCATCACTAAAATTAATTGAAATATTAAGAGAAAAGGAAGCTGAAGTTGACTACAATGATCCATATGTTCCAAAACTTCCTCCTACAAGAAAATATAAGTTTGACCTTTATTCAGTTGAATTAAGAAAAGATTCTCTTAGATTGTATGATTTAATAATTTTAGCCACCGACCATGATGACTATGATTATGATTTTATTCGCAAGAATGCAAAATTAATTCTTGATACACGTAATGCTTTTAAGATTAAGGGATTAAGCGACGGAAAAATTTATAAGGCGTAGCAAAGTGTTTGATTTCAAAAATATTTTTAATTTTATTTTGAATGCTTATAAAATACAATTCAAACTATGTTTAATTTTGCTTTAACTGGTGTTGCAGGTTATATAGCTCCAAAACATTTGCAGGCAATAAAAGAAACAGGGAACAATCTTGTTGCTGCTTTAGACCCTCATGATTCTGTTGGCATTTTAGACCAATATTTCCCAAATGCAAGTTTTTTTGTTGAATTTGAACGCTTTGAGCGGCATCTTGATTTGTTAAGAAGAAAATCCGATTCCGAAAGAGTTCACTATTTAACAATATGTTCGCCAAATTTTTTACACGATTCACACATACGTCTGGCATTAAGAATTGGTGCCGATGCAATCTGTGAAAAACCTATAGTTCTAAATCCATGGAATCTTGATGCACTCGAAAAAATTGAAAATGAAACAGGGAAAAAAGTTTATACTATTCTGCAATTAAGAGTTCATCCGGCTATCGTTGATTTAAAAAATAAAGTTGCCGAAGCAATTAAAAAAAATCCAAATATTAAATTTGATATAATTCTTGATTATATAACATCAAGAGGATTATGGTACGACTTTTCATGGAAAGGTGTAATAGAAAAATCTGGCGGTATTGCAACAAATATTGGAATTCATTTCTTTGATATGTTAATCTGGATTTTTGGTGAACCTGTTCATAGTAATGTAATTGTAAACCAAAAACGTTCAATGCGAGGGGAGCTTGAATTAAAACATGCAAATATAAAATGGCATCTTTCCATTAATTATGAAGATTTACCAGATGAAATAAAAAAAATTAACAAAAGAACTTATCGTTCAATTAAGATTAATGAGGAAGAACTTGAATTTACAGAAGGTTTTACTAATCTTCATACTGTGGTCTATAGAAATACATTATCTGGGAATGGTTATGGTATTAGCGATGCAAGAACCTCAATAGAACTTGCTTATAAAATTAGAAATGGTATTAATTTTTAAAAATTTTCTATAAACTTATAATCTTCTTTTCAATCACATTGATAATCCCTTTAGTTTTATTTAAATTTGCTAACTAAAAAATACATTTCTTATGAAATTTCTTAATGATTTAAATGAAGAGCAGCGCAAAGCTGTTGAATACAACGCAGGTCCACACATGGTAGTTGCCGGGGCAGGGTCCGGTAAAACACGCGTTCTAACTTATAAAATTGCATATTTAATCGAAAAAGGAATGGAGCCCGAGTCCATTTTAGCTCTTACCTTTACTAATAAAGCTGCAAAAGAAATGAAAGAGCGCATTAAGGCTATGATAGGTAAGAAAGCCGACCAGCTATGGATGGGAACCTTCCATTCTATTTTTGCAAAAATTTTAAGAGCGGAATCAAAATATTTGAATTATCAACCAAATTACTCAATTTATGACCGTGAGGATTCAGTTTCTCTTGTTTCGAACATTATGCAGAATTTAAATATCAATCTTGAAAGCTTAACTCCTCACGGTGTTCAGCATAGAATAAGTCATTTAAAGAATCAGATGATTCTTCCTGAAGATTTTGAAAAGATAATGACAAATTCACTTGCTGATAGAAAATTCCTTGAAATTTATAAAGAATATAATAAACGATTGTTTGAAAATAATTCAATGGATTTTGATGATTTATTGCTCAAACCAATTGAGTTGTTCAGACAATATCCGAAGGTACTTCAAAAGTATAAAAAAATGTTTAAGTATATTCTTGTTGATGAATATCAAGATACTAATAGAGCTCAATATGAACTTTTGAAATTATTGAGTCCTGCAAAAGATAAAATAAGTGTAGTTGGAGATGATGCACAAAGTATTTACAGCTGGCGGGGAGCAGATATCAAAAATATGCTTAATTTCAAAAAGGATTTTAAGAACGCCAAGATATTCCGCCTTGAACAAAATTATCGCTCAACAAAAATAATTCTTGCTGCTGCTGATTCAATAATTAAAAATAATACAGAGCAAATTGCAAAGACATTATGGACAGAAAATGACAGTGGTGAGGAGATTACGTTGATTCGTGCCTCCGATGAAAAAGATGAAGCATTTCAGATTGCAAAGAGAATTAAAAAAGAAGTTCAAGCAAGAAAAATTTCATTTAGTGATGTTGCAGTTCTTTATAGATTAAATTCTCAATCTCGTGTACTGGAAGAAATATTTAGAAGAGAAAGCATTCCATATAAAATAGTTGGTGGAATTGAATTCTACAGAAGAAAAGAAATTAAAGATATTATTGCTTATTTGCGTGTTCTTTCCAATCCAAATGATGAAGAGAGCTTACTTCGTATAATGAATTTCCCTCAAAGAGGAATTGGTAATACTTCTATTACAAAAATGATTGCATTTGCCCGCAAGCTTAATATTTCGTTATATACCACTATGGCAAGAGTTTTTGAAGTAATTGAAGTTAAAGAAAGAATTCAAAAGAATGTAAAGCAGTTTAAATTGCTGCTCGATAAATATATTGGTTTGAAAGATAAACTATCGATAGGTGAATTAACATCTGCATTGATTGATGAACTGGGTATTTTAAAAATTTATAAAGAAGAAAATACTCCTGAATCACTTGCACATTATGATAATGTTCAGGAATTAATCTCAGCTATTCAGGATTACAGCCGGGAACATCCTGACGCAACTTTAGATGATTTTCTTGCAGAAGTATCATTAGTTACAAGTGTAGACCAATACGATGAAAAATCAAATGCTGTTACATTAATGACAGTTCACAGTGCTAAAGGACTTGAATTCCCAATTGTATTTATTACAGGTCTTGAAGAAGACATTTTTCCGCTTAACCCAAGATTTGATTCTGATTCTAAATTAGAAGAAGAAAGAAGATTATTCTATGTTGCACTAACACGAGCAAAACAAAAAGTATTTTTGACTTATGCTCGTTCTCGATATCGTTTTGGAGAAGTTGCATATCAAAGTCGTTCAAGATTTATTGATGAATTGGATAAATCCACTTACAATGAATTGTATAAACCAGGCAGTAAAAGAGCTGGAAGGCGTAAAGACGGTACCGAAGTTGAATATGATGAATATTATCAAGAAAGTTATGATGATTATGATCAAGAAAGAAGGTCTCTTCGTGTAGGTAGCAGAGTCTCGCATTCTGTTTTTGGAATTGGAAAAATATTGGCAATTAATGGAACAGGAGATATGCAAAAAGTAACTATAGCATTTGAAGAATATGGCACTAAACAATTGCTTACGAAATTTGCTAATCTTAAACTTATATAAAAATGAAAATGAAAATATAATTCATAACAATTGGAGTAAGAAAAATGAAAATAGGAATACTTACAGGTGGGGGCGATTGCCCAGGACTTAATGCTGTTATCAGAGCAGTAGTTAGAAAATCAATTCAATATGGACATGAAACAATTGGAATTCGTGAAGGATGGCGTGGTATACTTCAAAATAATTTTATGCCTTTAGACCTTGATGCAATCTCGGGAATTTTACCAAGAGGCGGAACTATTCTTGGAACATCCAGAACAAATGTTTATAAAGAAAAAGATGGTGAAGCAAGAGTAATTAATAATATGAAAGAATCTGGAATTGATTGTCTTGTAGCAATTGGAGGAGAAGATACTCTTGGTGTAGCCAATAAACTTTTCAAGGCAGGAGTTAAAGTTGTTGGAGTTCCTAAAACTATTGATAATGATTTGAATGCAACTGATTATACTTTTGGCTTTGATACAGCAGTAAATATTGCAACTGAAGCAATAGATAGACTGCATACAACAGCAGAATCACATAACAGAGTAATGGTTGTTGAAGTAATGGGTCGTCATGCTGGATGGATAGCAGTGCATGCTGGTATTGCTGGCGGTGCAGATGTAATTTTAATTCCAGAAAAACCATTTGACTTGAATGAAGTATGCGAAATAATAACTAAAAGACATTCTCGTGGAAAAACTTTCAGTATTGTAGTAATTGCAGAAGGAGCTAAAATTAAAACAGAAGATACTGTAGATAAAGATGGTTCATTAGTTTTAAGTGACATGGAAGTTGATTCATTTGGTCATGTTAAGCTTGGCGGAATTGGAAATGTAATTGCAAAAGAAATTGAAAAAAGAACTGGCTTTGAAACAAGAGCTACTGTATTAGGTTATATTCAAAGAGGCGGAAGTCCAACTGCATTTGATAGAGTATTAGGAACAAGACTTGGAGTTTTTGCAGCTGATTTAGTTAATAATGGTCAATGGGGTTATATGGCTGCTTTAAGAGGTAAAGATATTGTTGCTGTAAAATTAGAAGAAGCTGTTGGTGAGTTAAAAACAGTTGACATGGAACTTTACAAAGTTGCAGAAACATTTTTTGGTTAATAAAATTTTAACAGCAGCAATGTTATTTTTATTAGCATTGCTGCTAATTTTATTCACACCATTAAATTATTCACTTGAATAAGATTTTAAATTATTTTGTCAAAAGTTTGCAAGTTAACTTTAAATATATTCCTCAAAAATAAAAAGCCTAATCATCTCTGAATAAGTTGCAAAGATTATGTCAATATAATTTCACTTGTGTTAAGAATTTAAAACAACAAATAATCACCTGACAATAATTAACTAAATTTAGGAAGCCGCACGTATCTATGTTAATTTTTTCTCTTTGTTCCAAGCGGTCTTTACCATCCAGAATAATATACCTAAAAGAGTAATCATAAAAATTCTTGCACCCCAAATGTATGGTAGATTTTCAGGATTAACATCTTTTAGCAATAGAATAGGAATAGCATCATTTATCAGCCACCAGATCATAATTATCAACAATAGTGCTGGAGTAACAAATTTCATTATATAAAAGAAGAATCGGGGAATTTTAATATCACCACCTTCATTCATTTCCTGCCATGCTTTTTCTGCACCAAAAACCCACATGAATAAAATTGATTCGACTAAAGCAAATACAACAAGACCAAAAGTTCCTGCCCAGTAATCTAATTCATTTAAATAACCATATTGCAAAAAGAAGACAACAAACTGAACGGATATAAAAATTCCAACTCCTAAAGCAGTTACTGATTTTTTTCTGTTCATGCCAAACTCATCTTCTAAGAAAGCTATTAAAGGTTGTCCCATTGCAACGGATGAAGTAATGCCTGCAAAGAATAAAAGGAAGAACCATAAAAATCCAAAAATTTCTCCAAAAGGAATTCTTTCGAATACTAACGGCATAGAAGCAAAACCTAAATCGAAAGCACCACCTTTTGCCATTTCCATAGTTGTTGGAATACCAAAAAAAGCAACTGCGATTGGGATTGCTATCGACCCGCCCAAAATCACTTCAGCAAATTCATTAGTTGCTGAAGTTGCTAATCCAGATAAAACTATATCATCTTTTGGTTTCAGGTAACTTGCATATGCTTGAATTGTTCCCATACCTAAGGACAATGTAAAAAATATTTGGCCTGCTGCTGCTAACCAAATTTTGGGGTCATTTAATTTTGTGAAATCTGGATTCCAGATGAATCCAAAACCATTACTTACTGAATTTTCTGGTACCATTGGATCAGGAGTTCCAAGAGTTATTACTCTAATTGCAATAATTATTGCAAATAAGAACAGTGTTGGCATAGCTATCTTAGCAAGTTTTTCGATTCCTTTGGAAATACCTTTATATAGAATCCATAGATTTAATCCGAAAGTTATAGTCATAAAAAAATAAGCAATAGCAACACTACTGAAGTATTGATTAACTTCTCTCCCTTGATAAGCATAAAGAAAAGATTTCATCTCGTTGAAATTTTCTAAACCAAAATAACTTTTTGTTATCGAAAAGAAACTGTAGCCAAGTGTCCAAGATTCAATGTATGTATAGTAAATAAGAATTACAGTTGATTGAAATAATCCAAGAGCGCCAATGTATTTTGCAATTTTATTTTTCCATAAAACATCAAACATACCTGGGGCACTTCCATGTTTGAATTTACCTCCATATCGGCCAATACCCCATTCCATCCACATTAAAGGAATGCCCAGCAAAAGAAAAGAAACAAAATAAGGAATCATAAAAGCACCACCGCCGTTTTGTGCAGCTTGAACTGGAAATCTTAAAAAGTTTCCCAGACCAACTGCATTACCTGCTACTGCTAATATTAATCCTATTTTGCTGCCCCAGTGTTCTCTTGTTTTTTCCTTGGTCATGAATACTCCTCTAAAAATTATGGAAAAATTTTTTGCAAGTTATTAATTAGTGATAACTTATTCCAATAAAAAATAAAAGTTGAATAAACGATTTTCATAAAAAAATTTAATAGAGAGATAAAATGGAATTAATTATAATGAACTAGTTGGAAAATGTAAGTGTTCTTTTTGCAAAATTAAAATCAAAGTTAATTTTTTGAAATATTGTTTGACTTTAATAAGTATATATTGTATGTTTATATCGCCAGCCGAAAGAAAAAATTAAAAAAGAGTGTTATTTGATTAACTCACTAAAAAAAAATAAACCAAAAATTCTTACCTTTTTTGACCAGAAATTATAACAAATAAAAACCCGAAAGGAGGGTGCAAATGAAAAAATTACT